>CP107926.1:1333750-2000625 GCA_036015235.1 Streptomyces sp. NBC_00433 | reverse complement strand
CGCGGAGGGCAGGGCGATGGTCACGACGGTGGCGTCGAGCACCACCATGAGCTGGGCGACGGCGATGACGGCCAGGACCCACCAGCGGTGGTTGGCCTTCTCCGTCGGAGCGCCGGGAGCGGCGTCGGACGGGGCTTTCGTGAGCCGGTCGACGGGGACGTCGGCCGCTGATTGCGAAGACATCAGGCGGAACTCCTGAGGTGGGACGGGGTAGGGCTGTACCGCAGGAAGAACGAAACCGTTTCGTACTCCGTGACCGTACGTCCGCCACTATCGAAACGCAAACGTTTCGCTGCTTCCCGGTGTGTGCGCCTGCTCACACCGCCCGCCGGGCCCGGGACTACGTGTCCGCGCGGCCCGTCACCGCGACCGCCACGCCCAGCCCGATCATCGCCAGCCCGCCGGTACCGCCCACCGCTGCCAGCCGCCGCGGCGAGCGGGCGAACCAGCCGCGGGCCGCTGACGCGGTCAGCGCCCAGACGCTGTCGCAGAGCAGCGCGATGGCGGTGAACACCAGTCCCAGCAGCAGCATCTGCACATGGACTCGGCCGGCGTCGCGGTTCACGAACTGGGGGAGGACGGCGGCGAAGAAGACCATCGTCTTGGGGTTCGTCACCCCGACGACGAAGCCCTCCCACAGGGTGCGCAGGTCGCCCCTGCGGGGCGCGGCCGAGCCCTCCTCGGCCTCGCCCCGCAGCGCCGCGGACAGCGTGCCGCGGGCGCGGAAGGCCTTCACGCCGAGGAAGACCAGGTAGGCCGCGCCGGCCAGCTTGAGCGCGTCGAAGAGGGCGACCGAGCGCGACACGACCTCGCCGAGGCCCAGCGCGACCAGCGCGATCAGGGCGTAGGCCCCGATGGCATTGCCCAGGACGCTGCCGAGGGCCGTACGCCGGCCGTGCGCCAGGGCGCGGCCCAGCACGAACAGCACACTCGGGCCGGGAATCAGCACCAGCACCAACGACAGCGCGGCGAAGCCGCCCACCCGATCGATCGTCACCCCCGGTACGCTACTCCCGCCCCCACGCTCCCCGCGCGTCCTTTTCCCGACGGGCCGTCACCCGCGCGGCTCGGGTGACTCCCGTGCGGCGTCAGGGGAGCAGGCCGGTGCGGCGGGCGGTGGAGACGGCTTCCAGGCGGGTGTGGGCACCCAGCTTGCGCATCGCGGACCGCAGATAGGACTTGACGGTCTCCGGCCGCAGCCGGAGCCGCGAGGCGGCCGCCGCGTTGGTCGCCCCGGAGGCGACGGTGGTCAGGACGTCCAGCTCGCGCGGGGTGAGCTGGACAACAGGGGGGCGGGCGGCGGAGGAAGAGGGTGCCGCGGCCGAGGCGAGCCGCGCACAGGCGGCCAGCAGCTCCTCGCGCAGCCGCGTGTCGGGAATGCGCACCGCCAACGCCCGGAGTTCGGCGTGTGCTTCGCGCACCTCCTCCCAGGCCCGCGGGTCGGCCGCGACCGGCGCCTGGCAGGACGCCAGCAGCCGCCGCGCCTCGTCCCGCACGGCCAGCGCCTGTTCGAGGTCGCGTGCCGCGTCGATCACGGCGGCCAGCGGCCGGTCGCCGAGGGCGTACGGCTGGCGCAGGGCGCCGTAGAGCACGCCCCGCACCTGCCGGTGCACCACGACCGGCACGGCGAGCACCGAGCGCAGCCCCTCCCCGGCGACGGCGGCGTCGTATTCGTGGCTGATGGCGCGCGAGGAGCCGTAGTCGGTCACGGCGTAGGGCCGGCCGAGGGCCAGGGTCTTGCCGCCGAGCCCGTTCCCGGTGCGCACCGAGAGCCCGCGGAGCGAGTCCGTGTCGGCCCCCGCCAGCTCGCTGATCCGGAACTGCCGGGCGCCGGCTCCCGAGACCAGCCCGCCGAAGGCCACGTGGAGCAGCCCTGACCTGCGCATCCGCAGCAGGGCGGCCCGCATGTCCATGGCCTCGCCACGGCTGCCGTCCACTGCGCCACCTCCTCACCCCCGTCCGGGGGTAGTGAGACCCACGTCACTACCGCACGATGCTACCGAGGGGACATCCACAAGGAGGACACATGGCGGCATCGGACGCGACCGGGGCATTCCGGGCCGCCCGGGACTTCCTGCTGCGGCACCGCGAGGACTATACGGCGGCCCGCGACGGCTTCCGCTGGCCGGACCCGGAGCGGTTCAACTGGGCGCTGGACTGGTTCGACGTGATCGCCGCGGGCAACGACCGCCCGGCGCTGTGGATCGTCGAGGAGGACGGCACCGAGTCGCTGATCTCCTTCCGCGAGATGTCCGACCGCTCCGACCGGGTCGCGTCCTGGCTGCGGGCCCGGGGGGTGCGGGCCGGCGACCGGGTGCTGCTGATGCTGGGCAACCAGGTCGAGCAGTGGGAGTCGGTGCTCGCGCTGATGAAGCTGCGGGCGGTGGTCATCCCCGCGACCCCGCTGCTGGGCCCTGCCGACCTGCGCGACCGGGTCGAGCGCGGGCAGGTGCGGCACGCGATCGTGCGGGGCGCTGACACCCCCAAGTTCGACGAGGTGCCCGGCGGCTACACCCGGATCGCGGTCGGCGGCGACGCCGGGGTGCCGTGGCTGGCCTACGAGGAGGCGTACGCGACACCGCCCGGCTTCACCCCGGACGGCCCGACGGCCGGGTCCGACCCGCTGATGCTCTACTTCACGTCCGGCACCACGGCGCAGCCCAAGCTGGTCGAACACACCCATGTGTCGTATCCGATCGGGCACCTCGCCACGATGTACTGGATCGGGCTGCGACCGGGCGACGTGCATCTGAACATCTCGTCGCCCGGTTGGGCCAAGCACGCCTGGTCGAGCCTGTTCGCGCCGTGGAATGCCGAGGCGACGGTCTTCGTGCACAACTACACGCGGTTCGACCCGGCGCGGCTGATGGCCGAGATGGACCGCTGCGGGGTGAGCAGCTTCTGCGCGCCGCCCACGGTGTGGCGGATGCTGATCCAGGCCGACCTGAGCGCGCTCACCACCCCGCCGCGCGAGGCGGTCGCGGCCGGCGAGCCGCTCAACCCCGAGGTGATCGAGCACGTGCGGCGGCTGTGGGGTGTGCTGATCAGGGACGGCTTCGGGCAGACCGAGACCGCCGTCCAGGTCGCCAACAGCCCCGGCCAGCTGGTCAAGGCCGGCTCGATGGGCCGCCCCACCCCCGGCTACACGGTGACGCTGCTCGACCCGGTGACCGGGGTGCCGGCCGACGAGGGCGAGATCTGCCTCGACCTGAGCAGCCGCCCGGTCGGCCTGATGACCGGGTATTCCGGCGACCCCGAGCGCACCGAGGAGGCCATGGGCGGCGGCTACTACCGCACCGGCGACATCGGCAGCCGCGACGCCGACGGCTACATCACCTACGTGGGCCGCGCGGACGACGTCTTCAAGTCCAGCGACTACAAGATCAGCCCGTTCGAGCTGGAGAGCGCGCTGCTGGAGCACGAGGCGGTCGCCGAGGCCGCCGTGGTGCCCGCCCCCGACGACCTGCGGCTCGCCGTCCCGAAGGCGTATGTGGTGCTCGCCGAGGGCTGGGAGCCGGACGGCGAGACCGCCAAGGCGATCTTCGCGCACTCCCGTTCGGTGCTCGCGCCCTACAAGCGCGTCAGGCGGCTGGAGTTCGCCCCGCTGCCCAAGACCGTGTCGGGAAAGATCCGCCGGATCGAGCTGCGGGAGGCGACCCTGCGGGGCGGCAGCGCCGAATACCACGAGGAGGACTACCGGTGACGTCCGAGCCCTCGTACGCGCACGGAACCGGGAGTACGCCCTTGCTCGGCGACACCGTCGGACGCAACCTCGACCGGGCCGTCCGCGCCCACCCCGACCGCGAGGCGCTGGTCGACGTGCCCAGCGGCCGCCGCTGGACCTATGCCGAGTTCGGCCGCGCGGTCGACGAGGTCGCCCGCGGACTGGCCGCCTGCGGTGTGAGCAAGGGCGACCGGGTCGGCATCTGGGCGGTCAACTGCCCGGAGTGGGTGCTGGTGCAGTACGCCACCGCCCGGATCGGCGCGATCATGGTCAATGTCAACCCGGCCTACCGGCTGCACGAACTGGCCTACGCCCTGCGGCAGTCCGGGGTCATGCTGCTGATCGCCTCCACCGAGCACCGCGGCACCGACTACCGCGTGATGGCGGAGGAGGTCCGCGCCAACTGCCCCGACCTGCGCCGGGTCGTGCACATCGGCGACCCGTCGTGGGACGCCATGACGGCCGCGGGCGAGGACCTCGACCCCGGCTACCCGGCCTCCGTCCAGGAGACGTTGAGCTGCGACGACCCCGTCAACATCCAGTACACCTCGGGCACCACGGGCTTCCCCAAGGGCGCCACCCTGTCGCACCACAACATCCTCAACAACGGCTACTTCGTGGGCAGTACGGTCGGCTACAGCGAACAGGACCGGATCTGCCTGCCGGTGCCCTTCTACCACTGCTTCGGCATGGTGATGGGCAACATCGGCGCCACCTCGCACGCCGCCTGCATCGTCATCCCCGCCCCGTCCTTCGACCCGTCCGCGACCCTGCGCGCGGTCGAGCAGGAGCGCTGCACCTCGCTCTACGGCGTCCCCACGATGTTCATCGCCGAACTGGCCCTGCCGGACTTCGCCGACTACGACCTCAGCTCGCTGCGCACCGGCATCATGGCCGGATCGCCGTGCCCGGTCGAGGTGATGAAGCGGGTGATGGCCGAGATGCACATGTCCGAGGTGTCCATCTGCTACGGGATGACCGAGACCTCCCCGGTGTCCACCCAGACCCGGCGCGACGACCCGGTGGACCACCGCACCGCCACCGTCGGCCGGGCCCTGCCGCACATCGAGGTCAAGGTGGTGGACCCCGCGTCGGGGGCCACGGTGCCGCGCGGCACGGCAGGTGAGCTGTGCACGCGCGGCTATTCGGTGATGCTGGGCTACTGGGACGAGCCGGACCGTACGGCCGAGGCGGTGGACACCGGGCGCTGGATGCACACCGGCGACCTCGCGGTGATGCGCGACGACGGCTACGTGGCGATAGTCGGCCGGATCAAGGACATGATCATCAGGGGTGGTGAGAACGTCTACCCGCGGGAGGTCGAGGAGTTCCTCTACGGCCACCCCAAGGTCTCCGACGTGCAGGTCGTCGGGGTGCCCGACGACACCTACGGCGAGGAAGTGCTGGCCTGCGTCATCCCCCGCGACCCGGCCGACCCGCCGACCCTCGGCGAGATCGCCGACTACTGCGAGGGCCGGCTCGCCCACTTCAAGATCCCCCGCCACCTGCGGGTCCTCGACGCCTTCCCGATGACGGTCAGCGGCAAGGTACGCAAAGTGGAGCTGCGGGCGGACTTCACGCAACCTGCCCCGGCGGCCGCGGACTTCACGCAACAGGACACGGCGCCCCCGGAGCTCGCACCAGAGGCATGACCGCGGTCGGGGCGTGCCCCCGGCCCGGTATAAACGCTCACCCTCCGGGCGCGGGTGGGCGCGGGCCCGAGGGCGCGTGGGGGCACCCCGCGTGGGGGCGAGGTGCTCAGCGCGTAGGAGGAGGGCCTGAGCGAATCAGGGCATCGGCCGCGTCGTTGACCGGCTGCGGCGTCCCCGTGAGGTCCATCACGAAGAGCGGCACCCCCAACTGGTCCGCGCGCGCCCGCGCGTCGTGCGCGTAACCGGCGAGAGAGAAGAAGGCCCCCGCCACATCCTCATTGGCACAGTTGAGCCAGAGGCACTCGACGTCCCGGACGGAGGTCGGCTGCGTGCTGGGGTCGACCTGGGCGACCATGCCCTGGCCGCGCAGGTCGATGCCGTTGGCCGTACGGTCGCCGGCCAGGCGTACTTCGGCGAAGCCGAGCCACTTCAGGTACTGGGCCGCCGCCGTCAGGGCGTCCCGTCCGGTGCGGATGGTGACCGGGCGGAACGGCGGCCGGTCGGAGGGCGGCGGCGGCACGTCCCCGGTCGGCGCGGGGGCCGCCGCGCCGGCGTGCGGTACGGGCGGCCGCCCCGGCTCGCCCGCCGCCTCGTCGTCCACCGGCAGCCGGATCAGCGCACCGCACGTGCAGCCGAACTCCGGCTGCGGCCAGTGGTCGGTGCGCCCGCAGTCGGGGCAGCGCAGCCGTACCCAGGAGTCGTCCCACGAGCGGTGCCTGATCTCCACCGGCAGCCCGCCGCGCAGCACCGGCAGGCACAGCGGCGCCCCGCAGGCGCAGGGATACGTCGGCGCGGTGTAGGTGTGGTCGCGGCGGCATGCCGGACAGCGCACCAGCACGCTCTCTGCCATGGGCCACCACTCCTGCTCGGTCTCGTGACCCCATAGTGCAGGATGTTCCCGCCCGCTGTGACCGGAGACGGACAGTCCGTCACCTGCGGGCGCCCGGTGGCGCGTTCGGCGCGGGCAGTCACGCACCGCCGGGCGGCGTCCGAGGGCCGCTCGGCCCGCGACCGGCAGCGCCGCCCCGACGGCGAGAGCCGCTCCGGCGGCGATTTCGGTGGCGATGCCCATGTCCTCGGGGTGCGCCAGGGATGCCCTTCGCGGCAGCGGCCCTGTGCATCCGGTGACGCCGTGGCCTGCGGCGGTCGGGTTCTCCGCCAGGGGGCCCCGTGATCCCCGGGCCGGTCCTGGCAACTTTCCGCTCCGCGTACGCAAATGCATCTTCTGAGGGTCGTGTGCGGGGACGCTGGCCGGGCGTCGGGCAGGTCACCGGCCGAGACCGGCGAGCAGACGGACTGCGGCAGAGCGGCGGGCGCCGGCCGCTCCGGCAAGGGGGCTTCGGCTGACCCCCGGGCGCCGCCCGCAGTGTCCCTCACTGCCGCGCCGGCGCCCCCGCCCGGTCCCGCCGCAGCTCAGCGGCCCGGCGCGCGCGGCCCCCGAATGGTCACCGCCTATTCACCCCGATCGTGCATGGCCTAAAGCGCGGGCGGCCGGAGGGCGGCTCGCGTAAAACCATCGGGTAATGGGTAGAGTTAACGCCGCTTTACACGCCGGTAATTTCTGCGGGATATGTCCGATTGCTCGCGTCCGTGCTCCGTGCATACGGTCCGGTGTGTCCCGGTTGCGGGCGGGAATTCGGCTTTGCGGGCGTGCGTGCGGTGCGCGCCGCATTGCTTGCCGGGCGGCGGGCGGATTCCCTGGACAAGGTAAAGAGGCCTGCCGTACTGTCCTCCGTGACCGCAACCAGCCAGACCGACTGGTATTTCAGCCGACGCCCCGCGCACTCCTGCGGGGCGGCGGCAGTGGTCGACACGGGGCTACGGGGATGGTGGGTTGGTGGTTTTGTCCAACGCGCTCGAAAACAGTTCTGCATTGCCAACGGAAAATACCGGACCGCAGCCGCGCGCTGCGGACCATACGCGGTTCACCGTACTCGGAATGCTGGCGGTTGCAGACGGCAGTGAATCGGTGGTGCTTCAGCCCTCGCGACCTGCGGCGTTGCTCGCCGCATTGCTGCTGAATGCCAACTCCGTGGTTTCCGTGGATTTCCTGCAACGCGTCATCTGGGGTGAGGAAACCCCCGCTCAGGGCAAGTCCGCACTGCACAGCTGCGTTCTGCGGCTGCGCCGCCTGTTCGGCAAGTACGGCATCGCCGGCAATATGATCGAGGCCGTGCCCGGTGGTTACCGGCTCACCGCGGACGCCGCCACGCTCGACCTGGTCCGCTTCCGCGAACTGCTCGGCGCCGCCTATGCCACCGGGGACCCGGAGGCCGAACTGCGGCTGCTGCGGGACGCGCTCGCGCTGTGGCAGCCGCCGCTGCTCGCCAATGTGCCCTCCGACCTGCTGCACCGCGACGAACTGCCGAGGCTCCAGGAGGAGTGGTTGCGCGCCATCGAGCGTGTCTTCGACCTCGAACTGGAGTGCGGCAGGCATCGCGAGGCGCTTGCCGACATCTGGTCCACCGCCCGTGCCTATCCGTTGCACGAGCGATTCACCGAACAGTTGATGGAAGCGCTGGACCGGGCCGGGCGCCGGGCCGAAGCACTTGGCGAATACCGGCGGCTCAAGTCGTATCTCGCGCAGGCACTCGGTGTCGACCCTGGTTCGGCTCTGCAACGGCTCGAACTCGCCATTCTGCGCGGCCAGTCGCCCAGCCGGCGGGAGCCCGTACCGCCGCGCCGGCCCCCGGCGCCGCCGCCCGCCGCGCATCCGGGCGCCGACCCGGTGGTCGGCGAACCCGTGGACGGCGGGCGCGTCCTGGACGCCCTCGTCGGCGCGGGCCTGCTCGAAGAGGGGCCGCGCGGCCTCTACCGCGTCCACGAACTGCTGCGGGTCTTCACCCGCGCCGCCGCGGCCCGCGGGAACGGCCCCCCGGGCCCGCCGCCGCACCCGCACCCCACCACAGAACCGCAGCGGCCCGGCGCCGCAGGACTGCACCCCACGGAGGCGTGACAGACATGGTGTCCAGCTACGACGAACTCGCCGGCACCCGGCCGCGGATCCGCCGGGACGTGCTCTACACCCAGACGCCCACCGGCGTGCACTTCCACAACGCGCGCGGCGGATTCAGCGTCGTCATGCCGTCCGCCTACCGCTTCGCGACGATCATGGTCCCGCACCTGACCGGCGACCACACCGTCGCCGCGCTCTGCGAAGGGCTCGGTGACAAGCAGCGCGAGATGGTGGTCCGACTGGTCGGTACGCTCTACGCGCGTGGTTTCGCGCGGGACGCCGTCCCCGCCGACGCCGACGCCGAGCCGCTCGACCCCGCCGTCGCCGAGCGCTTCGCCGCGCAGGTCGACTACATCGACCACTACACCGACGGCTCGGTCGCCCGCTTCCAGCGCTTCCGGCACACCCGGGTCGCCGTCGTCGGCGACGACGCGGTCGCCCGCTGGGCCGCGCTGAGCCTGATACGCAACGGCTGCGCCGCCGTCGCCGTACCCCACTCCATCGACCGCCCGGGCAACGCCTTCGCCGAGGTCACCGCGGAGGCGGCGGCGCTGCGGGAGGCCGGCTGCGCCGCCGAGGTCGCCCTGCTCGACGCCATCGCGGGCGCCGACCCGGCCGCCTACGGATGGCCCGACCTCGACGGCTACGACATGGTGCTGGTCACCGGCGCCGACGCACCCCGCAGGCTCGCCGCCCTCCTCGACGCCGGCATCCCGGCCGGCCGACTCCTGCTCCCCGCCTGGCCCTTCGGCGACTCCGTGGTGATCGGCCCGCTCATGTCCCGCGGCGCCGCGGGCTGTTGGACCTGCGCGGCCCTCCGCCTCGGCACGAACGGCGACGCGGGCGCCGCCGCGGACGTCTGGAGCGCGGTGTCCCCCGCCGGACCCCGCGACCCGGCCGCCCCCGCGGTCGGCGGGCCCCTCGCGGCGATGATCGGCAACCTCCTCGGCTACGAGGTCTTCCGCCGCACCACCGGTGTGCTGCCCGCGGAGACCGAGAACCAGCTGCTCATCCAGCACACCGACTCCCTCGACACCACGGCGGAGCCCCTGCTGCCGCACCCGCGCTGCCCGCACTGCGCGGCGGCGCCGCAGACAGCGGAGGAGACCGTCCTGCTGGCCGACCTGGCGTCGCCGGAGGAGCAGGCCGCGGGCGCGTCCGGGTCCGCCGGGGCGGTGTCGCCGCTGGGCGGCCCGGTCGGGGACGGCGCCGCGGAGGAGGATGCCGCGCAGGCCGCGCTCGCCGAGATTTCCAGCCGGGCGGTGCTCGTGCAGCCCCGGGCCGGCGTCTTCGCCGCCTACGCCGACGAGGACTGGGCGCAGACGCCGTTGAAGGTCAGCACGGTGGTGCTCGGCACCGGGCACCGGGTGCGGCGCGAGGTCACCGCCTTCGACGTGCACCATGTCGCCGGGGCGCGGCTGCGGGCGCTGCACCGCGCGGCCGAGGTCTACGTCGAGCGCGTGGTGCCCGTCCAGCAGGCGCTGACCGGGGCCGAGTTGGAGGCCGCGCGCGGCAAGTGGCGCACGGTCGAACCGGCCCGGCTGAGCATCGCGTCGGGGCTCGGCACCCCCGCCGAGCTGATCGCGCGCTGGTGCCCCGCGACCTCGCTGCTCAGCGGGGAGACCCTGCTCGTGCCCGCGGCGGCGCTGCGCCCCTTCGGGCCCGACAACCAGGCCCGTATCGTCGAGCCGACCTCCGCCGGTACGGGCGCGGGTGCGACCCCGGCCGCCGCGGTGGCCCGCGGCCTGCGGACCGCACTCGCCCACGACGCCCTGCGCAGGGCGCTCGGCGGCACGCTCACCGTCGGCCGGATCGCACCGGAAGCGCTGGACGGCGACGACGCCGAGATCACCTTCCTGCTCCGCTCCGCCGCCGGACTCGGCACCGACCTGGAGATCCTGGACCTGGGGGAGAGCGTCCTCCCGGTGGTCCTCGCGCGGACCGCCGACCCGGCAACGGGCAGCCCCCGCTGGGCGGTTGCCGCGGGCCTGCGCCGGCGCGACGCCGTACTCGCCGCGGTACGCGACCTGCTCGGCGCCGTCCAGACCGGCGGCGCCCCCGACCTCGGCGACCCCCTCCTCGCCGACCTGGCCCCGTCCACCCTCACCGCGACCGCCGAGCCCACCACCCCCGCGGCCACCGACTGGCCGACCGTCGCGGCCGCCCTCCGCGCCACCGGCCGCGACGCCCTGGCGTCCCCCACCCCCACCCCCGACCTCGCCACCGGCCACCTCCACACCACCCGCATCCTCCTGACCACCCCCGAGGCCCGCTGATGACCACCCCGGTCAGCTCGCCTGACACCCCCGCAGCGCCCGGCGGGCCCCCTGCGGAAGGGGCGCCCCCGCTTCCCGCCGTCCGCGTCGGCCACGCCGGTCCGCTCGCGGCGGAGTGCGCTCGCTTCGCCCGGCAACTCGCGCTGAGCCTGCGGACGTTCGCGGCCCCGGGCGATGTCGTCGTCGGTGCGCTCGGGGTGCGGGACGAGTTGGCCGTCGGTGGTGAGGGGGAGGAGGACGCCGCCGTCGGGGTTTACCGGTACGGGCATCTCGTCCTCGTCGGGCCGTACGCGGCCGATGGCGGGGCGGGGTGCGCGCGGTGTCTGGCGCGGCGGTGGCAGGGCGTGCGGGTGCGGGCCTTGCGGGAGGCGTTGGAGACCGGGGTCGAGACGCGGGCCGTCGGGGCGCCGGAGGCGGGCTTCGGGGTCGACGGGGTGGCCGCGCTGATCGCGGCGCATCGGGAGCGGGCGGGGCGGGCGGCGGGCGGCGGGCGGTTGCCGTACGCCTTCCTCGTGGACGCCGAGACGCTCCGCGTCACCCGCTTCGCCTTCGTGCCGGACGCCGAGTGCCCGCGCTGCGGCGTACGGCCCGCGGACACGGCGGAGGACGCGCGGATCAGCTTCGCGCCGGCGCCCAAGGCCGCCCCCGACGTCTTCAGGGCGCGGCCCGCCGACGACTACGACGTGCCCTTCGAGGCGTTCGTGAACCCGGCGGCCGGCATGCTCGGGCCCTCCGTGGTGCCCGACCTGATCTCGGCGTCCACGTCCTCGACCGTCGGGTCGTTCCTGCTGCGCTCGGGCGACTACCTGCGGGAGTGCTTCTGGGGCGGCCACACCCCCCGCTACCGCTCCAGCGAGCGCGTCGGCCTGCTCGAAGGGCTTGAGCGCTTCGCCGGTATGCGCCCGCGCGGCAAGCGCACCACGGTCGTCGCGTCCTACGACGAACTCGCCGCGGAAGAAGCCGTGGTGGACCCGCGTGCCTGCGGGCTCTACACGGAGGACTTCCACCGCGCCGAGCCCGGCGTCCACCCTTTCGACCCGGCCCGCCCGATCCCCTGGGTGTGGGGCTGGTCGCTGCGCGACGAACACCCGGTGCTCGTACCGGAGATCCTCGCCTACTACCACGCCCCCGGCGGGCTCCGGCACCGCTTCGTGCAGGAGAGCTCCAACGGCTGTGCCTCCGGCGGGAGTCTGGCCGAGGCCGTCTACTTCGGCCTCATGGAGGTCGTCGAGCGCGACGCGTTCCTCCTCGCCTGGTACGGCAGGGCGCCGCTGCCCGAGATCGACATCAGCGGCACCCGCGGCGCGCAGACCCGCGCGATGATCGACCGGCTCGCGATGTACGGCTACCGCGCCCGCTTCTTCGACACCCGGATCACCTTCCCGATCCCGGTGGTCACCGCGGTGGCCGAGCGGGTCGACGGCGGCCTCGGCCGCCTGTGCTTCGGGGCGGGCGCCGGGCTCGACCCGGAGGCGGCGCTCGCGGCCGGGCTGTGCGAGATCGCCACCGACGCGGTGAACCTGCGGCGCAGGACCGCCCGCGACGAGTCCCGGCTGCGGTCACTGGCCGCCGACTTCGACCAGGTGCTGGTGCTGCACGACCACCCGCTGCTCTACGGCCTGCCCGACATGGCCGCGCACGCCGACTTCCTGCTGCGCGCGGAGCGCCCGCGCGTCGCCCTGGCCGACCTGCCGTCGACCGGCCCCGGCACCCTGCCGCCCGGCGACGACCTCGGTGACGACGTCGCCGCCTGCGTCGCCGCGGTCGCGAAGGCCGGATTCGACGTCGTCGTCATCGACCAGACCATGCCCGAGCAGCGCGAACTCGGCTTCCACACCGCCGGGGTGATCGTGCCGGGACTGCTGCCGATCGACTTCGGCTGGCGCCGCCAGCGCGCCCGCCACCTGCCCAGGACCCGCACCGCGCTGCGTGAAGCGGGCCTGTTCGACCGCGACCTGACCGCCGCGGACCTCAACCCGGCCCCGCACCCCTTCCCCTGAGCCGAGCCCCGCCGGCATCAAGCAGACGCACAGAGAGGAAACGCCCGTGGGATTCGCCCATGAGTACGCGACCGCCATCGTCCGGCGCGGCAGGTATCCCATGGAGCCGGCCGACTTCGTGCCCGACTGGGCCGACCGTCCGCGCAAGGGCAAGCACTTCCCCGGCGCCGAGGCCTTCCCGCTGCCGCAGGCCGCCGACCTCCCGGCCGGGGACGGAGCGACCGTGCAGCGCGGCCTGTTCGGGCCGCGCGGCACCGGGGCCTTCACGCTGCCGCTGCTCGCCGGGATGCTCCAGGAGTCCTACGGCCTGGTCGGCCGCAGGCTCGCCGTGCAGGCCAACTCCGACCTGGGCACCCTGCCGATGTACACCCAGGCCAACTGGTCGCGCGGCACCGCATCGGGCGGCGGCCTCTACCCGGTGGGCGTGCACTGGGTGGCCGGGCCCTCAGGACCGCTGACGCCGGGCGTCTACTACTACTCCACGCCCCACCACGACCTGCGCCGGCTGCTGGCCGGCGACGTGACGGCCGAGGTGCGCGCCGCGGCCGGCGAGGCCCTGGCGGCCTACGACCAGTTCCTGGTCCTCGGCGTGCGCTTCTGGCAGAACGCCTTCAAATACAACAGCTTCAGCTACCACGTCGTGACGATGGACACCGGCGCACTGCTGGAGACCTGGCGGATCTGGGCCAGGGCGCGCGGGCTGCACATCGGGCCCGCGCTGTGGTTCGACGAGGCCAGGCTGGGCCGGCTGCTGGGCCTGGACGAGGACGAGGAGGGCGTCTTCGCGGTGGTCCCGCTCAGCTGGGAGCGGCCCGCGGTGACGGCGCCGCCCGCGGCCGTACCGCCCCAGGTGCGGTATGCCGACCAGGAGCGGTCGCGGACGACGATGACCTTCGAGACCGTACGCCGCATGCATGCCGCGACGCTCGACGGCGCCGCTCGACGGCCGCCCGCCGGGGCCCTGGACGGCGCGCTCGCGCTGCCCGTGCCCGCGGGCGGCGAGCGGACCGCGCTGCCCGAACCGCGGGATCTGGACACCCCGGTCGGCGCCGCGCTGCGGGCCAGGCGCAGCAGCTTCGGCCGCTTCCAGGCGACGACACCGCTGCCCGCCGACGCGCTGTCCACCGTGCTGGCCGCCGTCGACGCGGCGGGCACCCTCGACAGCGACACGGAGACCCCGGGCGGCGCCCGCCTCAGCCGGGCGTACGTCTTCGTCAACCACGTGGCGGACGTCGAGCCCGGCAGCTACCTCTACGACCGCGCCGACGGCTCGCTGCGGCTGGTCGCGGCCGGGGCGCCGGGCGGTTTCCTCCAGCGCAACTACTTCCTGGCCAACTACAACCTGGAGCAGGCCGCGGCCGTGATCGTGCCCGTGGCCCGGACCACAGCCGTGCTCGACGCCGTGGGCGACCGGGGATACCGCCTGGTCAACGCGGTGATCGGCGGCATCTCGCAGGCCGTCTACACCGCTTCGGCCGCCGCGGGCCTGTCCTGCGGGGTGGCGCTGGGCTTCGACGCGATCTCCTTCACCGAGGAGCTGGCGCTGGAGGAGACCGGCGAGGTGCCGCTGCTGATCATGATGATCGGCCACGAGCGCCCCCGCCCCGCCGACTTCCGCTACGAGATCGCCTGAAGGGCCCGGCACACCCCATGGCGGGCACGGATCCACCGAAGGAACGGACAGAAAGGAGCGGCATGAGCGTCAACGCCGCCGCGCAGGACACGGGGGACAGCCCCCGGAGCTGGCTGCTGCACCGCCGCTTCATGCTGCGGGTGGCGGGTCTGCCGGTGTCGGCCGTGCACCGGCTGCGCAGCCCCGGCGCCCGGCGCTGGGCCGACGAGGTGCTGGCCGCCGAGCAGCGACTCGCCTCGGTCGCCGCCGAGTTGAGCGACCCGCTGACGGTGCTGGTCAAGGCCACCGAGGACGGCGCGGACCGCAGGGCCGTACTCGCGCTGCGCCGCCAGGTCTTCAACGACCGGCTGCCCCGCGACCCGGACGCGGTACGCGCGTTGGCCGCCGGGCTCGGCGGCGGCACCGGGGACCTGCTCGCCGGCTGGCTCGACGCCCGGCTGCGGCTCGAAGAGCTGCGGGGCGCGGGCGGCCCGCTGCTGGAGCGCGAAATCGCCGCGAGCCGCGCCGAATTGCGCGGCCTCGCCGGTGAGGACCGGCTGCGGCTCGCCCTCGCGCTGGCCTCGCCGACCCTCGACGGCCAGCTCGACGCCTTCATCGCCGACCGCGCGCCGGTCCCGGACAAGCGGGCCAGGAAGAAGGAGCGCTCGCTGCTGGCGTATCTCTACCGGACCGCCTGCAAGACCAGCCCCTTCAGCACCTTCACCGCCATCGCCGAGGGCACCTTCGGCGACACGGGACCCGAGGTGCGCACCGGCGAGACCTGGACCAGCCACCCCCGGCTCAACGTCGTGGTGCTGGCCAGGCTCGCCGAGCTGATCGCCGCCGAACCCGCCCGCCGCGACGACCTGTTCGTCACCCTGCCCGCGGGCTGGGAGCTGGACGAGGACCGCATCCGCTATGTCCGCCGCTCGGTCACCGCAGGCGACGACAGCGCCGCCGTCAGCTTCGACGCCGCCCACGACCGGCTGTTCTTCCTGCGCAACAGCGGCACCCTGGAGCGGCTGACCGCCCTCTTCCGCGACCGGCCGCGGCTGCGCTATGCCGAGTTGACCGGCTGGCTGACCACCGAGACCGGCTCGACGGGAGAGCAGGCCGCGCACTATGCCGCGACCCTGCTCGACCTGGAGATCCTGCAGATGACCGGCCTGGCGACCGACGTGCACACCGCCGACCCGCTGCACGCCTTCCGCGGCGCGCTACGGACGCTGGACCGCGGCTGGGCCGCCGACGTCGCCGACCGCCTCGAAGGCCCCGCCTCCTGCGTCGACCGCTACCGGCACGCCGGCGTCGCCGACCGCCGCGCCCTGCTGGCCGACCTGCGCCGCGACCTCCTCGCCCTGCAGACCGACCTCGGCGCGGCGGCCCCGTCACTGCCGCAGACGCTGCTCTACGAGGACGTACGCGAGGAGCAGGTCGCCGCCGACCTGGAGGAGTGGACGGAGCTGGCCGCCGCCCCGCTGCACGCGCTCACCGGCATGATGCCCGCCTTCGACGTGGCGCTGCCCCAACGGCTCACCCTGAAGGGCTTCTTCCTGGCCCGCTACGGGCGCGGCGGGCGCTGCGACGACCTGCTGCGGCTCGTGCACGACTTCCACGAGGACATCTTCACGCAGTATCTGCAGTTCACCTCGCTGAAGTCGCCCTGGGCGGCGGACGGCGGCCACGCCCCGGAGGAGAACTGGCTGGGCATGCCGGAGGTCGCCGCCCTCGACAAGGCCCGCGCCGAATTCACCGGCCGGATGCGCGAGCTGTGGGCCGCCCACCCCGAGGGCGAAGCCGAACTCCGGCTCGGCGAGGACCTGGTGGCCGCGGTCAGCGGCGAACTGGAGGCGCTTGGGCAGTCGTTCGCCCCGCACAGCCACTTCCTCCAGCTCGCCCGCCGTCCCGGCGACCCGCTGGTGGTGCTCAACAACTCCTACGGCGGCCTGTCCTTCCCCTTCACCCGCTTCACCCACTGCTTCGACGACGAAGCGGGAGCAGACGGCGACGGCGGCCTGACCGGGCGGCTGCGCGAGACGCTCCGCGCCTGGCAGCCGCCCGGCGCGGTCTTCGCCGAGATCACCGCCGGCTCCGCCACCACCAACCTCAACCTGCACGGGCGGCTCACCGACTACGAGATCGTCTGCCCCGGCGAGAGCAGCACCGCCCCCGTCGACGCCAGGATCGACCTGGACGACCTCTACGCCGAGCACGACCAGGACGCCGACCGGCTGGTGCTGCGCTCCCGGCGGCTCGGCGCCGAGGTCGTCCCCCTCTACCTCGGCTACCTGGTGCCGATGGTGCTGCCCGAGGTGCCGCGTACGCTGCTGCTGCTCTCGCCGACCTCCCGCGCGTCCTTCGACGTGTGGCGCGGGGTCGCCCAGGCGCCCGGCCGCGACGGGGTCACCGCGAGGCCCCGGGTCCGCTACCGCAGCGTGGTGCTGCACCGCAGGTCGTGGACGGCCGCGCCCGGGGCCCTGCCGGTGCGCGAACCCGGCATGGACGACGCCGCCTTCTACCTGAGGTGGCAGCGCTGGCGCCGCGACCACGGGCTGCCGGACCGGGTGTTCGCCACCCTGCACCAGCAACGCGACGACGACGCGGGCGGTTTCGGCGCCGTCTTCGGCGGATCCAAGCCGCAGTACGTCGACTTCGACAGCCCCCTGTCGCTGATCGCCCTCGACGCGCTGACCGGCGGCGGCCGGACCAGGACGGTCTTCGAGGAGATGCTGCCGGGCGAGGACGAGCTGCACGTGCGCTCCCCGCGCGGCCACCACGTCGCCGAACTGGCCGTGGAAATCGTCCCCCGCGCGGCGGAACCCGCCGCGGCGGCCCGGCCAGGAAGGCAGGACAGCGCCGTATGACCACCCCAGAGGCGACCGCCACGACCCCGGCCGGCACCCCGGCCCCGTCCGTGTCCGAGAGCGGGCAGGCCCGCGGCGAATGGCAGGCCTTCCACGTCTTCTACGCCGCCAGCCCCCGCCCCTTCCTGCTGCGCTGCGTGCGCCCGCTGGTCGCGGAACTGACCGGCGAGGGCCTGCTGAGCGGCTGGTTCTTCATCAACTACTGGCTGGAGGGCCCGCACATCAGGCTGCGGCTGCGCCCCTCCTCAGCGGCGGCCGCCCCCGAGGTGGCCGCCCGCGCGAGCAGCGCGATCGAGGCCTTCCTCAAGGAGCGCCCCGCCCTCTACGAGGTCAAGGGCGGCTTCCTCGCGGACCTCTACAACACCCTCTTCGAGCTGGAATTCCCCGGCGGTGAGCGGGGCGGCCTGGTCGACGAGGACGGCCACATGAAGCTGCGGCCCAACAACACCTTCAGCCCCGAGCCCTACGAGCCCGAATACGGCAAATACGGCGGCCCGGCCGGCATCGAGCTGGCCGAATGGCACTTCCAGCGTTCCAGCGAGCTGGTCTCCGGCGCGCTCGGCACGATGAATCTGCACCTGCGGACCGTCCTGCTCGGCGTGGCCGCCCAGTTGATGATGACGATGTCCGGCTGCCTGCTGCGGGACGAGCCGGCGCTGCTGGAATTCCTGGACCGCTACCACCAGTTCTGGAATTCCGCCTTCTCCACCACCAACTACACCGCCCAGGACGGCTACGACCGCGCCTACGGCACGATGGACGCGCTGCCCGCCCGCTTCCAGCAGATCCGCGCCGCCGTCGCCGAACCCGCACCGGAGCGGCTGCCCAGCTTCCTCGGCGGCTGGGCCGAGCACTGCCTGGACCTGCGCGAGAAGGTCGTGGCGCTGGCCCGCGGCGGCGACCTGGTCTTCCGCTCCTGGGACGGCGAGCGCGACCTGCCGGTCACCGACCCCGACCAGGCGCTGCCGATGCTGCTGTCGCCGTACATGCACATGACCAACAACCGGCTCTCGGTCACCGTCCGCGACGAGGCATTCCTCTCCTACGTCCTGGCCCGCGCGCTGCGCGAGCCCAAGCCCACGGCGGCGCCATGACCACCGGCGGCCTGCTCGACCTGCGGCCCGCGCTGCGGCCCGGCATCCTCGTCGGCCCCGCGCTGACCCGCGGCCCCGCCGTGGTCCACCTGCTCAAGGACCCGGTCACCGGGGTCCGGATGGAGGTGGGCGCGAAGGAGCACTTCATCATCGCCCGGCTGGACGGCAGCCGCTCCCTCGCCGAGATCGGCACCGAATACGCCGACTGCTTCGGGGCCAGGCTCGGCGACGCGCAATGGCAGCGGATGCTGCGGCTGCTCTCCACCCGCCAACTCCTCGACGGCGGGCGGCCGGTCGCCGCCGCACCGGGCGGGGCGGCCCGACCCCGGCCCGCCTCGGGGTGGTTCAGCGGCACCACCCGGATGGTCGCCGACGCGCCCGCCCTCATGGACCGGCTGCACAAGGCCACCGCCTTCGCCCGCAGGCCCGGTGTGCTCGTCCCGCTGCTGGTGCTGGCCGCCGCGGTGCCCGTCGCCGTCGCCGTCAGGCTCGGCGAACTGGCCGACCAGACAGGCCGGCTGTACCACCAGCCGGTCACCCTCGCCGCCGTCGGCTGCGTGCTGTGGGTGAGCCTCGGCCTGCACGAACTCGCCCACGGGCTGGTCGCGCGCGCCTACGGGCTGCGGGTCGGCGAGATCGGCCTGCGGCGGGTCTGGGGCGTGATGACGTATCTCTACTGCGAGGTCGAGGACGTGCAGTTCCTCGACCGGCGCGGCCGGCAGGTCGCCGTCGCCGCGGCCGGCGCGGTGATGAACCTGCTCTTCCTGCTGCCCTTCTGGCCGGTGTGGGCGCTGCTCCCGGACTCCGCCCAGGCGCTGCCCGCGCTCGGCGGCCTGCTGCTGCTCGGCACCGCCATGGCCCTGCTCAACCTGGTGCCGCTGCCGCCGCTCGACGGCTACAAGATCCTCGGGTATTCCCTGGGCACCCTGCGGCTGGCCACCGAGAGCCGCACCTTCCTGACGGTGGCGGCCCGTTCGCTGCGCGGTGCCGGGGGAGACGCCCGCACGCGGCTGCGCCGCTACCCCGCCCGACTCCGCCTCGTCTACGGCGGATTCGCCGTCTGCTGCGCACTGCTGGCGCTGGCGGTGCTCGCCGGGGCAGGTCTGCTGTGCCGGGCGACCCTGCCCGACCGCTACGACTCCTGGACCTTCTACCTCCCCCCCGCCCTGATCGCGGCCGCGCTGGTCCTGCGCGTGCTCGGCCTGCGCGCCGCGGCGATGCGCGCCCGCGCCGCCGCGCGCAAGGCGGCCCAGGCGCCGCCGCCTGCCGAGCAGCCGGCGACCCAGACCACCCCGCCCGTACGGCAGCCGGGCACCTCACCACAGCAGCGGGAGAAAGGCGACATGACGACACAGCCCCGTCCGGCGGGGACCGCCATCGTGCTCGACGGCGTCAGCAAGCACTACGGCGAGGTGCACGCCCTCGACAATGTGACGCTGACCGTCGGGCAGGGCGAGTTCTTCGGTGTGCTCGGCCCCAACGGGGCAGGAAAGACCACCCTGGTGGAGATCGTCGAGGGCATGCGCAAGGCGGACTCCGGCACGGTCACCGTCTTCGGCCTCAGCCCCTGGCCGCGCAACACCGCGCTGCTGCGCAGGATCGGCGTACAGACCCAGACCTCGGCCTTCTTCACCCGGCTCACCGCCTGGGAGCACCTGGAGACCGTCGCCGCGCTCCAGGGCGCCGACCGCGCCGCCGCCCGCGAGGCGCTGGACCTGGTCGGCCTCGCCGGCAAGGCCCGCAGCCGGGTCGACGACCTGTCCGGCGGCCAGCGGCAGCGGCTGGCACTGGCGACCGCGCTGGTGCACCGGCCCGACCTGATCTTCCTCGACGAGCCGACCGCCGCCCTCGACCCGGAGGCCCGCAGATCGCTGTGGTCGGTGCTGCGGGAGCTGCGCGGCGAGGGCCGCACCATCGTCTACACCACCCACTACCTGGACGAGGCCGAGGCGCTGTGCGACCGGGTCGCCATCATCGCCGGCGGCAAGGTGGTGGCGCTCGACAGCCCGAGCGCGCTGATCAGGTCGATGGCCGCGCCCGCCAGGCTGCTGGTCCCCGCCGACCGCATCACCGTCGAGCAGGCCCGCGCCGTCGAGGGCGCCGAGCGGGTGCTGCTGGAGGGCGGCGAGGTCGTCATCGAGACCCGGCACGCCAACAAGGTGCTGATCGAACTGGGCGCGCTGGTCGACATGGACGCGATCCAGACCAGGACGGCGACGCTGGAGGACGCCTACCTCCGGCTCACCGCCGCACCCCCGCCCGGCGCGGCGGACACAGCCGGTCCCGTCGGGGTCCCGGCGGTCGGAACGGAGCGCAGCCGATGACCACGACCACCGCAAAAGCGGCGGGGACCGCCGCCGTCCCCAGCGCGTACGCCACCCTCACCAGGGCCACCTTCCTGGCGTCGGTACGCGACCGCACCACCGTCTTCTTCACCTTCGCCTTCCCGCTGGTCTTCCTGGTGGTCTTCGGGCTGCTCTTCCGCGGCCAGTCCGTCGACGGCGGCCTGCCCTACATCAACTACGTGGCGCCAGGCGTGCTGTCGTGGGGCGTCGGCAATGCCGCGCTGTTCGGACCGGCCTTCGCGCTGATGCACTGGCGGCGCGACGACATCCTGCGGCTGATCTGGCGCACCCCCACCCCGCTGCCCACCGTGCTGGGTTCGCGTTTCGTGGTGGCCGTGGTGGTGGGCCTCTCGCAGGCGGTGCTCTTCACCGCCGTCGCGCTGCTGCCCTTCTTCGGCCTGCACCTGGACGGCAGTTGGCCGCTGGCGCTGCCGCTGCTGGTCTTCGGGGTGGCGGCCTTCCTGGCGATGGGCCTGGTCGTCGGCAGCCTCGCCGACACCCCCGAGGCGGTCGCGGCGATCGCCAACTGCGTGATGGTGCCGATGGCCTTCCTGTCCGGCTCCTTCTACCCGGCCGACCTGCTGCCGGGCTGGATACGGACCGCCTCGTGGGTGCTGCCGCTGCGCTACCTCGACGACGGCCTGACCGATGTGCTGGCCGGACGCGCCACCTTCGGCTCGCTGGCCCTCGACTGCGGCGGCCTGGCCGCCTTCACCGTCGTCTTCGGGCTGATCGCCGCCCGCATCTTCCGCTGGAGCAACCGGACATGACGACCGACACCGCCGTACGCCCCGGGTCCGCCCCCGGCACCGACGCCGCCGTGCCGCTGCCGCTGGAGTCCGCGGGCCTCGACCTCGAAGGCCGGCTGGCCGCCCGTGCCGCGCGCGAGGGCGTGCCCGCGCCCCGGGTCGCCGTCATCGGCGCCGCCGACGTGCTGCGCCGCGAGAGCGCGGCGGCCGCCGCCGGCCGGGCCGAGGCCACCGTCCACCTCACCGCGGACGCGGTGCTGATCGGCCCCTGGGGCGGCTCCGCCGCCACCGCCGCCTGCGGCTGCTGCCTGGCCATCCGCTGGCAGCGGCTGCGCACCCGTACCGAACGCGACGCCCTGGAAACCGGTCTGGCCCGTACCGCGGCCGGTGCCTGGCCGGTGCTCCCCGACTACACCGCCGACGCGGTGTGGGCACTCGTCCGCCTGGCGGCGGGCCCGGCGGAAGCCGAGGGCCCAGCGTCCCGGCCCGCCCCGGCCGGCGGCCCGAGCGCAGTCGTTGCGCCTGCCGGGGCCGTCGGCTCCCCGCACGTGACCCGTGCCCCGGCCCCGGGCGGCCGGGAGCGTACCCCCACGCCCGCCGGAGGCGACACGCTGCCGCGGGTCACCCGGCTCGACCTGGAGACCGGGCAGGTCAGCACCGTGCCGCTGCTGGCCGACCCGCTGTGCCCGCACGCACCGCACGCACCGCACGCACCGCACGCACCGCACGGGCCGCAGGGACCGTCGGGACCAGCCGCCGGGGAGCCCGAGGGATTTCCGGTGTCGCGGGAGAAGAGCGCCGCCGACCGCTACCGGCTGAGGCCGCCCGCGGGCTACGACCTGCCGGCCGCCGCCCTGGCGAACCCGGTGTGCGGGGTGCTCGGCGCGGGGACCTGGAGCGACGTGACGTCGCCGACCACCGCGCCGGTCGCGGGCAGTGTCTTCATGCGCGGCTACGCGGGACTGACCGACGTCACCTGGAGCGGGCAGTCGCAGTCCTTCGCCTCCAGCCGCGACCTGGCCTTCCTCGAAGGCCTCGAACGCTACGCGGGCACCCACCGCAGGGACCGGGGCGGCATCGTCACCGACTCCTACGACAACCTCGGCGAGGCCGCCCTCGACCCGCGCGACTGCGGCCTGTACGCACCCGAGACCTACCGCGACGACCCGATGATCGCGCCTTTCGACCCGTCGCGGCCGATCCCGTGGGTGCGCGGCTGGTCGCTGCGCGACGACCGCCCGGTGCTGGTGCCCGCCCGGCTCGTCTACTACAGCGCGGGCACCTCCGCCGACCACTTCGTCTTCGAGTGCTCCAACGGCTGCGCGACCGGCAGTTGTCTGGAGGAGGCGGTGCTCTTCGGCCTGCTGGAGCTGATCGAGCGGGACGCCTTCCTGCTCGGCTGGTACGGCGACGCGCGGCTCACCGAGATCGACCTCGGCGCCTGCCGCAGCCCGGTGCTGCGCGCCATGACCGACAGGGCCGCGCTGTGCGGCTACGACGTGCACGCCTTCGACAACCGCGTCGACCTGGCCGTACCCGTCGTCACCGGCCTCGCCGTCCGCAGGGACGGCGGTCCCGGCACGCTGGCCTTCGCCGCGGGCGCCGCCTTCGACCCGGAGACGGCGGTGGAGGCGGCGGTCTCGGAGATCCTCACGTATCTGCCGCACCTGCCGCGGCAGGTGACCGAGCGGCCCGCCGAACTGGCCGCGATGGCCGAGGACTTCGGCCTGGTGCGGCGGCTCCCCGACCACGCGGCGCTCTTCGGGCTGCCCGAGATGACGCGGTACGTGGGCAGTTACCTGGAGCCGACAACCGTACGCCCCCCGGCGGAGGTCTACGCCGAGTGGGAGGACCGGCGGCCGCGCGGCCTCGACCTGCGCGACGATGTCCTGTGGTGCACCGCGGAGTTGGCCCGCGCGGGCTGCGACGTGATCGTGGTCGACCAGACCGCGCCGGAGCAGCGCGCGATGGGCCTGCGGACGGTGTGCACGATCGCGCCGGGACTGCTGCCGATCGACTTCGGGTGGTCGCGGCAGCGCGCGCTGACCATGCCGCGGCTGCGCACCGCGCAGCGGCGGGCCGGGATGCGCCCTGACGACCTGCGCGAGTCCGAGGTGCGCCGGGTGCCGCACCCCTTCCCGTGACGGGCCTGGTTCCGGCGCCCGGCCCCCAAAGCAACCGCTCCGCGGCCCGCACACAGCGGGCCGCGGAGCGGCGGACGGCGGGTGGGCCGTCAGGCGGTGCAGCTGGTGGTGCTGGTCGTGCTGGAGCAGGTGCTGGTGCTGGAGCAGCTGGTCGAGGAGCCGAGCATGACCTCGCTGGCGTCCGAGTAGTCCGTGATCTCGAAGGTCTCGGACTCGAGCTCCAGGATCTCCTGGGCCAGCGACGCGAGCGGCGTGTCCTGCTTGATGATCGCCATGGTGACTCCTTGTTCTCGGCAGGGGACGCGGCCCTGAACGGACCGGCCGACCCTTTTCTACGCGCGTCCACTGACCGATCACCCGTCCGCCCGCTGTCACTCCGCTGGCACGCGCACAGGAGCCCCCGATGACCCCGCAGGCCGTACCCGCCGTGCCCGAGGCCCCGCCCGTCCCGTCCGGCGTCCTCGCCGGTGCCGCCGAGCTGTACGTCGCCCTGCACCGCGACCCCGAGCTGTCCGGCGCCGAGGAGCGCACCGCCGCCCGCTTCGCCGCCGCCCTCCGCGCCGCGGGTCTCGACGTCACCGCGGGCGTCGGCGGCCACGGCGTGGTCGGCGTACTGCGCAACGGGCCCGGCCCCGTCGTGCTGATCCGCGCCGAACTCGACGCCCTCCCGGTCCGCGAGGACACCGGCCTGCCCTACGCAAGCACCGTCACGGCCCCGGGCCGGGACGGCACACCGGTGCCGGTCATGCACGCCTGCGGCCACGACGCCCACCTGGCCGCGCTGTCCGGCGCCGCCGCCGCGCTCGCCGGCTCCGCGGACGCCTGGCGCGGCACGCTGGTGGCCGTCGGGCAGCCGGCCGAGGAGACGCTCAGCGGCGCGGCCGCGATGCTCGCCGACGGCCTCTACAGCCGCTTCCCCGTGCCGTCGTTCGCGCTGGCCCAGCATGTCGTGCCGCTGCCCGCCGGCATGGTCGCGCACGCCGAAGGACCGCTGCTCGCGGGCAGTGCGACCCTCGAAGTGGTCCTGTACGGCCGCGGCGGGCACGCGGCGGCGCCGCAACTGGCCGCCGACCCGGTGATCACCGCCGCGGCCGTCGTGATGCGGCTGCAGACCGTGGTGTCCCGCGAGACGGGACCGGGGGAGCCGCTGGTGGTCACGGTCGGCTCGGTCCGGGCGGGCACACCCGGCGGCGGCAATGTCATCGCCGACACCGCGACGCTCGAAGTGACGGTGCGGTCCTTCACCGACGCGGGCCTGGAGCGGGCGGTCGCGGCCGTACGCCGTATCGTCCGCGCCGAGGCCGCCGCGTCCCCCGAGCCCGCGCCGCCGGAACCCGTCGTGCGGGTGCTGTCGCGGTCCCGGCCCACCGTGCCCGACCCGGCGGCGACCGGCGCCGTACGCCGCGCGCACGAGGCCGCCTTCGGGCCGCACCGGGTGGCCCGCTGGCAGCCGTCGATGGCCACCGAGGACTTCGCCCTCTACGGCGACGCGGGCCTCGACCTGCACGGCGTGCCCGGCGTCCGCACCGGCTACTGGATGCTCGGCGGTACGGGCCCCCGGCAGTGGGCGGCCGCGGGCGGGCCCGGCACGGACGCCGCAGGGCGCCTCGCGGCCCTGCCTGCGAACCACTCGCCGCTCTTCGCCCCGCATCCGCGGCTCACGCTGGAGACCGGCATCGCGGCGATGGCGGCGGCCGTGAGGGCCGCCCTGACGGTGCCCGCCGAGGTCGCATAAGGTCGGCTCGGACGCCGCCGTCCGGGCGGCGGGCAGCAGGCCGGGCATCCACCCCGACGTGGACCCGGGCGCCTACCGCAGCCGCCGAAGGGTGACCTGGTGAGACTGAGGCTGGAATTCACGACCGAGCCGTTCGACCTGGACGTGCCGCCCCGCCACGCGGTGGTGGCCAGGGAGGTCGTGGAGGGCGGCACGCTGGAGGCGGTCGACGTGGGGCCGTTCGGCAACACGGCCGAGGGCTCGGCCGACGCCGTCGTCGCGGCCGTATCCGAGCTGCTGCGGCGGACCCTGGCGGCCGGGGCCACCCGGATCTCGCTCCAGGTCAGCGCGCTGGGGGAGGACACGCCGTGACCGCCGCCGCGGACGGGCTGCCCGCCGCGGACGGGCTGCCGCACCCCTTCGCCGACGCCGTCAGGCCGCTGGTGGACGCGATGGGCGGCGAGATGGTCGCGCCCGCGCAGGCCCGCGGCGACGACGTCGTGCTCAGCTGGGAGGGCCGGCCGGTGGTCGCCGTACGGCTGCCGCACCTCGCCGACTCGCTCGACCACCTGCTGGCCGACCTCCAGCGCAGGCACGGGCCGCTGCCCGCGCTCGGCCGCAAGGAGAAGCAGCAGGTGGTGCGGATCCTGGAGGAGCGCGGCGCCTTCTCGGTGCGGCACGGCGTGGAGACCGTCGCGTCGGCGCTCGGCGTCAGCCGCTTCACCGTCTACAACTACCTGAACAGGGAGAACGCCGCCCGCGAAGGCCAGTGACGGCCCTTCCTCGGCGGTCGGTGACCTCTCGCGGGCGGCGACGCGCGTAACCAGAAGTTTTCAACAAACTGTTGACGCTGCCGTGCGGCGGCTCCTAGCGTGCGAGTGTGACTTCCAGCGCAGCGCCGGGTCTGTCCCGGCTCAACGCGGCCCCCGCCGCCCTCGCCGCCGGCCTGCTGCACGAGGTGTGCGGCAGCGCGGCATGGGGCGCCGCGGTGGCCGCGGGCCGGCCGTACGACCGGCTCGACGACCTGCTGGCGGCGAGCGACGCGGCCATGGCGGCGCTGACCCCCGCCGACCTGCGCGAGGCGATGGCCGCGCACCCGCCGATCGGCCGCCCCACCCCCGGCGACCCGACCTCGGCCCGCGAGCAGGGCGGCGTCGAGGAGGCCGAGCGCGCCGAGCTGCTCGACCTGGGCCTCGCCTACCAGGAGCGGCACGGCCACGTCTTCCTCATCTGCGCCACCGGCGCCACCGGCGCCCAGATCAAGGCCGCCCTCGAAGCGCGGATCGGCAATGACGACGACACAGAACGCGAGATCGTCCGCGCCGAACTGGGAAAGATCAACCGGATCAGGCTCGGCAGGCTCGCGGCGGCCGAGCGGACCCCCGCGGTCGGGCAGACCCCGGTGAGCGCGGAGGACCCGTCATGACGTCCGTGTCGACGCACATCCTGGACACCAGCGCGGGCCGCCCCGCCGCGGGAGTCGCCGTGGCGCTGGAGGTACGCACCGGCCCTGCCGCGCCCTGGACGCCGCACGGCGGCTCCGCGACCGACGCGGACGGCCGCTGCAAGGACCTGCCCGTGCTTCCGGAAGCCACCACCCACGTACGGCTGCACTTCGACGTGGCGCCGTACTTCGCACGTCACGCCCACCACCCAGCCGAGGCCCAGCAGGACGCTGCCCGCGCGGACCACGCCGGTCCGAGGGACAGCGGAGCCTTCTTCCCCGAAGTCGCGGTGGCCTTCGCCGTCACCCCGGGCGAGCATTTCCACGTACCGCTGCTGCTCAACCCGTTCGGCTACTCCGTATACCGAGGGAGCTAGCGCCATGCCCACCATGCTCGGCCAGAACCAGTACGGCAAGGCGGAGAACCGCGTTGTCCGCATCACCCGCGACGGCGGCACCCACCACATCAAGGACCTGAACGTCTCGGTCGCGCTGTCCGGCGACATGGACGACGTCCACCTGTCCGGGTCGAACGCGAACGTGCTGCCCACCGACACCACCAAGAACACCGTCTTCGCCTTCGCCAAGGAACACGGCATCGACTCCGCCGAGGCCTTCGGCATCGAACTGGCACGGCACTTCGTGACCGGCCGGCAGCCGATCCACCGGGCCCGGATACGGATCGAGGAATACGCCTGGGAGCGCATCCCGGTCACCGGCGGCGACCGCGGCGAGCACTCCTTCGTCCGCAAGGGCCAGGAGACCCGCACCACCGAGGTCTCCTACGACGGCGAGCACTGGCAGGTCGTCTCCGGGCTGGCCGGCCTGGTGGTGCTCAACTCGACCGACTCCGAATTCTGGGGCTTCGCCAAGGACGCCTACACCACCCTCCAGGAGACCCGCGACCGGATCCTGGCCACCGAGGTCAACGCCCGCTGGCGGTTCGGCTGGACCGGCGCCGCCGGGCAGGACGCACCGGGCTGGGAGGAGTCGTACGCGGCGGTGCGCGGCGACCTGCTGGGCGCGTTCGCCGAGACGTACTCGCTCTCGCTCCAGCAGAGCCTGTTCGCGATGGGCTCCCGGGTCATCGACAACAGTGACGGGCCCGCCGCCATAGACGAGGTGCGGCTGTCGCTGCCGAACAAGCACCACTTCCTCGCCGACCTGGCGCCCTTCGGCCTCAAGAACGACAACGAGGTCTACCTGGCCGCCGACCGCCCCTACGGGCTGATCGAGGGCACGGTGCTGCGCGACGGCGCCGACGCCCGCATCCCGGTGACGGACTGACAGGGGGACCGTGATGAACGGCACGAACGAGACCGCGCCGACTGCGACCGGCGCGACCGGGCGCATCGTCATCGAGAACTGCGCCATCGCCACAGTGGACGCGGCGGGCACCGAGCACGACACCGGGCACATCGTCGTCGCGGGCAATGTCATCGAGTCCGTCGGCGCGGGACCGGCGCCCGCCGACCTCAGGGACGTGGCCCGACGGATCGACGGCACCGGGCACCTGGCCACCCCCGGCCTGGTGAACACCCACCACCATTTCTACCAGTGGCTCACCCGGGGCCTCGCCCAGGACAGCAACCTCTTCGACTGGCTGGTCGAGCTGTACCCGGTGTGGGCGCGGATCGACGAGGACATCGTCCACGCGGCCGCCGCCGGATCGCTGGCGATGATGGCACGCGGCGGCGTCACCACCGCCATGGACCACCACTACGTCTTCCCGCGCGACGCGGGCGACCTGCTCGGCGCCGAGATCAGGGCCGCCGCCGACACCGGGGTGCGCTTCACCGCCGCCCGCGGCTCGATGGACCGCGGCAAGAGCGACGGCGGGCTCCCGCCGGACTTCGCCGTGGAGACCACCGAGGGCGCGCTCAAGGCCACCGAGGCCGCCATCGACACCCACCACGACCCCTCCTTCGGCTCGATGCTGCACATCGCGGCCGCGCCCTGCTCGCCGTTCTCGGTGTCCACCGAACTGCTCCGCGAGGCCGCGGTGCTGGCCCGCGACAAGGGCGTACGCCTGCACACCCACGGCAGCGAGACGGTGGAGGAGGAGAAGTTCTGCCACGAGCTGTTCGGCATGGGGCCGACCGACTACTTCGAGTCCACCGGCTGGCTCGGCGACGACGTGTGGATGGCGCACTGCGTCCACATGAACGACGCCGACATCGCGGCCTTCGCCCGCACCGGCACCGGCGTGGCGCACTGCCCGTCCTCCAACGCCCGGCTCGCCGCCGGCATCGCCCGGGTCCCCGACATGCTCGCGGCGGGCGTCCCGGTGGGCCTCGGCGTGGACGGCACCGCGTCCAACGAGTCCGGCGAGCTGCACACCGAGTTGCGCAACGCCCTGCTCATCAACCGCCTCGGCGGCGGCGAGAAGGCGATGACCGCCCGCCAGGCCCTGCGCCTGGGCACCTACGGCGGCGCCCAAGTCCTCGGCAGGGCCGCCGAGATCGGCTCCCTGGAGCCGGGCAAGCTCGCCGACCTGGTGCTGTGGAAGCTGGACGGCCTCGCCCACGCGTCGATCGCCGACCCGGTGGCCGCCCTGGTGATGGGCGCCGCGGCCCCCGTCACCCTCTCGCTGGTCAACGGCCGACCGGTGGTGGAGCACGGCCGGCTGACCCGGGTCGACGAGGACGAGATCGCCCGCCTCACCCGCACCGAGGCCCGCCGCCTGGCCACCCGGGCCGGCCTGTCCTGACGCCACCCCACAACGACCGGTCCGGGAGGGGTGGCCCCCGCCCGGTGGCCACCCCTGCCCCGCCCCTCCGGGGGCCGGAGCCGGGCCAGGCCCCACCGCCCCGGCCCCGTGAACCCACGGGCCCGGGGCGGTGCGTCGGAACCGGCGGAGCGACAGGAGCGTGGTTCTCTTCGGTCCACCCGAGAACGGGCCGTATCGGCCGGCGCGACAGAGGGAACGATGAGACGCACAACTCTCGCAACAGCCACCGCCGGGATTCTGCTGGCGCTGTCGGCCTGCTCGTCCCATCCGGACGGCGACACCAACGACGACGGCCATGACCACGTCACGCTGATGCGGCAGACCACTCACGGAGTGCGGTGGCAACTGGACGCGTGGGAAGGCGCCCAAGGCCTGTGTCTGGCGATCGACGGACCAGGAGGACCCGAGGACACACGGGGAAGCAGCGCCTGCACGTTCAGTGCCCCCACGAAGAAGCACCCGGACAACAGCTTCTGGTTCGCCGGCGACGTACCCGGCCTCCCCGAGGGGACGACCGGCATCAGGTTCGGGCCGGTGCCGCCGGAGGCGTCCCGGGTCGAGGTCGCCACCCACCTGACCGTCCCCGCTGTCGCACTGCCCACCGGGCACGACCTGCCCCGCGCCCGCGTCTGGTGGGCGATCGACACCCCGGGAGACTCCGCGGGGCAGCCCCTGCCGAACCCGCGCCCGATCACCTCGTCCGGACACCCCGTCGCCCTGCGGGCGTACTGACCCACCGCCGGATCCCGATTCCGGCGACGGGAGGCGTCAACACCCGCCTCGACGCGGCGAATTGCTCCCCATGGGGTCGCGGGCGCGGTGTCGGCTCCGGGGGAGTCGTTCGTCGTAGGCTGAGTCGGGCCGAACAAGGGAGCCAAAGATGACGCGGTATCTGATCTCGTTCGATGACGGCACGATGATCATCCCCGAGGAAGACCTGGCGGAGGTGGGGGAGGCCGCGCACGAGGTGGTGCGGCAGGCCCAGGACGCCGGCGTATGGATCTTCGGTGGCGGCCTGGAAAGCCAGCAGGCGAGCGTCGTGGCCACCGACGGGACCGTCAGCGACGGCCCGTACCCGGAGACCAAGGCGGTCCTGGGCGGGTTCTCGATCATCGATGTGCCGTCGCGTGACGACGCCCTGAAGTGGGCCGCCAAGTTCGCTGCCGCGTGCCGCTGCGCGCAAGAGGTCCGGGAGATCATGTACGACCCGGCCGTCTGACCGAGAACGACCCAACTGGCTTACGACGTGGGGGTTCCCGCCTGGCCGCTGCTACCGTCGCGCGGGCACGGGCCACGGCGAGTCCGAGCGGCGGTGCCGCACGCCGCTTGAGCTTTCAACGGGGGAACGGAATGAATGAGTCGGGAAGAGTCGAGGCGTTCAGCGACGGGGTGTTCGCCATCGCGATCACGCTGCTGGTGCTGGAGATCAAGGTCCCGGAGGACGCCGGCGACCGGCTGTGGTCCGCGCTCGGCGCGATGTGGCCGTCATATGCCGCCTATGCCGTGACGTTCTTGATCATTGGCGTTATGTGGGTCAACCACCACACGGTCTTCCAGTGCATCGCCCGGGTGGACCGCACACTGCTGTTCCTCAACCTGGTGCTGCTGATGGGTGTCGCGGCGCTGCCGTGGCCGGCGTCGGTGGTGGCCGCGTATCTGCGGGAGGGCAATGCGGCGCATGTCGCCCTGGCCGTCTACGGGCTGTTCATGGTCTTCCACGCGCTGGTCTTCCAGGCCATGTGGTGGCACCTGACCCGCACGGGTCATCTCTTCGACGACCGGGTCGACGTCGAGGCGGCCCGAGCCACGCGGACGCGCTTCGCCCTCGGGTCGATCGCGTATCCCGCCACGGTGGGCCTTGCCTTCGTGTCGGCGCCGCTGACCTTGGCGGTGCACGGGCTGCTGGCCGTGTACTACGCCTTCAACCAGGTGCCCGTGCCGACGAAGGCGGAAGCGGTGCCCGCCGGGCCCCCGGCGGTGAGCTGAGCGCGCGGGCTCAGGGGTTCACCGGGGGTCGCAGGCCGAGCCATTGTTCGGCGTTCCAGGCGTGGAAGCGCTCCACCTCGGTGAAGCCCAGCCTTGCCGCGAGGCGCATCGAGGCGGCGTTGGCGGTCTGGGTGGCGAGGACCACCGGCTCGCCCGGGAGGGCGCTGTCGAGCCAGGCGAGTGCCGCCGCGCAGGACTCGGCGGCGTAGCCGAAGCCCCACGCCTGCGGCAGGAAGAGGTAGCCGAGGTCGGGCTTTCCCGCGGCAGCCGGGCGATGGTGTTCCGATGCCCTCCTGAGCAGGATCTGGCCGATCATCGTCCCGTCGAGATCGACGACGAAGCTGCCGGGCCACCGCTCGGGCACTCCGGGCAACTCGCGTTCGAGCTCGTCGCGCGAGCGGGGTCCGCCGAGGTAGGTGTGCACCTCCGCTGACGCCAGCAGCTCGACGAACACCGAGCGGTCCCGGGCCTCGGGCTCGCGCAGGACGAGCCTCTCGGTCTTGATCGGATCGGGTGGCCAGGCGATGGGCCCCAGGTCTGACATGCACGCAGGCTAACAGCCCGACGTCCGCGGGCAATCGGCCGGAACCGGGGCCCCGCAGCTCAGTCCGCCAGTTGCTCGTACGCCGGCAGCGTCAGGAAGTCGACGTATTCGGCGTCCAGCGCGGTGCGCAGCAGCAGGTCGTAGGCCTCGCGCCACTTGCCCGCCGCGAAGGCGTCCTCGCCGACCTCGGTGCGGATCGCGGTGATCTCGTCGGCGGCGACGCGGCGGACCAGTTCGGGGGTGGCCTTCTCGCCGTTGTCGAAGACGACACCGGTGTTGGTCCACTGCCAGATCTGCGAGCGGGAGATCTCCGCGGTGGCCGCGTCCTCCATCAGGTTGAAGATCGCGACCGCGCCCATGCCGCGCAGCCAGGCCTCGATGTAGCGGATGCCGACCTGGACGGCATTGCGCAGGCCCTCGTAGGTCGGGGCGGCGTCGAGGGAGGCGATGTCGATCAGTTGGGCCGCGGTGACGTGGACGTCCTCGCGCAGCCGGTCCTTCTGGTGGGGGCGGTCGCCGAGGACCGCGTCGAAGGAGGCGCGGGCGATGGGCACCAGGTCGGGGTGCGCGACCCACGAGCCGTCGAAACCGTCGGCCGCCTCGCGGTCCTTGTCCGCCTTGACCTTCTCGAAGGCGACCTTGTTGACCTCGGCGTCCCTGCGGGACGGGATGAAGGCCGCCATGCCGCCGATGGCGTGGGCGCCGCGCTTGTGGCAGGTGCGGACCAGGAGTTCGGTGTACGCGCGCATGAAGGGCGCGGTCATCGTGACCGCGTTGCGGTCGGGCAGGACGAAACGGGCCCCGCCGTCACGGAAGTTCTTCACGATCGAGAAGAGGTAGTCCCAGCGGCCCGCGTTGAGCCCGGAGGCGTGGTCGCGCAACTCGTAGAGGATCTCGTCCATTTCGTACGCGGCGGTGATCGTCTCGATCAGCACGGTGGCCCGGACGGTGCCCTGCGGGATGCCGAGCCGGTCCTGCGCGAAGACGAACACGTCGTTCCACAGCCGGGCTTCGAGGTACGACTCGGTCTTGGGCAGGTAGAAGTACGGGCCCTTGCCGAGGTCGGTCAGCCGCTGCGCGTTGTGGAAGAAGTACAGCCCGAAGTCGACCAGGCCGCCCGGGAGCTGCTCGCCGTCCACGGTCAGGTGCCGCTCGTTCAGGTGCCAGCCGCGGGGCCGCATGACCACGGTGGCCAGCCCGTCGGCGGCGCCGAGCGCGTAGCTCTTGCCCTCGGGGGAGGTGAAGTCGATCCGCCGCTCGTAGGCGTCGATCAGGTTCAGCTGGCCGCCGATGACGTTCTCCCAGGTGGGGGCGGAGGCGTCCTCGAAGTCGGCGAGCCAGATCCGCGCGCCGGAATTGAGCGCGTTGATCGTCATCTTGCGGTCGGTGGGGCCGGTGATCTCCACCCGGCGGTCGTTCAGCGCGGCCGGGGCCGCGGCCACCCGCCAGCTGTCGTCGGCGCGGATGTGCGCGGTCTCCGGGCGGAAGTCCAGGGTCGCGGTGCGGGCGATCTCGGCGCGGCGCTCGGCGCGCGACGCCAGCAGTTCCGCGCGGCGGGGTGCGAAGCGCCGGTGCAGCTCGGCGAGGAATTCCAGCGCCCCGGGGGTCAGCACCTCCTCCTCGCGCGGCACGTGGTTCCCGGCCGTCCCGGTGACGACGGCGGCGGACGAAGGGGTCGGTGCGGACATGCGGTCATTCCTCCAGAGCGGGCCGGCGTCCGCCGGGTGCGTCGTGCGTACGGGGGCACGCCGTCGTGGGTACGGGCACGGCGTCGTGCTCATGGGCACGTCGTCGTGAGCCTACGGACACTCCGCCGTGAGCGCGCGGCACGCGCGGGGTGCGCGTGGCACGCGGTGCCTGGCCGCCGCGAGCTGCGGGCGCTTCTGCAAGGTGGAGCATAGTTTTCGCAGTGCGGAAGTTCAACGTTTTGTGGCACGCGGTGCGGCCGCCGGTCAGGCCGGCCGTAGAAGCCGCAGGTCGGCGGGGGTGTCGATATCCGCCGGGTCCGCGACGTCCGAGCAGTCCACCAGCACCGTCTGCCCGGCGTGCCCGCGCAGATACGTCCGCGCGCCCCGGTCCTCGCCCGCGCTGCCCGCGACACCCGCCCAGCGGGCGGCGCCGATCAGCACCGGGTGCCCGCGGCGCTCCCCGTACGCGGCCGACACCAGCGCCGACAGCAGGTCGTCGCCCGCCCGGCCCGCCGCCACCACCCGGGCGACCGCCGCCGCGCCCACCCCCGGCTGGTCGACCAGCGCGATCACCACCGCGGCCGGGCGCGGGCGCGCGGCGGCCAGCGAGGCCAGGCCCGCGCGCAGCGACGAGCCCATGCCGTCGGGCCAGTGCGGGTTGTCGACCAGGACGCAGCCGGGCAGCTCCGCGGTGGCCCGCACCTCGTCGGCCGCCGCGCCCAGCACCACGTGCAGCGGGCCGCAGCCGCCGTCCCGCAGCGCGCGCGCCGCGTGCTCGACCAGCGGGCGGTCGCCGTACGGCAGCAGCGCCTTCGGGCGGCCGCCGAGCCGCCGGCCCCCGCCGGCCGCCAGCAGCAGCCCGGCCACCTCGCCCTTTGTGTCCATGCCTCCTGCATACCGTCTGCCCGCCCGCGGCGGAACAGGCCGCGGACGGGTCGGCGTGTTCCGGTATCGTCTGGCCAGGGGCCGGGAGGTCCGGGTAGGCCCGAGGAACGGGGACTGATGGGCGCTCAGTACACCGGCGGCGAGGTCCACCCCGGGCCGCTGTACCAGCCGCTCGCGCCGGACGACCCCGCGGTGGTCGGCGGGCACCGGATCGCCGCCCGGCTCGGCGTCGGCGCCCTCGGCCCGGTCTACCTCGCCTACGCCCCCGACGGGCACCCCGTCGCCCTGACCGCGGTCCGGCCCGAACTGGCCGCCCGCTCCGGCTTCGCCGCCGCCTTCGAACACGACGTGCAGGCCGTACGCCGCGTGCACGGGCCCTTCACCGTGCCGGTGCTCGGCAGCGGCCACGACGGCTCCCGCTACTGGCTGGCCGCCGGCTACGTCCCCGCGTTCACCCTGCACGCCGCCGTCACCGGCACCGGGCGCCCGCTGCCCGTACCCGTCGTCCTGCGCGTGGTGGCCGGGGTCGCCGAGGCGCTGCGCGCCGTGCACCACGCCGGCGTCGTCCACGCCGGGCTCGGCCCCGGCACGGTGCTGCTGGCCGCGGACGGCCCGCGCGTCACGGGTTACGGCGTCACCCGCGCCGCCGCCGACGCGCCCGGCATCCCCGCCTTCTCCGCGCCGGAGCAAGCCGCGGACAAACCGCCCGTCCCGGCCACCGACGTCTTCGCCCTCGGCCAACTCGCCGCCTATGCGGCCATCGGTGCCCCGCCCTTCGGTACGCGCGCCCTCCACGAGGAGCCCGACCTCTCCGAACTCCCCGGCGAGCTGCGCGAGATCGTCACCCGCTGCCTGATCAAGGACCCGGCCCTGCGCCCGTCCCCTTCCCAGGTCATAGCCATGTGCGCCCAGGCCACCCACCACCGCCCCCCCACCCCCTGGCTCCCCACCCCCCTCCAAACCCTCCTGACCCTCCCCCCGCCCCTCCCCCCTCTCCCACCCCCGGGCACATGGCCCCAGCCCCCGCCCTCCGCCCCGCCGGCGGTCGGCACGCAGCCGCCTGCGGCGGTGGGCATGCCCCCTGCGGGCGCGGTGCCGACACCGAGCCCGGCCGCCCCGCCCGCGGCGCCTACGGTCGGCGTGCAGTCGTCTTCTGCGGCCGGTGCGCAGCCGCCTGCGGGCCCGGCCGCCCCGCCCGCGGCGCCGGGGGTCGGTATGCCCTCTGCGGGCGGCATGTTGGCGCCTGGGGCGACCCCGCCGGGTGGTGTGCACCTGCCTTCGGCGGTGGGTGGGATGTCGTCGCCGAGCCCGGCCGCCCCGCCCGCGGCGCCTACGGTCGGCGTGCAGCCGTCTTCGGCGCCTGGCTCGCCGGGTGGTGTGGCGGTGCCGCCGGTAGCCCCGGCGTCGCCCCCGGCGGTGGGGGCGACGCCGCCTTCGGCGCTCGGCGCGTTCCCGCCGGGTGGCGTGGCGGTGCCGCCGACAGCCCCCGCCGCGCCTGCGGCAGTGGGCGTGCCCCCTGCGACTGGCGCGCTGCCGCAGGGCGCGACCCCGCCCGGTGGCGTGCACCTGCCTTCGGTAGTGGGCGCGGTGGCGACCCCGAGCCCGGCCGCCCCGCCCGCGCCGCCGGCGCTGGGCATGCAGCCGCCTCCGGCGGTTGGCGCGACCCCGCCCGGGGGCGTACACCTGCCTCCCGTCGTCCCGCCCGCGCCGCCGGCGCTCGGTATCGCTCCCGCAGGCCGCGCGCCGGCGCCCGGCGGGGTGGCGACGGTCAACCCGGGTCCTCCCGTGCCGGGGCTCGGCCAAGGGCCGTACAAGGATCCCCGGCGGCGGGGGAAGGGGCTGGCGCTCGTGGTCGCCGCGCTCGTCGTGGTGGGGGCCGTGGCGTTTGGGCGCGGGCTTGGGCGGGGGCATGCCGTGGACGCGCGGCCGGTGGCGGGGACGCCGCGGGCGACCGTCGCGGCGGCCAGGGAGTATCACGGGGTCGGGCTTGCCGCGGGCAATGGGCTGGTGTTGGGGGCCGATCCGCCGCAAGCCACGCCCGACGCCGGGAGCGGGACGTTCGGGTACGCCGCCGACGGCGCGTCGTTCGTGTCGGACGCCGTCGGCGGCGGGCTCGCCGTGCTCGCGGCGGACGCGCCCGGCACCCTCGACGGGTGCCGGGGCGAGGCCGAACTCGTCGGGTCCGTCGCGTGGACGGAGCTGGCCCAGGGCTCGCGGCTGTGCGTCGTCGGGGCTGACGGCACCATCGCGGTCGTGACGCTCCGTCAACTCACCGACCCCGGCGGCCCCGCCGCTCACGCCACCCTCGACCTCACCGTGTGGCCCCCGCGGCAACTTTGACGCAGATTTCGCCGACCGTGTGGCGCGAAAGCGCCCTGTCGCGTTTACTGATCGACCCCGGCCCCCATGCCCAGGAGGCGCCGGGGTCTGAGCGCGTGTGAGGCAGGGGCACATGGTGGTGGGGGAAACGCATGTGGTCGACGTGGACCGCGGCGGAACGGTCGTAGGAACGATGAGTGGCGGCGGGGCGGCGTTACGCGCCGCGGTGGCCCGCCTGGAGCGGGACCTGGCGGCGCACCGCACCGCCTTACCGGACCGCGCCGTCGCGGAGGCGGAACTCGCCGAGCTGGCCAGGCTCGCGGGGAACAACCCGCCGCCCGAGCAGCTGCGGCACTCCTTGCTGCTGGTCGCGGCGGTCCTCGGCTCGGTCAGCGTGCTGACGGCCCCGCTGGCCGTACTGAGGGAGGCCGTCGAGCAGCATCTCGCCCGCCGGGCCTGAGGGGGGCGGCGGCACCGCCCTAGGCAGGTGCCGCACTGCTCAGCGCCAGCGCCAACTCCCTTGCCACTCCGTGCAGGACGGGCACGATCTTGTCGGTGGCCGCCTCCGTGACCCGTCCCGCGGGTCCCGAGATGGAGATCGCCGCGGCCGTCGGGGACCCGGGCACCGTCACGGCCAGGCACCGCACGCCCGCTTCCTGCTCGCCGTCGTCCACGGCGTAGCCCGCCTCGCGGATACGGTCCAGCTCGGCGAGGAAGGCGTCAGGTTCGGTGATGGTGCGGTCGGTCGCCGCCGGCATGCCGGTGCGGGCCAGCAGCGCCCGCACCTCGCCCGGCGGCACCTGGGCGAGCAGCGCCTTGCCGACGCCGGTGGAGTGCGGCAGCACCCGCCGTCCGACCTCGGTGAACATCCGCATCGAGTGCCGCGAGGGCACTTGAGCCACGTAGACGACCTCGTCGCCGTCGAGCAGCGCCATGTTCGCGGTCTCGCCGGTCGCCTCGACCAGCTCCGCCAGGTAGGGCCGGGCCCAGGTGCCGAGCAGTCGGGAGGCGGTCTCGCCGAGCCGGATGAGCCGGGGGCCCAGCGCATAGCGCCGGTTGGGCTGCTGGCGTACGTATCCGCTGGCCAGCAGGGTCCGCATCAGCCGGTGGATGGTCGGCAGCGGCAGGCCGCTGCTGGCCGACAGTTCGCTCAGGCCCACCTCGCCGCCCGCGTCGGCCATCCGCTCCAGCAGGTCGAAGGCCCGTTCGAGGGACTGGACGCCCCCGGCGCGGTCAGCAGACACGTGCGATCCCCTCTGATCCGATCCTCGCGGAAGGTGACTTTCGCTGTGCGGAATCCTACCGCTCTTGACGCCCGAGCGAAGGCTATCCACCATGTCCGTCAACAGAACGTTGAATTCGCCGACCGGCCGGAGGTCACGCCGTGGACGAACTGGTGCTGCGCTCCACCCGGGTCGTGACCCCTGAAGGCGAGCGCCCGGCCGTCGTCGAGGTCAGGGCCGGCACCATCACCGCGGTCCGCGCGCACGACGCGCCGGTCCCGTACGGCGTCCCGGTCGTGGACTTCGGCGACGACGTCCTGCTGCCGGGGCTGGTGGACAGCCACGTCCACATCAACGACCCCGGCCGCACGGAGTGGGAGGGCTTCGCGACCGCGACCGCGGCCGCGGCGGCCGGCGGGGTCACCACCGTCGTCGACATGCCGCTGAACAGCATCCCGCCGACCACGACCACCGCCCACCTGGAGGTCAAACGCGCCGCCGCCCGCGGCCGGGTGCACACCGACGTCGGCTTCTGGGGCGGCGCGGTGCCGGGCAATGCCGCCGACCTGCGCCCGCTGCACGACGCGGGCGTCTTCGGCTTCAAGTGCTTCCTGCTGCCCTCCGGCGTGGACGAATTCCCGCAGCTGAGCCCGCCGGAGGTGGAGGCGGCCCTCACCGAACTGACCTCCTTCGGCGGGCTGTTGATCGTGCACGCCGAGGACCCCGGCACCATCGACGGCGCCCCGCAGCAAGCCGGGCCCCGCTACGCCGACTTCCTCGCCTCCCGGCCGCCCGCCGCCGAGGACCGGGCGATCGCGGGTCTGATCGCGCTGGCGAAGCGGCTCGACGCCCGTGTCCACATCCTGCACCTGTCGTCGGCGTCCGCGCTGCCGCTGATCGCGGCGGCGAAGAAGGACGGCGTCCGGCTCACCGTGGAGACCTGCCCGCACTTCCTGACGCTGACGGCGGAGGAAGTCCCGGACGGGGCCACGGAGTTCAAGTGCTGCCCGCCGATCAGGGAGGCCGCCAACCAGGACGCGCTGTGGCAGGCGCTCGCCGACGGCGTCATCGACTGCGTCGTCTCCGACCACTCGCCCTCCACGATCGGCCTCAAGGCGAAGGACACCGGGGACTTCGCCGCCGCCTGGGGCGGCATCTCGTCACTGCAACTGGGCCTGTCCGCGGTGTGGACGGAGGCCCGCCGCCGCGGCCACACCCTCCCCGACGTGGCCCGCTGGATGTCCGCGGGCCCGGCGGCGCTGGCCGGCCTCACCGCCAAGGGCGCCATCGCCGTCGGCCGCGACGCCGACTTCGCGGTGCTCGACCCGGACGCGGTCTTCACCGTCGACCCGGCCCGCCTGCGCCACCGCAACCCGATCACCGCCTACGCGGGCCGCACCCTGCACGGCGTGGTCCGCGCCAGCTGGCTGCGCGGCCGGCGGATCGCCGCCGACGGCGCCGTGGCAGAACCGCCGACCGGCCGGCTGCTGACCGCACCGGGCGCGTAGAGCCGCAGCGGGCGCGTAGGGCGGCCGTACCGCGGACGTAGAGAAAACACCCCGCGCGTAGGCCCGACACCCCGCGCACGGACGAGGGGTGACGCACCGGAGAACCGGTGGCGTCACCCCTCGTGCGCCCGAGGCGGGCCCGGAGCACTCCCGGACCGCGCCCGAGGCGGGCCCGGAGCGGCGCCCGGACCGCGCCCGGACGAAAGCCGGGTCAGTCCGGGCGGGCGGGACCGTCAGGCCGCGCGCCGCGCCTTGCGGCGGTGGGCCGCGATGATCTCGGCGTAGCGCCGGCCGCTGCCCTTGATGGTGCGCTTCTGGGTGGTGTAGTCGACGTGGACAAGGCCGAAGCGCTTGTCGTAGCCGTACGCCCACTCGAAGTTGTCCAGCAGCGACCAGGCGTAGTAGCCGGCCAGCGGCACCCCGCGGCGGACCGCGCGGGCGCAGGCCGCCAGGTGCTCGTCCAGGTACGCGATCCGCTCGGGGTCGTCGATCTGGCCGTCGGCGCCGACGGTGTCGCGGTAGGCGGAGCCGTTCTCCGTGACGAAGACCTTGCGCACGCCGTATTCCTCGGACAGCCGGACGAGCAGCTGCTCAAGACCGTCCGCGTTGACCTCCCAGTCCATCGCCGTCCGCCGGACTCCCGGCAGGTAGACCGACTTGGCGTGCGGGGCAGGCCCGGTCGGGTCGTCGGTGATGACGTTGCGGAAGTAGTAGTTCAGGCCCAGCCAGTCCAGCGGGGCGGCGATCGACTCCAGGTCGCCGTCCTTGACCGGCAGCTCCACACCGTAGAGGTCGACCATGTCCTGCGGGTAGCCGCGGCCGTGGATCGGGTCGAGCCACCAGCGGTTGGTGTGGCCGTCGGCGCGGCGCGCGGCCGCTATGTCGGCGTCGCGGTCGGTGGCCGGCTCGCACGGGCTGAGGTTGTTCACGATGCCGACCCGCACGTCGGAGTGCGCGGCCCGCAGCGCCTGCACGGCCAGGCCGTGTCCGACGTGCAGGTGGTACGACGCGCGTACCGCGGCGGTCAGGTCCGTCCACCCGGGGGCCATGGTGCCCTCCAGGTGGCCGATCCAGGCCGAGCACAGCGGCTCGTTGAGCGTCGCCCAGTCCTTGACGCGGTCGCCGAGCGCCTCCGCGACCACGGCCGCGTAGTCGCCGAAACGTTCCGCCGTCTCACGCTCGGGCCAGCCGCCCCGGTCCTGCTGGGCCTGCGGGAGGTCCCAGTGGTAGAGGGTGGCGTTGGGCGTGATGCCCGCTTCGAGCAGCGAGTCGACCAGCCGGTCGTAGAAGGCCAGACCGGCCGGGTTGACCGCCCCGCCGCCCTGCGGCATGACCCGCGGCCAGGCGATGGAGAAGCGGTACGAGTCGAGGTCGAGGGCCTTCATCAGGCCCAGGTCCTCGGCCGTGCGGTGGTAATGGTCACAGGCGACGTCGCCGGTGTCGTCGCCGTCGATCTTGCCGGGGGTATGGGAGAAGGTGTCCCAGATGGACGGGGCCCGGCCGTCCTCGTCCACCGCGCCCTCGATCTGGTACGCGGCGGTGGCCGCTCCCCAGACGAAATCGGCGGGAAGAGCGCTGAGGTCGTTCACAAGCTGCCTTTCGGGAGGGGTTACTTGACGGCGCCGGCGGTGAGCCCGGCGACGAGGTAACGCTGCAGGAGCAGGAATCCGGCGACCACGGGCAGGCTCACGACGATGGAGGCCGCCATGACCTGGTTCCAGTACACGTCGTTCTGGGTGGCGTACTCACGAAGGCCGACCGCCAGCGTCCTGGTGGACTCGTTGGTCATGACCGAGGCGAACAGCACCTCGCCCCAGGCCGTCATGAACGCGTAGACGCTCACGGCGACGATGCCCGGGACCGCGGCCGGGACCACGACCCGGAACAGCGCGCCGAGCGGGCCGCAGCCGTCCACCTTCGCGGCCTCGTCGAGATCCCGCGGGATCGAGTCGAAGTAGCCCGCCAGCATCCAGATGGAGAAGGGCAGCGAGAAGGTGAGGTAGGTGATGATCAGGCCGAGCCGGCTGCCGTTGAGCGTGACGCCCGTGCTGTTGCCGATGTTGACGAAGATCAGGTACAGCGGCAGCAGGAACAGGATGCCGGGGAACATCTGGGTGGACAGCACCGTCACGGTGAAGACCTTGCGGCCCATGAACCGGTAGCGGCTCACGGCGTAGGCGGCGAAGATCGCCAGGACCACGGAGAAGACCGTGGCGCTGACGCAGACGATCACCGAGTTCACGAAGTAGTGCGCGAGCGGGATCGTCTTCCAGATGTCGACGTACGGCTTGAACGTCAGGCTGTGCGGTATCCACTTGAAGGAGCCCTGCACGTCCTGAAGGGTCTTCAGGGACGAGCTGAGCATCACGTACACGGGGACCAGCACGAAGACCAGCAGCAGCGTCAGGACGACCCGCCGGGTCCACAGGAAGGACTTGGGCTGCGCCATCGGGGACGGCTGGTCGGTGAACCTAGACATCGTTCTCGCTCCTTCCCCTGGACGTGACCAGCAGGTAGATCGCCGTCACCACGAGCAGGAAGAGCAGCAGCAGGACCGACATGGCCGAGCCGGAGCCGAAGTTCCAGTTGATGAACGAGGACTGGTAGATGTGGATCGAGATCAGGTCCGCCTGGTGCGGCGGGTTCTGCCCGAACATCACGAACGGCGTGTTGAAGTCGTTGAACGTCCACAGGAAGAGCACCAGGACGATCACCTGGTTCACCGGCCGCAGCGACGGCATGGTGATCTTCCTGATCTGCTGCCAGACGCCGGCGCCGTCCATCGCGGCGGCCTCGTACAGCTCGCGCGGGATGTTCTGCAGGCCGGCCATCAGCGCCAGGAAGGCGAACGGCCAGGACTTCCAGACCGACACGATGACCATCGCCCAGAAGCTGTTGTCGCCGATCAGCCAGAAGGACTTGCTCGACGTCACGTGCAACTGGTCGTGCAGGACGTGGTTCACCAGACCGGTGTCCTGCTGGAACATGAACGTCCAGGTGATCAGCGCCGCGTACGCGGGCAGCGCGTAGGGCACCAGGAAGAGGGTGCGGATCAGGCCGCGGCCGCGGAACTTGTCCTGCAGCAGGATCGCCGCGGCGCAGCCCAGCAGCCAGGAGAAGGCCACGGACAGCAGGGTGTAGGACAGCGTCACCCAGAACGAGTGCAGCAGTGCCTCGCCGATCGGCTGGTGGATCTTTACCGCGGCTTTGTAGTTGTCGAACCCCGCCCAGGGGGCGGTGTTCCAGTGGTGGATGTAGAACAGCGTCAGGTTCTTGAAGCTGATCAGGATGCCGAAGAACATCGGCACGATGTGGATCAGCAGTTCGGCGAGGACGGCGGGCAGCAGGAGCAGGTACGGCAGCCCGCCTTGGCGGATGCGTTCGATGACACGCGGCCGGAGCCGGCGCCCGGCAGCGGACTTGCCGCTACCAGGGCCGGCTTCGGGCGCGCGCCTCGGGGGGGCGGTGGCAGTCATGGAGGAGAGCCGATCCTTACGAGGCGGGCATCTGCTGCTGCGCCTTGGTCAGCGCGGCCTTGACGGAGTCGTCGGTGACCGGCTTGCCCGCGGCGGCGTCGGCGAACAGGCTCTTGACGGCGGGGCCGACCAGGTTCTCGAACTGGCTCTCGTTGGCCACCTGGGGCAGCGGGGCGGCCGACTTGGCCAGCACGCCCGCCAGCACCTTCAGGTCCGGGGTCTGGAAGGCCGGGTCGCTCTGCGCCTCGGTGACCGGCGGGATCGAGCCGTACTTGCCGTTGAGCGCCTTCTGCTCGTCGGTGCTGGTCATGAACTTCACGAACGCCTCGGCGGCGTCCTTGTGCTTGGTGTCCTTGAAGATCGCGATGTTGATACCGGCGACCATCGAGGTCACGGCCGCGTCACCGGTGGCGCCCGCGGTCTGCGTCGGGACCGGGACCACGCCGTAGTCGTCGGGCTTCATGCCGTGCGAGGCGATCGCCGGGGCGGCCGACTGCCACATCATCATCGCGGCCTTGCCGGTGGCGAAGTCGGTGATGGTCTGGTTCTGCACGTACTCGGCGTTGCCCTTGGCCGCGATCTTGTCGCTGGCGATGAAGTCGACGTACTGCTTGACGGCCGCGACCTGCTGCGGGCCGGTGAAGGTCGGGCCGCCCTTGTCGTCGAACCAGCTGGCGCCGCGCTGCTTGGCGAGCACGAAGATGTGGTGGATGTTCTCCGCGCCGTTGGCGCCCTCGACCGCGAGGCCGTAGTGGCCGCCCGTGGTGAGCTTCTTGCCGTCGGCGACCAATTCGGCCCAAGTGGTGGGCGGAGTGGCGATACCGGCGTCGGCGAACATCTTCTTGTTGTAGTACAGACCGTATGCCATCGAGTACAGCGGCACGGCGGCCGGGTCCTGGCCCGCGGCACCGGCGGAGGCGATCGCGGCCGCGGCGAAGCGGTCCTTGCCGCCGATGGTGCCGAACGCCGCGTCGTCCCACGGCATCAGGGCGCCGGTGGCCTGGAGGGAGGCCGACCAGGTGTTGCCGATGTTGAGGACGTCCGGGCCCTGGCCGGAGGTGGCGGCCGCCAGGATGCGGTTGAGCAGGTCGGCCCAGCCGATGACCTCCAGCTTGACCTTGATGCCGGTGGACGCGGTGAACTTGTCCAGCTCGGTCGTCAGGGTGGCCTTGTCGGCGTCGATGCTGGTGCCCTGGTTGCTGGCCCAGTATGTGATCGTCTGGCCGCTCAGGCTGTTGGCGTCGGCGGTCTTGCCGCCGGTCGACTTGCTGCCGCTGTTGTCGTCGTCGGAGCCCCCGCCACACGCGGCGAGGGTCAGACCGAGCGCGGCCACGAGGGCGGTAGCCGCGACGAGTCTGCTGGAGGTGCTGGAAGAGCGCATGACGGTTCCCTCTCAGGGGTGGGATCGCTTCAGGAAGTGAACAGCGCCTGTGTCTTAATTCAGGGCGTGATTTAACTTGTGAGAAAAGGTGGCGTCAAGACCTTGTGCAGCGATAGATTCACGCCGGACCCCCCGGGAGGGAGACGAGATGGCTGAGCGAGGCAAGCGCACCGTTCGTGACCTGCGGCGCGGCAACCGTGCATCGCTTCTGCGTCATTTGTATTTCGAAGGTCCCCTGAGCCGCCAGGAACTGGGCCGGGACACGGGTCTGAGCGCCGGGTCGATCAGTAACGTCGTTGGAGAGTTGATCGCGGACGGCATGGTCGAGGAGGCCGGTGCCGTCGAGTCCGACGGCGGGCGCCCCAGGATCCTGCTGCAAGTCGCCCCGGGCTACGGCTACGTGGTCGGCGTGGACGTCGGCGAGACCCGGGTCCGGGTGGAGCTCTTCGACCTCGCGCTGACCGAACGGGCCGCCGCCGACCTGCCGTTGTCCGACAGCGGCCACGACGTCGACCACGTCGTACGGCTCGCCCTCGACGGCATCGAGACGGTGGTCCGCGAGGCCGGCATCGACGACAGCGAGGTGCTCGGCGTCGGCATCGGCGTCCCCGGCATCGTCGCCCAGCCCGACGCGCCGGGAGCCGTCCCCGGCGACGGGGACGGCATCGTCGTCTACGGCCAGACCATCGACTGGGACGCCGTACCGCTCGGCCGCCTGCTGCGAGCCGGCACCACCCTGCCGCTCTTCATCGACAACGGCGCCAAGACCCTCGGCCAGGCCGAGATGTGGTTCGGCGCGGGCCGCGGCTCGGACAACGTGGTGATCGCGCTGATCGGCTCCGGCGTCGGCGCCTGCGTCGTCACCAACGGCAAGCCCTACCACGGCGCCAGCAGCAGCGCGGGGGAGTGGGGCCACACCACCCTGCGGGTCGGCGGCCGCACCTGCCGCTGCGGCTCGCGCGGCTGCCTTGAGGCCTACGTCGGCGCCGAGGCGCTGCTCGGCCGCTGGCCGGGCGCCCCCAAGGGGGTCAGCGAGGAGACCGCGCTGGCCGAGCTGATCGCCGCCGCCGACAGCGACCCGGAGGCCGAGGCGCTGCTCGCCGAGGCCGCCGAGTACCTGGGCGCCGGCATCGCCGACCTGATCAACCTCTTCAACCCGCACCGCATCGTCATCGGCGGCTGGGCCGGGCTGATGCTCGGACCCCGGGTGCTGCCCACCGTCCGCGAGGTCGCCGCCGCCTACGCCCTGCACCACCCGTGCGCCCAGACCTCCATCGAGCTGGGCCGGCTCGGCGCCGACGCGGTCACCGTGGGCGCCGCCACCCTGCCGCTGGCCCGCTTCCTGGACACCGGCGGCGAGCGCCCGGTCGGCCTGCCGGCCCAGGCCGACGGCGAGCGGCCGGGCGATCCGGGTTCGCTGCGGAACCGAATCGCCCGCGCGGTACGTTGAGTGGAGGGCGCCGAGCGCGCCGTTATCGCCCCATTCGGTACCGCACGTCCCGAGGAGTATGGCTGTGACCTTGCAGCAGCAGATTGTCGGCAATGCCATGCAGATGGCCGTCTGCACCCTCAACCCCGGCCAGACGGTCTACTGCGAGGCCGGGAAGTTCCTGTTCAAGACGGCCAACGTGTCCATGGAGACCCGCCTCGGCGGCCCCGGCGCCCGCAATGCCGGCGGCGGCCAGCCCGGCGGCGGCGGGGGCGGTGGCATGGGCGGCATGCTGCGGCAGGCCATGGGCACCGCGATGCAGGTCGGCCAGCGGGCGCTGGCCGGCGAGTCGCTGGCCTTCCAGTACTTCACCGCGTCCGGCGGCGAGGGCACCGTCGGCTTCGCCGGGGTGCTGCCCGGCGAGATGCGCGCCCTGGAGCTGACCGGCTCGCGGGCCTGGTTCGCGGAGAAGGACGCCTTCGTGGCCGCCGAGGAGACCGTGCAGTTCGGCATCGCCTTCGCCGGCGGCCGGCAGGGCATGAGCGGCGGCGAGGGCTTCATCCTGGAGAAGTTCACCGGCCACGGCACCGTGATCATCGCCGGCGCCGGCAATTTCATCGACCTCAACCCCGCCGACTTCGGCGGCCGCATCGAGGTCGACACCGGCTGCATCGTCGCCTTCGAGGAAGGCATCCATTACGGCGTCCAGCGCATCGGCGGCCTGAACCGCCAGGGCATCATGAACGCGGTCTTCGGCGGCGAGGGCCTGTCGCTCGCCACCCTGGAGGGCAACGGCCGGGTCATCCTCCAGTCCATGACGATCGAGGGCCTGGCCAACGCGCTGAAGAAGGCGCAGGGCGGCGACAAGCAGGGCCCGACCGGTGGCCTGTTCTCGACGCACACCGGGTGAGCCCGGCCACCGCCCCTTCCCTCTCATGCTCCTCTCATGTCACGGTGCGGTGACAGCTCCCGATCGACCGGCGGCGGGCCGTCGCCCGGCGGGTAGCGTGCTGATCGCGGTCTCCACCCACCGCACCATCCGGGCAGCACCGTCAGGAAGGACCGCGATCCTCCGTGTACCGCTGGGAGACCACCAGGACCGCGCTCGCACAGCGGGTCTTCGCCACGATCCGCGGCCGGACCTACGACCAGGCCGCCGCCACCGCGGACACGCTGCTCTCGGCCGGGCTCACCACCCTGGAAATCTCGCTGACCACGCCCTTCGCGCTGGAAGCGGTCACCACCCTGGTCCGCGAGGTCGGTGACGACGCGGTCATCGGCGCCGGCACGGTCGTCGACGAGATGTCCGCCAGGATGGCCGTCGACGCGGGCGCCCGCTTCCTGCTGGCGCCGAATCTGGACGAGGCGGTCCTGCGCACCGGCCACCGCTACGGCGTGCCCGTCTTCCCCGGCGTCGCGACCCCGACCGAGGCGGTGCGCGCGATGGAGCTGGGCGCGGACGCGCTGACGATCTACCCCGCGTCCTCGCTGTCCCCGCGCTGGATCGACCATCTGCGGACGGTCCTCCCGCAGGCGCCCCTCATCCCGATCGGCGGCGTCACCGTCGCCGAGGCCCCCGAGTGGGTCGCCGCCGGCGCGGTGGCGGTGGGCATGGGCTCCGCGCTCACCGAGGGCGACCGTCCGACGGTCACCAAGCGCCTCATGGACCTCCTCGACCGCCTGGCCGACCCGACCTGAGCACCGACCGGCCGGGGCCCGCGGACCACCGCGGCGCGGCCGGTGCCCGACGACCTGTGACCCCCTCTGGAGCGGCGTCATGACCTACACGGAAACCGGCATCACCGCCGCCATCGAGCAGCTCACCGGGACGAGCCTGTCCGCGCTGCCGCGGACGCAGCTGGACGGCATCGACCAATACCACGCAGGCGGCGTGGAGGCGGTCGACCGCCTGATCCCGCACCTGGCGCTCACCCCGGGATCGACCCTGCTGGACGTCGGCTCCGGCTTCGGCGGGCCCGCCCGCCGGATCGCCGAGGCCACCGGCTGCCACGTCGTCGGCGTCGACATCACCCCCGCCTACGTGGAAGCCGCCCGCGCCCTGACCCAAGCCGCCGGGCTCGCGGAACGGACCGCCTTCTTCTGCACCGACATCGGCGCCTTCGACCGCACCGGCTTCGACGCCGCCTGCACGGTCCACGTCCAGATGAACATCCAGGACAAGAAGGCCTTCTACGCCGAGATCGCCCGCCGCCTGCGCCCGGCGGCCCGCTTGGTCGTCTTCGAGGTCTGCGGCGGCCCCGCCGCCCCGCCCCTGCCGCTTCCCTGGTCCCTCGACGGCACCGACAGCCACCTGGCCGGCCCCGAGGAGCTGTGCGCCACGATCGCCTCCAGCGGCTTCGACCTCCTCGACTGGACCGACGAGACGCCCTGGGCCCGCGCGTGGTTCGACGACCTGGGCCGCGGCCTCGCCGCCGGTGCGCCCGCGCCCGCCCTCCCGTCGCTGCTCACCGACGGCCCCGCCCGTATGCTCAACTTCGCGATCGCCCTCAGCACGGGCGCGGTGACCGTCCACCGCGGCACTTTCACCGTGCCCGCGTGAGGAGTTCGCCCGCGGGCGCGGGGAACCGCGCGCACGGCCCGGGAGTTGGGTAAGAAGGACGCGACCGCAAGGGGGCAACCGGCTTGGGACCCGTCGAAGACCTGCGCGCGGAAGGATTCCGCGAGGACCCGTATCCCACCTACGCCCGCTTACGGGCCGAGGGCCCGGTCCACCGGGTCATCACCCCCGAGGGCGACACCACCTGGCTCGTCGTGGGCCACGAGGCCGCCAGGGCCGCCCTGGCCGATCCCCGGCTGGGCAAGGACTTCCGCAATCTCAGCACGGACGCCTATTCGCTCCCGGCCAACGCGAACATGCTGAACGCCGACCCGCCGGAGCACACCCGCCTGCGCCGGCTGGTGGCAAGGGAGTTCACCCCGCGCCGGGTGGCGGCGCTCCAGCCGCGTATCCAGCAGATCACCGACGAGCTGCTCGACGCGGCCATGCGCGAACCGACCGCCGACCTCGTCGACGCCCTGGCCTTCCCGCTGCCCATGATGGTGATCTGCGAACTGCTCGGCGTCCCCGACCTCGACCGCAAGGCCTTCCGCGGCTGGTCGAACGACTTCGTGAGCGGCGACGGCGAGGCCGAATGGCGAGCCGCGCAGGCCATGTCGGCGTATCTGACCGAGCTGATCGAGGACAAGCGCTGCGGCGGCCCGGCCGACGACCTGCTGAGCGCGCTGATCAGGACGCGGTACGAGGACGGCGACAGCCTCTCGCCCGACGAACTGACCGGCATGGCCTTCCTGTTGCTGGTGGCGGGCCACGAGACGACCGTCAACCTCATCACGAACGCGGTGCTCGCCCTGCTCAGGCACCCCGACCAACTCGCCGCCCTGCGCGCGGACATCACACTCATCGACGGCGCCGTCGAGGAGGCGCTGCGCCACGAGGGGCCGGTCGAGACCACGACCTGGCGCTGTGCCACCGAGCCGATGACCATCGCGGGCACCGCCGTCCCGCAGGGCGACTCCGTCCTGATCTCGCTGGCCGCCGCCGACCGCGACCCGGCGCGCTTCCCCGCGCCGGACACGTTCGACATCCGCCGCCCGGCGCAGGCCAACCTCGCCTTCGGCCACGGCATCCACTACTGCCTCGGCGCCCCGCTCGCCCGACTGGAAGCCCGGGTCGCCATCCCCACGCTGCTCGCCCGCGCCCCCGAGCTGGCGCTGGTGCCGGAACCGCTCACCTGGCGCCCGGGTTTGCTCGTACGCGGGCCCGTCCGGCTGGCGGTCAGCTTCGGGTAGCCGGCGGTGGCGGGACGCAACTGCGCGACCACCAGCGCCCCGAGGATCAGCGCACCGCCCAGCACCTGCACGGCCGTCAGCCGCTGGCCCAGCGCCAGCCAGTCCGCGACCCTCCGCGCCCTCCTCTTGTCCCTGGGCGACACCGGCCCCTGACCGGGGGGCCTCACCTACGGCCTGGTGGGGGCTGGTCGCTCCGTTCTCCCCCAGCGCTTCGCCTGGGGGTACTCCCACGTGCCCCCGGGTGGGTGCCACTTGCGGTGGCGTTGCCTTCTTTCCCGCCTCGCCGGCGGGGCGCGCGGTTCCCCGCGCCCCTGAAAAACGCGTGCCCTCTGTGCAGAGCCCAGCCCCTTGGCGGGGACCAAGGCCTGGCGCAGGAGGGCGCAGGCCAAAAGGGGCGCGGGGAACTGCGCGACCAGCCACGACGCAGCCGCGGGCAAGCAACGCACCGCAAGGGGCAATCACCCCAGGGGTGGCGGCAGGCAAGCAGCTCACCGCAAGGGGCAGGATCCGGGGCCGGGCCGGGGCCCGTAAAATCGGCGGGCCGGGGGGAGCGTCCCCCCCACCATGCTGGAGGCAGTCGTGCTGGTCCGCGTACCCGGTTCGAAATCCGTGACGGCCCGCGCCCTGTTCCTGGCGGCCGCGGCGGACGGGGAGAGCGTCCTGCGCCGGCCCCTGCTCTCGGACGACACGGACGGCTTCGCGCAGGCCCTCGCGACCCTCGGCTACGACGTGCACCGCGCAGCGGACGAGTGGCGGATCACAGGCCGCCCGGAAGGCCCGTCCAGGCCCACGGCCGAGGTGGACTGCCGGGACGCCGGCACCGCGGCCCGTTTCCTCCCGGCCCTGGCGTCGGCCGCGAAGAGCGGAACGTTCCGCTTCGACGCCTCACCCCAGATGCGCCGCAGGCCCGTCGCCCCGCTCACGGACGCGCTCCGCGGGCTGGGCGTGGACCTGGTGCACGACGGGGCCGAGGGCCACCTCCCGCTGACCGTGCGGGCGGCCGGGATGAAGGGCGGCGACGTGGTGCTCGACGCGAGCCTGTCCTCGCAGTTCCTCACCGCGCTGCTGATGACCGGGCCGCTGACCGCGGAGGGCCTGCGTATCAAGGTGACCGGCATCGTCTCGGTGCCGTATGTCGAGATCACCCTCGCGATGATGCGCGGCTTCGGCGTGGAGGTGGCCCGCGAGGGCGACACGTTCGTCGTGCCGCCCGGCGGCTACCGGGCGACGGACTACGTCATCGAGCCGGACGCCTCCGCGGCCAGCTACGTCTTCGCCGCCGCGGCCCTGGCGGGCAGGACCGCCACCGTCCCGGGCCTGGGCAAGGGCGCACTCCAGGGCGACCTCCAATTCGTCGAGGTGCTGCGCGCCATGGGCGCCGACGTGGAGATCGGGCCCGACGCCACGACGGTGACCGGCACCGGCCGCCTGGCCGGTGTGACGGTCAACATGCGGGACATCTCCGACACGATGCCCACCCTCGCGGCGATCGCGCCGTTCGCGGACGGCCCGGTGCGGATCGAGGACGTCTACAACACGCGCGTCAAGGAGTGCGACCGGCTGGACGCCTGCGCGGAGAATCTGCGGGCGCAGGGCGTCGCGGTCGAGACCGGCCGGGACTGGATCGAGATCCAGCCGGGCACACCGGCCCCGGTGGAGATCGCCTGCCGCGGCGACCACCGGATGGCGATGAGCTTCGCGGTGGCGGGCCTGCGGACGCCGGGCACGACCTTCGACGACCCGGACTGCGTGAAGAAGACCTTCCCGGGCTTCCACGACTTCTTCGCGGGGCTGCGCGCGGCCTGGGATGTCTGACCGCGCCGGGGCGGGGCCGGCGCCAGCCCCCCCGGCCCCCGGTCCGCGCGCGGAAGGCAGGCTCACCAGGGGAGCGTGCCGTAGCCGATGTCACTCTCGCCTTCCGCGGGCTGGACGTGGCCCCACAGGATTCCGGACGGCCCGTCGTCGGGGAGGGTGGCGAGGTGCACGCTGGGCTCGGCTCCCTGGGCTGCCGAGCGCGGGCCCCGGTGGTCGTTGAAGTCCGTGGCGGTGAAGCCGGGATTGGCGGCGTTGACCTTGATCGGGGTGTCCCGCAGTTCCTTCGCGTACATGGCGGTGAGCATGTTGACCGCCGTCTTGGACGACGGGTATTGCGCCGAGGCCGGCATCCGGCCGAGCGGACCGCCCGTATCCTGCGAGGAGATCGAGCCGACCTGACTGGAGACGTTGACGATCCGCGCGGCCTCGGCGCGGCGCAGCAGCGGAAGCATCGCGTTGGTCACCGCGACCACTCCGAAGACGTTGACCTCGTAGACCGCCCGCATGTCATCGAGCGACGTCTCGCTCGGCGAGGCCCCGCGGCGCGAGAGCGTGGACGTGCCCGCGTTGTTGACCAGAATGTCCAGGCGGCCGTACTCCGCCTCGATCCACGCCGCCGCCCGGCCGATGGACTCTCCGTCGGTCACGTCCAGTTGGACGAAACGGGCGTCGGCTCCGTCCTTGCGCAGCGAGTCCTCGGCCTCCTGGCCGCGCGCCTCGTCCCGCGCACCGACCAGGACGGTCACGCCCAGTGCGGCCAGCTGCCGGGCCGTCTCGAACCCGATTCCCTTGTTGGCCCCGGTGATCAGGGCGATCTTCGGCGTCATATCTCAACGCTACGCCCTGGCGCCGGCCGTCACAGCGGGGCGACGACGGGTTCGCGGTCGAGCGCGATACCGAAGTGCTCGCGGTAGGCGGCCAGGACCTCGCCGTCGCCCAACTCCCGCTCCACCCGGCCGCCTTCGTCCTCGGTCAGCACCAGCTTGCGCCCGCTGAGGGTCACCCGCCCGGTCCCGGTCTGCCGGGAGCAGACCAGCGACTGCCGGAAGTGCGAGGTCGACGAGGTGCGCTGCCACCAGCAGGTCGCCTCGAAGTCGCCCAGCGCGCGCGGGCGCTGCTCCAGCCGGTAGGCCGGGGCGCCGTCGTGCGTGACGTCCAGGTCGCCGTCCGGCGCCTCGGCGATACGGAAGACACCGCCGGGCTCGTGCTGCTCGGCCCGGCTGCCGTAGTCGAGCGGGTAGTGGCTGTGCCGCCCGAAACCGACGTCCGCCAGCCACGGCCCGCCGCCGTCCGCCGTCGTGACCCGCAGCGCCAGGTGGTCGTACGGCGGCCCGAGGTGCTCGCCGTCGCCGAAGACCCGCGCCGCCAGCAGGTCCACCCCGAAGCCGAGCGAGCGGAGCAACGCGCCGAAGAGGCCGTTGAGTTCGTAGCAGAAGCCGCCGCGCCCGGCGCCGACGACCTTCTCGAAGAGCGCCGCCTCCGTCAGGACGATGTCCTGCCCGAGGTGGATCGACAGGTTCTCGAACGGCACGGCCAGCAGGTGCCGCCGCTGGAGCGTACGCAGGGCTTCCGCGTCGGCGGTGGTCGGGCGGGCGGCGCCGATACGGCGGAGGTAGGCGTCGGCCTGGGTGGAGTCCATGCGACCTTTCTACGTGGTGGCGGGACCGGACGTGTCCGGGGGCAGCGGGAAGAGCCGCGCCACCACGGCGACGGGTACGGCGCCGGCCGGGCGCGCGGCGGGGCGGTCGTCGCGGTCGCGGAAGCGGGCCAGCAGGCGGTGGACGGCGGCGGCCACTTCCGCGGTCTCGGCCGGGGTGAGGTGCACGACCGCGCTGAAGGAGTCGTCCTGCCGCCACTGCGGTGGCGCCTGCTCCAGTCCGGCGAGCCGCCGCCGGTAGGCCGCGTCCTCCAGGTCGCGGGTCAGCGCGGTGAAGCCGTCGGGCACGGCGGTGGCGGACTCCCAGCGCAGCCGCCAGGGCCGCGGGCCGCCGCGCCCGGGGGAGTGCGGCGCCTCCTCGATCAGCCCGTGCCGGGCGAGCTGCCGCAAGTGGAAGGAGCACAGCCCGGAGCTGTGCCCGAGCCGGGCGGCGGCCTGTGTGGAGGTGACCGTGCCGGCCTCGGCGAGCAGGTCGAGCAGCGCGATCCGTATCGGGTGGTCCGGCAGGTCGCGCCGGGCGCGGTCCGGTCGGGCCGCGGTCCGGTCCTGCGGGTCGTCGCTCATTTGCAAAGAGTGCTACTTTGCAAATGAGTTGGTCAAGTCGGCAGGCGCCACCAGTGGTTGGCGCGCGCCCGAGGGCGGAGGTCCCCGGATGGGTACGGAAGTACGCGAAGTGCGGGTGCAGGGCGAGCGGGTCGCGTCCCATCCGGACCTGCCGCCGGAGGCCGTACGCGGCGCGGTACGCCGGATCACCGTCGTCGGCGAGGAGGTGCTGAGCCGGCCTTGCGAGGACGTGACGCGGTTCGGCACACCCGAACTGTCCCGGCTCGTGGACGACATGTTCGCCACCAACGCGGCCGCCGAGGGCGCGGCCATCGCCGCCAACCAGGTCGGCGTCCCGCTGCGGCTCTTCGTCTGGGACATGGCCGACGAGTGGGGAGTGCGGCACGTCGGCCACATCGCCAACCCGGTGCTCGACCACCTCCCGGCCGTGCGCCGCCGTCTCGCGGAGGAGCCCGAGGGCTGCCTGTCGGTGCCGGGCCCCCACCGGGTGCTGGCCAGGCCCGACCTGGCGGTCGTCCGCGGCCAGGACATGCACGGCGGGCCCCTGGTGATCAAGGGCCGCGGCTACTTCGCGCGCTGCCTCCAGCACGAGACGGACCACCTGTACGGCCGCCTGTACGTCGACCGGCTGTCCGCCCGCGAACGGCGGGCCGTGCTGCGGGAGATGGCCGCCGCCCAACCCGACGTGCTGGCCCGCCGGGCCGCCCGCGCGGCGGCCCTGGGCAAGTCAACCGACCAGGGCCCAGACGCGGCCCTGGGCAAGTCAACCGACCAGCGCCCAGACGAGCTTCCCGACTCCCTGGCGTGAACTGACGCCCCACCGGCGCCCGGTGAGCACATCGACCAGCGCGAGCCCGCGGCCGCCTTCGTCGTCGTCCGCGGGCCGCCGCATCTGCGGCAACCGGTCGTTGGCGTCGTGCACCTCGATGCGGATGCCCTCGGGCATCCGCTCGTAGCGCGTCTCGACCAGGCGCCCCGCGGGCGTGCGGGCGTGCCGGACGGCGTTCGTGAGCAGCTCCGAGAGGACCAGCTCCGCCGGGTCGGCGAGGTGGTCAAGCCCCCACGTGCTGAGCGTGCCCCGCAACTCGCGCCGCGCCCGCGCGACCGACCGCCCACTGAGCGGCCACCGGGCCACGACGGGGTCGGGGCGGGTGTCGAGGGTGACCTGACGGTCGGTCGTGGGCTGTTCCATGACTGTGCCTCCGCGCGTACTACCGGCACTCTGTGTGCCGAACTACGCACAGAGTGACGTGGCCGGGGATAGCCTTGACAGGAGGCCGCCCTCTCCAAAGGGCGATGGAGGAACGGGGAGTTCCACGTGAGTCGTAGCCAGGATCCCGATGTCCCGCTGAGCCCTAGCGAGTTCTACGGCCAGGAGATCCAGCGCCGTCGCGAACTGATGGGCCTGACGCAGGCCAAGCTCGGCGAGCTGATCGTGATGTCGCCACAGATGATCGCGCACTTCGAGGCCGGCCGCCGCAAGCCGCGTATTGACGACGCGAGGCGCCTTGACCAGGCCCTGGACACAGACGGCTTCTTCGTGCGGATGCGCCGAACGCTGGAGGACGCGCGGTTCGCCCACCATTTCGCCGCCGTAAGGGAGTTGGAACGACTGGCGACGGTCATCCACTGCTACGGGGGAGCGCTGGTGTCCGGCCTGCTCCAGACCGAGGACTACGCGACGGCGGTGCTGCGCGCGGGCCTGCCGAACCCTGTTGCGGGCAATGTGGAACAACGGGTGGCAGGTCGCCTGGAGCGGGCCCAGATCCTGGAAGACCCCGACACGCCGGTCTTGTGGTTCATTATGGACGAGCACGCACTACGCCGTTGCGTTGGTGGGCCCGCAGTCATGGCCAGGCAGTTGCGCCACATCGCCTCCGTCGTGCGCAGGGGCCGTATTCGATTCCATGTCCTCCCGTTCTCAGCAGGTGCACACGCGCTGTTGGAGAGCATGGTCACCCTCATGTGGTTCACCGACGCGCCTCCTCTCGCATACGTTGAAGGCCTGTACATGGGACGCCTGCTGGACGATCCAGCGGTGGTCGAAGCCTGTCAGGCGTCCTTCAGCTTGGCTTTGAGTGAGTCGCTGTCAGCAGCACAGTCGCTGGCCCTGATCGAGGAAGTGGCGGAAGAATATGAACGACATGGAGTTCCAGCTGAGCGGCGCCCACTGGCGTAAGTCCAGCTACAGCGGCCCCAGCGCAGGCGACTGCGTCGAGGTCGCGGACGGCGTAACGGGATTCACGCCCGTGCGTGACAGCAAGGACCCCCAGGGCCCGGCCCTGGTTTTCCCGGCTGCGGCTTGGGCAGCCTTTCTCTCCGACGTGAAGGCGGGCCGCTTTCAGGTCTGAGCCCCTTGCATAAAGGAGAGCGCTATGACCTGGCGCAAGTCGAGTTACAGCGGCGGGGACAACGGCGACTGCGTCGAGGTTGCGGACGGCGTAGCGGGGTTCACGCCCGTGCGTGACAGCAAGGACCCCCAGGGCCCGGCCCTGGTCTTCCATGCCTCGGCCTGGGCCGAATTCCTCGCCGACGTGAAAGCGGGCCGCTTCCAGGCCTGAGCGGGGGCGTCAGCGCGGGACGCGCCAGAGGCGGACGTAGCGCGCGTCGCCGCTGGCAAGCATCGTGCCGTCCGGGCGGAAGACGACCGAGTAGGCCTGGCCGGATGTGCCGCGCCACGTGGCCGTCGTGGTCGCGGTGGCGACGTCCCAGAGCGTCACCGTACGCCTCGTGTTGCCGGTGGCCAGCCTCGTGCCGTCCGGGCTGAAAGCCAGGGATCTGATCCGGCCGCCGAGGCCGGGCCAGGCCGGGATCGACGCGCCCGTGGCGGCCTCCCACATCCGGACGCCGGATTTCCCGGTGGCGGCAGCCACCACCCTGCCGTCCGGGCTGAAAGCCACCGCGTGGATCCGGCCGCCGCCGCCGGGCCAGCCGGCGACCTTCTCACCCGAGGCGACGTCCCACAGGCGGACGTCCTTGTTGTTGCCGCCGGTGGCCAGCGTCATGCCGTCCGGGCTGAACGCCAGCGAGTGGACGCAGCGCGTGTGGCCGGTCAGCTCGGCGGTGCAGCCGCCCGAGGCGACGTCCCAAAGCCGCACGGACGTGTCGTCGCCCGCGCTGGCGAGCGTCGTGCCGTCCGGGCTGAAGGCCAGCGTACGGACCGCACCGGTGTGGCCGGTGAGCTTCGTCGCGACGGGACGCCCCGCGGTGATGTCCCACAGCCGGATCACCTTGTCGTCGCCGCCGCTGGCGAGCACGGTGCCGTCCGGGCCGAACGCCAGCGCGCGGATCCAGCCCTTGTGGTCGTGCAGCGTGGTGCTGACGGTCTGGCCCGGAGTGACCGCCCACAGCCGTACGGTCTTGTCGTCGCCCGCGCTGGCGAGCGTCGTGCCGTCCGGGCTGAAGGCCACCGCCCTGACCCAGTCGGTGTGCCCCTCCACGGCGTGCGGGTCGGACGCCCAGGCGACCCGGGGCGGTTCGGGCGCGGCATCCTGCGCCGCCGGTACCGCGTCGCGCGGGGCGTCGACCAGGGCCAGCGCCTGGACCGGGGTCGGGCGCAGATCCGGGTCCTTCCGCAGCAGTTGGGTGATCAGCGCGGTGAGCCGCCCCGAACGCCTGGGCGGCGCGGCCTCGTCGTGGACCACCGAGGTCAGGACGTCCGGCCGGAAGGGCAGTTCACCTTCCAGCGCCAGGTAGAGGGTCACGCCCAGCGAGAAGAGGTCGCCCGCACCGCCCGCCTCGGCCCCGCCGATCCGCTCCGGTGCGATGAAGCCCGGGGTCCCGGCGAGCACGCCCGGGGACGTCAGGGCGCCGTCGGAATTCCGCGTGGCGCCCCCGAAGTCCGTGAGCAGCACCTCGCCGTCGCTCGCGAGGATGACGGCCGCCGGTGAGATGTTGCGGTGCACCACGTCGGCCGCGTAGGCGGCGGCGAGGACCTTGAGCACGGCCCTGGCCACGTCCGCCGCCCGGTCCACGGACAGCGTCCCGTGCGCGTCGAGGTGCTCCCGCAGCGAGCGCCCCTCGACCAGTCGCGTGACCGTCCAGGGCACGTCGTCCTCGTGGACGACGTCGTGGACGGCGACGACGTGGGCGTGGTCGCGCAGCCGCGCGGCATTGCGGGCCTGCCGCATCGCGCGGGCCCGCACCTCCGCGCTGTCGGCGTCCGCGGCGGACAGCAGGAAGCGCTTGACCGCCACGTCGATCCGCAGGCGCTCGTCGTGCGCCCGCCACACCTCGCCCATCGCGTCCGCACCCAGCCTCACGACCAGCCGGTAGCGCCCGCCGACCAGTTGCCCCTGCTTCACCTCTGCCGCCACTTTGCCCACTTCCCCCTGCCGAGTCGCCTGTGCCCCGGCCAGCAGCGTAGGTAATACCGCGGTGGAAGGTGCGGGCCCGGCGGCGGTTGTGACCATCACGCGACAGGTGCGCGCGGGCCGGACGCCCGCTGTTCGCCCGGCCGCCACCTCCCGGCCCGCGGCGGCGCTGTCGTGCCGGGCGTGCGCCTGCCCCCTTACCGGCTGACCGGGCCCGCACCCGACCGGGACGGATTCCCCTGGGCCGAGGGCGATGTCAGTGGCCGGTCGTAAAGTCGGCCGGGACGACGGACCTGTACCTGGACCCGCACGGAGGCACTGAGCATGACCACGCTGGAGAATCGACCGAATACGGCCCTGCTGGTGATCGACGTGCAGAACGGCGTCATGGACCAGTCACACGACCGGGACGCCGTCGTGGCCAACATCGCCACCCTCGTGGACAAGGCACGGGGCGGGGGCGTGCCGGTCGTATGGGTCCAGCACAACAGCGACGAGCTGGTCACCGGCACGGACAGCTGGAAATACGTGCCCGAGCTGGTGCGGGCGGAGGCCGAGGCGCTGGTGCAGAAGGCCTACGGCGACTCCTTCGAGGCGACCGACCTGGAGTCCGTCCTCGCCGGGCACGGCGTCGGCCGGGTGGTCGTCGCCGGTGCCCAGACCGACGCGTGCATCCGGTCGACGCTGCACGGCGCGTTCACCCGCGGCTACGACGTGACGCTGGTCGAGGACGCCCACACGACCGAGGACCTGACGCCCTACGGCGCCCCGCCGCCGGCCCAGGTCATCTCGCACACCAACCTCTACTGGCGCTTCCAGGGCGCCCCCGGCCGCAAGGCGGGCACGGTCAGCACGGACGCCGTGGACTTCGGCCCGGCGGACAAGCCGCAGGACTGAGGTCACAGCCTCGGGCGGGCGTCCCGGGCCGGGCGGGACGCCTCGTAAGTGGTGCGGGCCGCGCGGGTGGACGGGCGGGTGGACACCTCGGCGACCGGGACGTCCCACCAGGCCTCGGCGCCCGGGGCCGGGCGGGACGGGTCGGTCTCGACGTAGACCGCGGTCGGGCGCGGGGAGTTGCGGGCGGCGGCCAGCGCCGTGCGCAATTCCGCCGCGCTGCCCGGGGTGAAGACCTCAAGGCCGAGGCTGGCCGCGTTCGCCGCCAGGTCGACCGGGAGCGGCGTACCCGTGAAGTCGCCGCCCGCGCCCGGGAATCGGTAGGCCGTCGCGAAGCCCTCCGCGCCGACCTGGGCCGACAGGCCGCCGATCGAGGCGTAGCCGTGGTTCTGGACGATCACCAGGTTGACCGGGATGCCCTCCTGCACGGCCGTGACGATCTCGGTCGGCAGCATCAGGTACGTACCGTCGCCGACCAGCGCGAAGACCTCGCGGTCGGGGGCCGCGAGCCGTACACCGATGGCGGCGGGGATCTCGTAACCCATGCAGGAGTAGCCGTATTCGACGTGGTATTGCTCCGGGTCCCGGGACCGCCACAGCTTGTGCAGGTCGCCCGGCATCGACCCGGCCGCATTGATCAGCACGTCACGGTCGCCGAGCACCGCGTCCAGCGCCCCGATCACCTCGCCCTGCGAGGGCGGCCAAGCCCCGTCGCCGCCGCCCTTGCCGAAGACCGCGTCCGTACGCGCCCGCCACTCGTCCACCGCGTAAGTCCGCTGCGGTGCGCGGAAGCCGGTCAACTCGGCGGCCAGCGCGGTCAGTCCGGCGCGCGCGTCGCCCACCAGGGCCAGGCCCGCCATCTTGTGGCCGTCGAAGGAGGCCGCGTTGAGGTTGACGAAGCGCGCGCCCGGGGCGAAGAGCGAGCCGGAAGCCGTCGTGAAGTCCGTCCAGCGGGTGCCGACACCGAGGACCACGTCGGCCTCCCGCGCCGCCGCGTCCGCCGGAGCCGTACCGGTGTGGCCGATCGCGCCCAGCGCCTGCGGGTGGTCCCAGCGCAGCGAGCCCTTCCCGGCCTGCGTCTCCGCCACCGGGACGCCGGTCGCGGCCGCGAACCGCGCCAGTACGGGCGCCGCCTCGGAATGGCGCACCCCGCCGCCCGCCACGATCAGCGGGCGCCGGGCCGACCGCAGCAGCGCGGCACCCTCCTCCAGCGCCGCCGCGTCCGGCAGCGGCCGCCGTACGTGCCAGACCCGCTCGCGGAAGAGGTCGTCGGGCCAGTCGTGGGCTTCGGCCTGCACGTCCTGCGGCAGCGCCAGCGTGACCGCACCGGTGTCCACCGGGTCGGTCAGCACCCGCATCGCCTGGAGCAGCGAGGCCGGCAGCATCTCGGGCCGCCAGATCCGGTCGAAGTAGCGGGACACCGGGCGCAGCGTGTCGTTGACGGACACGTCGTAGGCCCACGGCACTTCGAGCTGCTGGAGCACCGGGTCGGCGGGCCTGGTCGCGAAGACGTCGCCGGGGAGCAGCAGCACCGGCACGCGGTTGACGGTGGCCAGGGCCGCGCCGGTGACCAGGTTCGTCGCGCCGGGGCCGATCGAGGTGGTGCAGGCCAGCGTCGACAGGCGGTGCGTCATACGGGCGTAGCCGACCGCGGCATGCACCATGGCCTGCTCGTTGCGGCCCTGGTGGAAGGGCATCGCCTCGGGGCCCGCCTCCAGCAGCGCCTGGCCGACGCCGGCGACATTGCCGTGGCCGAAGATGCCCCACATCCCGGCGACCGTGCGGTGCCGCACCCCGTCCCGCTCGGTGAACTGCACCGACAGGAAGCGGATCAGTGCCTGCGCGACGGTGAGCCTCACGAGCCGTCCTCCCGTGCCGGGGCCTCGTACAACGGCAGCCGCGGGTCGGTGCGCTGGTCCGCCCAGCCGTCCCGCACCCACGCGTGCGCCGGGTCGTCGGTGATCAGCCAGGACCGCGAAGGGCCGGGCCCCGCCATCACGTTGAGGTAGTACATGTCGTAGCCGGGCACCGCCATGCTCGGGCCGTGCCAGCCGTCCGGGATCAGCACGGCGTCGCCCGAGCGGACCTCGGCCAGCACATCGGTGGAGCCGTGCGGGGAGGGGTAGACCCGCTGGTAGCCCAACGCGGCCGGTCCGCCCGCCAGTTCGTAGTAGTAGACCTCTTCGAGCCGCGACTCGTGCGGCCCCGCCTCGTCGTGCTTGTGCGGCGGGAAGGACGACCAGTTGCCGCCCGGCGTCAGCACCTCCACCGCGATCAGCCGGTCGCACGCGAAGACCCCGGCCGCGGCGAAGTTGTTCACCTGGCGGGTCGCGCCGCCCGCGCCGCGCAGCTCCACCGGCACACCGGCCGCAGGGCCGTAGCGGGGCGGCAGCCGGCGCGAGCAGCGCGCCCCGGCCAGCGCGAAGCGGCCGCCGGCCGCGGAAGCGACCACCGCGTGCGCGTCACGCGGCAGATACCCGAAGTCCGTCACCCCGGAGAAGACGTCGGCGCGGCCGTGCAGCGCGAAGGCCTCACCGTCGACCAGCACGGTGCACGCCCCCGCCAGCGGCAGCACGATCCACTCGCTGTCCCCGGTCCCGAAGTCCCGCTGCCCGCCCGGCTCCAGGGTCAGCACCCGCAGTGCCGAATAGGCCCAGCCGGCCGACGCAGGGTCGATCCACAGGTCATAGCCGTCCCGGGCGCCGCTGCCCGCGGGGAGATGCGTCATGGCCGGTCAACTCCCGAGTGGGGGTCGGAGGTTCCGTCCGGCCGCGGGCCCGCGCCGCCGTTCGGGGCGGGCTGCTCGTGCAGCATCGCGTCGATCTCCGCCCGCGTCGGCATCGCGTCGGCACACGCCAGGCGGGACGCGACGATCGCGCCCGCCGCGTTGGCCGCCCGCAGCACCTCGGGCAGCGGGTCGCCCGCGATCAGGCCCGCGCACAGCGCGCCGCCGAAGGCGTCCCCGGCGCCGAGGCCGTTGACGACCTTCACCGGCAGCGGCGGCGCCACGTACTGCTCCCTGGCGGTACGGACCAGGGCGCCCGCCGGGCCCTGCTTGACCACCGCGGTGCGCACCCCCCGCCGCAGCAGCAGCCCGGCCGCCGTCTCCGGGTCCGCGCTGCCCACCGCGACCTCGACCTCCTCGCGGTTGCCGACCGCGAGCGTGGCATACGCCAGCGCGCGGGCGTAGAGCGCCGGTGCCTCGGCGGGGTCGGCCCAGAAACCGGGCCGCCAGTCCAGGTCGAACCAGACCTCGCCGCCCGCGCGCTCCTCCAGCGCGGCGAAGACCGTGGAGCGGGTCGGCTCGACGGCCAGCGCGGAGCCGGTGATCCACAGGGCGCGGGCGGTACGGATCGCCTCCGGCGGCAGGTGGGCGGGGGTCAGGCACTCGTCGGGCGCGACGGGGCGGCGGTAGAAGTGGATCGGGAAGTCGTCGGGCGGGAACAGTTCGCAGAAGACCACGGGGGTCTGGGTGTCGGGGATCGTCGCGACGTGGGCGGCGTCCACGCCGAAGCCTTTGAGGGCGGTGCGCACGAAGGTTCCGAAGGGGTCGGGGCCTACCGCGCTGAGCACGGAGGTTTTCAGGCCGAGGCGGGCCGCCGCCACCGCGACGTTGGCGGCGGTGCCGCCGAGGTATTTCGCGAAGCTTCTGACTTCGGCGAGGCCGATGCCGCTTTGTTCGGGGTAGAGGTCGACCCCGACCCGGCCGAGGGTGATGACGTCGTACGGCTCGGCCGTGGGTTCTTCCCCGCCCGCCCGCCCCTCTGTCCTCAAGCGCCGGACGGGCTGTGTTTGCCTGACGCCTGCGTCCACCTGCCCGCTCGTCCTCAAGCGCCGGACGGGCTGGGTTTGCTCGGCGGGGTGGGTTTGCTCGGCGGCTGCGTCCACTTGGCCGCTCGTCCTCAAGCGCCGGACGGGCTGGGTTTGCTCGGCGGGCTGGGTTTGCTCGGCGGCTGCGTCCACTTGGCCGCTCGTCCTCAAGCGCCGGACGGGCTTGGTCGGCTTGTGGGTCATGGGTGGGGGGTCCAGGACTCTAGCCAGGTCAGGGAGGAGTGGACGTCGGTCAGGGGGCCGGTGGCTGGCGGGGGTGGGGAAGGGAGGACGGTGTCCTGTTCCATCACGTACCAGCCGGGGTAATCCGCGGACTCCAGGGACGTGAGCAGGGACGGGAGGTCCAGGTCGCCGGCTCCGAGGGGGCGGTAGAGGCCCGCTGTGACCGCGGCCGTGTAGGTCGTGCGGCCGGTGCGGACCGCGGACGCGGCGGCGGCGTCGACGTCCTTGAGGTGGACGTGGGCGACGCGGGAGGCGGCGCGCCGGGCGAGGGCCACCGGGTCGGTGCCGCCGATCAGCAGGTGGCCGGTGTCGAGGCACAGGCCGATGCCGCTGCCGTCGAGGACCCGGTCGACCTCGGCCGGGCCTTCGACGACCGTGCCGACGTGCGGGTGCAGGGCCGCGGTCACACCCAGGGACGCCGCCAGCGAGTCGATCTCGTCCAACCGGTCGAGCAGCAGGCGCCAGCCGGCCGCGTCGACGTCGGGGCGCTCGTCGTAGCCGTCGAGGCCGGTCGCCGCGGCCAGCACGAGGGTGCGGGCGCCGGCCGTGGTGAAGCGGTCGAGCGCGGCCCGTACGTCGGGCAGCGGGTCGTGCCCGGGGTCGTGGAGCACCGCGGGCACGAAGCCGCCCACCGCGGTCACGCCGTACGCCGCGAGCAGCGGCCCTGGCAGGAAGCCGTCGGGGCCGAACTCGCTCGCCGTGATGCCGAGCCCGGTCATCTCGTCGAGCACCCGCTCGGGCGTCAACTGGTGCCCCCAGCCAGGGACTTCGCAGACGCCCCAGGAGATCGGCGCCGCAGCGATCCGCTCCCGCCTCACGCCACCACTCCCTTTCGCGCGCCGCCGTGGCAGGCCCGCGCGGCCGCCTCGACCTCGGCGACCGGCACCGGGCGCCGCTCGCGCCGGGAGACCTCGCAGGCCTCCGCGACCAGCAGGGCCCGCAGCGCGTCCCGACCCTCGCAGGGATTGGCCTCGACCCCGCGTGCGACGCGCAGGAAGGTGTCCATTTCGGCCCGGTAGGCCGAGCCGAACCGGTCGAGGAAGCCCGACCAGGGCGTACGCGGCGCGGCGCCGCCCGGCTCCACCGAGGTCAGCGGGGTGCGGGCGGCGACGCCGACCGCGATCTGGTCGTCGGTGCCGGCCAGCTCCATCCGCACGTCGTAACCCGCCGCGTTGTACCGCGTCGCCGTCGCGGTGGCCAGCACCCCGCCCGCCAGGGTGAGCAGCACCGCGGCGGTGTCCGCGTCGCCCGCGGCACGGAAGAAGTCCGCGCCGACGTTCGCACCCGCCGCGTACACCTCCGTCACCGCCCGGCCGGTCACCCAGCGCAGGATGTCGAAATCGTGGATCAGGCAGTCGCGGTAGAGCCCGCCGGACAGCGGGACATAGGCCGCCGGCGGCGGCGCCGGGTCGGAGCTGACGGTGCGTACGGTGTGCAGGCGGCCGAGTTGCCCGGCGGCGACCGCATGCCGGGCGGCGGCGTAACCGGGGTCGAAGCGGCGCTGGAAGCCGATCTGCAGCACCGCGTCGCCGCCCTCCACCGCCTCCAGCGCGGCGACCGTGCCCGCGAGGTCCAGGGCGATCGGCTTCTCGCAGAAAGCCGGCACCCCGGCCTGGACCCCCCGGGCGATCAGGCCCGCGTGCGCGGCGGTCGCCGAGGCGATGACCAGCGCGTCGGGCCGGGCCGCGAAGAGCTGGTCGACCGTCATGGCCCGGCCGCCGTGCCGGGCGGCGACCTGCCGTGAACGGGCCGGGTCCGCGTCCGCGACCAGCAGCTCGCCGACGTCGGGGTGTGCCCGCAGCGTCCCGGCGTGAAAGCCGCCGATCCGCCCCGCGCCGATGAGTCCGATCCGCATACCTGCTCCTGCCCCTTCGGAAGAGGAGTCGTGACGGCTGTCCGCGCCGTCCCAACCTCCCGCGCCACCCGCACTCGTGTCAACGCTTTGTCCGGACATAAGGACTTCCCGTCATGATGCCGTCCCGCTACGCTCCCAGCGTGCCCAAGCACGAGCCCGCACAGCTGCGGCTCGCCGTGGACCGGGCGAGCCCCGTACCGCTGTACTTCCAGCTGGCCCGGCAGCTGGAGTCGGCCATAGAGGACGGTGCGCTCACCCCCGGCAGCCTGCTCGGCAACGAGATCGAGCTGGCCGCCAGGCTCGGCCTGTCCCGTCCCACCGTCCGGCAGGCGATCAGGCTGCTGGTCGACAAGGGCCTGCTGGTGCGCCGCCGCGGCGTCGGCACCCAGGTCGTGCACACCGGGGTCGCCCGCCCCATGGAGCTGAGCAGCCTCTACGAGGACCTCGCCGCCGCCGGCCTGCACCCCACCACCCGGGTGCTGCACAACACCCGCGGCCCCGCCCCCGCCGAGGTCACCGCCGCGCTCGGGCTGCCGGAGTCCTGCCAGGTCACCGTGGTGCACCGGCTGCGGCTCACCCGCGGCGAACCGGTGGCGTATCTGTGCAACTACCTGCCCAGCGACCTGCTCGACCTGCCCACCGGCGAGCTGGAGAGCAGCAGCCTCTACGCCCTGATGCGGCGGCACGGCATCACCCTGCACAGCGCCCAGCAGAGCGTCGGCGCCAGGTCGGGCACCGCGGAGGAGTGCGGGCTGCTCGGCGAGCCCCCGGGGGCGGCGCTGCTCACCATGCGGCGGGTCAGCTACGACGACCGCGGCCGGCCGGTCGAATTCGGCGCCCACGTCTACCGGGCCTCCCGCTACACCTTCGAATTCCGGCTGCTGGTCCGCGGCTGAGCCGTATACCGCAGGCCGCGACCCCGCTGGAGCCTCCCGGCGGCAGGGTTGCCGTACCTCTTGACGGATACTTGGCCCGCCGGGATGGTCGTCGCTCGAAGCTTTTCGCAGCACTTCCACCTCGGCTGCAACACGAACCGGAACGGAAAGGCGGGCCTCGTGGCGATGGCAAGGGCGGGAACGAAGGCGCTGGGCGCACTCCTGGCGGTGGTGCTCGGCGCGGCCGGCCTCGCCGGATGCAGCAGCACCGGCGGCAAGCGCGCGGAGGACCGGGCCAAGAAGCTCGCGGCGAACGGCTCGGCCGTGAACACACCGCACTGGACCTTCGCCATGGTCACCCACTCGGGAGCCGGCGACACCTTCTGGGACATCGTCCAGAGCGGCGCAAGGCAGGCCGCGGCCAAGGACAACATCAAGTTCGTCTACTCCAGCAGCGACCAGGGCGACCAGCAGGCCCAGCTCGTCCAGGCCGCCGTCGACAGCCACGTCGACGGCCTGGTCGTCACCCTGGCCAAGCCCGACGCGATGAAGGCGGTCCTCGCCAAGGCCGAAGCCGCCGGCATACCGGTGATCACCATCAATTCCGGCGCCGCCCAGTCCAAGGAGTTCGGCGCGCTCACCCACATCGGCCAGGACGAGGCCATCGCCGGCAATGCGGTCGGCGAGGAGCTGAACACCCGGGGCAGGCACCACGCCCTGTGCGTCCTGCACGAGCAGGGCAATGTGGGCCTCGAACAGCGCTGCGCCGGGGCCAAGGAGAAATTCTCCGGCCGGATGGACAACCTCTACGTCAACGGCACCAACATGCCCGACGTGCTGTCCGCGATCCAGGCCAAGCTCCAGTCCGACAGGTCCATCGACTCCGTCGTCACCCTCGGCGCCCCCTTCGCCGACACCGCCGCCAAGGCCAAGCAGCAGTCGGGCTCCAGCGCCGAGATCGACACCTTCGACCTGAACCCGCAGGTCGCGGCCTCGCTGAAGAACGGCACCATCGGCTTCGCCGTGGACCAGCAGCCCTACCTCCAGGGCTACGAGGCGGTGGACCTGCTGTGGCTCCACCGCTACAACAAGGACACCCTCGGCGGCGGCCAGGCCGTGCTCACCGGCCCGCAGATCGTCACCGAGGACGACGCCGACGCGCTGCTGTCCTATGCCAAGCGGGGCACCCGGTGACCGGCCTCGCCCTCGTGGCGGACGAGCGGCTCGCGCCGCGGTCCACGGCGCGGCGGCTGCTCGGCCGCCCGGAGCTGGGAGCGGTCGTCGGGGCCGCGGCGGTCTTCCTCTTCTTCGCCTTCGCCGCCGACCCCTTCCTGCAGTGGTCCAGCTTCGGCACCGTCCTCTACGCCTCGTCCACCATCGGGATCATGGCGGTGCCGGTGGCGCTGCTGATGATCGGCGGCGAGTTCGACCTGTCGGCCGGCGTGATGGTGACCAGCTCCGCGCTGGCCTCCTCGATGTTCAGCTTCCAGATGACCGCGAACGTCTGGGTCGGCGCCGGCGTCTCGCTGCTGGTGACGCTGGCCTTCGGCGCCTTCAACGGGATCATGCTGGTGCGCACCAAGCTGCCCAGCTTCATCATCACGCTGGGCACCTTCCTGATGCTGACCGGCCTGAACCTGGGCCTGACCAAGCTGATCAGCGGCACCGTGGCGACCAAGTCGATCGGCGACATGGAGGGCTTCCCCGCAGCCCACGCCGTCTTCGCCTCGCACTGGACCGTCGGCTCGGTCGACCTCCAGGTGACCGTCCTGTGGTGGCTCGGCCTGGTCGCGGTCGCCACCTGGGTGCTGCTGCGCACCCGGGCCGGCAACTGGATCTTCGCGGCCGGCGGCAATGCCGACGCGGCCCGCGCGGTCGGCGTCCCGGTGGCGCGCACCAAGGTCGGGCTCTACATGGCGGTGGCCTTCTGCGCCTGGGTCTCCGGCCAGCACCTGCTCTTCTCCTTCGACGTGGTCCAGTCGGGGGAGGGCGTCGGCAACGAGTTCCTGTACATCATCGCGGCCGTGATCGGCGGCTGCCTGATGACCGGCGGCTACGGCAGCGCCATCGGGTCCGCGGTCGGCGCGTTCATCTTCGGCATGACCAACAAGGGCATCGTCTACGCCCAGTGGAATCCCGACTGGTTCAAGTTCTTCCTCGGGGCGATGCTGCTGCTCGCCACCCTGCTCAACGCCTGGGTACGCAAGCGGGCGGAGGCCACCGCATGACCACCACGACCGACACGGCGACCGCCCCGCTGGTGGCGCTGACCGACGTCTCCAAGTCCTACGGGAACGTCCGAGCCCTGCGGGGCGTCTCACTGGAAGTGCACGCCGGAGAGATCACCTGTGTCCTGGGCGACAACGGCGCGGGGAAATCCACCCTCATCAAGATCATCGCCGGACTGCACCCGCACGACTCCGGCAGCTACGCCGTCGCCGGCGAGCAGGTCAGGCACGCGTCACCGCGCGACGCCCTGGACCGCGGCATCGCCACCGTCTACCAGGACCTGGCCGTGGTGCCGCTGATGCCCGTATGGCGGAATTTCTTCCTCGGGTCCGAGCCCACCAAGGGCCGCGGCCCGCTGCGCCGCCTCGACGTCGCCGCCATGCGCCGCACCACCCATGCCGCGCTGCTGCGGATGGGCATCGACCTGCGCGACGTCGACCAGCCGATCGGCACCCTGTCCGGCGGTGAGCGGCAGTGCGTGGCCATCGCCAGGGCCGTCCACTTCGGCGCCAGGGTGCTGGTCCTCGACGAGCCCACCGCCGCGCTCGGCGTCAAGCAGTCGGGAATGGTGCTCAAATACGTGGCCGCGGCCCGCGACGCCGGGCTCGGGGTCGTGCTGATCACCCACAACCCGCACCACGCCTACCTCGTCGGCGACCGCTTCGTCCTGCTGAAGCGGGGCACGATGTCGGGCAGCCACTTCAAGAAGGACATTACGCTTGACGAGCTGACCCGGGAGATGGCCGGGGGCAGCGAGCTGGACGAGCTGACGCATGAACTGAGCCGCGCACCGGCGGCCAAGGCGCCGGCGGCCGGAGACACGCCGGCCGCGGAACCCCTGGCCGAGGACCCGCCGGCCGCCACCGACCCGGAGATCCGCGCTTGAGTGCCAATCGTGAACGTGTGTATCGCGGCAGCGCCGCCAGAGCGACGGTGTGGCGCAATGTCAGCGGCGCCGAGCGCCGGGAGAGACGCAGCCACCTGACGGCGCCCCGGGTGCCGACCGTCGGCATCGACATCGGCGGCACCAAGGTCATGGCCGGGGTGGTGGACGCCGACGGGGTCATCCTTGAGACGCTGCGCACCGAGACCCCCGACAAGTCCAAGAGCCCCAAGGTGGTCGAGGACACCATCGTGGAGCTGGTCCTCGACCTGTCGGAGCGGCACGACGTGCACGCGGTCGGCATCGGCGCGGCCGGCTGGGTGGACGCCGACCGCTCCCGCATCCTCTTCGCCCCGCACCTGTCCTGGCGCGACGAACCGCTGCGCGAACGGCTCGCGGAGCGGCTGCTCGTCCCGGTCATGGTCGACAACGACGCCAACGCCGCCGCCTGGGCCGAATGGCGCTTCGGCGCCGGCCGCGGCGAGGCCGACCTGGTGATGATCACCCTGGGCACCGGCATCGGCGGCGCCATCCTGGAGGACGGCCAGGTCAAGCGGGGCCGCTACGGGGTCGCCGGCGAATTCGGCCATATGCAGGTCGTGCCGGGCGGCCACCGCTGCGCCTGCGGCAACCGCGGCTGCTGGGAGCAGTACAGCTCGGGCAACGCCCTGGTCAGGGAGGCCCGCGAGCTGGCCGCCGCCGACTCGCCCGTGGCGTACGGCATCATCGACCGGGTCGGCGGCCATGTCGGCGACATCACCGGGCCGCTGATCACCGAGCTGGCCCGAGCCGGCGACCCGATGTGCGTGGAGCTCTTCCAGGACATCGGCCAGTGGCTCGGCGTCGGCATCGCCAACCTCGCCGCCGCCCTCGACCCGTCGTGCTTCGTCATCGGCGGCGGCGTCAGCGCGGCGGACGATCTGCTGATCGCCCCTGCGAGGGACGCCTTCCGCCGTACGCTGACGGGCCGCGGCTACCGCCCCGAGGCCAGGATCGCCAAGGCGGAGCTGGGCCCCGAGGCCGGCATGGTCGGCGCCGCCGACCTGGCCAGGCTGGTCGCCCGCCGCTTCCGCCGCGCCAACCGCCGCCGGGTCGAGCGCTACGAGCGCTACGGCAGGATCTACGGCCGGCAGGAGGCCGACTCGTGACGACGACCCCCGAACGGGAGGCCGTACCGCAGTATGCCGACGAGGACACCGCTGCCGCCGAGCCCGCGCCCGGCGGTCCAGGCGACGAGGGTCCGGGTGACGAGGGTCCGGGCGGCGGGCGGGGCGGCGACGGCGGCTCCGCGCTGCCGGTGCCGCGCGAGCTGCCCCGCTGGATGCGCTGGGTGGTCGTGCCGCTGCTGGTGCTCGTCCCGCTCGGCTATGTGATCATCTCCGCCGCGCAGAGCCGCGACAGCGGCCAGGACGTCCAGAAGCAGGCCGCCGCACGCCATCTGACCTGGGTCGTGCCCAGCGAGCTGCAGCGCCGCATCTACCAGGTGCCGATCCCCGACGGCACCGTCCACGACGGCTACCTGGAGACGAACTCCTGGGACACCAGCGAGTTCTACTGCCAGTTCACCACCAGCGCGGGCGGCCTCGACACCTTCCTCGCGCAGCTCGGCACCAGCCGGGCCGCGCTGGACGACGGCAAGGTCGCGATCAGCGACAAGCAGTCGGCGCAGGTCGGCTGGAACTTCGACCTCCCCGACCACGAGTGGGCCGGGATGTCCTCCCACCAGGCCGGGGACAAGCCCGACCACGACATCACCGTGGACCTCACACACGCCGACACGCCTGTGGTCTATGTGGTGTCCACTGTCAACTTCCAGCACGGCTTCGGGGGCGGGTGACCCGGGTGGCCCCAGGAGTCGGTAGCGTGAAGCGATGAGCGAGCTGACGACCGACGCGCCCTTCGGCGCCGCAGCCGACTATGCGGCCGGCCCCCGGGGCGACCGCATGGCCGACTACGACGACATGGACGACATGTACGCAGGAGCGCCTCCGCTGCAGTACCGCTTCGACGGGCCGGCCGGCGCACCCGTGCTGGTGCTGGGCCCCGCCCTCGGCGCGACCTGGCACATGTGGGACCGGCAGCTGCCGATGCTCGCCACCAACTGGCGGGTGCTGCGCTACGAGCTGCCAGGGCACGGCGGCGCCCCCGCGGAGCCCGCGTCGTCCGTCGACGACCTGGCAAGGCGGCTGCTCGCCGTCCTGGACGACGAGGGCATCGACACCTTCGGCTACGCGGGCTGCGCGCTCGGCGCCGCCATCGGCGCCCGGCTGGCGCTGCTGCGGCCCGACCGGGTCGCCGCCCTCGCCCTGGTGTCGGCCGCCGCGCGCTTCGGCTCCGCCGACACCTGGCGGCAGCGCGGCGTCGTGGTCCGCGCCAACGGCCTGGACCGCACCGCGCAGACCGGCCCCAAGCGCTGGTTCACCGACGCCTTCCTCGCCACCCAGCCGGCCATCACCGAGTGGGCCGTGCAGATGGTCGCCAGCACCGACCCGGCCTGCTACGTGGCCGCCTGCGAGGCTCTGGCGGCCTTCGACATCCGCGACTCGCTCGGCAGCATAGGAGTGCCCACCCTGGTGGTGGCCGGCGCCGACGACACCGAGACGCCGCCGGCCGACGCCCGGCTGCTGGTCGCCGGCATCCCCGACTCGCGGCTCGCGGTGGTCCCCGCCACCGGGCACCTCGCGCCCGTCGAGGAGCCCGTCGCGGTCGGCGAGCTGCTCGCCACCCACTTCGGCACCGCCTGGCAGGACCACACCCCCGCCGCTATGCCGCTGCCCCCGCCGCCGGTCTCGCCGGTCCCCCCGGCCCGTATCCCGGCCTCCGCGACGCCCGACCGGCTCGCCGAGGGCTCCCGTATCCGCAGCGAGGTCATCGGCGAGAGCGCGGGCGCCGACCGGCCGCTGACCACCGGCGACGGCTTCGGCAGCGGCTTCGACGCCTTCGCCACCCGCTATTCGTGGGGCGAGATATGGGCCAGGCCCGGCCTGGACCGGCGCACCCGCGCCTGCGTCACGCTCACCGCGCTGACCGCGACCGGGCAGCTCGCCGAACTGGCCGACCACGTCAGGGGCGCGCTGCGGATCGGCCTGAGCCCGGCCGAGATCGAGGAGGTGCTGCTGCACACCGCGGTCTACTGCGGGCTGCCGGCCGCACGGGCCGCGCTGGCGGCGGCACGCACCGTGGTCGAGCAGGAGACCAACGGGCATCCGTAGCAGGATGGAATACGGGCGCCGCCGTCCCGCGCGGCGCCGAACCCCAGGGGTGCGGGACAGCCCCTGGGCACCGAGTCCGACCGACGCGCAACCGGCGAGGGTGGAATCCAGTGAAGCTGACCAAGAAACAGCACTCCTGCGTCCGGATGGAGAAGGACGGGCTGACGCTCGTCATCGACCCGGGTGCCTTCAGCGAACAGGACGCGGCGGACGGCGCGGACGTCATCCTGGTCACCCACGAGCACCCGGACCACTTCGACCCCGCCCGGCTGCGGGCCTGTCTGGAAGCCAACCCGGCAGCCGAGGTGTGGACCCTGGCGAGCGTCGCCGAGCAGCTCTCGGCGGCCTTCCCCGGCCGGGTGCACACCGTGGGCCACGGCGACACCTTCACCGCCGCCGGCTTCGACGTGCAGGTGCACGGCGAGCTGCACGCCGTCATCCACCCCGACCTGCCGCGGATCACCAATGTGGGCTTCCTGGTCGAGGGGGCCGTCTTCCACCCCGGGGACGCCCTGACCGTGCCCGGCTACCCGGTGGACACCCTGCTGCTGCCGGTGCACGCGCCCTGGAACAAGGTCTCCGAGGTGATCGACTACGTCCGCGAGGTCGCGCCGCGGCGGGCCGTCGACGTCCACGACGCGCTGCTGACCGACCTGGCCCGGCCGCTCTACGACATGCTCTTGACCAATCTGACCGCCGCCGAGCACCTGCGGCTCGCGCCCGGCGACGGCACCGGGACCTGACCGGACCAGGGCGTGCGGCTCGTTGTCGGACCCAGCCGCTAGGTTGGTCCGTATGCGCATCGCGACCTGGAACATCAACTCGATCACCGCCCGGCTGCCCCGGCTGCTCGGCTGGCTGGAGAGCAGCGGCACGGACGTCCTGTGCGTCCAGGAGACCAAGTGCACCGACGAGCAGTTCCCGTACGACGAGCTGCGCGAGCTCGGCTACGAGGCCGCGGTCAATGCCGACGGGCGGTGGAACGGCGTGGCGCTGATCTCCCGGGTGGGCCTGGCCGACATCGTCAAGGGCCTGCCCGGCGGCCCCGCCTACGACGGGGTGCAGGAGCCGCGGGCGGTGTCCGCGACCTGCGGCCCGGTCCGCCTGTGGTCGGTCTACGTGCCCAACGGGCGCGAGGTCGGCCACGCGCACTACGCGTACAAGCTCCAGTGGTTCGACGCGCTGCGCGCCGCGGTGGCCGACGACGCGGTGGGCGAGCTGCCCTTCGCGGTCCTCGGCGACTACAACGTGGCACCGACCGACGAGGACGTCTGGGACATCTCGGTCTTCGAGGGCCAGACGCATGTCACCGCCCCCGAGCGGGACGCCCTGGCCGCGCTGCGCGGCACCGGCCTGACCGACGTGGTCCCGCGCCCGCTCAAGTACGACCACCCGTTCACCTACTGGGACTACCGCCAGCTCGGCTTCCCCAAGAACCGCGGCATGCGCATCGACCTGGTGTACGGCAACGGGCCGTTCGCCAAGGCCGTGTCCGACGCGTATGTCGACCGCGAGGAGCGCAAGGGCAAGGGCGCCTCCGACCACGCCCCGGTCGTGGTGGACCTCGACGCCTGACATCAGGCCGCGTGCCTGGTATCGGAGCGGTGGACGCGGTGCCAGGCTGGGGGGATGGACATCCCCCTCATCAGCCAGTGGCGCAAGCGGCATGCCGTGGCCAGCAGCTTCGCCGTCTTCGGCGACCGGGACCGGCCCGACCCCGCGATGCTGGCCGAACTGCTGGGCGAATGCCCGCTGCTGCGGGCCAGGGCGGCGGACGACGGGGTGGAATTGGACGACTCCGCCGCCTCGTTGAGCGCGCTCGACCAACTCGTCCCCAACTGGCGCGACGAGGAGGAGCAGGCACTCGACCGCCTCGGCAATGACGCGGGCCTCTACCTGGGCACGGTCATCGTCCGTACGGTCCCCGGCGCCCACTGGCAGATACGGCCCAACGGCCACCCGGTGGTCCGCCTCACCACCGGCCGCGAGATCGACACCGTGGAAGCGGGCCACACCTGGGCCGAAAACGGCACCCCAGAACTGTCCCAGGTCCTGGCAGAGACCGCAGAAGACTGACCGCCCGCAGCCAGCCAGGGCCGCGAGCAACCCCCCCTGCCGGTGGGTCCCGGTTCAGAGGGGTCCGGCCACCCCCGGGGGTTGAGGGGCGCGGGGAACTGCGCGCCCAGCCCCGCACTGCCGGTGGGTCCCGGTTCAGAGGGGTCGGGCCACCCCCGGGGGCGCGGGGAACTGCGCGCCCAGCCCTCTCTGCCGGTGGGTCCCGGTTCAGAGGGGGCGGGCCACCCCCGGGGGTCCAGGGGCGCGGGGGACTGCGCGAGCAACCCCGCACCGGCAGAAGGTCCCGGATCGGACGGGTCCCGGCACCCCGGGGGGAAGAGGCCCGCGCGGGAGCAGGGTGGCGCGTCACCCGATCCGGTGGCGCCCACCCCGCGCAGGGGTTACGACCAGGGCGTGTCAACGCCCTGGTCGCCGGCTGGGGTGCGGCATATGTGCATGATGGCGGCAGACGTTCCCTTGACTCACCCATCAGCCTGGCACCGGAGGCACCACGTGGACTCCCTACAGCAGCTGCCGAACATCGGGGCGGTGCTCGCCGACCGCCTGCGCCGCGCGGGCGTCGACGACGCCGGCGAACTGCGCCGGCTGGGATCGGGCAGGGCCTTCGAGAAGATCCGCCCCGACCTGCCGGACGACGCCTGCACCCACACCCTGCTGGCGCTGGAGGGTGCCCTGCGCGGCATGCGGTGGACGGCGATCCCGCAGACCGAGCGCGACACGCTCGTCCACCGCGTGCTCGGCTGACCGCGGCCGTATGCCGGAGGAGCCCCTGATCGTCCTGCGCGGCGTCAACAAGCACTTCGGTCAGCTCCATGTGCTCAAGGACATCGAGCTGACCGTCGCCCGCGGCGAGGTCGTGGTGGTCGTCGGCCCCTCGGGCTCGGGGAAGTCCACCCTGTGCCGGGCGATCAACCGGCTGGAGCCGGTGGAGGCCGGCACCATCACCGTGGACGGGCGGCCGCTGCCCGCCGAGGGCCGGGCCCTGGCGGCGCTGCGGGCCGACGTCGGCATGGTCTTCCAGTCCTTCAACCTCTTCGCCCACCGCACCGTCCTGGACAACGTGATGCTGGCCCCACTGAAGGTCCGCCGCCGCGGCAGGGCCGTGGTCGAGCGCAGGGCCCGCGAACTCCTCGACCGCGTCGGCCTGCTGCCGCAGGCCGGCAAGCTGCCCGCCCAGCTGTCCGGCGGCCAGCAGCAGCGCGTCGCGATCGCCCGCGCGCTGGCCATGGACCCCAAGGCGATGCTCTTCGACGAGCCGACCTCGGCCCTCGACCCCGAGATGATCAACGAGGTGCTCGAAGTGATGCAGCAGCTCGCCGAGGAGGGCATGACGATGGTCGTGGTCACCCACGAGATGGGCTTCGCCCGGTCCGCCGCGGACCGGGTGGTCTTCATGGCCGACGGGCAGATCATCGAGGACCGGGTGCCGGAGGACTTCTTCACCGAGCCGCGGACCGACCGGGCCCGCGACTTCCTGTCCAAGATCCTCCACCACTGACGGCCCACCCGTGACCCCGCGCAGCGCCCGGCCCGCCGCCCTCCTGCCGGTTCTGGCCGCCCTCCTGCTGGCGCTGACCGGCGGCTGCGGCCTGCAGGGCAGCCCGCCGTCCAAAGGGCCGCGGGCCGCCGACCTGCCCGCCTACCGCGTCGACACCGCCTTCTCGCTGCCCGCCTCGCCCACCTGGACCCGCGCCCGCGGCCGCGGGCGGCTCGTGATCGGCGTCAAGGACGACCAGCCCTACCTCGGCGAGCGCGACCCCGCCACGGGGACGTACTCCGGTTTCGACATCGAGATCGCCAGGATGGCGGCCGCCTCGCTGGGCTTCCCCGCCGACCGCGTCACCTTCAAGGCCGTCGCGTCGGCCAACCGGGAGACCTCGCTGGGCAACGGGCAGATCGACCTCTACGTCGGCACGTACACCATCAACGCGCTGCGCAAGCGCCAGGTGGGCTTCGCCGGGCCGTACTACCTGGCAGGGCAGGGCCTGCTGGTGCGCACCGGCGAGCACGACATCGGCGGGCCGCGGGACCTGAGAGGGAAGAAGGTCTGCTCGGCCGCCGGGTCCAGTTCCATCCAGCGCATCGAGGCCGACTACCCCGACGCGACACCGGTCACGTACGACTCCTACTCGGTGTGCGTGGACAACCTGCTCACCTACCAGGTCGAGGCGGTCACCACCGACGACTCGATCCTGCTGGGCTACGCCGCCAAGGCCCCGAAGGAGATGAAGGTGGTCGGCAGGCCGTTCTCCGAGGAGCCCTACGGCATCGGCCTGTCCAAGGGGGACACCGCGCTGCGCCTCGCGCTGGACGAGGCCGTCGTCGCCCACGAGCGCAACGGCGACTGGAGGCGGGCCTACGCCGCCACCCTCGGCCTGTCAGGGGTGCCCGCGCCCGCCGCGCCGCCGGTCGACCGCTACTGAAGGGACGAGGGGAGCGACACGTGAACGTGCTGACCGACAACTTCGCGCTCTACGGCAGGGGCCTGTGGGGCACCGTCCGGCTCACCCTGCTGGCCGGCGGCCTCGCGCTGGCCGCCGGGGTGCTGGTCGCCGGCTGCCGGGTCTCCCCGGTCAAGGCGCTGCGGGTGTTCGGCACCGTGTGGGTGACGGTGCTCCGCAACACCCCGCTGACCCTGCTGTTCTTCGCGGTACTGCTCGGCCTGCCGCGGTTCGGGGTGGTGCTGCCCTTCACGGTCTTCGCGGTGCTGGCGCTCGGCGCCTACACCTCGGCCTTCATCTGCGAGGCGGTGCGGGCCGGCATCAACACCGTGCCGCTCGGCCAGGGCGAGGCGGCCCGCAGCCTCGGGATGACCTTCACCCAGACGCTGTCGCTGGTGGTGCTGCCGCAGGCGGCCCGCTCGGTGATCCCGCCGATCGGCTCCACCCTGATCGCACTGGCCAAGAACTCCGCGATCGCCGGGGCCTTCTCCGTCTCCGAACTGCTCGGCACCTACAAGCCGCTCAACGAGCAGGGCTTCAGCATCGTGTGGACCTTCGTGTGGATCGCGGTCGGCTACCTGATCGTCACGCTCACCCTGGCCGGCCTCTTCGCCGTGCTGGAGCGGAAGCTGGGAGTGGCCAGGTGACCACGAGCAGCGCCCTCTACGACATCCCGGGACCCAAGGCGCTGGCCAGACACCGGCTGTACGCCTGGATCACCGTCGCGGTGCTCGCCGCGCTGGTCGGCCTCGTCGGCTACAAGCTGGTGGAGACCGGGCAGTTCTCGGCCGTGAAATGGCGGCCCTTCGCCTACGAGGGCATCCAGCGGCTGCTGCTGACCGGCCTCGCCAACACCCTCAGGGCCTTCGGCTGGGCCGCGCTCGCCTCGCTGGCCTTCGGGGTGGTCTTCGCCGCCGGGCGGCTCTCGGACCACCGGGTGGTGCGCTGGGCGAGCACGCTGGTGGTGGAGTTCTTCCGGGCGATGCCGCTGCTGGTGATGATCTTCTTCATCTTCGTCGCGCTCCGGTTCGACCCGATGATCGCGCTGGTCGTCGGGCTGACCCTCTACAACGGCTCGGTGCTCGCCGAGGTCTTCCGCGCCGGGGTCGACGCGGTGCCGCGCGGCCAGCGGGAGGCGGCCTACGCGCTGGGGCTGCGCAAGACCCAGGTGATGACCTACGTGCTGGTGCCGCAGGCGGCCAGGGCGATGCTGCCGGCGATCATCAGCCAGCTGGTGGTGGCGCTGAAGGACACCTCGCTGGGCTACCTCATCACCTACCAGGAATTCCTCTACTCGGGGAAGCTCATCGCCACCGACCTGGACTACGACCTGCCCTTCATCCCGGTGGTGATGGTGATCACCCCCGTCTACATCGGCATGTGCGTGCTGCTGTCCTGGTCCGCCCACCGCATCGCCCGGCACGAGCGGCGCAGCCCCAGGACCAAGGCCGTCACGGTGCCGACGGCGCTGCCCGAGGAGATCTGAGCGCCGCCTCCCGCGCCTTCATTACCTGGGGTAAGGCGACGGGTGGGGCGCGATCCCGGTTTGTCCTGCCCCCGGTCGGGCAGCCGCAACGGTGGGACGGACCGACTCCGCGAGGAAAGAGACCGCGCCATGAAAGACACGATCGCCCACACCCCGGTCATGAGCGACAGCGACATCGCCGAGCTGGGCCAGCAACTGCGGGTGGATTCGGTGAGGGCGGCCGACGCGGCCGGCTCCGGGCACCCCACCTCGTCGATGTCCGCCGCCGACCTGATGGCCGTACTGCTCGCCCGGCACCTGCACTACGACTTCGACCGGCCCGAGCACCCCGGCAACGACCACCTGATCTTCTCCAAGGGCCACGCCTCCCCGCTGCTCTACTCCGCCTACAAGGCGGCCGGCGCCATCAGCGACGACGAGCTGCTGACCTTCCGCAAGCTCGGCAGCCGGATGGAGGGCCACCCCACCCCCCGGCTGCCCTGGGTCGACGTGGCCACCGGGTCGCTCGGCCAGGGCCTGCCCGTCGGCGTCGGCGTCGCCCTCGCGGGCAGCCGGCTCGACCACCTGCCCTACCGCACCTGGGTGCTGTGCGGGGACAGCGAGATGGCCGAGGGCTCGCTGTGGGAGGCCTTCGAGCACGCGGGCATCGAGGGCCTCGACCACCTCACGGTGATCATCGACGTCAACCGGCTCGGCCAGCGCGGCCCCACCCGGCACGGCTGGGACCTGGACGCCTACGCGCGCAGGATCCGCGCCTTCGGCTGGCACACCGTGGAGATCGACGGCCACGACATCGCCGCCATCGACGAGGCCATGACCTCGGCCACCACCACCCGCGGCGCCCCCACCGCGATCATCGCCCGTACGCGCAAGGGCCGCGGCGCCAGCGAGGTCGAGGACCGGGAGGGCAAGCACGGCAAGCCGCTGGCCGACCCGGACGCGGCCATCCGCGAACTCGGCGGCATCCGCGACCTGCGGGTCGACGTCCAGCCGCCGCCCGACGTCGCGCCGCCCGCCCGCGGCGGCGGCGACCCGCACACCGTGCTGCCGCGCTACGCCACCGGCGGCGACCCGGTGGCCACCCGTACCGCCTTCGGCGAGACGCTGGCCGCGCTCGGCTCGCTGCACGACGACATCGTGGTCCTCGACGGCGAGGTCGGCGACTCCACCAAGGCCCAGCTCTTCTTCGCCGACCACCCCGAGCGCTACATCGAGTGCTACATCGCCGAGCAGCAGATGATCGCCGCCGCCGTCGGCATCGGGGTGCGCGGCTGGACCGCCTACGCGTCCACCTTCGCGGCCTTCCTGACCCGCGCCCACGACTTCCTGCGGATGGCCGCGATCAGCCGCTCGTCGATCAACGTGGTCGGCACCCACGCGGGCGTGTCGATCGGCGAGGACGGCCCGTCCCAGATGGCCCTGGAGGACCTGGCGATGATGCGGGCCATCCACGGCACCACCGTGCTCTACCCCTGCGACGCCAACCAGACCGTCCAGCTGGTCACCGCGATGGCCGACCGGCCCGGCATCAGCTACCTGCGGGCCACCCGCGGCAACGGCCCGGTCATCTACGGACCCGGTGACGCCTTCCCGATCGGCGGCAGCAAGGTGCTGCGCTCGCACTCCGACGACCAGGTCACGCTGATCGCCGCCGGCATCACCGTCCACGAGGCGCTCACCGCCGCCGACCAGCTGGTCGCCGACGGCATCAGGGCCCGGGTGATCGACCTCTACTCGGTCAAGCCGGTCGACACGCAGACGCTGCGCACCGCCGCCGCGGACACCGGGCGCTTCGTGGTCGTCGAGGACCACCACCCCGAGGGCGGGCTCGCCGACGCGGTGATGGAGTCCTTCGGCAACGGCCTCCCCACCCCCCGGCACACCCGGCTCGCCGTCCACACCATGCCGGGCTCCGGGACCCCCGCCGAGCAACTGGAGGCGGCGGGCATCAGCGCCCCCGCCATCGCGGCCGCCGCCCGCAAGCTCGTCGCGACCTGAGCGGCCCCGCGAGCCGCCGGCCGGACGGGAAGTGACGCCCGGGTAGCCTGGCGGCGTCCGGGCCATTGACAGCGCCCCCCGCGGCCCTGAGCCTTGATCGACGTCAGCGTCGACGCAGGGGAGGGGCCACATGGCCGGCAGGTCTGGCACGGGCAGCAGCAGGAGCGCGGCAGCGGGCACGGGGACGCGCCGCAGGGCGGTGGGACTGGGGGCCGCGGCACTCGGCGGGGCGCTCGCGCTGACCGCGGCGGCCGTCACCCCGGCCGCCGCCCACCCCGGCGGGCACCAGGGCGGCGGGCACGGCAAGCCCGCCGTCCACTACGTGGCGCTCGGCGACTCCTACGCCTCGGGCCCCGCCATACCGACCCAGGTCGACGCGAACTGCGCCAGGTCGAACCAGAACTACCCGTCGCTGGTCGCCGCGGCCGGGCACTACGCCGGCTTCACCGACGTCAGCTGCGGCGGCGCCACCACCGTCCAGATGTGGCAGGCCCAGGGCACCAACGGCCCGCAGCTCGACGCCGTCACCCGGGAGACCACCCTGGTCACCCTGCAGATCGGCGGCAATGACATCGGTTTCAGCTCGATCATCGCCACCTGCGCGGGCCTGAGCGTCACCGCCCCCGCGGGCAGCCCCTGCAAGGACCACTACCGGGCGGGCGGCTTCGACCAGCTCACCGTCAACGTCGTCAGGACCGCCCCGAAGGTCGCCGCGGTGCTGCGGGCCGTGCACCGCCAGGCCCCGCACGCCCGGGTCGTCGTCGTCGGCTACCCCGACCTGCTGCCCGACGACGGCGTCGGCTGCTTCCCCGCCGTGCCCTTCGCGGCCGGCGACTTCCCGTATCTGCGGGACACCGAGAAGCAGCTCAACACCATGCTGCGGATCGAGGCGCTCCTCGGCGGCGCCGAATACGTCGACACCTACCGGCCGACCGTGGGCCACGACATGTGCAAGGCGCCCGCGGACCGCTGGATAGAGCCGCTGGTGCCCGCCTCGCCCGCGGCGCCCGCCCACCCCAACGCCACCGGCGAGCGGGTGATGGCGCGGGCCGTGACGGCCCGGGTCGGCGGCCAGGGGCGTTCTCGCGGGTAAGGCGACCCTGAGTCGCGGCCGCGCGCGGCGTCATGGATCATCGATCCATGCCGGTCCTGATAGCCGCGTGCGCCTTCGCGATGACCATGGTCGGCGGAGTCGTCGCCCAGCACATCGGGGACCGCCGCCACCTCGTCCTCGGACTCGCCGCCGGGCTGATGCTCGGCGTCGTCGGATTCGATCTGCTGCCCGAGGCGCTGGAGACCCAGCCGAGGGTGGTCTTCGGAGTGCCCGCGGCGCTGCTGATGTTCGTCGCGGGCTTCCTCGCGCTGCACATCATCGAGCGCTCGGTCGCCATCCACCGCGCCCACGAGGGCGAGTACGCCCCGCACGCTCACGGCCACGGGCACGCGCACGACCCGGTCAAGGGCATCGGGATCACCGCGGCCGCCGCGCTGGTCGGCCACAGCGTCATGGACGGCTTCGCGATCGGCGCCGCCTTCCAGGCCGGCAACACCGTCGGCATCGTGGTCGCCATCGCGGTCGTGGCGCACGACTTCGCCGACGGCTTCAACACGTACACGATCACCCGGATGTACGGGAACGGCCGGCGCCGGGCGCAGCTGCTGCTCGGCGCCGACGCGATCGCCCCGGTGGCCGGCGCGGCCGTGACGCTGGCCTTCACCATCCCGTCCGGGGCGCTCGGGCTCTACCTGGGCTTCTTCGCCGGCTTCCTGCTCTACCTGGCGACCTCCGACATCCTCCCGGAGGCGCACAGCCCGCACCCGTCCAGCTCCACGCTGCTCTGCACGGTGGCGGGCACCGGCATCATGTGGCTGGTGATCGGTCTCGCTGACTGAGCTTCTTGGACGCCGCCACGGCCGGCTTGGTCACATCGGCCACCAGCTCCACCACGTCCGACCCGTAGGCCTGGGAATTCACCACCCGCAGCAGCAGGCAGAAGGTCGAGTCCACCCCGTGCTTGCGGGCCAGCCGCGTGTGGTGCCTGGCCAGATAGCGCACCGCCGCCTGGTTGGCGATACCGCGCTGGCCCGACGACAGGAAGACCGGGCGGTCGTTGCCGGTGTCGCCGGCCGACGCCAGTCGGGCCAGCAGGACGTGCTCGACGGCGCCCTTCTCCAGCCGGTAGGTGTCGCCGCCGACCGTTATCGCGCCCTGCTCGGGACCGGGCGCCGGATCGACGTTGATCTCGATGCCCGGCAGCATGGACCGCAGGTGCGCAGCGAGCCGCAGGTTCTCCGCGGGCCCGCCGATGCAGAATTCGGTGCGGGCGCCGAAGCCCTGCCAGGCCGTGTCGTGCGCGAGCACCTCCGAGTGCGCCCCGCACTCGCCGATCACGGCGGCCAGTTCGAGCAGCGCGAAGGCGTCGTGCCGCGCCACGCTCCAGGTCCGCGAGCCCGGATCGCGCGGCACCACCAGCAGGCACTCGGAGTCCTTCGGCAGTCCGAAGAAGCGCTGCTTGCGGTGCAGCCTGCGCTGCCACAGATAGCCGCGGGCGAACCAGCCGAGCGCCACGCAGACGGCGGCCGCGGCAAGGCCAAGGACGAGATTGCGGAGGTCGTCGCTCATGGCGCGGCATCGTAGCGGTGTTCGAGCGGTGCCGACTACGGGTGGGCCGCGCCACGAGCGGACCGGTCAGGCCGGGAGCAGGCCCAGGATGTCCGCGGTGCTGCCCGTCTCGCCGAGCCGCGGGAAGATCGCGCTGACCGAGCGCTCGTGCGCGGCGGCGTCGGTGTCGGTCACCGCGTCGGTGGCCACCGTGACGTTGTAGCCGTGCTCGTACGCGTCACGGGCGGTGGACTCCACCCCGATGCTGGTGGAGATGCCGCACAGCACGATCTGGGTGACCCCGCGGCGGCGCAGCTCCAGGTCGAGCCCGGTGCCGTAGAAGGCGCCCCACTGCTGCTTCGAGACGGTGATGTCGGACGGCTGCGGGTCCAGCTCGCCGACCAGGTCGGTCCAGCCCTCGGGGAAGGTGACGGAGCCGCCGGGGCCGCCGTCGGTGCGGCCGGGCGCCACACCGGTGACGTTCACCAGCACCACCGGCAGGCCCGCCTTGCGGAAGGCGGCGGCCAGCCGGGCGCTGCGGGCGACGACCTCGTCCGCCGGGTGGGCGGTGGGCAGGGCGACGATGCCGGTCTGCAGGTCTATGGCGACCAGGGCGGTACGGGGGTCGAGGGTGGTGGCGCTCATTGCGGGACATCTCCTGTGGGTGCGGTGCGGTGCGGGTCGTGCGGTGGGCCGTCGTACGGGTCGTGCGGTGACTCCACCAGCCGGCGGAGCAGCGGGAGGGCGCAGGCCAGCGCGCGGTGCTCCTCCGGGGTGAGCCGGGCCTCGATCGCCTGCGCCAGCCAGCCGCGGCGGGCGGCCCGGCCGGAGCCCAGCAGGCCGGCGCCCTCGGCGGTCAGCGAGAAGACCACCTGCCGGCCGTCGGTCGGGTGCGGGGCGCGGACGACGAGCCCGCGCTCCTCCAGGGCGGCCAGCGTCAGCCGCATCGACTGCGGCCTGACCAGCTCGCCGCGGGCGAGCCCGGCCGTCGTCGCCGGACCCTCCCTCCCCAGCCGCCCCATCACCGACTGCTGCGACGGGGTCAGCTCGGCGGCCGCGGACGCCGCCCGCAGCCGTCTGCTGAGCTGGGCGACCAGCGTGGTCAGCTCGTCTGCGGTACGGGCGCGGTCGGCTCTCGGCATGGCTCCACCGTAGGAGTCCGGCAGGGAAACTTACAAGTTTGCCTGCCGATCCGCGGCGGCTTCCGCGGCGGATCCTGTCACCGCCAGAAAACCGTCCGTAGCAGCGCCGTAACGCACCGGGTGTCCAATGCCGGTCGGGAGGCTTCGGTGACGGCGGATTTCACGTACTACTTCCGGTCCCTGGTGGCGGCGCTCGGCGAACGGCCCGGCTGGTACGGCCTGTACGCCCAACGCGAGCCCGGTCCCGCCCGCGACCACGAGACCGGGCGGGAGATCCCGCCCTGGGACGTGGTCAGAACCGTCCTGCGCGACCTCGCGGTCAACTCCGGCGCCGAGGACATCGACCCGGCGGAGGCGTCCAGGGCCTACGCCCTGCACCGCGCCGCCCTCGCCGCGGAGGACGCCGCCCCCGACGCCGCCGCCCGCCTGCGCGGCCGCCTCGCCGAGGCCACCCGCGCCCGCGAGTCCGCGGCCTCCCGGGCCCGCGAGTCCGCCCGCGCCTACGCCCGGCACCCCACCTCGGCCCGCGCCCAGTCCCTCGCCTGGACCCGGGACGACCTGACCCGCACCACCGCCCGCTGCACGACCCTCCACCAGCGGCTCGCCGCCGTGGCTCCCGCCGACCCCGAGCCGGTCGAGTCGCCGGGCGCGCCCGTGCCCGCGGCGCCGCGGGGGGCGCGCTTCGCGAGGGCGCCGCGGTCGGACGGGGGGCCGGCGTCGGCGGGCGCGGTTCCCGTGACGCCGTCCGCGGCGGACCACGAGGCGTCCGCGTCCGCCCCGCGGGGGGCGCGCTTCGCAGGCGCCCCGCGGACCGGCGTGCAGTCCGCGCCCCCGGCCGCCGAGCCCGCGGCACGCCAGGTGCCCGCGCCCAGGATGCCGCGCGGGGCGCGCTTCGCCGGGGCGCCGCAGGCGGCACCGGAGCCCGCGCAGCCGGCCGCCGACCCCCGGTGGGCCGCCGAGGCGCGCGCCGAGGCCGCCAGGCTCGGCCAGTTGCGGCGCACGGGTGAGAGCGGCGCCGCCTACCTCGTCCTGGCTGCGGCCGCGGAAGGACCCGCCGACCGTCTGCCCTACGTCGTACGGGAACTGGAGCGCACCGGCCTCGCCGCCGACGTGGCGACCCTGCTCTGGGAGATCGCCGCGCTGCCGCCGCGGCCGGTCGCGGAAGCCGTCTCCGCGCTGGCCGCCGCCGGGCGCGGTCCGCACTCCCGCACCCTGCTGCACCAGGTCGCCGCCCGCTCGGCAGGGGACGTCGCCGTGGTCGCCGACCTCCTGCACAGCGGCGGCCGCACGGCCGAGGCCGGCGAACTCCTCGAAACCGTCGCCCGCGGCAGGACCGCGGAAGCCGCGGCCGCGGTGGCCCGCGCCCGCCCGTCCCTCACCGACCCCCTGCTCGCCGCCGCGGCCCGGGTCTCCCCGCCCTGCCACCGCGACCTGGCCGCGGCCCTGCACCGCGGCGCGCGCTGAGACCCCGCGCGCTTCCTGGCGCGGCGGGGTCGGCGGTGCGGATTCAGCGGTGCGGATTCAGCGGCGGGCGAGCTGCCGCTCGCCGTTGGCCCCCGGCTTGTAGGTGAGGCCGTAGTGCTCGAAGATCGCCGGCTCGTCCTCGGCCGGCAGCACAGCGTCCGTGCCGATCCAGGGCGCGGACTTGACCAGCTCCTTGTCGTAGCCGACCTTCACGTAGCCCGGCCCGACCTGTGCGTCGTCCAGCGGCACGAAGACCAGCCGGTGCCGGGTGGGCATCCCCACCCGGACGGTGCCCATCGCGGGCTCGTCGGTGCTGGTGTCCACGTAGACGGACTCCAGGATGCCGATCCTGTGGCCCCCGGGATCGAGGACGTCTTCGTTGCGCCACTCGCGGATGTCCCCGATGCGGATCATGGTGCGGTCCCTTCACACGGCCGGACGGCCCCGGCTTCCTGCTTCAAGCCTTCCCCGGACCGCCGGTCTCAGCGCGTCGGGAGCCGGTCGCGTACGCCGCCCGCCAGATCCCGCGCACCGTCCGCGAGACCGTCCGCCGCGTGCCGGGTGCCGCGCCGGGTCCGGTAGGCGAGCGACGGCTTGCCGTGCGTGTCGGCGGCGGCGAGCAGCACCCCGCCGAGCACCGAAAGCCCGGCGAAGAACCTGGCGCGCTGCCGCGCCCGCTCGTCGGGGTCGGCGACCGTCCACCACGGATCGACCGCCAGCACGGCGGGCAGCAGGCTGACCGACAGCGCGAGCGCCGCCGCGCGGGGCAGCCGGCCGAGCGCCAGCAGCCCGCCGGCGCCCAGTTGCAGGGCGCCGGTGATCCTGACCAGTTGCTCGGCGTCCTGCGGCAGCCGCAGGACACGTTCGGTGAGGGGCAGCGCGGTCGGCGTCACGTCGGGCGCCTGCGCCTCGGGGCTGCGCAGCGCCGCATAGCCGCCGACGACGAAAGTCGACGCGAGAAGGGGGCGGGCGAACTTCCTGAGTACGGCCATGTCGGGCGTCTTCCCCGGCGGCGGGCCCCGACACATGGCTGCCCGGGACACGGTTCACCGCTGCCGGCCGTCCATCTGGTCGAAGCGGGTCTCGGCGAAGACGAAAGCCGTGCGGCTGACGCCGAAGGGCTCGCGGAAAGGGTGGTTGAGCTGGGCCGCGAGGACGATCGCGAAGGCGACGGCGGCGCCGGCGAAGGAGTGGGCGGCGATGTGGCGGGCGGTGGTGGTGAGGCCGAGGACCGCGGGGAAGGCGATCAGGAAGCCGCCCGCGCCGACCATCGCGAGCCAGATCACCCGGGGTATGCCGGCCTTGACCGCGGCGGCCCGATCGGTGCGGGTTTCGTACACGGTCGCCAGCGCGGACTGGGCCGCGGCCTTGGCCGCCTGCTGGTCGGGCCGGGGGGCGGCGGCGGTGCGTACGGCGGCGCGGACCCGGTCGAGCGCCTGCCAGGCCGCGAGGCTGGTCCGCCCGCGCGCCAGCTCGGGGAATTCCGTGGTGCGGACGTCCGCGGTGTACTGCCGCAGCAGCCCGCGCACCGCCGTGCGGTCGGCGGCGGTGAGGCCGCCCGCGGCCCAGTAGGTGTCGGTGAGCGCCCGCTCCTCGTCGTACGTACCGCTGCGCGCGCTGCTGAGCGCCGACCAGCTCCCCGCGACCTGGAAGCCGGTCAGCAGGATGAAGGAGCTGAGCAGGACCGCGCCGATCAGGGACAGCGCCTGCCCGCCGATCTCCCCTTCGGCGGTGACGCCTCCCGCGCCGAGGAAGCGGCCGAGGCAGAAGGCGAAGGCGGCACCGCCGAGGGTGAACAGCAGGGGGAGGGCGTAGGAGGACATGGGACTCCCAGGGGTCGGTTTCAGTGCCGGCGCCGGATGTGGCGGTAGGGGAGTGCCGCGAGCACGGCAGGCAGGACGACGACCGCCATCGTCAGCAGCCACCAGCGCGCGGCCTCGCCCGAAGCCCGGTCGTACGGCTCGGCGGCGACCGGCGGCGGTGTATGTCCGGCGGGGCCGGGCGGCACGGGCGGCGGCGGGCCGCTGGTGGACGCGGTGGTGGGCCCGGTGGCAGCCGAGGCGGTGGCGGGGTGCGGCGACTCCCTCGCGGCGGGCACGGCGGGCCGGGAGGCGACCGGCGGCAGGGGCCGCGAGGGCGCCGCCGCCGACGCGGAGGCCGTGCCCGGAGCCGTGCTCGGCGGCACCGTGGAAGGCACCGTCGAAGGCGTCGAGGGCGGGGGAGGCGTCGTCGGCGGCGTCGTGGGCGGCGTGGTAAATGGCGGCGCCGTCGGCGGCGGCTGCGCCACCCCGCACGGCCCCCCGATCCGCACCGTGATGTGCCCGATCGGCAGCACGGGCAGGGCGCCCCCCAGCCGCACCACCCCCGTCACGTGCCCGCCGGGCCCGCAGCTGACCAGCAGGATTCCGCATCCGGCGCCCGGAGCGCAGCCGACGGTCACCGTCACCCCGCCCGCGGCCGGCGCGGGCCCGGCCGACAGCACCAGCAGCGCCGCCGCCAGCCCGGCGGCAGCCGGCAGGACCCGCGTATGACGTACGGCTTTCACGATCAGTACGGTAAATGCGCATATCCCACTCGCTCAGCCGAATGGCGGACTATGGCGGGAAGTGCGCACCGGCCCGTCCCCGCCGTTCGATTCGCCGCGCCCGGCCCGGTCCGGCCCGCCGCGTCCCCCCACGCGCCCCGGCCGTCGCAGGACCGCACCCCTCGAACGCCCGCCTCCCGCGTCATGGGCGGGATCAGGCCACCACGCCCGCCAGTGCGCCGTATGGGTCGGGCGGGGGCGAAACATGGGTGACGTCAGGCGGTAACGGCGGGGGCCTTGTCAGAGTGGGGCGAGGGATCTACGTTCGTCGGACGGCGGGGATCTACGTGCGTAGAACCGGCGTGACGTCACGTCAGAGGAGCTGCTGTCATGAGCAATGTCGTGCGTGCCGCGCTCGTCCAGGCGACCTGGACCGGCCACACCGAGACGATGATCGCCAAGCATGAGGAACATGCCAGGGCCGCCGCCGCGCAGGGCGCGAAGGTGATCGGCTTCCAGGAGGTCTTCAACGCCCCCTACTTCTGCCAGGTGCAGCAGGCCGAGCACTACCGCTGGGCGGAACCGGTGCCGGACGGGCCGACCGTGCTCAGGATGCGCGAACTCGCCCGGGAGACGGGCATGGTGATCGTCGTGCCGGTCTTCGAGATCGAGCAGCCGGGCGTCTACTTCAACACCGCCGCGGTCATCGACGCGGACGGCAGCTTCCTCGGCAAATACCGCAAGCACCACATTCCGCAGGTGACCGGCTTCTGGGAGAAGTACTACTTCAAACCGGGCAATCTCGGCTGGCCGGTCTTCGATACCGCGGTCGGCAGGATCGGCGTCTACATCTGCTACGACCGGCACTTCCCGGAGGGCTGGCGCGCACTGGGCCTCGCGGGCGCCCAACTCGTCTACAACCCGAGCGCCACCAGCCGCGGCCTGTCGGCTTACCTGTGGCAGCTGGAGCAGCCGGCCGCCGCCGTCGCCAACGAATACTTCGTCGCCGCGATCAACCGGGTCGGCCGCGAGGAGTACGGCGACAACGACTTCTACGGCACCAGCTACTTCGTGGACCCGCGCGGGCAGTTCGTCGACGGCACCGCCTCCGACACCAAGGAGGAACTGCTGGTCCGCGACCTGGACTTCGGCCTGATCGACGAAGTCCGCCAGCAGTGGGCCTTCTACCGCGACCGCAGGCCCGACGCCTACGGCGACCTGACGGAGGGCTGAGCCGATGGCCACCGAGACCGCGGGCGCGCACGCCGCACTGCACGCCAGGCACCGGGCCGTACTGCCCGACTGGCTGGCGACGTATTACGCGCAGCCGATCGAGCTGACGCACGGCGAGGGCCGGCACGTCTGGGACGCCGAGGGCAACCGCTACCTGGACTTCTTCGGCGGCATCCTCACCACGATGACCGCGCACGCCCTGCCCGAGGTCGCCGCTGCCGTCGCCGAGCAGGCCGGGAAGCTGCTGCACTCCTCGACGCTGTATCTGAGCAGCCAGGCCGTGGAACTGGCCGAGCGGATCGCCCGGCTGTCCGGCATCCCCGACGCCCGCGTCTTCTTCACCACCTCAGGCACCGAGGCCAACGACACGGCCCTGCTGCTGGCGACGGCCTACCGCAGCTCCAACCAGATCCTCGCGCTGCGCAACAGCTACCACGGCCGGTCCTTCAGCGCGATCGGCATCACCGGCAATTCAGCCTGGTCGCCGACCAGCCTGTCCCCGCTGCAGACGCTCTACGTGCACGGCGGGGTGCGCAGCCGCGGGCCCTACGCGCACCTGTCGGACGCCGAGTTCATCTCCGCCTGCGTGGCCGACCTGGAGGACGTGCTCGGGCAGGCGGGCGGCCAGGTCGCCGCATTGATCGCCGAACCCGTCCAGGGCGTCGGCGGTTTCACCCTGCCGCCCGACGGGCTGTTCGCGGCCTTCAAGCAGGTGCTCGACCGGCACGGCATCCTGTGGATCACCGACGAGGTGCAGACCGGCTGGGGCCGTACCGGCGAGCACTTCTGGGGCTGGCAGGCGCACGGCAAGGCCGGGCCGCCCGACATCCTCACCTTCGCCAAGGGCGTCGGCAACGGCATGTCGATGGGCGGGGTGGTGGCCCGCGCCGACGTGATGAACTGCCTGACCGCCAACTCGATCTCCACCTTCGGCGGCAGCCCGGTCACCGCCGCGGCGGCGCTCGCCAACCTGGGCTACCTCATCGACCACGACCTGCCGGGCAACGCCCGCCGGGTCGGCGGCCTGCTGAAGGCCAGGATCGAGTCGGTGTCCGCCGGCCTCGGCGTGGTCCGCGAGGTGCGCGGGCGCGGCCTGATGCTGGGCGTCGAACTGGTCGTGCCCGGCACCGACCAGCCGTCCGCGCAGGCCGCGGGACTGGTCCTGGAGGCCGCCCGCGAGCAGGGCCTGCTCATCGGCAAGGGCGGCAGGGCCGGCAATGTGCTGCGGATCGCCCCGCCGCTGTCGCTGACCGTCGCCGAGGCGGAGGAGGGCGCCGCGGCGCTCGAAGCGGCGCTGAAGGCGGCGCAGAACGCACTGGAGAGCCCGCAGAGCACCGCCACGGGAGGCGTCACCGTATGAGCACCGGCACCCGTACCGTCGTCCGCGGCGGCCTGGTCGTCACCGCCGCCGACGAGATGCACGCCGACGTCCTGATCGAGGGCGGCAGGATCGCCGCGCTCGCCGCCCACGACAGCGACACCGCGGCCGGCTGGACCGCGGACACCGTCATCGACGCCACCGGGAAGTACGTCATCCCCGGCGGTGTCGACGGGCACACCCACATGCAGATGCCCTTCGGCGGCACCACCGCGTCCGACACCTTCGAGACCGGCACCAGGGCCGCCGCCTGGGGCGGCACCACCACCATCGTGGACTTCGCCATCCAGGGCGTCGGCGAGTCGCTGCGCGCCGGACTCGACGCCTGGCACGCCAAGGCCGACGCCCAGTGCGCCGTCGACTACGGCTTCCACATGATCGTCGCCGACGTCAACGACAAGACGCTCGCCGAGATGGACACCCTGGTCGAGGAGGGCGTCACCAGCTTCAAGATGTTCATGGCCTACCCGGGGGTCTTCTACAGCGACGACGGGCAGATCCTGCGCGCCATGCAGCGCGCCTCGGGCAACGGCGGCCTGGTGATGATGCACGCCGAGAACGGCATCGCCATCGACGTCCTGGTCCAGCAGGCGCTCGCCGCCGGGAAGACCGACCCCCGCTACCACGGCGAGGTGCGCCACGCGCTGCTGGAGGCCGAGGCCACCCACCGCGCCATCCAGCTCGCCCGGGTGGCCGGCTCGCCGCTCTACGTCGTGCACGTCTCCGCCGAGCAGGCCGTCGCCGAACTGGCCGCCGCCCGCGACCTGGGCCTGCCGGTCTTCGGCGAGACCTGCCCGCAGTATCTCTTCCTGTCCACCGACAACCTGGCCGAGCCGGACTTCGAGGGCGCCAAATACGTGTGCAGCACGCCGCTGCGCCCGCGCGAGCACCAGGCCGCGCTGTGGCGGGGGCTGCGCACCGACGACCTCCAGGTGGTGTCCACCGACCACTGCCCCTTCTGCTTCACCGGGCAGAAGGAGATGGGCCGCGGCGACTTCTCGAAGATCCCCAACGGCATGCCGGGGGTGGAGCACCGGATGGACCTGCTCCACCAGGCCGTGGTAGACGGGCACATCACCCGCCGCCGCTGGATCGACATCGCCTGCGCCGCCCCCGCCCGGATGTTCGGCCTCTACCCGCGCAAGGGCACCATCGCCCCGGGCGCCGACGCCGACGTGGTCGTCTACGACCCGCACGCCGAGCAGACGGTCTCCGCGAGCACCCACCACATGAACGTCGACTACTCCGCCTACGAGGGCCGGACCCTCACGGGCCGGGTCGAGACCGTGCTGTCCCGCGGCGTCCCGGTCATCGAGGAACGCGCCTTCGTCGGCAGGGCCGGGCACGGGCAGTACACCCCGCGCGGCATCTGCCAGTACCTGTAGCCACCCGTCACCTAAGGAGTGCGGCCATGGACTTCGGCCTCGTGCTGCAGACCGACCCGCCCGCGTCCGACGTCGTCGAACTGATGCGGCGTGCCGAGCGCAACGGCTTCACCCACGGCTGGACCTTCGACTCCGCCGTGCTGTGGCAGGAGCCCTTCGTCATCCACAGCCGCATCCTGGACCACACCGAGCGGCTCACCGTCGGCACCATGGTCACCAACCCGGGCACCCGCACCTGGGAGGTGACCGCGTCCACCTTCGCCACCCTCAACTCGATGTACGGCAACCGCACGATCTGCGGCATCGGCCGCGGCGACTCGGCGATGCGGGTCGCCGGCCGGCCGCCCAACACGCTGGCCAGGCTCGGCGAGGCCATCACCGCCATCCGCGACCTCGCCGAGGGCCGGGAGGCCCTGGTCGACGGCACCGCGGTGCGGCTGCCGTGGGTCGAGGACGGCAGGCTGCCGGTGTGGATGGCCGCGTACGGCCCCAAGGCGCTGGCCATGGCGGGGGAGCTGGCCGACGGCTTCATCCTGCAACTGGCCGACGTCTACCTCACCGAGTGGATGGTCAAGGCGGTGCGCGCCGCCGCGGCCGCCGCGGGCCGCGACCCGGCGTCCGTCACCGTCTGCGTCGCCGCCCCCGCCTACGTCACCGCCGACGACTCGCCGGAGGCGCTGGCGCACGCCCGCGAGCAGTGCCGCTGGTTCGGCGGCATGGTCGGCAACCACGTCGCCGACCTGGTCGCCCGCTACGGCGAGCACTCCGCCCTGGTCCCGGACGAGTTGACCGCGTACATCAAGCAGCGGCACGGCTACGACTACTCCCACCACGGCCGCAGCGGCAATCCCGACACCGCCTTCGTGCCCGACGACATCGTGGACCGCTTCTGCCTGATCGGCCCGCCGCAGGCCCATGTCGCCAAGCTCAAGGCCCTGCGCGACCTGGGCGTCGACCACTTCGCCGTCTACGACATGCACGACGCCAAGGAGTCGACGATCGACGCCTACGGCGAGCAGGTGATCCCGGCGATGTCATGAGGGCGGCGGCCGTACGGGGTGCGGAACCACAGTGCCCCGGCGTCTGGTTGGATGGCGCCATGGGCAACGGAGTCGGTGTGCAGGAGAACCCGGCGGGCCGGACGGCGGCCCGGTCGTGAGGCGGGCCGTGGTCGCCGACGCGGTCGTCGTCGGAGCGGGACCCAACGGGCTGACCGCCGCGGTCGAGCTGGCCCGCGCGGGCCTGAGCGTGCAGCTCTACGAGGCCGCGGACACCGTCGGCGGCGGCGCGCGCACCGAGGAGCTGACGCTGCCGGGCTTCCGGCACGACCCGTGCTCCGCCGTGCACCCCTTCGGCATCGGCTCGCCCGCCTTCCAGGCACTGCCGCTGGCCCGGCACGGCCTGGAGTGGGTGCAGCCCGAGGTGCCGATGGCGCACCCCTTCCCCGACGGCACCGCCGCGGTGCTCGGCCGTACGGTCGGCGAGACCGCCGCGTCCCTCGGGCCGCGCGACGCGGGCACCTACCGCAAGCTGATGGCGCCCTATATCGGCCACTGGGACGCCATCGCGGCGGACTTCTTCCGGCCGCCGTGGGCCGGCATACCCCGCGACCCCTACCGCTTCCTGCGCTTCGGGCTGACCGGCACCCCGCCGGCCGCGCTGCTGGCGCTGCGCTTCCGCGACGCCAAGGCCAGGGGGCTGCTCGCCGGGCTCGCCGGGCACGCGATCTCGCGGCTGGGCCAGCCCTTCACCGGCGCGCTGGCCATGATGTTCGCGCTCGCCGCCCACGAGCGCGGCTGGCCGGTGGCCCGCGGCGGCTCGCAGTCGATCTCCGACGCGCTGGCCGGGTATCTGACCGAGCTGGGCGGCGAGATCCGCACCGGCGTGACCGTGCGCAAGCTCGACGAGCTGCCACCGGCCCGCGCCTACGTCTTCGACACCTCGCCGACCGCGCTGGCCAGGATCGCCGCGCTCGGCGACGCCTACCGCGGCTACCGCTACGGCCCCTCGGTCTTCAAGATCGACTACGCCCTGGACGGCCCCGTCCCGTGGACGGCGGAGGCGGCGCGGCGGGCCGGCACCGTGCACATCGGCCCGACCTACACCGAGATCGGCGACGCCCTGAACCGGGCGGTCACCGGGCGCCCGCCGCACACCCCGTTCCTGATCACCTCGCAGCCCACCGTGGTGGACCCGACCAGGGCGCCGGAGGGCAAGCACGTCTTCTGGGCGTACGGCCACGTGCCGCACGACTGGCACGGCGACGCCACCGACGCCGTCGAGCGGCAGATCGAGCGCTTCGCGCCGGGATTCCGCGATCTGGTGCTGGCCCGCGCGACCACCGGCCCCGCGGGGCTCGCCGCGCGCAATGCCAACTACGTGGGTGGGGACGTGGCCTGCGGCGCCTTCGCCGGCATCCAGGCGGTGCTGCGCCCGCGGCTCGCCGCGGTGCCCTACGCGACCCGGCGGCCCGGGGTCTTCCTGTGCTCGTCGGCGACCCCGCCGGGCCCCGGAGTGCACGGTATGAGCGGGCACAACGCGGCCGGCGCGGTCCTGCGGCACCTGCGGCGCTCGGCGGCCGGGCGCTGACACCGCTGCCGGCGCCGCCCTGGACGCCGCCCCTGGCGGGAGGCGGCGCCGGACCGGGCGGCAGTTGCGGTCAGGGAGCGTACGGCGACTGGGCGCCGGCCGGCGCCGCGTAGCCCTGCGGGGCGGCGAAGCGCACCTCGGACAGCGCCTTCTTCACGATGATCTTGTTGAAGTAGCCGGCACCGAAGAAGATGCACTGCACGACGTACCAGAACTTCTCGGCGCCGGTCATCTCGACCAGGCCGTACTCCGACAGCGCCTTCTTCCCCGGGACCTTCGACAGGTAGGCGGCACCGAAGTAGATGCAGCCGAGGACGTACCAGAACTTCTCCCACGAGGTGTTCTCGCCGTTGCCGAGGGTCTGGGACTGGGACATGGGACACGCGCCTTTCGATGGTGGAACGCAAGCGGTGGGGACGGGGGCAGCCCGGCAGACACGACATGCGGCCGCAGCGGGCCGCAGTGGGGTGGGGGGCATGCCGAAGAAGGCGGCTCAAGCCGCAAGACACCCGTTTCCGCAGGCGGTTACGGGTGCCGAACCGGAAGCATAGGGGTAAAGGTTGCTCTGTGTCGCCGCTTTCCGCACCATTCGTGGATCTTCCGCGGGAGCGGTCACGACCGGGGGGTGCGGGTTGTCACCGGGGCGTACGGAAACTAGGCTTACCCGCCGGTAAGTTTACGCTGGAGTAAGGACGGTGGCCGATGGCCGCACTGGACGATCTCGACCTGGAGACCCTGGACTTCGGCTCGGTCGAGCCCGTTGAATTCGCCCGGATCGTCAAGGGCACGCCCACCCGGCGGATCGCCGAGCTGATGAGCGGCGAGCAGCGTCGCCGGGTGCTCGACGAGGTCTTCGGCCGGATGCACACCCTCTTCAAGCCCGACGCGGCCGCCGGCAGGGACGCGCTGATCCGCTGGCGCATCACCGACGGCGACGAGGACGACGTCTACGAGACCCACATCGGCGGCGGCACCTGCACGGTGACCCCCGAGCGCACCGACCGCGAGCCGCAGCTCAGCCTCACCATGGCCGCGCCGGAATTCCTCCGCCTCGTGTCGGGCAACGCGTCAGGCCCCACGCTCTTCTTCACCCGCAAGCTCAAGGTCAAGGGCGACATCCGGCTGGCCGGCGGCCTGACCTACTACTTCGACATCCCCAAGCCCTGAGTCACTCCTTCACGGCCACCGGGCGGCCGTTCACCAGCTCGGCGGCGCCGGCGCCCGCGTCCAGCGCCGCCAGGGCGGCCCGCAGCCTGCCGAGCTGGCCGGGCGCGAAGAAGCGGTCCAGCTCCGCGGGCGCGGCCAGCCGCCACGAGTCCAGCTCCTCCTCCTGCACACGGACCGCGGCCAGCTGCTCCGGCGACAGCACCCCGCCGTCGAAGAGGAAGCTCACCGACGGCGGCCGCCCGGGGCCCGAGGACCAGTCGACCACCAGCAGCGCGCCCGGCTCCACGTCGAGCCCGATCTCCTCCAGGGTCTCCCGCCGCGCACCCTCCCGCGGCGTCTCGTCCAGGTCCGACTCGATCGTGCCCCCGGGCAGCGTCCACGTCCCGTCGTCCCGGTAGTTCGGCTCCACGATCAGGATCCGCCCGTCCGCCGAACGGCACAGCATGCTGGCGCCGGCGAGGATCTTCGGAAGGCCGGCGATGTAGGTCGCGAAATCCATGGTCATGCCGCCAATTTACGGCGCCGGGCCCGCCGACGGGCCGTGTTCGTACGACCACGGGCAGCGTCGCCGACGGGCACGGCGGCCCCGCCGGGATAGGGTCCGAAAGGCGCGACGTTCCGTACCGGATGGAGAAGACCAAGGTGTCCGACACCGCAGGAAGTTCGACCGGGCGCGTTCTGATCGCCGCCGACAAGTTCAAGGGCTCGCTGACCGCGGTGCAGGTGGCGGGGCATGTCATGGCCGGCCTGCGCTCCGTCGTCCCCGGCCTCGACGTGGCCGCGCTGCCCGTGGCCGACGGCGGCGACGGGACGGTCGACGCGGCGGTCGCCGCCGGTTTCGAGCGGCGGACGGTACGCGTCACCGGGCCGCTCGGCGAGCCCGTCGAAGCCGCTTACGCGCTGCGCGACGGCACCGCCGTGATCGAGATGGCCGAGGCCTCCGGGCTGCGGCACCTGCCGCCCGGGGACTTCGCACCGCTCACGGCCACCACCTACGGCACCGGGGAGCTGCTGCGGGCCGCCCTCGACGCCGGGGCCCGCACGATCGTGCTCGGCGTCGGCGGCAGCGCCACCAACGACGGCGGCGCGGGCATGCTCAGCGCGCTGGGCGCGCGGCTCCTCGACGCCTCGGGTGCCCCGGTGGCGCCCGGCGGCGCCGCGCTGGCCGGCCTCGCCACCGCCGACCTCGGCGGGCTCGACCCGCGGCTGGCCGCCACCGACGTGGTGCTCGCCAGCGACGTCGACAACCCGCTGCTCGGGCCGAAGGGCGCGGCGGCCGTCTACGGCCCGCAGAAGGGCGCGTCGCCCGCCGACGTCGCCGTCCTGGACGCGGCCCTCGCCCGCTACGCCGAGGTGCTCGACGCCACCGCGGAGGCCGAGGCGCCCGGCGCCGGCGCCGCCGGCGGTATCGGCTTCGGTGCCCTGGTCGGCCTGCGCGCGGCCTTCCGGCCCGGCATCGACGTGCTGCTCGACGTCCTCGGCTTCGAGGCGGCCCTCGACGGCGTCACGCTCGTCATCACCGGTGAGGGTTCCCTCGACGAGCAGACCCTCCACGGCAAGGCCCCCGCCGGCGTCGCCCGCGCGGCCCGCGCCCGCTCCATCGACGTGGTGGCCGTCTGCGGCCGCCTCAGCCTCCCCCCGGCCGCCCTCGGCGCCGCCGGCATCCGCCGCGCCTACGCCCTCTCCGACCTGGAGCCCGACACCTCCCGCTCCATGTCCGACGCCGGCCCCCTCCTCGAACACCTGTCCGCCAACCTGGCCCACGACTTCCTGACCTGACCCATCCCCTGCGGGGCCGCGCCCCTGGTGGCCACCCTCCGCGCCGGGGCCGCGCCTCAGACGGGTGCCCTCTGCGGCTGGGCCGCGCCCTCAGGTGGGTGCCCTCTGCGGCGGGGCCGAGCCCTCAGGGGCGCGGGGCTGCATCTGATGTGCGGCTGGCGCCGCGTGGGCGCGACCGGCCGTCGACGGGCCGCGGGTCGCCAGCGGCCGCAAGGGGCTGTTCCTGTCGTATCCGGACCACCGGCCGGTAGTGGGCTGAGCGCGCCGTTCCCCGCGCCCCTGGTGGGTGCCCTCTGGGGCGGGGCCGAGCCCTCAGGGGCGCGGGGCTGCATCTGATGTGCGGCTGGCGCCGCGTGGGCGCGACCGGCCGTCGACGGGCCGCGGGTCGCCAGCGGCCGCAAGGGGCTGTTCCTGTCGTATCCGGACCACCGGCCGGTAGTGGGCTGAGCGCGCCGTTCCCCGCGCCCCTGGTGGGTGCCCTCTGGGGCGGGGCCGAGCCCTCAGGGGCGCGGGGCTGCATCTGATGTGCGGCTGGCGCCGCGTGGGCGCGACCGGCCGTCGGCAAGCTGCACGTCGCCGCCGGCCGCAAGGGGCCGTTTCTGTCGGATCCGGCCACCGACCGCAGGAGGGGCTGCTCGGTGGGGCCGGACCACCGGCCGCAGAAGGGCCGCGCCGCAGGCAAAAGCACCCCCCGGCCGCGGGAAGCGGCGGAGGGTGCCAGAGGGGGTCCCGGGGGAAACCCCCGGGCGCGGGGCTAGCGGATGGCCTCGGCTCGCGCCTCGCGGCGATTGGCCCGGATCGTGTTCACCCGGCGCGTCGTGGCGAAGCAGGGGATGACCGCGGCGGCCAGGCACTGGAGCGCCGCACCGGTCTGGAGGAGCTGGTGGCCGCCGGGGGCGTCCAGGGTCCAGGCGGTGAGGCATCCCATGCTGACCAGGATCCAGGCCAGCGTGACGACGGCCAGCCGCCCGCGCGGCTTGGGGTACTCGACCCGGCTCACCATCAGCCAGGCCACGCCCACGATCGCCGCGATGGTCGGCGCGAAGGGCAGTTCGAGGAGCACCACGGACACCACGGTCATCGCCCCGAAGGGGCTGGGCATGCCCTGGAAGACGCCGTCCCGCAGCGTCGTGCAGGAGAAGCGGGCCAGCCGCAGCACCACCGCGAGCACGACGAGCACCGCGGCGACCGCGGACACCTTGCCGTAGGCGTCGTCGGCGACCAGGCCCCAGACGACCACGAAATACGCCGGGGCGAGCCCGAAGCTGATCAGGTCGGAGAGGTTGTCCAGCTCCGCGCCCATCGCCGAGCTGCGCAGCTTGCGCGCGACGAGCCCGTCGAAGAGGTCGAAGACCGAGGCGAGCAGCATCAGCGTGACCGCCGTGGCGGCGCTGTGCTTCGACATGCCGCCGTCACTCGTGCCCATCAGGTGCGGGACGAGCACGCCCGTGGTGGTGAAGTACACCGCCATGAAGCCGCAGATCGCGTTGCCGAGGGTGAGCGCGTCGGCGATGGACAGCCGGGTCGACAGGGGGAGGTCGTCGACCTCGTCCTGCAGCTCGGAGACCCAGGTGGACTGCGCCGTGTCCGAATCAGTCACGGTCAAGGCGTGTCACCCCAGCCGTGGTGGTCTGCCCGACCTCGACACCCGCTTCGATCCCGGCCGGCAGGTAGACGTCGACCCGGGAGCCGAAGCGGATCAGCCCGATCCGCTCGCCCTGCTCGACCTTGCAGCCGCGCGGCACGTACGGCACGATCCGCCGCGCGACCGCCCCGGCGATCTGCACCATCTCGATGTCGCCGGCCTCGGTGTCGAAGTGCCAGACCACCCGCTCGTTGTTCTCGCTCTCCTTGTTGAACGCCGGTACGTACCCGCCGGGGATGTGCTCGACGGAGGTGACCGTGCCGGTGAGCGGGGCCCGGTTGACGTGGACATTCAACGGGCTCATGAAGATCGCGACGCGGGTGCGCCCGTCCTTCCACGGCATGATGCTCTGGACCACGCCGTCGGCCGGGCTGATCACCCGGCCTTCGGCGACCTCCCGCTCGGGGTCGCGGAAGAACCACAGCATCCCGGCCGCGAGCACCGTGGCGGGGACGGCCACGGTTGCCCAGCGGCCGGAGCGCCGCGCCTTGGCGAGGGAGACCGCGGCGGTGGCCACGGTCGGCAGGAGCCACGGTGATGCGCCACGTGCGAGGCGGACCCGGCCGCGTGGAGCAGGGGAATGGCTGTGGGGCATGGAAGACCTTCGTAGCGGAGGATGCCGCGAATTACTTCTGGGGACGGCGGCTTTGCTCGATGGTATCGGCTGACACCGGCAACTGGGCAAGCGCAAGGGCGAGTCGATGGCTGGTTCCGGTGGCGTCGGGCATGACACAGTGTGACCTTCGCCTCGTATAAATCCGATCAAATCCGGACATTCATCCCTGGATTCGGTACTCCTCCAAGAGCCTCCTGCCGATGATCATTTTCTGGATCTCTGCGGTTCCCTCGCCGATCAGCAGCATCGGAGCCTCCCGGTAGAGCCGCTCGATCTCGTACTCCTTGGAGAAGCCGTAGCCGCCGTGGATGCGGAAGGCGTCCTCCACGACCTCTTTGCAGAACTCTGACGCCAGATATTTCGCCATCCCGGCTTCCAGGTCGTTGCGCTCGCCGGAATCCTTCTTGCGTGCGGCATTGACCATCATCTGGTGCGCCGCCTCCACCTTGGTGGCCATTTCGGCGAGCTTGAACTGGATCGCCTGGTGCTCGGCGATGGCCTTGCCGAAGGTGTGCCGTTGCTGTGCGTAGGAGATGCCCAGCTCGAAGGCCCTTTTTGCGACACCGCAGCCGCGGGCGGCCACGTTGACCCGGCCCACCTCGACCCCGTCCATCATCTGGTAAAAGCCGCGCCCGCCGGCCCCGCCCAGCACGCGGTCGGCGGGCACCCGCACGTCCTGGAGGATCAGCTCGGTGGTGTCGACGCCCTTGTAGCCCATCTTGTCGATCTTGCCGGGCACGGTCAGACCGGGGACCGAGGGATTTGGCCCGAAGCCGGGCTCCTTCTCGATCAGGAAGGTCGTCATCGACCGGTGCGCGGGCGCGTCGTCCGGCTGCCCCTCGTCGGTGCGGCACAGCACTGCCACCAGGTTCGACGAGCCGCCGTTGGTCAGCCACATCTTCTGCCCGTTGACGACGTAGCAGTCCCCGTCGCGCACGCCCCTGGTGCGGATCGCCGATACGTCGGAGCCGAGCTCCGGCTCCGACATCGAGAAGGCGCCGCGCACCTCGCCGGCCGCCATTCGCGGCAGGAAATGCTCCTTCTGCTCCTGCGTCCCGTGCTGCTTGATCATGTACGCGACGATGAAATGCGTGTTGATGATGCCCGACACGCTCATCCAGCCGCGGGCGATCTCCTCCACGGTCAGCGCGTAGGTCAGCAGTGATTCCCCGAGGCCGCCGTACTCCTCGGGGATCATCAGGCCGAAGATGCCCAGTTCCTTGAGTCCCTCGACGATGTCGGTGGGGTATTCGTCACGGTGTTCGAGTTCGGTGGCGACCGGCAGGATCTCCTTGTCCACGAAACTACGGACGGTGGAGAGGATCTCCTGCTGGACGTCGGTCAGCCCGTCGGTCCGCGCGAGTCGGTCGGCCATCTGTCAGTTCCCCTCCGGCTGCGGGCGGCCGGGTTGTTCCCCGCCCCGCTGCTCGATGTACGTGGCGGTGGGCACCATCACCTTGCGGCGGAAGACGCAGACCAGGGTGCCGTCCTGGTTGTGCCCGCGGGTCTCGACCTGGACGATGCCGCGGTCGCTCTTGGACTTCGACGGCCACTTGTCCAGCACCGTCGTCTCGCCGTAGACGGTGTCGCCGTGGAAGGTCGGTGCCACATGCCGCAGCGACTCGACCTCAAGGTTGGCGATGGCCTTTCCCGACACGTCAGGCACCGACATGCCGAGCAGCAGCGAGTAGACGTAGTTCCCGACCACCACATTGCGGCCGAAGTCGGTCGCCTTCTCCACGTAGTTGGCATCCATGTGCAGCGGGTGGTGATTCATCGTGAGGAGGCAGAAGAGGTGGTCGTCGTATTCCGTGACCGTCTTTCCCGGCCAGTGTTTGTATACGGCACCGACCTCGAACTCCTCATATGTGCGGCCGAACTGCACAGTCATACCTCCAGCTTGTTCGCGAGCCGGATCTCGTCCACGATCCGGCCGATGATCCCGGTGATACCGAAGTCCTTGGGTGTGAACACCGCCGCCACACCGGCGGCCTTCAACACGGTCGCGTCCGCGGCCGGAATGATGCCGCCGACGACCACCGGGATGTCGTCCACCCCCGCCCTGCGCAGCCGCTCCAGCACGTCGGGCACCAGCGCGGCGTGCGACCCGGACAGGATCGACAGGCCCACGCAGTGCACATCCTCGGCGACCGCGGCCGACACGATCTGCTCGGGGGTCAGCCTGATCCCCTGGTAGACCACCTCGAAACCGGCGTCCCTGGCGCGTACCGCTATCTGCTCGGCGCCGTTGGAGTGCCCGTCGAGGCCCGGCTTGCCGACCAGCAGCCGCAGCCGCCCGCCGCCCAGCTCCTTCGCGGTCGCCGCCACCTTGCGGCGTACGTCGGCCAGCGGGCTGCCGTCCTCCGCCGACACCGCGACCGGCGCGGCGCCCACCCCGGTCGGGGCGCGGTATTCGCCGAAGACGTCCCGCAGCGCCCAGGACCACTCGCCGGTCGTCACGCCCGCCCGCGCGCAGTCCAGCGTCGCCGCCATCAGGTTCTCCGTGCCGGCCGCCGCCGACCGCAGCGCGTCCAGCGCGGCCTGCGCGCGCGGCTCGTCGCGGGCCAGCCGCCAGCCGTGCAGCGCGGCCACCACCCGGGCCTCGTTCGCCGGGTCGACCGTCATGATCGCGGTGTCCAGGTCGGCGGTCAGCGGGCTGGGCTCGGTGCCCTCATGGATGTTGACACCGACGATCTTCTCCTCGCCCGACTCGATCCTCGCCCGGCGCGCGGCGTGCGAGGCGACCAGCTCGGACTTCAGATAGCCGGACTCGACGGCCGCCATCGCGCCGCCCAGCTCCTCGATGTGCGCCATCTCGGCGGTCGCCCGCTCCACCAGCTCGGCGACCTTCGCCTCGACCACATGGCTGCCGTCGAAGATGTCGGCGTATTCGAGCAGGTCGCTCTCGTGCGCCAGCACCTGCTGTATGCGCAGGCTCCACTGCTGGTCCCACGGCCTGGGCAGGCCCAGCGCCTCGTTCCAGGCGGGCAGCTGGACCGCGCGGGCGCGGGCGTCCTTGGACAGTGTGACGGCCAGCATCTCCAGCACGATGCGCTGCACGTTGTTCTCCGGCTGCGCCTCGGTCAGGCCCAGCGAGTTGACCTGCACGCCGTACCGGAAGCGCCGGTGCCTGGGGTCCTCGATGCCGTAGCGCTCCCGTGTGACGGTGTCCCAGATACGCCCGAAGGCCCGCATCTTGCACATCTCCTCGACGAAGCGGACGCCGGCGTTGACGAAGAAGGAGATCCGGCCGACCACCTCGCCCCTGCGCTCCTGCGGCACCTGCCCCGACGCGAAGACCGCGTCGAGCACCGCGACCGCGGTGGACATCGCGTAGGCGATCTCCTGCACGGGCGTGGCCCCGGCCTCCTGCAGGTGGTAGCTGCAGATGTTGATCGGGTTCCACCGCGGCATGTGGTGGACGGTGTACGTGATCATGTCCGTGGTCAGCCGCAGCGACGGCACCGGCGGGAAGACATGCGTACCGCGGGACAGGTACTCCTTGACGATGTCGTTCTGGGTGGTTCCCTGGAGGGCGGTGATGTCCGCTCCCTGCTCCTCCGCGACCACCTGGTAGAGCGCCAGCAGCCACATGGCGGTGGCGTTGATGGTCATCGAGGTGTTCATCCGCTCCAGCGGGATGTCCTCGAACAGCCGCCGCATGTCGCCGAGGTGCGCGACCGGCACCCCGACCCTGCCGACCTCGCCGCGGGCCAGGACGTGGTCGGCGTCGTAGCCGGTCTGCGTCGGCAGGTCGAAGGCCACGGACAGGCCGGTCTGGCCCTTGTCGAGGTTGCTGCGGTAGAGCGCGTTGGAGGCCTCGGCGGTGGAGTGCCCGGCGTAGGTCCGCATGAGCCAGGGGCGGTCCTTGCTGCCCGGTGCGGCGGTCATCAGGCGACCCTGCCGCGCTCGCCGGCCTGTTCCGCTGACGCGTCACGGCTGTGCTCGTCGGTCCGCTCCGCTGACGCGTCACGGAACAAATTGATCGCCGGGAGGTGCTGGTCTCGCAGGGCCGGGTTCGTCACGCCCATGCCCTCCTCGGGGGCCAGCGCCAGGACGCCGACCTTGCCGTGGTGGAGGTTGCGGTGGACGTCGTAGGCGGCCTGGCCGGTTTCCGCCAGGCTGTAGGTGCGCGACAGGGTCGGGTGGATCTTGCCCTTGGCGACCAGCCGGTTGGCCTCCCACGCCTCGCGGTAGTTGGCGAAGTGCGAGCCGACGATCTTCTTGAGGCTCATCCACAGGTAGCGGTTGTCGTATTCGTGGGTGTAACCGCTGGTGGAGGCGCAGGTGACGATCGTGCCGCCCTTGCGGGTCACGTAGACCGAGGCGCCGAAGGTCTCCCTGCCGGGGTGCTCGAAGACGATGTCGACGTCCTCGCCGTCGGTCAGTTCGCGGATGCGGCCGCCGAAGCGCTTCCACTCGCGGGGGTCCTGGGTGTGCTCGTCGCGCCAGAAGCGGTAGCCGTCCGCGCTGCGGTCGATGACCGCGTTCGCGCCCATGCGGTGGCAGATATCCGCCTTCTCCGGGCTGGAGACGACGCAGATCGGGTTGGCGCCGCCGGCCAGCGCGAACTGCGTGGCGTAGGAGCCGAGTCCGCCGCTGGCGCCCCAGATCAGGACGTTGTCGCCCTGCTTCATGCCGGCGCCGTTGCGGGAGACCAGCTGGCGGTAGGCGGTGGAATTGACCAGGCCAGGTGCGGCCGCCTCCTCCCAGCTCAGGTGCTCCGGCTTGGGCATCAGCTGGTTGGACTTGACCAGGGCGATCTCGGCCAGGCCGCCGAAGTTGGTCTCGAAGCCCCAGATCCGCTGCTCGGGGTCGAGCATCGTGTCGTTGTGGCCGTCGGCCGACTCCAGCTCCACGCTCAGGCAGTGCGCGACGACCCGGTCGCCGGGCTTCCACTTGTTCACCCCGGGGCCGGTGCGCAGCACCACGCCCGACAGGTCGGAGCCGATGACGTGGTAGGGCAGGTCGTGCCGCTTGCCCAGCGGCGACAGGCGGCCGTAGCGCTCCAGGAAGGCGAAGGTCGAGACCGGCTCGAAGATCGAGGTCCAGACCGAGTTGTAGTTCACCGAGCTGGCCATCACCGCGACCAGGGCCTCGCCGGGGCCGATCTCCGGCACCGGCACCTCGTCGAGGTGCAGCGAGCTGCGCGGGTCCTTGTCCCGGGTGGCCAGGCCGGCGAACATCTCCGCCTCGTCCTTGTGCACGGTGACCGCGCGGTAGGAGGTGGGCATCTTCAGTGCCGCGAAGTCGGCGGCCGTGGTGTCGGTTTCGAGGATCGCGTCCAGGATTTCCTTCATATGACTCGCCTCCGGCGAAGCGTTCCGCGTGCACACCGGTGGTACGGGGCTGTGTGTGCGGTGGTGTGCGCGGGAACGCGGGGGTCGGGTGGGATGGAGGTGCCGCCGTCGGTCCGGCCAAGGGCTTGACGGTGGGAAGGTCCGCGCGGTGGCGCGGAATGCCTGTGACGCAGGCGTCCGGGGCCTGGGGGACAGCCGGCCTGCGGGGGATCACCGCATGCCGTCCGCCCGGACTGGGGATACCGTATGGCACTGCGTGCCAGTTGTAAAGACACTGCGTGCCATTTTTTCTTCTCAGTGTCACCCCGCGGCCCGAAACGGGCAACAGCGGCCGCCCGGGAAACCGGACAACCGCTGTTCAGGGGGTGCGGGAGGGTGCTCAGGCCTTGCGCAGCGCCTCTTCGATGCTGCGCAGGATCTGCGCGGGTGAGGCGTCGGTACGTGCCACCGCGACCACCACCTCGCCGTGCCTGGACACCGTCGCCGGGGTCGTGGAGGCGGCCCTGGAGGGTATGCGCCCGGCCCCGATGCCGGTGCCGAAGGTCGCCTTGATGACGTCGAAGGCGTGGTCGAGCTGCGCCTCGACGTCGCCCTTGCCGTCCGCCCGCAGCCAGCGCCGCAGCACATGGTTGTGCGCGGCGACCACCGCGGAGGCGGCGACCTCGGCGAGCAGCGGGTCGTCGTCGCCGTAGCCCTGGGCGCCCTCGTCGAAGTGGCCCAGCAGATAGCGCGTGAAGAGACGCTCGTAGCGGGCCACCGAGGCGATCTCGCGCTCCCGCAGCGTCGGCACCTCGCGGGTCAGCCGGTAGCGCTCCACCGACACCTCGGGCACCTGCGCGTACATCCGCAGCACCTCGGTGATACCGCGGCACACGGTGTCCAGCGGGTGCTCGTGCGGGTCGGCGGAGTCCAGCACGGCCTGGACGCGGACCAGCGTGTCGTCGTGGTCGGGGAAGATCGCCTCTTCCTTGGACCGGAAGTGCCGGAAGAAGGTCCGCCGCGCCACACCGGCCGTCGCCGCGATCTCGTCGACCGTGGTCGCCTCGTAGCCCTGCGTCGCGAACAGGTGCATCGCGGCCGACGCGAGGTCCTGCCGTACCCGGTGGCGCTGGGCGGCGGCGCGGCGGACGGTCGCGGTCTCGGGGGCACCGGACTTCGCGGACTGGGACATGTGGGGAACGTAACACGAAGGACCCGCCCGTCCGGCGGCCGGGGGGGAAACCGCCCCAGCCCGCCGCACGGGATCCGCGGCCCGCCGGCCGGTCAGCGGCGGGCATACTCGCGGAAGCCCCGACCGGTCTTGCGGCCCAGGCAGCCGGCGGACACCAGGTGTTCGAGCAGCGGCGCGGGCGCGAGTCCCGGATCGCGGAACTCCTCGTGCAGCACCTGCTCGATCGCCAGCGACACGTCGAGGCCCACCACGTCGAGCAGTTCGAAGGGCCCCATCGGGTAGCCGCCGCCGAGCTTCATCGCCGCGTCGATCGCGTCCACGCTCGCGTAGTGGTCCTGCACCATCTTCACCGCGTTGTTCAGGTACGGGAAGAGCAGGGCGTTGACGATGAAGCCCGCCCGGTCGCCGCAGTCCACCGGGTGCTTGCGCAGGGCACCGCACACCTGGTGGACGGTGGCCCGCACATCGTCGGCGGTGAGCACCGTGTGCACCACCTCGACCAGCTTCATCGCGGGCGCCGGGTTGAAGAAGTGCATCCCGACGACGTCCTGCGGGCGCCCGGTGGATCGGGCGATCGCGACCACCGGCAGCGAGGAGGTCGTGGTGGCGAGCACCGCGCCCGGCCTGCACACCTTGTCCAGGACCCGGAAGAGCTCCTGCTTGACGAAGAGGTCCTCGGTGACCGCCTCGACCACCAGGTCGGCCTGCCCCAGGGCGTCGTAGGAGGCCGCGGGGGTGACCAGGGCCACGGCCGCGTCGCGCTGCTCCGCGCTGAGCCGTCCCCGCGCCACCGAGCGGTCCAGCGACTTCGCCAGCCGCGCCACCGCCTTCTCGGCCTTCTGCGGGCTGCGCGCGGCCAGTTGCACCGGGAAGCCGGCCTTCGCGAAGACCTCGGCGATACCCGTCGCCATGGTCCCCGAGCCGGCCACCCCGACACTGCCGACGGCACGGATCCGCGCCGGCCCCCGGCCCTCCGCCGGGGTCTCCGCGTCCGGCACCACCGTGGAAGCGCCGGGGGCCTCGTAGCTGTAGAAGCCGCGGCCCGACTTGCGGCCCAGCAGCCCGGCCGCGGTGAGCTGCCGCAGCACGGGCGCGGGGGCGTGCAGCCGGTCCTTGCTCGCCTCGTACATCGCGTCGAGGACGGTGGTCGCGGTGTCCACGCCGATCAGGTCGAGCAGCGCCAGCGGGCCCATCGGCAGGCCGCAGCCCAGCCGCATCGCCGCGTCGATGTCCTCCCTGGTGGCATACCTGGCCTCGTACATCGCGGCGGCCTGGTTCAGATACCCGAAGAGCAGCCCGTCGGCGATGAATCCCGGCCGGTCGCCGACCGGCACCGGCTCCTTGCCGAGGCTGCGCACCAGCGCGGTGACGGCCGCGGTGGTCTCCGGCGAGGTCAGCACCGTGGACACCACCTCGACCAGCTTCATGACCTGCGCGGGCGCGAAGAAGTGCAGGCCGAGCACCCGGTCGGGGCGGCCGGTCTCGGCCGCGAGCCGGGTCACCGACAGCGCGTTGGTCCCGGTGGCCAGGATCGCGCCCGGCTTGACGATCCGGTCGAGCGCGGTGATGACCTCGCGCTTGGTGTCGTAGCGCTCGTCCACCACCTCGATGACCAGGTCGGCTGCCGCGGCGGCCTGGAGGTCGGGGAAGGTGCGGAAGCGGGCGAGCGCGTCGTCGCGCTCGGAGGCGGTGCAGCGGCCGCGCTCCACCGCGCGCGCGGTGGAGGCCTCCAGCGCGGTGACCGCGCGGCGGGCGGCGGCGACGTCGATGTCGACGCCGACCACCTCGTGCCCGGCCCTGGCCATGATCTCGGCGATGCCGGAGCCCATGGTGCCCAGGCCGACCACGGCGATGACGGACGGGGGAATGGCGGCGGCTTCATTGGACGGCGCCGGGGACGGCGCCGGGGCGGGAGCTGCGGATTCCGAGGCTGCTGAGGGACGGTCCATCGCGTGACTCCAGACGCTGAGGAGACCGGGCGCGGCGGTGCGCGCACGGCTGGGAGGCGGTGGTGAGGCGGAGTCGCGGGCCGGTCGCGAAATGTGCGCGCCCGCGCGGGATGCCGGCCGGCCCTGTCCCGGGGCCGCGCCGCGATGATGCCGGACCTACGTGGTGCTGCGCATGCGCGGCGGCTGCGTCACCAGGCCGCCGTGCACGATGCATTCGAGCGTAACTGGCGAGTAACTTCGGCGCCACCCCTGCGCGCATGTGATCTGCACCGCCGACAGATGAGCGCGAACGGTCCCGCGGCGGCCGGTGATCTGCCGGCCGTACGCCCCCGTGGAGTACGGCCGGCAGAAGATGTGGCGGCGCGCGCGGCGCCGTCCCGTCAGAGCAGGGTGAGCTGGGTGTCCCCGGCCCCGGGCTCCACGGGCGGGCGGGACGCGGGTATGGCGGCGGGCGGCTCCTGTGCCCCCGCCGGACCCTGCGCCCGCCCTCCCCGGCCCTGCGGCCGCGCCTGATCCTGGTCGCGCGCCGGCTCCCGGTCCTCCCTCGGGTCCTGCCGGAAGCCGGTCCCGCGGGCCGGGCCGCAGCCGAACTCGGCCGCGAATTCGTGCACCTGGCGGGTGATCCGGCGCTGATACCAGGTCGGCGCATACGACCCGCCCGCGTACAGCGCCTCGTAACGCCGCACGAGATGCGGGTGGTTGCGGGCCAGCCACGACATGTACCACTCCCGGGCGCCGGGGCGCAGATGCAGCACCAGCGGGGTGATCGACCCCGCCCCGGTCGCCGCGATGGCACGGACCGTCGCCCGCAACTGCTCGGGCGAGTCGCTCAGGAAGGGCAGCACCGGCGCCATCAGCACCGAGGACGGTATGCCGTTCTCGCTGAGGGTGCGGCAGACCGCGAGGCGCGTCTGGGGGGAAGGCGTGCCCGATTCCACGCTGCGCCACAGCTCGCCGTCGAGGAAGCCGACGGACAGCGCGATGGACACCTCGGTGACGCGCGCGGCCTGCCGCACCAGTTCGAGATCGCGCAGGATCAGCGAGCCCTTGGTGAGGATCGAGAAGGGGTTGGCCCGGTCCCGCAGCGCCGCCAGGATGCCGGGCATCAGCTGGTAGCGGCCCTCGGCCCGCTGGTAGCAGTCGACATTCGTGCCCATCGCGATGTGGTCGCCCTGCCAGCGGGGCGCGGCCAGCTCGCGGCGCAGCAGCTCCGCGGCATTGGTCTTCACCACGATCTGGGTGTCGAAGTCGTGCCCGGTGTCCAGGTCCAGATAGCTGTGCGTCTTGCGCGCGAAGCAGTAGACGCAGGCGTGGCTGCACCCGCGGTAGGGGTTGACCGTCCACTCGAAGGGCATCCGCGACGCGCCTGGCACCCGGTTCAGGATCGACTTGGCCCGCACCTCGTGGAAGGTGATACCGCGGAATTCGGGGGTGTCGAAGCGGCGGGTCACCGCGTCGGTGCCGAAGAGCGCGGCCGTGGCGTCACCCCGGCCCTGCTGGTCCCAGCGCATCGCGCCCTCCTCCGGTCGTCGGGTGTGCCGTCTGCCCCCACAATAGAACACAGATTCGAAAAGCGGGTGTGGTTGGCTTGTGCGGCGCGTGAACAACGTGCACGGACACGGACCGAGGAGAATTCATGGCGCTGGTCGAGGCCACCACGGAGCGGATCGTCGCGGCGGAGCCTGAGCGGGTGTACGACGCCCTCGCCGACTACGCGGGCACCCGCGGCCGGGTGCTCCCTGAGCAGTTCAGCGAGTACGAGGTGCGCGAGGGCGGCACCGGCGCGGGCACCGTCGTGCACTGGAGGCTCCAGGCCACGAGCAAGCGGGTGCGGGACTGCGTGCTCGACGTCACCGCCCCCGCCGCGCGGCAGCTGGTCGAGACCGACCGCAATTCCACGCTCGTCACCACCTGGACGGTCACCCCGTCCGGCGAGGGCGGCAGCAAGGTGGTCGCCGCCACCCACTGGCAGGGCGCGACCGGCGTCGGCGGCTTCTTCGAGCGCACCTTCGCCCCCAAGGGCCTCAACCGCATCTACGACGCGATCCTGGCGGCGCTCGCCGCCGACGTCGAGAGCGGTGCGCCCGCCGCATAGCACCCCGCACCCTCACCCGGTTGGTTTCGTGATCTTTCACTGATAAGGGTGGTTTTGCCTACTTCCTGAGAATCGCCGCGCCACTGCTTCGTTGTCGCCTCATGCGGGAGACGGTGGCGCAACAGGTGTGACGAGGGGAGTGAAGGGTGGCTGGCAGCACGCTGACCGACCGGACGGCGGCACTGACCGAGGACGGAGGCGGGGGCGGAGGGGGCGACAGCGGCGGCGGTCCCGGCGCTGCCACCGCCCTGGCCGAAGGCACGACGAAGGCCGCGGGCACCGGGCCCGCGCCCGCCGCGGGCACACCCGGCGGCGGGCCCGATCTGACCCCCCGCCGGGTCCGGCTGGTCTTCCTCGGCCTGATGCTGGCGCTGCTGCTGGCCGCCCTCGACCAGATGATCGTGGCCACCGCCCTGCCGAAGATCGTCGGCGAGCTGCACGGCCTCGACCAGATGTCCTGGGTCGTCACCGCGTATCTGCTGGCCTCCACCATCGGCCTGCCCATCTACGGCAAGCTCGGCGACCTCTTCGGCCGCAAGGGCGTCTTCCAGTTCGCGATCCTGACCTTCGTCGCCGGCTCAGCCCTGGCCGCCTGGTCGCGCTCCATGAACGAGCTGATCGCCTTCCGCGCGGTCCAGGGCATCGGCGGCGGCGGGCTGATGATCGGCGTGCAGGCGATCATGGCCGACATCGTCCCGCCCCGTGAGCGCGGCCGCTACATGGGCATGATCGGCGCGGCCTTCGGCCTCGCCTCGGTCGCAGGACCGCTGCTCGGCGGCTTCTTCACCGACCACGCCTCCTGGCGCTGGTGCTTCGCCGTCAACATCCCCTTCGGCGTGGTCACCCTGATCGTCATCACGCTGGTGCTGAAGCTCCCCAAACCCAGCGCCCGCCCCCGGCTCGACGTGCTCGGCGCCCTGCTGCTGGCCGCCGGCTCCACCTGCCTGGTGCTGATCACCACCTGGGGCGGCTCGAAATACGACTGGCAGTCCCGGCAGATCCTCGGCCTCGGCGCCGCCGCGGTCGGCTGCGCGCTGCTCTTCCTGCTGGTCGAGCGCTTCGCCCCGGAGCCGGTCATCCCGCTGCGGCTCTTCCGCGACGGGGTCTTCAACGTCACCGCGCTGATCGGCTGCGTCGTCGGCATCGCCCTCTTCGGCGCGGCCAGCTACCTGCCGACCTTCCTGCAGATGGTCGACGGGGCCAGCGCCACCGGCTCCGGGCTGCTGATGCTGCCGATGATGCTCGGCGTCGTGGTGGCGTCCATCGTCGGCGGCCAGCTCATCAGCCGCACCGGGCGGTACAAGATCTTCCCCATCGTCGGCGGCGCCCTGTCCGCGGCCGGCATGTGGATGCTCTCGCTGATGGACGCCGACACCCCGCAGCTCACCTACAGCGTCTACATGGCCGTGCTGGGCCTCGGCATCGGCCTGGTGCTGCCCGTCCTGGTGCTCGCCGTGCAGAATTCGGTGAGCCCCGCCGACATCGGGTCCGCCACCAGCGCCAACAACTACTTCCGGCAGATCGGCGGCTCGGTCGGCGCCGCCGTCTTCGGCACGCTCTTCGCGAACCGGCTCGGCAAGCGGCTGGCCGTCGAGCTGCCGCACGGCGCACATCTGCCCGACCCGCAGTCGGTCACCCCGCAACTGGTCCGCACCCTGCCCGCCGCGGTGCGCGACGGCTATGTGCAGGCGTACGCCGACGCCATGCCGCGGATCTTCCTCTACCTGGTGCCGGTGCTCGTCCTCGGCTTCCTCTTCGCCTTCCTGCTCAAGGAGAAACCCTTGGTCACCCAGCACGGCACCGCCGCCGCGAGCGCCGCCACGACCGCGTACGACGCCCCCGCGACGGGCCACCTCGACGGCGCCGCCGCCGACGCGCCGCTGCCCGGCGCCCGTCGGCTGTCCACCCCGCCGCCGCGAAGCGGCGTCGCCGTCTGCGGCACCGTCCAGCACTCCGACGGCAGCAGCGTCGGCCGGGCCGCGCTCACCCTGATCGACGGCACCGGACGGCAGATCGGCCGCGGCGCCACCGGGGAGGACGGCCGCTACGCGCTGAGCACCCCGGGCGCCGGCAGCTACGTCCTGATCGCCGCGGCCGGCGGCCACCAGCCGCAGGCGGTCAGCGTCACCGTCGGCGACCACCCGGTCGACCTCGACGTGGTCCTCGGCGGCGCCGGCCGCCTCGCGGGGGCCGTGCGCACCGCCGACGGCACACCCGTGCGGGACGCGATCGTGACCCTCACCGACGTGCGCGGCGACGTCGTGGCCACCTCGCGCAGCGGCCGTGAGGGCGCGTACGTCCTGGCGGAACTGGTCGCCGGCGAATACACGCTGGCCGCCAGCGCCCCCGCCTACCGCCCCGCCGCGCTCCCCGTCACCGTCCAGGCCTCCCGGGAGACCCGCCAGGACGTCGAACTGGCCGGCGGCGCGGTCCTGCGCGGCACCGTCCGCGCCCCCGGCGGCCGCCTGGTCGAGGACGCCCGCGTCACCCTCCTCGACGCCGCGGGCAATGTCGTCGACTCCGTCACCACCGCCGCGGACGGCCACTTCCGCTTCGTGGACCTCGCGGCCGGCGAATACACCGTCATCGCGGCCGGTTACCCGCCGGTGGCCACCGTCCTCCAAGTGGCCGGCGGCGGCCGCACCGAACGCGACCTCCAACTCGGCCACCCGGACTAGCCCCTCCGGGTGTCCCGGCCCACCACTCGCCGTTGTGTGGCGACGACCCTCACCGCCCCAGGGGCGCGGGGAACTGCGCGACGGCTCCCTCCGGGCGCGCGGGTCGCCACCGTCCGCAAGGGGCTGTTCGGTCCGCCCCGGACCACCGGCCGGTGGTGGGTTGCGCGCGCAGTTCCCCGCGCCCCTGGGGTTGCCCTCCGCGCTGGGCGGCGCCCTTCGGGGGCGCGGGGAACTGCGCGACCGGCCCACCACTCACCGTCGTGTGGCGACGACCGTCACCACCTCAGGGGCGCGGGGAACTGCGCGACAAGCCCCCACGGTGGCGCGGGTCGTCACCGTCCGAAAGCGGCTGTTCGGTTCGTGCCGGACCACCGGCGGGTGGTGGGTTGCGCGCGTGGCCCCGCGCCCCTGGGGTTGCCCTCTGCGCTGGGCGGCGCCCTTCCAGGGGCGCGGGGAACTGCGCGACAAGCCCCCACCGGGCGCGCGGGTCGGCACCGGCCGAAAGCGGCGGTCCGTGCCGGACCACCGGCCGGTGGTGGGCGCCCCTGGAAGGCGCCGCCTTACGCAGCCGTGCCGCGGGGGGCCAGGGCCTACGGGGTCTTGGGCTTGGGGCACTGCGTGCCCCGGATGGAGGCGTAGGAGCCGCCGATCCGGTACGTGCCGGCGGCCGGCACATTGAGCCGCGTCCACTCGCCGTCAGGCATGAGGCATCCGTGCCGATTGTCGTCCGTGCCCTCGATGCCCAGCACTGGTGACCAGGGGATACGCAGCAGCACGGAGCCGGCGGTCGGCATGGAGACCGTCAGCTCGGCCGGGCCGGCCTCCTCGACGGTCGCGGGCGGGTCGGCCAGCGGGTCGACGTCGCCGGAGACCTTGAAGACCTGCCAGTTCTCGTCGTGCCACACCGGGAGCAGCCACTCCGGCGCGGAGCGCACGAGCTTCGCCTCGGCCACGGCCGCGCCGTCCGGCTGGTCGGACGGCAGCACCACGTAGTAGACGCTCCAGTGCTCCAGCCACTCCCGGTAGCTCTCGGCGTTCAGCGTGCCGTCGTAGAAGAGCGGGTTGCGCTCGACGTCGGCCTGCCGGTTCCAGCCGCGGGCCAGGTTCACGTACGGCGACAGGCCGGACGCCTCCCAGTGCGAGCGCAAGGGGACGACCTCGACGCGGCCCTTGTCCGCGTGCACCTTCTGCAGTTCGGCGATCAGCGGCGGTGCGTGCTGGACGGTGGAGCTGACCGCGGAGGTGTTGACCTGGTCCACTATCGGCTTGGCGATCTGCCACCCGGCCACCCCGGCGAAGGCCAGCCACAGGGCCAGCAGGCGCCGCCCGGTCCAGTGGCTGCCGCGGGCCACCAGCAGCAGCACCGTGCCGCCGAAGAGCAGCGCGAGGCGTTCCACGTTGCTTCCGATGGGGGAGGGGATCACCCAGGTCAGCGCGACACCGGCGGCGTAGACCCAGGACCCGGCGCGCATCTCGCGCCAGGACTTCGGCACCACCAGGGCGGTCACCACCGTGATGGCGAAGGGGATGATCGCGAAATACCAGTTGAAGGGCTGCACCCCGTAGAACGGGAAGAGCAGCGAGGTCGCGCCGACCACGAGCGGCGGAACCGCGGCCAGCACGTAGCTGTCGGTCCTGCGGCCGGTCAGGAACAGCGCGGCGGCGACCACCAGCATGAAGAGCCCCGCGACGGGGCTGCACATGGTGGCCAGCGCGGTCATCACCACCGCCGTGGCGAGCCGCGGTGAGCGCCCGCGCAGGTTCGCGGCGGCGGGGAAGAGCACAAGGGTGGCGACCATCGCGAAGAGCATGCCGAGCGCGAAGGTCACCCGGCCGGAGACGACGTCACACCAAAGAGCGAACGTCGTCCACAGCGCCGGCACCATCGGACGGCGGACACCGCCCCGCATGAGCAGTGCCGCGCCGACCGTCGCCGACAGTGTGCCGGCGATCACCGCGGTGGTCCGCACCCCGAGCGCGGCCATGATGTACGGCGACAGGATGCTGTAGGAGGCGGGGTGCATCCCGCCGTACCAGGACAGGTTGTACGAGGCCGAGGGATGGGCGCGTATGAAGTCGGTCCAGGCGTACTGCGCGGCCATGTCGCCGGAGTCCTTGGCCAGGAAGAAGGCCCACAGGACATGGAGCACGAAGGCGGCCGCGGTCGCCACGACGACCGGATGGCGTACATTCGCCCGGCGAAGCAGTGCCTTGGGTTTCCTGGGCACGGAAACACGCGCAGGCTGCCAGGTCGTCACAGAGCCTCTTCCGGTGGCGGGCGGTGTGGATGCCCCGGCCGGCTGACACCCGGCGGGGATCGAACCCCCACCCGTTGAGCGGCTCGGATCAGAGTTCGAACACAGAGTTTGGACGCTAGCACGGCTCGTGCGGTTGCTCGCGCGCGGGCGTGCGCCCGGTTTCCCGCCTTTGCCTTCGGCGAAGCCCGCCCGGCCGTACCGTGGTAGCGGCGCCGCGGAGCCTGCGCCGGACGGGTGTGCCCACCCGCCGGAACGGGGTACTCGGCTGCCGGGGGAAGGAGCCCGACGAACCATGGACCGCCGCAATCCCGCAGGGCTTTCCGGCCGGATCCCGCTCGCGGTGATCGTCGTGGACGCCGCGGGCCTGGTGTCGCACTGGAGTACGGGCGCCCGCAGGCTGTTCGGCCGTTCCCGTGAGGAGGCCGTCGGGCAGCCCGCCGTCGATCTGCTCCCGGTGGTCGGCGCCCTGGAGGGCGCGGCAGTGCGGGATTCCGGCGCCCCCGAGGCGCCGGGAGCGGCGTATCCCTCCGAGGAGGACGACGGGCGGGGCCTTGAGCCGTCGCTCGCGGGCGCCGGCTCGTATCCCACCGCGGGCCGTGCCCGGCTCTTCGAGCCGCGGCAGGACCCGGCCGCGGGCGGTGAAGGGAACGGCGGCGAGGGCGCCCTTGACGTGCTGTGGTGGGCCTACCCGCTGGTCGGCCCGGGCCCCGAGCGGCTGCTCGTGCTGGCCGCCGACGCGGGGCGGCTGACGCCCGGCGGCCCGGACGCGCCGGCCGCGGGCCCCGAGCGGATCGCACCGGGCTTCGCGCTGCACACCGAATTCGCCGGCGCGGACGGCCTCGCCAAGCGGCTCCCGGAGATCCTGCCCAGCATGAATCCGCTGGAGAGCGCGCGGATCGTGGCGCAGGTCCTCGACCTGGGCTATCCGGTGCTGGAGATCAGCCGGCACGACCGGGTCCCCGTCACCCCCGACTGGGGTGTGCCGCGCAGGGCGGAGCGGCAGGCCAGGCGGCGGGCCGCCGAGCAGGAAGCGGCGCTCGACCCGGCGTCGGTGCCCGCCGAGGAGCTGGCGCCGGACCTGGAATACGCCGTGGTGCGCGAGCACCTGGAATTCCTCAACGAGGTCAGCGGCCGGATCGGCACCTCGCTGGACCTGGCCCGCACCATCCAGGAGGTCAGCGCGGCCGTCGTGCCGCGCTTCACCGACGTCGCAGGCACCTACCTGCGCGAGCAGGTGCTCGCGGGCGAGGGCTTCCCCGACGGCCCGCCCGACGTCACCACCATGTGGTACCGCGTCGCCCTTGAGCACACTGACGAGCCGGGGCGCTGGGACGACGTCGTGCCGGTCGGCGAGTCGATGCCCTTCCCCGCCCAGACCCCGTTCTTCCAGTGCATGACCACCGGCGAGCCGGTCATGGTGCCGCGGATCAGCGAGGAGATGGGCCGTGCGATCGCGGCGCAGTTCCCCAAGCGCGACATCAGCCCGCTGATCACCCACCGCTCGATGCTGGTCGTGCCGCTGAAGGCCCGCAATGTGGTGCTGGGCTTCATGATCCTGCTGCGCCACCGCGAGCGCCCCGACTTCAACGACATGGACCGCGTCACCGGCTCCGAGCTGGCCGCCCGCGCCGGGCTCGTGCTCGACAACGCGCGGATGTACACGTACCAGGAGAATGTCGCCGACACCCTCCAGGACAGCATGCTGCCGCACATCGCGCGGCGGATGCCCGGCTGCGACCTGGCGACCCGCTATCTGCCGGGCACCCGGCTCGGCAGGGTCGGCGGCGACTGGTTCGACTGCATCAAACTGTCCGGCTCGCGGCTCGCCCTGGTCGTCGGCGACGTCATGGGCCACGGGCTGAACTCGGCGGCGATGATGGGGCAGTTCCGCACCGCCGTGCAGACCATGGCGCAGCTCGGCCTGCCGCCCGCGCAACTGCTGCGCAATCTGGACGACCTGGCGCAGCGGCTCGGCGAGCAGTATCTGGCCACCTGCCTCTACGCCGTCTACGACCCGGTCGAGTCCGAGGTGCTGATCGCCAACGCCGGGCACATCCCGCCGGTCCTGGTGCGGGCCGCAGACGGCCACAGCGAACTACTCGACGTGCCGACCGGGGCACCGCTGGGCGTCGGCGGGGTGCCCTTCGAGACGGTCGGGATCCCGGTGGCGCCCGGCGACCGGCTGGTGCTGTGCACCGACGGCCTGGTCGAGGTCCGCGGCCAGGACATCGGCGCCGGACTCGCCGCGCTGTGCGAGAGCGCGGCGCACCCGGCCGCGTCCATGGACGACGCCTGCGACACGATCATCCGCGCCCTCAACCCGCGCGGCGGCCGCAAGGACGACGTGGCGCTGCTGATGGCCCGCCTGGGCGGCATCCCGCGCGAGGACGTGGCTGCCTGGGAATTGGCCGCCGACCCCGCGGAAGTGGGCAGGGCCAGGTCCCTGGTCCGCGACACCCTGCGGAAATGGCAGCTGGCGGACGTCGCCGAGACGGCCGAGCTGCTGGTCGGCGAGGTCGTCACCAACGCCGTGCGGCACGCCCACGACCGGCCGGTGGGACTGCGCCTGGTGCGCGCCGACGCGCTCCTGGTAGAGGTGTCCGACGACGACCACGGGGTGCCGGTCCTGCTCAGCGCGGGTCCCGAGGACGAAGGCGGGCGCGGCATGCGGATCGTCAGCCGGCTGGCCCGCGAATGGGGCACCAGCCGGTCGGCGCAGGGCAAGACCGTGTGGTTCGAGCAGGCACTGCCGGTGCGCCGCAGGCGCTGACCCCGGCCCTCTTCGGCAGGCCCCCTGTGGCCCGCCGAGCTTTCCGTACGATCACGACGTGGGGAGTGGTGAGTACGTGTGAACGTCTCAGGCGGTTACGCACTTGCGTGGGAGAGCTTCTGGGCGGACGCGCCGAACGAGCCCGGAGGCGTCCTCTGGGACGCGGAGCCGGCACTGACGGCCGAGCGGCACCTGGCCCACTTCGAGGAGTATTTCGACCCCGGGCTGCCGCTGGTGGACCTGGGCTGCGGCAACGGCACCCAGACCCGCTTCCTGGCCGGCCGCTACCCGTCCGTCGTCGGCGTCGACCTCGCGGGCGCGGCCATAGCGCGGGCCAGGAGGGACGACCCGCGCGGCCTCGCCGGCTACCAGCAGCTCGACGCCGTCGACACCGACGCGGTCCGGGCGCTGCACGCCGAATTGGGCGACGCCAACGTCTACATGCGCGGCGTGCTCCACCAGTGCGAGACCGCCGACCGCAGCCGCCTGGTCGACGGCATCGCCACCCTCATAGGGCAGCGCGGCAGGGCCTTCGCCGTGGAACTGGCCGAGGCCGCCAAGGGCGTGCTCATGGGCCTGGCCCAGGGCCCCGCGGGGCCGCCGCCGAAGATCGGCGCGGTCTTCGCGCACGGCATCGCGCCCGGCGAGGTCCACGACGCGGCGGTGCACGGCTACTTCACCTCGGCGGGACTCGACGTGCTGGCCGCGGGCGAGGAGCCGCTGCGGACCACCGAATTCCGGCCGGACGGCGTCCGCATAGAGGTCCCGTCCCGATGGCTGGTGGCAGGGCTCGCCGCATGATCCGGACCGGCCGCGTAATGTGATCCCGCATGCGGAAGATCCTCATCTCGGCCGACATGGAGGGCGCCACCGGCGTGACCTGGCCGGCCGACGTCCTGCCCGGCACAGAGCAGTGGCAGCGCTGCCGCCATATGTTCACCTCCGACGTCAACGCCGCCGTGGCGGGCTTCCTGGACGGCGGCGCCGACCAGGTGCTCATCAACGAGGCGCACTGGACGATGCGCAACCTGCTGCTGGAGCAGCTGGACGAGCGCGCCCAGCTGCTCACCGGGCGGCACAAGGAACTGTCCATGGTCGAGGGCGTCCAGCACGGCGACGTCGACGGTGTCGCCTTCGTCGGCTACCACACCGGCGCCGGCACCGAGGGCGTCCTCGCGCACACCTACCTCGCCAACTCCGTCACCGGCGTGTGGGTCAACGGCGAGCCGGCGAGCGAGGGCCGGCTCAATGCGCTGGTCGTCGCCGAGTACGGCGTCCCCGTCGTCCTGGTGACCGGTGACGACCGCACCGGCGTCGACGCGCAGGGCTACGCGCCACGGGCCCGTACGGTCGCCGTGAAGGACTACGTGTCCCGCTACGCCGCCGTCTGCCGGCCGCCGGCCAGGACCGCCGCCGACATCCGGGCGGCGGCCCAGGAGGCCGCCGCGCTGGCCGTACGGCACGAACCCGTACAGGCCGGGCCGTTCACCGTGGAGCTGGAATTCGACGCCTGGCACCTGGTCGGCGCCGCCACCGTCGTCCCAGGGGTGGAGCAGACCGGCGAGCGGCGGGTGGCGTATACCCTGCCGACGATGTACGCGGCCCTGCGCGCCTTCAAGGCCGTGACCACACTCGTTTCCCAGGCGGTGGAGGAGCAGTATGGCTGAGCGGTCCACGACGGCCCCGCGCGGAGGCGGCGCACCCGTGGTCGACGACCTGGCGCTGGACGAGGTGGTGCGCTTCACCTCCGACCTGATCAGGATCGACACCACCAACCGCGGCGGCGGCGACGGCAACGAGCGGGCAGCCGCCGAATACGTCGCCGAGCGCCTCGCCGAGGCCGGCATCGAACCCACCGTCCTGGAGAAGGCGCCGGGACGCAGCAACGTGGTGGCGAGAATCCCCGGCGCCGACCCGTCGGCCGACGCGCTGCTGGTGCACGGACACCTCGACGTGGTGCCCGCGCAGGCCGAGGACTGGACCGTGCACCCCTTCTCCGGCGAGGTCCGCGACGGCGTCGTCTGGGGCCGCGGCGCCATCGACATGAAGAACACGGACGCGATGGTGCTGGCCTGCGTCCGCGCCTGGGCCCGCGGCGGCAAGCGCCCGGCGCGGGACATCGTGCTGGCCTTCACCGCCGACGAGGAGGACAGCGCCGCCTACGGCGCCGGCTTCCTCGCCGCCGAGCACGCCGACCTCTTCGCCGGCTGCACCGAGGGCGTCAGCGAATCCGGCGCCTACACCGTCCACACCGACAACGGGCTGCGCCTCTACCCGGTCGCGGCCGGCGAGCGCGGCACCGCGTGGCTCGAACTGACCGCCGAGGGAAGGGCGGGCCACGGCTCCAAGATCAACCACGAGAACGCCGTCGTCCACCTGGCAGCCGCCGTCACCAGGATCGGCGAGCACCGCTGGCCGGTCCGCCTCACCGGCACCGTGGAGGCGGCCCTCACCGAACTCGCCGCGCTCTACGGCGTCCCCGCCGACCTGGACGACGTCGACGCGCTGCTCGACCGGCTCGGCAGTGCGGCGGCATTCGTCCGCCCCACCGTCCGCAACAGCGCCAACCCGACGATGCTGCAGGCCGGCTACAAGGTCAACGTCATCCCCGGCACCGCCACCGGACACGTCGACGGCCGCGTCCTGCCCGGCGGCCAGGACGAATTCACCGCCACCATGGACCGGCTCACCGGGCCCCACGTGCGCTGGGACTACCAGCACCACGAGGTGCCGCTCGAAGCACCCGTCGACTCGGCGTCCTTCGCCGCGATGCGCGAGGCCCTCGAGCACTTCGACCCCGGAGCCCACGTGGTGCCGTTCTGCATGTCGGGCGGCACCGACGCCAAGCAGTTCGCCCGGCTCGGCATCACCGGCTACGGCTTCTCACCGCTGCGCCTGCCGCCGGGCTTCGACTACCAGGCGCTCTTCCACGGCGTGGACGAGCACGTACCCGTCGACGCCCTGCACTTCGGCGTCCACGTACTGGACCGTTTCCTGCGCGGAGCCGCGGGGGAGGAGACCGCATGACCGCCACCACGCAGCAGGACACCGGATACGGCAGCTGGGCCTCGCCCATCGACGCGGCCACCGCCGCTGCCCACGACGGCAGCCCCGACAGCATCGGCGTCGTCGGCGACGACCTCTGGTGGACCGCGCCCCGCCCCGCCGAGGGCGGCCGCCGCGCGCTGATCAGGCGCCGCCCCGACGGCACCGAGGAATGCCCGCTGCCCGCCCCCTGGAACGTCCGCAACCGCGTCATGGAATACGGCGGCACACCCTGGGGCGGCGCGATCGTCGACGGCTCCCCGCTGATCGTCTTCGCCCACCACCCCGACCAGCGCCTCTACGCCTTCCGCCCGGACCGCCCGCAGGACCCGCCCTACCCGCTCACCCCGGTCTCCGCCGTCGGCGGCGGACTGCGCTGGGCCGAGCCGTCCGTGCACACCGGGCGCGGCGAGGTGTGGGCCGTCCTGGAGGAATTCACCGGTGAGGCGCCCAGCGACCTGCGCCGGGTCCACGTCGCCGTCCCGCTCGACGGCAGCGCCGCGTCGGACCGCGCGGCCGTACGCGAACTCGCCCCCGCCGACCACCGCTTCGTCACCGGCCTGCGCCTGTCGCCCGACGCCGGGCAGGCCGTCTGGCTGGCCTGGGACCACCCGCGGATGCCCTGGGACGGCACGGAGCTGCGCTGCGCCGACGTCCGCTCCGACGGCACCCTCGGCCCGGCCCGCACCCTCATCGGCGGCCCCGAGGAATCCGTCTGCCAGGCCGAATGGGCCGCCGACGGCACCCTGCTCGCGTCCACCGACCGCACCGGCTGGTGGAATCTTCACCGCGTCGACCCCGCGACCGGCGAAGCGGTCGACCTGTGCCCGCGCGAGGAGGAATTCGGCGGGCCGCTGTGGAAGCTCGGGCAGCGCTGGTTCGCCCCGCTCGACCACGGCCTGATCGCCGTCCTGCACGGCGTCGGGGCCGCCAGGCTCGCGCTGTTCGACCCCGCCACCGGGCAGCTCACCGACGCCCTCGGCCACTGGACGGAGTGGAGCAGCACCCTCGCCGCCACCGGCAGCCGCGTCATCGGCGTCGCCGCGAGCGCCCGCAGCGCTGCGGAGATCGTCGAACTCGACGCCGCCACCGGCCGCGCCAGGGTCATCGGCAACCCGCACCGCGACACCGTCGACCCGGCGTACATCCCCCAGGCCGAGGCCCGCGTCTTCACCGGACCCGGCGGCCGCGACGTCCACGCCCACGTCTACGCCCCGCGCCACCCCGACCACACCGCCACCGGGCCCGCCCCGTACGTCATCTGGGTGCACGGCGGCCCCACCAGCCGCACCCCCATGGTCCTCGACCTGGAAGTCGCCTACTTCACCTCCCGCGGCATCGGCGTCGCCGAGGTCAACTACGGCGGCTCCACCGGTTACGGCCGCGCCTACCGCAACCGGCTGCGCGAGCAGTGGGGCATCGTCGACGTCGAGGACTGCGTCGCCGTCGCCGAGGGCCTGGCCGCCGAGGGCGCCGCCGACCCCCGGCGGCTCGCCATCCGCGGCGGCAGCGCGGGCGGCTGGACCACCGCCGCCGCGCTGACCACCACCTCGACCTTCGCCTGCGGCGCGATCAGCTACCCCATCCTCGACCTGGCCGGCTGGTCGCCGGCCGGCGGCGAGACCCACGACTTCGAGGCCTGGTATCTCGAATCCCTCATCGGCCCCCACACCGAGGTCCCCGAGCGCTACCACGACCGCTCCCCGGTCCACCTCGCCGACCGCGTCACCGCCCCCTTCCTCCTGATGCAGGGCCTCGACGACGTCATCTGCCCCCCGGCCCAATGCGACCGCTTCCTCGCCGCCCTCGCCGGCAGCTCCCTCCCCCGCGCCTACCTGGCCTTCCCCGGCGAAGGCCACGGCTTCCGCCGCCTGGACACCCTCGTGACCTGCCTGGAAGCCGAACTCTCCCTCTACGCCCAGACCTTCGACTTCACCCCACCAGGCATCCCTGTCCTGGACCTCACCCCGTGACCGCCTGCGCCCCGCGCCCACGGCCGACCCCGCGCGCGCCCCGGGGGAGGGCGCGTGCGCGCGGGCGGGCGGTGGTGCCCGTGGTGGGGCGGGCGGCTTCGTCCGCCGAGGGTGGCGGTGCGGGTGCGGTGCGGGCCACCGTGTCCGTGGCCGGGCAGGTCCGCCCCCGCGTTGAGGGCCCCGGGGTGGTGCGGGCCGCCGTACGTGGGGCGGCCGGCTCCGGCGTTGGGGGCGGGCGTGCGGTGCGGGCGGTGGTGCCCGTGGTCGGCCGGGCGGGTCTGTCCGCCGAGGGTGGCGGTGCGGTGCCGGCCGCCGCACCCGTGGCCGCGCCCGTCCGCCCTCGCGTAGAGGCCGGCGGGACTCGGTGACCGCGGCTGCCGTGCGCGCGCTGGTCAGGGCGCCGCGACTGGTTCCGGGCGACCGGGTGGGTGTTGTCGCGCCCGCAGGACCGGTGCCGCCGGGGATGCTGGAGGCCGGGCTCGACGTCCTGCGGGGCTGGGGGCTGGAGCCGGTCGTCGCGCCGCATGTGCTGGACGGCCACCCTTCCGGCTACCTCGCGGGCGTCGACCGGGCCAGGGCCGACGACCTGCGGGACACCTGGTGCGACCCGGCGCTCGCCGCCGTCTTCTGCGCCCGTGGCGGCTACGGCACGCAGCGCATGGTCGACCTGCTGGACTGGGACGCCATGCGGCAGGCCGCCCCGAAGGCCTTCCTCGGCTTCAGCGACGTCACCGTGCTGCACGAGGCCTTCGCCACCCGCCTCGGCCTGGCCACCTTGCACGGCCCGATGCCCGGCACCCCCGCCTTCCTCGCCGACGCCGCCGGACTCGACCACCTGCGCCGCACCCTCTTCACGCCCGAGGACGTCCAGCGGCTGCACCCACCGGGCACCCGGGCGCTCGTACCCGGGCGGGCCGCGGGCGTGACCCTGGGCGGCTGCCTCAGCCTGCTCGCCTCCGACATCGGTACGCCCTCGGGCCGCCCCTCGGCCGCGGGCGGCATCCTGCTGCTGGAGGACACCGGCGAGGAGGCGTACCGCCTCGACCGCTTCCTCACCCAACTCCTGCGCACCGGCTGGCTCGACGGGGTCGCCGGGATCGCGCTCGGCTCCTGGGAGGGCTGCGGCCCCGACGACGAGGTGCGCGCCCTGCTGCTCGACCGGCTCGGGCCGCTCGGCGTCCCGGTCCTGGAGAACCTGGGCTTCGGGCACTGCCTGCCCGCCCTGACCGTGCCGCTCGGGGTGCCCGCCGTCCTCGACGCCGACGCCGGCACCCTCACCATCGAACTGCCCGCGCTCGGCTGACTCCCCCCGACCCCCACCGCAGGGGCGCGAGGAACTGCGCGCCCAGCCCATAACGGCGGGTGGGCTGCGAGGTCACGGCAAGGGGCACCACCTCAGGGGCGCGGGGAACTGCGCGCGCGACCACGACGGCGGGAAGGCCGCGACACCACGGCAAGCAGCAGGACCTCAGGGGCGCGGGGAACTGCGCGCCCAGCCCCCAACCACCGCACCCCAACGGCGAACCGCACCGCCAACGGCGAACGGCAGGCCACGGGGCCACCGGCCCCGCCCGGGTACGCGGCCGTACCCCCTACAGCCTCCCCGGCAAGGGAGTGGCCGCGGGCAGCACGACCTCGAACCGGCATCCGCCCGGCACATTGCGCACCGCCGCCCGTCCGTGATGCGCCTCCACGATCCCGCGCACGATCGCCAGCCCCAAGCCCGCCCCCGCCGAGGGCGTCACCGTCGGAGTGCGCGCCCCACTGCCCCGCCACCCCGTGTCGAAGACGCGGGGAAGGTCCGCGGCCGGAATCCCACCGCACCCGTCCGTCACGGACACCACGACCGCCCCCGACGCGGCGTCCCGCAGGGCGGACACCGCGACCGTGCCGTCCGCCGGTGTCCGGTGAATCGCGTTGGTCAGCAGATTCGCCAGCACCCGCGTCATCTCCCGCCCGTCGACCTCGATGGGGATCCGCTCGACCCGGTCCCCGACCAGCCGCACTCCGTGCTCCGCGGCGAGCGGATCCGCCCCGGCTATCGCGTCGCCCACCAGGTCGTAGACGGACATCCGCGAGGGGCTGAGCGCCAGCACCCCGGCCTGGATGCGGGACAGCTCGAACAGGTCGCCGACCATCCCGCTGAGCCGGTCGACCTCCGTGCGGATCTGCCGGTGGTAGCGGCCGGGGTCGGCCGCTATCCCGTCCTCCAGCGCTTCGGTCATGGCTCGCAGACCGGCCAGCGGGGTGCGCAGGTCGTGGGAGATCCAGGCGACCAGCTCGCGCCTGGACGCCTCCAGCGCGCGCTCCCGCTCCCTGGAGGCCTCCAACTTGGCGCTGGTGGCGGCCAGTTCGCGGCCCAGCTCGGCCAGCTCGGCCGTGGGCGTGCCGACGGGCGCGGCAAAGGCGTCGCCGTCGCCGAAGGCACGGGCGGCCGCGGTGAGCGCCCGGCTGCCGGCGACCACCGTGCGGCCGAGCAGCAGCGCCACCGCGAGGGAGACGGCCGCGGCTATCGCACACACGGTGGTGACGACGGCGAGGTCGTGCTCCGACAGCAGCATCGCCCAGGCCACGGAGAGTGTCCCGGCGAGCATCGCGCACACCGCGACCACGACGACCACGGCGAGCGACAGCGCGACAGAGCGGCCGCGCAGCAGGCGCAGGGCGCCGGCACCGAGCAGCCCGACGACCGCCGCGCCGACCGCGGCATACGCCGCGATGACCACCACGTCACCCATTGCCGCCACCGCCGTCCACCGACCCGCCCGCATGGGTGTCGGCGTCCGCGGACGCCTCCGGGTCGAAGCGGTAACCGACGCCCCACACCGTGGTGATGAGCCGCGGCCTGGCCGGATCGTCCTCGATCTTCTCGCGCAGCCGCCGCACATGGACGGTCACCGTCGACAGGTCGCCGAATTCCCAGCCCCACACCCGCCGCATCAGCTCCTCGCGGCCCAGCACCCGGCCCGGGTGCCGCAGGAAGAAGGCCAGGAGGTCGAATTCGCGGATGGTCAGCGGCAGCTCCTCCTCTTCCCGCAGCGCCCTGCGCGCTGCCGGGTCGAGGGCGAGCGTGCCCGACCGCAGCCACGGCCCGGGCGGGGGCGCCGCGCCCGCGCGGCGCAGCACCGACTCGACCCGCAGCACCAGCTCGCGAGGTGAGAACGGCTTGGTCACGTAGTCGTCCGCCCCGACCTCCAGGCCGAGGATGCGGTCGTCCTCGTCGCCTCGCGCGGTGAGCATGACCACCGGCAGCGGCCCGTCCTCCCGTATGACGCGGCAGACTTCGAGGCCGTCCATGCCGGGCAGCATCAGGTCGAGCACGACCAGATCGGGTCGTGCGGCGGCGGCGCGGGCGACCGCGGTCGGGCCGTCTGCGGCCCGGTCCACGGCGAAGCCGGCTCTGTCGAGATAGCCCGCGACGACCTCCGCGACGGTCGGATCGTCGTCCACGACGAGGATCCGCCGGCGCGGCGGCGGTACGGACACGGGTGCGGTGCTCATGGGAAAGAGTCTCGCACCCACCACTGACAGTGACCATCGATCGGCGGTCCGGAGCGGCCGGCGTCCCTGTTCCGTAAGGATCCGGCACCGTTTTCCGCCCCTTCCGGTTCCGCGGGGTGAGATCCGTGACCCGCCCGTCGCCGTCCGTCGCCGATGCCGTCCTGCCCGGGGCGCCGGTGCGCGTCCCACCCGGCCGCCGAGCCCCGCGCCGCTCGGCGCGCTGCCCGGCGCCGGTGGCACTCCCGACCGCCCTCGCGGCGGTCACCCTCGTCCATCTGCCGTATGTCCTGGCCCCGGGCGGTGGGGTGCCGGGCTACCTGTCGGGCTGTCCGCAGGAGGAGGGCCACGAGCCGGGCGGCGTACGCCGCTTCGGCCTGTTGCCGCGGGTGCCGCCCGACGATGCGGCCGGGCCGGCCGCCGTCACGCTCGGCGTTGCCATGGCGGTTCCTGGTGCGGCGCGGCGGCCCGCGCCGCCCGGGTGACCGACCCGGCGCCGCTCCTGCTGCGGATCTCGCGGCCGTATGACTGATGCGCTTCGCCGCTGGTCGCCCAGGTGGCAGTGTGCGGGCGCCGGGAATGGCACGGGGTGCCGCCGGCCGGGCCCGCCCTCCGTACCGGCAAGGAGACGGGCGTCGACGGCACCGCCTTCCGGACGGCCGCTCTCGGTGCGGCCGCGGCGGGTGATCTGCGGCGTCACGCTCCGGCGCCGCGCCCGCAAGGGCCTGCGTAACAGCCGTGGTAGCACCGTTGACACCTCTGCGGCGGCGTGTCGTACTAACGGGATCGAACTCGATGTCGTAATACGGCCCCGGCCTTCCGTGCCCGGGCTCCTGGGGGATTGCGGTGGCGGGGATGGCGGGGATGCTCTATCCGACGACCGACGAAGTGACTGCGGGTGCACGGGCTCTGACCGTGAGTTATCCCGGGATCTGCCGGCTGGGGAGGGTCGGCAGGTCGCGGGCGGGCCGACCGCTGCTGATGCTGACGGTGGGCGAAGGCAGCCGCAATGTCCTGGTGGTCGCGGGCCCGCACGCCAACGAGGCCGCCGTGGGCGGCGCGACGGCGCTGCGGCTGGCCCGCGCCATCGCCAGGCAGCAGGCCCGCGGTGAGGGCGACGGCAGCAGCTGGCACTTCCTGCTGTGCATCGACCCGGACGGTGCCGTGCTCAACGAGCCCTGGCTGTCGGGTCCGTACACCCTGCGCGACCACTACGAGCACTTCTTCCGGCCCTGCGCGGCCGAACAGCCCGAGTGGCTGCCGCACGACGGCGACGACCGCTGCCCCGCGATGCCGGAGACCCGGGCCCTGGTCGGCGTTCTCGACCGGTTGCGGCCCATGCTCCAGTGCTCGCTGCACGGCATCGACGTCGGCGGCAGCTTCGTCCAGCTCACCAGCGAAGTGCCGGGGGTGCCCGAGCGGATCGGCAAGTCGGCCGCGGAGCTGGACATCCCGCTGGAGAGCGGCTCCTCGGACGCCTTCCAGTGGCCGAGCCCCGGCCCCGGCGTCTACGTGATGCCGCCCCGCGGCGACCCGACGGTCGGCGACGGCGCCCACTCCACCTGGATGCACGCCAAGCGCTACGACGGGGTGACGGCGGTCGTGGAGGTCCCGATGTGGGCCTGCGACCGCAGCGCGGACACCACACCGCACCCCGACCCCGACCGCGCCCTGCGCACCGCGGGCGCCGCCCTGCGCCGCGACCTGCCCACCGTGGCACGGCTGCTGGACGCGGTACGCCCGCAGCTCAGGACCGCGGACTGCCCGCTGCTGCGCACCGTGCGCGAGCTGGTCGGGCTCGGGCCCGCGCTCACCGCCGACTGGGACCCCGCCGTCCGCGTGCCGGGCGCCGCGCCACTGCCCGACATGACGACCGCCCTGGTGACCAGCATCGAGGTCTACGCCCAGCGCATCCCGCTGCGCGCCGCCGCGATGCTCCGCCAGGTCGCCGACGTCCCGCTGGTCGCCCGGCTGGTGGACAAGTGGTGCGAGGCCTACGAGCGGGCCTACCGCCCGCGCTGGGTGCCGGTCACCGACCAGGTCGAGCAGCAGGCTCGCAGCGTGATGGCCGTCTACGAGGAATTGCGCGCCTGACCGCGCCGAAAACCCGCCCTCACCCGGACGGAGTACTACGCCCCGGCGCCCGGCGCCCTTCCCGGGGATCATGAACCGCACGGGACCGGCAGCCGACAACTGGAGGGCGCCATGACTTCCGAGAAAGCGGCCGGCCGCGGCCTGCGCGACCGGCTGACCCCGGGCAGGATCGTCGTCCTGGTCCTCGGCGCGCTCGCACTGGTCTTCATCTTCGAGAACACCAAGGACGTCCGCATCCGGCTGCTGGTCCCCGAGGTGACCATGCCGCTGTGGCTCGCGCTGCTCGCCACCTTCGTCGTCGGCTGGCTGTGCGGACGCTTCCTGCGCGGCTCCCGGCGGCGTTAGGGCCGGTCCGACGAATCCCGTCCGGCCGGCGGTGCGCCGGACAGGCCCCGGCGGGCGCTCAGTCCTGCGGCTCCACCAGGGACTTGCCCATGCACAGGCTGAGGTCCTGGTCGCGGTAGTAGCCGAACTTCTTCACCGGCACATAGCCGGACGACTCGTACAGGGATATGGCCTCGGGCTGACGCAGCCCGGTCTCCAGCACCATCCTGGTGCGCCCTGCCGCCGCGGCGCTCGCTTCCAGCGCCGCCAGGATCGCCCGGGCCAGCCCGCGCCCGCGGGCCTCCCGCACCACGAACATCCGCTTGACCTCCGCGTCGCCGTCCTCGTGACCCTCGGGCGAGGCGTCCTGCGCCCGCCAGCCGCCGCTGGCGACGGGCTCGCCGTCGGCGTCGTAGGCCACCAGATACAGCCCGTGCGGCGGGTCGAAGTGGTCGGCGGCCATCGGGGTCGCGTCCCCGTCGCCGTACCGCTCGACATACTCCCGCTGCACCAGGTCGTTCAGCCGCATCGCGGCCGGTTCGTTGTAACGCGTCTTCCTGATCTCCACGCCGCCATTCTACGTGGTCACCACACCCATATTTCGCACACATGTGCGATACGATTTTCTGCCGCCGCGCCTCTGCGGGTATCGTCCCTGCGGTGCTGACCGTGACTTCCGTGAACGTGAACGGGCTGCGGGCCGCCGCGAAGAAGGGCTTCCTGCCCTGGCTGGCGGCGACCGCGGCGGACGTCGTATGCCTGCAGGAAGTCCGCGCGGAGCCGGACCAGCTCCCCGACGAGCTGCGCGACCCCGACGGCTGGCACGCCTACCACGCCCCCGCCGCCACCAAGGGCCGCGCCGGCGTCTCCGTCTACTCCCGGCAGGCACCCACCGCCGTGCGCGTCGGCTTCGGCTCGGCCGAATACGACGCCTCAGGACGCTACATCGAGGTCGACCTGCCGGGCGAAGGCGCGTCCGCCGGGCTCACCGTCGGCAGCCTCTACCTGCCCACCGGCGAGGCGGAGACCGAGCGCCAGACCGCGAAATACCGCTTCATGGCGGAATTCCGCGCCCACCTCGACACCCTGCGCGAGCGCGCCGCCGCCACCGGCGGCCACGCCCTCGTGTGCGGCGACTGGAATATCGCCCACCAGGAAGCCGACCTGCGCAACTGGCGCGGCAATCTCAAGTCCTCCGGCTTCCTGCCCGAGGAGCGCGCCTGGCTCACCGACCTCCTCGACCCCGCGACCGGCTGGACCGACGTCGTGCGCCGCCTGCACCCGGGGGTGGACGGCCCCTACTCGTGGTGGTCCTACCGCGGCAAGGCCTTCGACAACGACACGGGCTGGCGCATCGACTACCACATGGCCACGCCGAAGCTTGCCTCCGCGGCCGCCACCGCCATCGTCGAGCGCGCCCCCAGCTACGCCGCCCGCTGGTCGGACCACGCCCCGGTCACGGTGACCTACACCACCTGAGGCCCTGGGCGGCCGCGTGACCCGCCGCGGCCGACACGGCGGACAGACAAAGAGCGGCCGGCGGCCGGCTGCTGGCATTGTGACGCCGTGACCCGACCAGAAGTGACCGTCAAAATCCCGGCGGAATTGCACCTGTTCGTCGCCGCCGACCGCCGTGCCGCCGCGACGGCACTGACCACGGACGGCTCCTCCTCCCTCGGCCACGTCGTGGAATCGCTGGGCATCCCGCTGACCGAGGTCGGCGGTCTGGCCGTCGACGGCCGCGACGTGCCGCCCGGACACGTACCCGCCTCCGGCGAGGTCGTGGAGGTCCGCGCGGTGACCCGGCCGCAGGCGGTGCCCGGCGCCCCGCTGCGCTTCCTGCTCGACGTGCACCTCGGCACGCTGGCCAGGCGCCTGCGCCTGCTGGGCGTCGACGCCGCGTACGAGAGCGAGGACATCGGCGACCCGGCACTTGCCGCGCGGTCCGCGAAGGAGCGCCGGGTGCTGCTGTCCCGCGACCGCGGCCTGCTGCGCCGCCGCGAGCTGTGGGCGGGCGGCTACGTCTACAGTGACCGGCCCGAGGAGCAGCTGCAGGACGTGCTGAGCAGGTTCGAGCCCGCACTCGCCCCGTGGACCCGCTGCGTCGCCTGCAACGGCCCGCTCACCGGCGCCGACAAGGATTCGGTGCGGGACAGGCTCGCGGACGGCACGCGCAAGACCTACGACGTCTTCGCCGAATGCGCCGGCTGCGGCCGCGTCTACTGGCGGGGCGCCCACCACACCCGCCTCGCCGCCATGGTGGAGCAGGCCCTCCGCGACTACGGGGAGCGCCGCCCGCACCCTGTCGACTGACCTGCCCGCGGCCCTTCCCGCTCCACTCTCACCGACAAAGATTCTCTCCTGGACAAAAAAAGTTTTCGGTGGGACGCTGGAGCCATGTTGGACGTGAGCGTGATCGAGGACGCCGAGGCGGCCGCCGTCTCCCTGGACCCGACAAGGGCCCGGCTGCTCGCCGAGCTGGCCGCGGGGCCCGCCTCGGCGGCGATGCTGGCCGGGCGGGTGGGGCTGCCCCGGCAGAAGGTGAACTACCACCTCAAGGCCCTGGAGAAGCACGGCCTGGTCGAGCTGGCCGGCGAGCGCAGGAAGGGCAATGTCACCGAGCGGCTGATGCGGGCCACCGCGGCCTCGTACGTCATCTCGCCGCTGGCGCTGGCCGCCGTACAACCGGACCCGGCCCGCTTCCGCGACCAGCTGTCCGCGCGCTGGCTGCTGGCGGTCGCCGCCCGGCTGGTCAGGGACACCGGCGCGCTGATCACCGGCGCCGACCGGGCGGGCAAGCGGATAGCCACCTACGCGCTGGACGGCGAGGTCCGCTTCGCCTCCGCCGCGCAACGGGCCGCCTTCGTCGAGGAGCTGACCCGCGGAGTGGGCGCGCTCATCGCCAAATACCACGACGAGGACGCGGAGGGCGGACGCCCGCACCGGATCGTCGTCGCGCTGCACCCCACGGTGAAGCGGACGACCGCGGCGGCGGAAGCCCGCCCCGAACTGTCCGACAGTCAGACCGCACGGATCACCGGTACGGAAGAGAACGAGGAAGAGTCATCATGAGGAAGCTGATCGTCAGTGAGTTCCTGACCGCGGACGGCGTCATGGAGGCGCCGAACGAGTGGCACGGGCCGTACTTCGACGACGACATGGCCCGCACGGTCAGCGCGCAGATGGCGGCCACCGACGCGCTGCTGCTCGGCCGCGTCACCTACGAGGGCTTCGCCTCCGCATGGCCGGAGATGATCGACCAGCCCGGCGGCGCGCACATGAACGGCGTCGCGAAATACGTCGTCTCCCGCACGCTCGACAAGGCCGAGTGGAACAACTCCACGGTCATCGGCGCCGACCCGGTCGAGGCCATCACCCGGCTCAAGGAGCAGGACGGCAAGGACATCACCGTCGCGGGCAGCGGCACCCTCGTCCAGTGGCTGCTCGGCAAGGGCCTGGTGGACGAGATCGAGCTGCTGATCGACCCGGTCGTGGTCGGCCGCGGCAAGCGGCTCTTCCAGGACGGCCTGCCCGCCACCGCGCTGAAGGTCGTCAGCTCGGAGACGTTCGGCTCCGGCGTCCACCACGTCGTCTACGCCCCCCAGCACGCCTGACCCCGAGGAGGAGTCGCCCATCATGTCGAAGCCGTTCGAGATCGTCCGCGAGTTCGAGGTCGAGTCGACCCCCGAGGAGGTCTTCGCCGCCCTCACCACAGGCACCGCCGGCTGGCTGTGGCCGTCGGAGTACGAACCGAAGGAAGGCGGCGCCGCGCCCTTCGGCGCCACCATCACCGCGTGGGACCCGCCGCACCGGCTGACCGCGCGCGCCGAGCTGCCCGACGGAGTGCACGGGCAGACCCTCAACCAGCTCGACCACCTCATCGAGCCCCGCGAGGGAGGCGGTTCATGGGTGCGCTATGTGCACAGCGGAATCTTCGTCGACGACTGGGACAACCAGTACGACGGCGCCAACCGCCACACCGACTTCTACCTGCACACCCTCGGCCAGTACCTGGCGCACTTCAACGGCCGCGCCGCCGCCTACGCCTCGGTGGCCGGACCGGCCGGGTCCGGCACCCCCGACGCCCTGGAGCGCTCCTGGCAGGCGCTCGGCCTGCCCGCTGACGCGGCCCGGGGCTCGGTCGTCGACGTCGACCTGCCCGGCACCGGACAGGTCCCGGCCGTGGTCGACTACCGGGACGGGTATTTCTTCGGCCTGCGCACCGGCGACGCCATGTACCGCTTCTTCGGCCGCAACCACTGGGGCGCGACCGTCGGCGTGGCCGTCCACGACTTCGCAGCGGGCGCGGACGGCGACCGTATCGGCGCCGACTGGAGCACCTGGCTCGGCCAGGTGTACGCCTGACGGGCCCGGTTCGCCCCCGCTCGCGTGCAAGCGCGCTACGGTCTGGTCCATGGCGACGTACATCCTCGTACCCGGCGCTGACGGCACCGCCTGGTATTGGCACCTGGTCGTACCCGAGCTCCGCGACCGCGGCCACACGGTGGTCACCGTCGACCTCCCGGGCGACGACTCCGCGGGGCTCGACGCCTTGGCGGACGCGATCGTCGAGGCCGTGCGCACCACGGCGCCCGACCCGGAATCTCCCGTCGTCCTGGTCGCCCAGTCCCTCGGCGGCTTCTCCGCGCCCCTGATCTGCGACCGCGTCCCGGTCGACCGGATCGTCCTGGTCAACGCGATGGTGCCGCGCCCCGGTGAGACCGCGGGGGACTGGTGGGGCGACACCGGGCAGGCCGCCGCCAGATCCGCATATGCGGAGGCGACGGGCCGCGGCGCGGACGCCGAGTTCGACCTGCGGACGGACTTCTTCCACGACGTGCCCGCCGAAGTCACCGACGAGGCGCTGGCGGCCCCCCAGTCCGGGCCGCCGGCCGCCCTCTTCGCCCAGCCTTGGCCGCTCAAGGCCTGGCCGGATCTGCCCACCCGCTTCCTCCAGGGCCGCGACGACCGCTTCTTCCCGCTGGAATTCCAACGGGAAGTCGTGCGCGAAAGGCTCGGCATCGACGTCGAGGTGCTGCCCGGCGGCCATCTGCTGGCACTCAGCCGCCCGCGCGAAGTCGCCGCGGAATTGCTCAAGGAGGCGTGACGCCGGCGCGGCGGGTGTCGCCCGTCGCTCTTCCGAGGCATACGAAATGCGGATGTGCGGGATGAAACGGGCGTCTGTGGGGGCTGGGTGACGGATGAGAACCGGGTGTTTGCGAGGATCGAGCCGATGACTGCCACACCCTCCGACGCATATGCCGACCGCAGGCCGACAACGGCGACCGGTCCCGGCGGCGACGGCCGCCGCGACCACGGCGCCGAAGGCCACGACCGCAACCGGCACCGCCGGCCCCGCCGCAGGCGGCGCGCGATGACCCTGGTGGCGGTCGGCGTGGCCGGACTCGCCGTGGTGGGCTCCGGCTACACGGTCCTGACCCGGCACACCGGCACCGCTGCCGCGGACACCGCGGGCCACGGACACGCCGGCGCGCCGGCCGCCCCCCTCGGACCGCGGCCCGGCGCTGCCGCGGCGAACGCGAACCCGACCGCCGCCCCTGACGGCTCGCTTGCGGCGATCAGCGGTCTCGGCCCCAGGACCCGCGCGGCGATCCCCGCCGCCACCCGCCAGGTGCTCGTCGCCTCGGGCAAGGCGAAGAATTCCTCCGACACCGTCGTCACCCTGTGGACCAGGACCGGCGCCGGCCGCTGGCATCCGGGCGCGGCCTGGCCCGCGCACAACGCGCTGCGCGGCTGGACCGCCGGCCACCGGATGGGCGACCTGCACAGCCCGATCGGGGTGTACACCCTCAGCGACGCGGGCGGTTTCGACGCCGACCCCGGCTCGAAGCTGCCGTACCACCACTCCGCCGAATTCCGGGCGGGCGGCGTCGGCTTCGACGGCGAGCCCCTCGACGAGGCCTTCGACTACGTCATCGCGATCGACTACAACCGCCTTCCCGGCACATCGCCGCTCGACGGTACGCAGCCGCTGGGCGCGAACCGCGGCGGCGGCATCTGGGTGCACGTGGACCACGGCGGTCCGACGCACGGCTGCGTCAGCATCTCGGCCGCCCACATGGTCGATCTGCTGCACACCCTGCTACCCGCCGACCACCCGGTGATCGTCATGGGCGACCAGGGCACGCTGGCGACCTGAGACCCGCCGGTCGCGGGGCGGGCGCCGGCGGTTACTCCCGGGGGAGTACGCCATCCGGGTGGCGGCGGCGACCGCAGGAGTAGGCGGAAGACCTCCTGGAGATCGATGTCACATCCGTGCCGTTGCGGGAGTCTAGAGGGCAAGAGGGATTGCCCAACTCTCCCCGGGTGCAATGGAGGCAACGGCATGGACCACGACCGGGAGCTGGCCGACTTCGCGCGGCGGTGGACCGAGGCCGAGCGGCTGGGCGACGTCGCCGCACTGGACGCGCTGCTCACCGACGACTTCACCGCGGTGGGTCCGCAGGGCTTCGTCCTGGACAAGAAGCAGTGGATCGACCGCTATGCCTCGGGCGCGCTCATACACGACGCCTTCACCTGGGAAGAGGTGACGGTCCGCAGGCACGGGAGGGCGGCGGTCGCGGTGGGCGTGCAGGGCCAGCAGAGCATCTACGACGGGCGTGACGCGGACGGCCACTTCCGCGTCACGCAGATGATCGTCGCGGACGGCGCGGACTGGAAGCTCGCGGCCGTGCATCTCAGCCCGACCGGCGGACGGTCAGGCCCCGAGGCGTAGCGGCGCCTGAGCCGGCCGGGCCCGCAGTCCCGCCGTCAGCCCGAGGATCCGCCCGCGCGCCCCGCGGCGGACCGACCGCCGCGAGGCGCTGTCAGGGGTGGCGGGATCGCCGGCGGGCGGGCTCAGCCGCGCGGCAGCACCAGCGACTGGACCTGGGGCAGCCCCTTCCAGTCGTTGGAGGCCACCGTGGCGTGCGCCTTGGCGAGCTGGGCGACCCTGGCCTGGGCGTCGGCGGGCGCGGGGTTCACGTCGTCCAGCGCGGGTGCCACGTTCTGCGAGTCGGTCATGAAGAGCAGGTAGTGGTGGGTGTCGTACCAGCTCGTGTCGATGCTGCCGTTCAGATACGTGGCGGCGTCACCGTCGAAGGCCACGAACCACGGCCGCAGCGAGGTGTCCGAATACCGCGTCCTGGGGTCACCCGCCTGGGCGTTGTGCACCGACGGGAAGACGTTCGCCTGCGCGGTCTTGCCCTGGCTGTGCAGGTCCCGCAGGTAGCCCGCGTATTCGCTGTCGGTCCACAGCGAGTCGGTGGGGTTGGCCTCCTCGACCGTGCCGGGGATGACCTCGAGCAGCACCTTGCCCGCGAGCTGGGCGCGGGTCGGCCAGTTGCCGGCGGTGGCGGCCGCGTCGAGGGTGGCGTACTGCCCGCCGCCCGGCTTGTTGAGCAGGTCGTTCGGCTTGAACACCAGGCTGCCCAGGTGGGCGCTGATGGACTGGTCGAGCTTGGCCGGGCTCATCCCGAAGGTTGCCTGGAAGCCCGCCTTCATCTCCAGCTTGATGATCAGCGGGCCGTGCCCGGGGTGCGCGCCGAGCCACACCCGCACATCGTCGAGGCAGCTCTCCAGGTCCTTGTTCGCCCCGCCGGTGTAGAGCTGGGCCGGGGAGGAGGCGTTGACGCAGTTGTTGCTGTTCCCGGTCGGGTTGGAGTGGCTGACCTTCCATTCCTGGGTGAAGAAGTCGTCCCACACGTCCAGTTCGATCATGGATGTGCCTGAGTCGAGCGCCTGGGCCAGGTAGCTGAACGCGGCGGGGTCGTAGGTGTTGTGCAGCCCGGACGCGGTGGTGCCGGACAGCGGCAGCGCGTCGGTGTCGGCGGCCGACGCGTCGCCGGGGCCGGCGAGGGTGAAGGCGAGGCATGCGGCGAGCGCGCCGAGCAGAGCAGTGCGGGCGGTGGCGCGCGGTCGGAGCGTGGGACGGCGGGTCAGCGGACCGGTCACGTGTGTCCTCCTGTGGGGGTGGCTCTCCGTCAGGACAGTGACGTCCGCGTATGAAGCGACGGAGACATGACACGTAACACGGCCTGCATTCCTGCTGTCACCTCCGAGTTCGGCCACATTGCCCCGGGTGCCGGGGCGCGCGGGTTCAGGACATGCCGAGCAGCCGCAGGACGGCGGTGGTCGCCGCCGCGGCGAGGACCACCACGAGGAAGGGAGCCTTGCGCCAGGCGCACAGCGCACCGACCGCCACACCGGCAGGCCGGGCGGGTCCGGCGAAGCTGTGCGCGTCGGTCAGTGCGGAGGTGGCGACCAGCGCGGCGAGCAGCACCACCACCGCGACCGCGAGCAACTGCTCCGCGCGGGCCGGCATTGCCACCCGCGAGCGCAGCACCGGACCGGCGAAGCGGAAGGCGAAGGTGCCCGCGCCCAGGACCGCGGTGGCGACGACCAGTCCCGTTCCGGTGCTCATCGTGGGCCCCCGGCGCCGACCGCGTGCTTGTCGCGCCCCGTACCGGCCGCCGCGACGCCGGCCAGCGCGAGCAGTACGGGCAGGCCCGCCGGCAGGAAGGGCGTCACGGCCAGCGCGATCAGCACCCCCACGAGCGCCGCCCGCCGGGCCCGCGGTGTGCCCAGCGACGGCAGCAGCAGCGCGAGCAGCACCGCGGGGAAGGCCGCGTCGAGTCCGAGGGCGTCGGTGTCGCCCACCGCCTGCCCGCCGTAAGTGCCCAGCACCACGCCGACGTTCCAGCTGAAGAACAGCCCGGTCCCGCAGAACCAGTACGCCGTACGCCGTCGCGCCGGGTCGTGCTGCGCCAGGGTGAAGGCCACCGTCTCGTCCACCATCAGGTGGCTGCCGACGATCCGCCGGAGCCATCCCGTACCGAACACGTCGCCCACCGCGAAGCCGAACGGCACATGACGGGCGTTCACCAGCAAGCCGGCGGCGACAGCGGCGATCGGGTTGCCCCCCGCGGCCACCAGGCCGACGAAGAGGAACTGCGCGGCCCCGGCGAAGACGACCACCGACAGCAGCATCGGCAGCCAGGCCGGCAGGCCGAGCCCGACCGCGATCGCGCCGAAGGAGGCGCCGACCACCGCGTCGGCGGCGCACACCAGGGCAATGTCCCGCCCCAGGCCGTGCGTTGGGGCTCTTTTTGTTCGCCATATCGAACGCATCGCCGCCTATACTGAACACTGAGGAAGTCGTTCGTCAAGACGAACACATCGACTTCTACGCCGAACGAAGGAGCGGGTGTGGCACACGACGAGAAAACTCCCGGCGGGCCCCCGCTCGCCGTCATAGCCGCCTCGCTCCAACGCGAGAGGCGGCGCGCGGGCCTGTCGCTCGCGGAAGTCGCCCGCCGCGCGGGCATCGCCAAGTCGACGCTGTCCCAACTCGAATCCGGCACCGGCAATCCGAGCGTGGAGACGCTGTGGGCGCTCAGCGTCACCCTCGACGTGCCGTTCGCCCAACTGGTCGAGCCACCGCGGCCCCAGGTGCAGATCATCAGGGCGGGCGAAGGCCCCGCCTTCACCGCGGAACGCGCCGACTACGTCGCCACCCTCCTCGCCTCGTCCCCGCCCCACACCCGGCGTGACATCTACCTGCTGACCGCCCAGCCCGGCAGCGCCCGCGAGTCGGACCCGCACATGTCGGGAGTCGTCGAGCACGTGGTGCTCAGCGCCGGCCGCGCGCTGGTCGGCATCGCGGAGGACCCGGTCGAACTCGCCCCCGGCGACTACATCGCCTACCCGGGCGACCTCGCCCACATCTTCCGGGCACTTGAGCCGGACACCCTCGCGGTGCTCGTCCAAGAACACCGCTGACCCGCCGACCGGACGGAGCCGCCGCCATGCCGCGACCACCCCAGCAGCAGGACGGGCCGGGGCCGTCCGTGCGGACCGAGCGCAAGGGCGCGGTGACCACCGTCGTGCTGTCCCGGCCGGCCGCCCGCAACGCCGTGGACGGCCCCACTGCGCGGGCGCTCGCCGACGCCTTCCGCGCCTTCGACGCCGACGACGAAACGGCCGTTGCGGTGCTCTGGGGCGAGGGCGGCACCTTCTGCGCGGGCGCCGACCTCAAGGCGATCGGCACCGACCGCGGCAACCGCGTCACCGACATCGCCGCCGCGGACGTTGTCGGCGCGGTACGTGGTGACGGCGCGGTACGTGGTGACGGCGTGGCAGATGGCGACGGTCCGATGGGGCCGACCAGGATGCGGCTCGGGAAGCCGGTCATCGCGGCCGTGTCGGGCCATGCCGTGGCGGGCGGTCTTGAACTGGCCCTGTGGTGCGACCTGCGGGTCGTGGAGGAGACCGCCGTCTTCGGGGTCTTCTGCCGCCGCTGGGGCGTCCCGCTGATCGACGGCGGCACCGTAAGGCTGCCGCGGCTGATCGGCGCGGGCCGTGCCATGGACCTGGTCCTGACCGGCCGCCCGGTCGACGCGGCCGAGGCGCTGGCCATCGGTCTCGCCGACCGCGTCGTCCCCACCGGCACCGCCCGTGCCGCCGCCGAGCAGCTCGCCGAGAAGATCGCCGCCTTCCCGCAGACCTGCCTGCGGCACGACCGCCTGGCCCTGCTGGAACAGCAGGGCCTGCCAGAAGACGCCGCCCTGGCCGTGGAATTGGCCCACGGCCGCATCTCGCTGGCCGAGGCGGCCCGGGGCGCTGCCCGCTTCGCCGCCGGCGAGGGACGGCACGGCGCCTTCGGCGGCTGATCGCGCCGGGCGCGACCTGGTCAGTGCCGGAAGAGCCGCAACCTGGTGTGCGCCAGCGTGATGCCGTGCTCGCGGCAGGCCTCCGCCACGTCACCCGAACGGATGGAGCCGCCGGGCTCGGCGATCCAGCGCACACCGTGGCGGGCCGCGTGGTCGACGTTGTCGCGGAAGGGCAGGGCTCCGTCGGACGCGAAGGCCACACCGGTCAGCCGGGCGCCCCACTCCCGGCGCTGCGCGTCCGTGAGCGGGTCGGCCGGGGCCGCCAGCGCCCGGTCGAAGCGGCGGCGTTCGTCGTCGGTCATGTCGCCCTCGATGAAGCGCACGTGCCAGTTGACGCGGTCCTGGCGGCGTATCCCCGGCACGAAGTCCAGCGCCGACACCGCCGGATGCCGTCGCAGCCACCAGCTGTCGGCCTTCGCCCCCGCCAGCCGCGTGCAGTCCACCCGCGACTGCTGCCCGGCCCCGATGCCCAGCGTGACGCCGTCACGGACGTAGCACACCGAGTTGGACTGGGTGTAGCGCACCACCGCGAGCCCCAGCAGCAGGTCCTCCACGGCGGTGTCCGGCAGCGGTCCGCCGCACACCACGTCGTCGAGCAGCGACGTGTGCAGCGGTACGTCGTCGCGCTGCTGGGTCAGCCGCAGCCCGTGCACCTCGCGATCCTCCTGCGGCGGCGGCACGAACCGCGGGTCCGCCTCCAGGACCAGGAATCGGCCCTTCTTCTTCCGGCGGAGCGCGGCCACCGTGCCCGGCGCATAGCCAGGCGCGACGATGCCGTCGCAGACCACCTGGGCCAGCAACGCGGCCAGTTCCTCGTCCACCGGGTGCGACACGGCGGCGAGGTCACCGTAGGACGACTTCGGGTCGGCGTCCCTGGCGCGCACGTAGGCGCTGGTCAGTGGGCCGGCGGCGGGATCGGCGCGGTAGAGCGCGGCGGTGGCGGGGTCGAGCGGGCCGGCGAGCGCGGCTCCGGCGGGCGAGACGTGCTTGAAGGACGCCGCCGCCGGCCTCCCCAGCGCCCCGGCTGCCTCCCTGACCAGCTGCCAGCCGCTCAGCGCGTCCAGCAGGTTGATGTAGGACGGCTCGCCGTTGACCACCCGGACCGGCCATGCGCCCGCGCTCACCGGCGCGGCGCTCGCCGCGTGCTGCTGAGGGTTGGTTCCGTACCGCAATTCCACGTCCCGGCCTCCTCGGTCCGAGCCCGCGGCCCCGCAAGTGCGGAGCGGACGGGCTGCGTTCACGGGAGGCGCCCAGGCGGTCGACGCTCACGGATGCGGACGGCCGCTCCCCGGTGGTGGTCCACCCTCGCCAGTCGCGACCGCCACCGACTCTAGCGGAGCCGGCGCGCGACCGCGTGTCACGCGCGGCCCGCAGCGCCCGCCGCCCGCATCGCCCACGCCAGGCAGCCGAGCGCGCCGGTGGTGACCAGCGTCCGCGCGATGTTCCAGTGCACCCAGGCGGACTCGAACTGTGCCCGCACCGCCGCGGGATCGTGGATCCGCTCCGGTGCTCCCGCGTCCGCCAGGCGGTCGTTGAGCGGCACGCTGAAGCCCATCGTGATCACCAGCGAGGCCGTGTAGAGCACGACGCCGGCAATGATCCACGGCAGCGCGGGCCGCCCCTCCCCGCCGCGGTGCAGCACCGCGGCGACCACGCCCAGCACGAGGGCGCCGCCGAAGGCGAGGGTGAACCAGCCGTTGAGAATCGCCACGTTGACCCGCTGCATCGTCTCGATGAACGCGCGGTCGCCGACCCGTGCGAGACCGGGCATCACGGCCACCGAGAAGGCGAAGTACAGCCCGGCCGTCAGGCCGGTCGTCAGCGTGGCGGCAAGCAGCACCAGGCTGCGGAGGTCGCCGTTCACGGCAGCTCCTCGGGTCGGGCGGCGCTCGGGATGCGGCGCGGGGACATGCGGGCGGATGACGGGGGTGAGGGGGGCGGGAGGCGTCTGCTGCGTCATGACCTCAGTGAATCCGCGCGGCGGACGGCCCGGCCATCGCTGAAAAGCTCATCCCCATACGCAGGCGTCCACGCCTAGGCTGTCGTTCATGGACGCATTGGCCAACCTGCTCGACGGCCCGCGGGCACGCGGCGCGTTCCTGCTGCGGTCGGTCCTCACCCCGCCCTGGTCGGTCAGGATCGCCGACCTGGCGCCGCTGACCCTGGTGCACATGGCGAGGGGGGACGCCTGGATCCGGACCGACGACGGCCGTGCGCGGCCGCTGCGCCCCGGCGACATCGCGGTGATCCGCGGGCCGGAGCCCTACGTCGTGGCCGGCGACCGGGAGACCGAGCCGCAGATCGTCATCAGGCCGGGCCAGGTCTCCACCGGTGTCGACGGCACCGAATTGTGCGAGGAGATGGACCTCGGGGTGCGGACCTGGGGGGACGACCCGGACGGAGTGGAAGCCCCCGGCGGCGGGACCGCCGGCGGGTCGCCCGCGTCCGCCGTGATGATCAGCGGGACCTACCAGATGCGCGGCGAGATCAGCAGCCGGCTGCTGTCGGCGTTGCCGCGGGTCCTGGTGCTGGCCGGCGACGCCTGGTCCAGCCCGCTGCCCGCGCTGCTCGGCGACGAGATCGTCCGCGACGAGCCGGGCCAGGAGGTGGTGCTCGACCGGCTGCTCGACCTCCTGCTGATCGCCGTGCTGCGGGCCTGGTTCGCCCGGCCCGAGGCCGCCGCCCCCGCCTGGTATGCCGCGCAGGGCGACCCGGTCGTAGGCCCCGCGCTGCGCCTGCTGCACGACGACCCCGCGCACCCCTGGACCGTCGCGGACCTGGCTGCCAGGACCGGCGGGTCGCGGGCCGCGCTCAGCCGGCGCTTCACCGACCTGGTCGGCGAGCCGCCGATGGCCTACCTGACCGGCTGGCGGCTGGCCCTGGCCGCCGACCTGCTGCGCGAGCCCGACGCCACCGTCGCCTCCGTCGCCCGCCGGGTCGGCTACGGCAGCCCTTTCGCGCTCAGCGCGGCCTTCAAACGGGTTCGCGGGGTCAGCCCGCGGCAACACAGGGAGCGCGCCGCGGCGGCCTCCTGACGATGGTCCCTCTTGCCGCGTCGGCAGAACATTCCGGCGATGAATGTTTAGGCTGGCTGCATGAAGGACTGGGACCTCCGCAAACTGCAGATCCTCCGTGCCCTGCACGACACGGGCACCGTCACCGCCGCGGCGGGCGCGCTGCGGATGACCCCGTCGGCCGTGTCGCAGCAGCTGACCGCGCTGTCCAAGCAGGTCGGCACCCCCGTCATCGAGGCACGCGGCCGGGGGGTGCGCCTCACCGGAGCCGCCCACGTCCTGCTGCGGCACTCCGAGATCGTCTTCGCGCAGCTCGAACGTGCCGGGGCCGAGATCGACGGCTGGGCCCAGGGCGAGGCAGGCGTGGTGCGGATCGGGACCATCGCCACCGCGATCACCCGGCTGGTCGTGCCCGCCGTGGCGCTGCTGCGCCGCGGCTCGCCCGGGATCACCGTGTCGGTGCGGGAGGCCGAGGCCGCCGAGGTCTACGAGCAGCTCGCCGCGGGCGACGTCGACCTGGCGCTGTCGCTCGCCGTCGAGGCGCCCACCGCGGGGGACCCGCGCTTCGTGCTCTTCCCACTGCTCACCGACCCGCTCGACATCGCACTGCCGCCCGGCCATCCGCTGGCTGCGGCGCCCGCCCTGCGGCTGGCCCAGCTCGCGGAGGAGCCGTGGATCTTCGGCAGCCGCGGCCCGTGGCGCGACCTGACACTCGCGGCCTGCGCCGACGCCGGATTCGTGCCCGAGCAGGCGCATGCGGCGTCGGACTGGCCGGCCATCTTCTCGCTGGTCGCGGCGGACATGGGCATCGCGCTGGTGCCGCGGATGGCGACCGCGGGCGGGCTGCGGCAGGAGGTCGTGGTGCGGGCGCTGGAGGCGGACCGGCCGCGGCGCCGGATCGTGGGGGCGGTACGCGGCGGGGCACAGGACGCGCCGCTGCTGCGCCGGACGCTGGAGGCGCTGCGGCAGGCCGCTGACCTCGACCCATTGTATAGCTCAACTGAAAGGTCTGTTCAGTAAGTTTCGATGGACGTGAACGGCCGTGGGGACGGAGAGTAGAGGCAGGAGGAGATCGGAGCAGACGAGGGAGGCGGACAGGCGATGACAAGCACAGCGGCGGGTGTGGGTGCGGGTACGAGCGCGGGCGCCGGCGCGGGGGCGACCTTCACGGCGCTGACGTCCTTCACGGGGGACGCGCTTCCCTATGCGGGTGGCAATCCGTTCGCGGACTATCGAAGTACGGACCTGGGCGCGGCGGGACTCGCCGGGCTCTCGGACCTGGCCGACCGCCGGCTCGGCGCGGGGGTGGTCGCGGCGAATGACGAGTTCTTCGCCGAGCGGGAGAATCTCCTCCTGCGGGGCCCCGCGGTCTTCGATCCCGTGCGCTTCGGGCACAAGGGCAAGGTCATGGACGGCTGGGAGACCAGGCGGCGGCGCGGCGCGTCCGCGGCGGTCCCGCACCCGGACGCGGCCGACCACGACTGGGCGCTGATCCGGCTGGGGACGCCAGGGGTGATCCGCGCGATCGTGGTCGACACCGCTCACTTCCGGGGGAATTACCCGCACGCGGTGTCGGTGGAGGCGGTGGCCGCGTCACCGTCGGCCTCCCCTGAGGAATTGCTGGATCCGGCGCTTCACTGGACCGAGGTGATAGCGCGCAGCGCGGTCGGAGGCCATGCGGAGAATGCCTTCGCGGTCCATGTGGAGCGCCGCTTCACCCATCTGAGACTGCGCCAGCATCCCGACGGGGGCATAGCGCGGCTGCGGGTGCTGGGCGAGGTGGTCCCGGACCCGGTGTGGCTGGCGGGGTTGGGGACGTTCGACCTGGTGGCGCTGGAGAACGGCGGGGCGGTGGAGGACGCCTCCGACCGCTTCTACTCACCGCCCGAGCACACCATCCTGCCGGGCCGCTCGCAGAAGATGGACGACGGCTGGGAGACCAGGCGGCGGCGCGACAGCGGGCACGACTGGATCAGCTACCGGCTGGTCGAGCAGGGCGAGATCCGCGCCGTCGAGATCGACACCGGATATCTCAAGGGCAATGCGGCGGGCTGGGCGGAGTTGTGGGCCAAGGACGGGGAGGCGGGCGTGGCAGACGGTGACGGCGGCGGTGCGGAGCTGGAAGGCGGCGGGCCGCGCGAGGAGGGCGGTGCGGGCTGGTTCCCGCTGCTGGACCGGGTGCGGCTGCAGCCCGACACGGTCCATCGCTTCCTGGTCGACGCCAGGCCGGCCACCCACGTCAGGGTCGACATCTTCCCGGACGGCGGGATAGCCCGACTGCGGCTCCATGGCTCCCTGACCGCTCAGGGTGTGGACCGGCTCGCCCGCCGCGCCGCGGAAAGGGCCTGACCGGGCGTCATGTCCCGCCGCCCGGCCAGGAGGGTCACGCGGCGCCGAAAAGGGTGAGCAGGTCGGCCTTGCCGAACATCCGGGCCGTGTCGACGGCCGAAGGAGCCCCGGCCGTCGGGTCGGCGCCGGCCTCGACCAAGGCGCTGATCACGTCCTGGTCGCCCTTGAAGACCGCACCGGCCAGCGGGGTCTGGCCGCGGTCGTTGGCCCGGTCGGTCTCCGCGCCGCGCTGGAGCAGCGACCTGACGGTGTCCGCGTGGCAGTGGTAGGCGGCAAGCATCAGCAGCGTGTCGCCGCTGTCGTTGGCCAGATTCGCCGGGACGCCGGCATCGATGTAGGCGGCGAGTTTCGCGGTGTCGCCCTGCCGGGCGAGATCGAAGACCTGCCCCGCCAGTTGCAGCACCTCTGGGTCGTGGGCGGGCTCGCGCTCGGTGTCGGGCTCGGGGCGCTGTCCTGGGGTCGGCTCGGTCATGGGCCCACCCTATGCAGGGCACTGGCCGTCGAAGAAGGAGATCACCACTCGCTGTGGCGCGGCGTCACCCACCCGGATGTCCAGCGGCACACACGCCCGGCCGTCACCCGCCACGAAGAAGGCACCGAGATAGGAGGTCGCCGCATCGGCGCATGCGTAGAAGGTCACCGCGGGCGTGGGAGCCATGCTCTGGCTGCCGCCGAATTCCAGACCCGCCCGGGCACGCTGCTCGGCTCCGATCGTGACGGTCACCGCCCCGCCGTCACGGACGGACGCGCCGACCAGATAGTGCCAGCCGTCGGCATTGTGCACGCCGTGGGCGTCCTGGTCGCCACCGGACAGGCCGCGCAGGCCGGCCAGTGTCAACGGGCCGACCGTGACGTCGTCGTGCCGGGGGCTGGCCGGCGGTGAGACGGGCGGCGACCACGGGCGGCCGGCGGTGGCGGTGGGGTCGGCCGACCGGGTCGGCTCGGTCGTCCGGCTGGGCAGCGGAGTCGCACCGTCGGTGCAGTCGACGGGGCGGGGGTGCTCGATGCTGCCGACCGGAGGGCCGGGGGCTTCGGTGGGGTCCAGGGACGCCGGCGGGTCCTTGTGGCCGCCCCAGGCGCAGCCGGCAACCAACAGCAGAGCCCCACCCGTCACACCGGCCGCTTGCCACGCTCGACCTGACATGGGCATCACCCCTTTATCAGGAAGGTACGTCCTTAGTCGACCGGCGGCCAGACCACCAACTGCCGTACGAGGGCCGCGTCCCCGGTCACCCGCAGGGTCCCGCAGCCCCAGGGTGCCCGGCGGTAGAGGGCGAGCAGCAGGTCGCTCGCCGGGGCCGACACGGTCGCGTCGGCCTCGGGCCGTCCCTCGCCCACGGCGCTGAGCACGGCGGAGGCGCCGGTCGCGTCCAGGATCAGCGTCCAGGACCGGCCCTCGTCCGCGACCAGAGCGACCCGGGCGGGGGAGTGCGGCCAACCGTCCATCGAGCCGAAAAGGATGTGGAGGAACTCATCGACGGCATCCATCGCCAGCCCGGACGGCAGGGGTTCGGGGACACCCGTGGCGTCCTGGACGTCCCTGACATGGACCGCGACCTCATGGACGTGGTGCCGGGCGACCGCGCCCGCCGTGGACGCGTTGCCCGAGTCCGCCCACCAGGTCCAGCACGGCGCGTCCGCACCCGCGGCGCGCAACGAGGCGAGCAGCGCCGCCGTGGAATGCTCCGACCACTCCAGCAGATCACCGGTCGGCGCCCGGTCCGGCACCTGGCCGTCCGCCGGCGGGCGGGTCGCGGGGCCGGCCGTGACGGCGGCGGCCCAGAAGCGCTGTATTCCGCCGACGTGCGCCAGCAGGTCCGGCACCGTCCAGTCCGGGCAGGCCGGGATCCTGGCGTCGGAGGGCGCCTTGCGCGCGGCGGAGCGCAGCGCGGCGGACTGCTCGGCTATCAGATCGAGCCATTCATCGAACCGCGGCGCCGGCGAAGTCGTCATGGGCTCCGTTGTAGCAGCGAATACCGACAACCAACCCGGTCGCGGGCGAGTCCGGGAAGCCCGCCGCCAAGGTGACCGATTACAGCAGTTTTGCCCAACCCTGACTGAGGTGGGGCCTGTTCAGAGAGCCACGGAGGCTGTTCCATGGTGATCGTCAGAAGCGTCAGTCCCGCACCCCCCGACGACGGCCCGCCGCACCGCGGCGGCCGGCCCGTACCCGACGAACCGGATGAGGTGGCCTTGGCTACGACCGTGCGCAGTACGAAGGTGAGCATCCCGGCCGCCCCGCTCGGACCGGAGAATCCGCTGCCCGCGCTGCGCCCGCAGGGCGAACTGCACCGGCTCGACGCGGCCGACCTCGGAGGGCTGCCCGCCGACATGGTGCGGCAGATCGGGTACGCACCCCTGCGGACGGTCCTCCCGGTGCGGCTGCTCGACGGCTACGGGCGGGACCGCGAGCCGGCCGCGCTGGACGCCCTGGTGATCGAGAACAGCCGGCTGCGCGCCACCGTGCTGCCGGGCCTCGGCGGGCGGCTGTATTCGCTCTTCCACAAGCCGACCGGGCGGGAACTGCTCTACCGCAACCCGGTGTTCCAGCCCGCGGACTTCGCGCTGGCCGGCGCCTGGTTCTCCGGCGGCGTCGAGTGGAATCTCGGCGCCACCGGGCATGCCGCGCACACCTGCGCCCCGCTGCACGCCGGCCGGGTGCCGGCGCCCGACGGCGGCGAGATGCTCCGGCTGTGGGAATGGGAGCGGCTGCGCGACCTGGCCTTTCAGATCGACCTGTGGCTCCCGGAGGACTCCGACTTCCTCTACGTCGGCATCCGGGTCCGCAATCCGCACGACCGCACCGTCCCCGCCTACTGGTGGTCCAACACCGCCGTCCCCGAGACCGACGGGACCCGTGTGCTGGCGCCGGCGGAGGCGGCCTGGCACTTCGGGCACCAGCGCGCACTGCGCCAGGTCGGGCTGCCGGTCCCGGCGGCCGGCGGTCCCGATGTCAGCTACCCGGCCGGGTCGCGGCACCCCGCCGACTACTTCCTCGACGTCCGCGGCGACGACCGCCGCTGGATCACCGCACTGGACTGCGAGGGCCACGGCCTGGTCCAGACGTCCACCGACCTGCTGCGCGGGCGGAAGATCTTCTGGTGGGGCCGGGGCAGCGGCGGCCGGCGCTGGCAGGAGTGGCTCACCGAGCCGGGCACCGGCGGCTATCTGGAGATCCAGGCGGGCCTGGCCCGCACCCAGTTCGAGCACATCCCGATGCCCGCGGACACCGACCTGTCCTGGCTGGAGGCCTACGGCCCGCTCAGCGCCGACCCGGAGCTGGTGCACTCCGAGGACTGGTCCGCGGCCCGCGCCGAGGCCGCCGCCCGGCTGGAGGCGGCGCTGCCGCGCGCGGCCGTCGACACCGCCTATGCCGACTGGCTCGCGCAGGCCGACGCCGAGCCCAAGGACATCCTGGCCACCGGCTCCGGCTGGGGCGCACTGGAGGCCGAGCGCGGCCACCTCCGGCTGCCGGGCACCCCCTTCGAGGCGACCACCCTCGGCGACCCGCAGAAGCCCTGGCTGGAGCTGCTGCTGGCCGGCGTCTTCCCCCGGCCGGCAGCGGGCGCCCCGCCCGGCCCGTGCCTGGTGTCCCCGCAGTGGCGCGAACTGCTGGAGGCCGCCGACACCTACCCGGGCAACGAGTGGTTCCTCGACTACTACCTCGGCATCGCCCAGTGGGCCGCCGACGACCGGGCGCAGGCAGTGCGCAGCTGGGAGCGTTCGCTCGCCGCCCACCCCTCGCCCTGGTGCCACCGCGCGCTGGCCGTCGCCGACAGCGTCGCGGGCAGGACCGGGCAGGCAGCCGAGCACTATGTCGCCGCCTGGGAGGGCTTCCAGGCCACCGCGGGGGAGTACGGGCCGCAGGCGCGGACCGTCCAGCGCGCGCTGCTGGTCGAGGCGGTGCCCGTGCTGCTGGCCGCGGGCCGTGCCGACGAGGCCGAGCGCCTGCTCGCCGCACCGCTGGACGACGGACGCGTCAGGCTGCTGCGCGCCCGTACGGCACTGGCGCAAGGGGACGCGGCCGCCGCCCGCGCCCTGCTGGACGCCGGGATCGTCGTCGCCGACCTGCGAGAGGGGGCCGAGGAGCTGAGCGAGACCTGGCATGCCGTGGCCGAGCGCCTGGTGGCCGGCGACGGCGAGATCACCGACGCGGTGCGGGCCGCGGCCAGAGCCGAGCACCCGCTGCCCGCCCGCTACGACTTCCTGATGCGGCCCGACACCATAGGTCCCGCCGACTGAACCCCGGACGCGGGGCACGCTTAAACCGGTGGCCGGGCCCGTGCCCCGCCCGCCACAGTGGTCGCGGCGCCCCTGGTCACAGGGGCGATCACGATGCCGACGGGGGAGTCGGGGGAAGGGGACAGCCATGTCCACACTGCGGGTGACCGCCGAGCAGCTGACCATCGTGGAGCACCCCAACGCCGATGCGCTGGAGCTGGCGCAGGTCGGCCTGTATCGCGCGGTGGTCGCCAAGGGCGCCTTCCGCACGGGGGAGTTCGCGGTGTACATCCCCGAACAGGCGGTGCTGCCCGACCCGTTGATCGACGAGCTGGGCCTGACCGGACGGCTCGCGGGCAGCGCGGCCAACCGCGTGCGGGCGGTGCGGCTGCGCGGGGAGCTGTCCCAGGGCATCGTGTGCCGCCCCGCCGTGCTCGACGGCACCGACCTGGCGAGCGCCGCGGCCGCCGACGAGGACTTCGCCGAGCGCCTCGGCATCACCAAATGGGTGCCGCCGGTGCCGGTCTCGATGAGCGGCGACGTGGAGTCCGCCCCCGACCTGCTGCCGTGGATCGACATCGAGAACCTCAAGCGCCACCCGGACATCTTCGCGCCCGGCGACCTGGTCACCGTCACCGAGAAGCTGCACGGCACCGCCTGCTGCCTGACCTACCACGCCGACACCGGCGCGATCCACGTCACGTCCAAGGGCCTGGGCTCGCAGCGGCTGGCCCTCGTCGAGTCACCCGGCAATCTCTACTGGCGTGCGGTGCGCGGCTACGGTCTGCCGCAGCTCGCCGCGGACCTGGCCGGAAAGCTCGGCGCGACCAGGGTCGGCATCTACGGCGAGGTCTACGGCGGCGGTGTGCAGGACCTCGGCTACGGCGTCGACGCCCGCCGCGAGCTGCCCGGCTACGCCGCCTTCGACGTGTGCGCGGAGATCGGCGGCCGGATCGGCTGGCTCGACCCGGCCGACCTGCCGGTCGGCGACCTGCCGCTGGTGCCGCGCCTCTACCACGGTCCCTTCGACCTGGACCGGATACTCGAGCTGGCCCAGGGCCGCGAGACGGTCTCCGGCCGGGGCGAGCACATCCGCGAGGGTGTCGTCGTCCGCACCGCCGACGACACCTACAGCCCGGTCATCGGCAGCCGGGCCGTCGCCAAGGTCGTCGGCGACGCGTATCTGACCCGCAAGGGCGGCACCGAATACGAGTGACCGAGGAAGTTCAGTCCGCCAGCCGGGCGCGCAGCCGCTGCCGCGCGTCCGGCCACTCGTCGGCCAGCATCGAGAAGAAGACGCTGTCCCGCCATGTCACCCCGTCCGACCGCAGCCGGTGCCGCCGCCACACCCCCTCCCGGACCGCCCCGAGCCGGGCGATGGCCTGCTGCGAGCGGGTGTTGAGCAGGTCGGTCTTCCAGCAGATCCGGCCGAAGCCCAGCTCGTCGAAGGCGTGGCCCATCAGCAGCAGCTTCGCCTCGGTGTTGACCGCGGTGCGCCAGTACGCCCGTCCGTACCAGGTCCAGCCGATCTCCAGCCGCTCGTCGACGGCGCTCACGTCGCAGTAGGTGGTCCAGCCGACCGCCTGCCCGCCGGCCCGGTCGACCACCGCGAAGGCGAGCCCGCCCGATTCCTCGGCGCCGGTGACGACCCGGCCGGCCAGCTCGCGTATCTCGTCCCGGCTGCGCGGCGGCTCCACCGGCAGCCAGCGCCACACCTCCTCGTCACCGCCGCCCGCGGCGAACAGCGCGGCGGCGTGCGCGGCCGGATCCAGCGGCTCCAGCCGGACACGGCGGCCTTCGAGGACAGTGGGTGCGGGGTGCTCGGCGACCATGCGCGCACGCTAACCGGCCGACCACGTCCCTGGTCAACGTCATTTCACGGACCGGACGGCATGGACCGCCGAGGGATGGGTACGCGCCGGGTTCAGCGGTCCGAGACCGTATTCGCGCGACGAGCCCCCGCGGCGAGAGGACACAGAAGCGATGACCGACGACATCAGCCCCAACGGCGCACTGCCCCCCGCGCAGCGCGCGCTGCACGAGATAGCGAACGGCAGCGAGAACGTCATCGCGCTCAGCACCCTCGCGGTCAGCGAGGTGCTGCTGCCGGTGCCCGCAGTCGACGACTACCCGGAAGGCGTGGACGGCTCCGAGCCGCCCCCGGAGATCCAGCTGCCGGTCTTCGAGCAGGAGGACGGCAGGCAGCTGGTGCCGGTGTTCACCTCCGAGACGCGGATGGCGGAGGCCCTGCCGACGACCCGCCGCTACCGGCTGGTGCAGCTGGCCGCGCTCAGCGGCGCCTGGCCGTCCGACGAGCTGATCCTCTCCATCGACACCGGCAACGAGGACTCGCTCAGCATCTCCGGCGAAGGCGTACGCGCCCTGGCCGGCCTGGTCGGCGGCACCGACTGAGCCCAGGCCGGCCCCCGCGCGTCCTCAGCGCGGTCCGCGGTAGACCACAAGGCCGCCGGGCGCCTTGTCGAGCAGCAGTTCCCGTGGCGCGGGCGCCACCTCGCCGTCGCAGGCCAGGTGGACGCCCGCGCCCGGCACGCGTACCCGCAGCCGTGGCACCTCCGCCGTCTCGTAGACCGGGGACCTGGTCAGCACCCCGGTCAGGGCCGCGCCCAGCAGCCGGGTCCTGGCGAAGGGGCCGCCGTCCACGATCCGCACGTCGAGCCGCCCGTCGGCCAGGTCGCGCCGCCGCACCGGCGCCAGGCCGACACTCGAATAGCGGCAGTTCCCCGCGAAGAGCAGCCACACCGAGCGCGGCCTGCCGTTGATCTCGATGTCCACCGGCTCACACGTCCGCAGCACGTGCACCGCCGCCAGCATGCTCGCCGGCCACGACCCGACCCGCCGCGACCAGCGCTCCCGCACCCGCACCAGGTCCGGGTAGGAGCCGATGCTGAAAGTGTTGAGGAAGGGCTCGGCCACCCCGTCCGGCGTGTCGAGACCGGTGACGCGGGCCACGTCCACTCCCGCCGCCCGCCGGTCGAGCACCGCCCGCGCGGTGTCCTCGACGGTGCTGAAGCCCAGGTCGAGCGCGAAGTGGTTGCGCGTCCCGCCGGGGAAGACCGCCAGCGGCAGCCGGTGCCGCATCGCGATCGCCGCCGCGAGCCGTACGGTCCCGTCGCCGCCGCACACCCCCAGCGCGCCGCCGACCTCGACCGCGGTGCGCGCCGCCTTCTCCAGCAGCTCCGCCAGGTCGTCGTCCTCCGTGCACTCGGTGACGTCGGCCATCGGCAGCGCCGCGGCGATCCGCACCTCCGGCGGGGTCAGCAGCGGCGGCGGCCCCGAGGCGGCGTTCACCACCACCTGGAGCCCGCGCCCCTCCGGCAGCGACGGCGTCGGCGCCGCCGGACCCGACCGCGGAACACCCGGCGCGGGAGGCAGCAGCGCCCGTACCGTCAGGGCCGCGCCCACCCCCAGCGCGCAGCCCACCAGCACATCGCTCGGGTAGTGCACGCCCGTGTAGATCCGGGAGAAGGCCACGCTCGCCGCCAGCGGTGCCACCGCCGCGCCCCAGCCCGCCGACTCGATGGCCACACCCACGGCGAAGGCCGCCGCGGACGCGGAGTGCCCGGAGGGGAAGGACGAGGTGACCGGCTGCCGGTGCAGCCGCCTTATCACCGGGACGGCGTCCAGCAGCGGCCTGGTCCGGCGGACCGTGCCCTTGCCGACCGTGTTGACCGTCAGCGACGCCAGCGCCAGCGAGCCCATGCCGCGCAGCGCGGCCCGCCGCCCGTCCCTGCCGCCCGCCACCGCGATGCCGGCCGCGACCGCGCACCACAGCCGCCCGTGGTTCGCCGCCCGGCTCAACCGTGGCAGCACGGGCTCCGCGCCCGGCCAATGCCGACCTGCCACCTCGGCGAACAGCGCCGCGTCCCAGCTCTTCCAGGGGTATGCCATGCCTGCCGGTTACCCTGCGCCGGGCCGTGCACGCTCGCTGTACGCTCGCCGGGTGACAGCCACCCGACCCGAGCCCCCTGACCTGGTCGTCTTCGACTGCGACGGCGTCCTGGTCGACAGCGAGAAGATCGCCGTCACGATCGACGTGCGGATGCTCGCCGAGCTGGGCTGGCCGCTGTCTCAGGACGAGGTCGTGGAGCGCTTCGTCGGCCGTTCCTTCGCCGACATGGGCGCGGAGATCGCCGCCCACCTGGGGCGACCGCTCCCCGACGGCTGGGACTCCCGCTACCGGCAGCTCTACCGCGACGCCTTCGAAGCGGACCTCACCCCGGTCGACGGCGTCGTCGAGGCACTCGACGCGCTCACCCTGCCGGTCTGCGTCGCGTCCAGCACCAGCCACCGCGGCCTGCGGCACACCCTCGGCCTGACCGGGCTCTACGACCGCTTCGCCGGCCGTGTCTTCAGCGCCGAGGACGTCACCCGCGGCAAGCCCGCGCCCGACCTCTTCCTGCACGCCGCGCACACCCTGGGCGTGGACCCGGCGCGCTGCGCGGTCGTCGAGGACAGCCCGTACGGCGTCGCCGCGGCCCGCGCGGCGGGCATGCGCGCGTACGGCTACTGCGGCGGCCTCACCCCCGCGCACCGCCTCGAAGGCCCGGGTACCACGGTCTTCGACGACATGCGCAAACTCCCCGCACTGCTCCAGGGCTGACCGCCCCGCCGGCGCCTGCTGGTGCGGGAAGGCCCGCGGCGGGGGAAGGTGGGCACACGGGGGCGTCCAGCAGCGGAGGTGCGCAATGCCGATCAGCCTGCCGCACGACGTGCGGCCGGAGCCGGGCCTTCCGGTGCCGGCGTACTGGCACGCCCACCTGTCCGCGGCCACGCCCGGCACCGAACCCGCGGGCGGCGGGCCGCGGCTGCTGGACGCCGCCTGCGGCTACTTCACCCGGCGCGGCATGTGGAGCGGTCCTGGCCAGGTGCTCGCCGCCCCCGGCGCGGAACCGCTGCTGCTCGCGCTGCTCGCCGCGTCCGGCGGCGACCCGGTGCTCGCCCGTCCCGCGCCCGCCTGGCAGGCGCCGGTCGCGGCCCTGGTGGACCGGCCCGTGCACGCGGTGCGCAGCGCGCCCGAGGGCGGCGGTGTGCCCGACCCGTTCGCGCTGCTGGAGACGGTCCGCAGGGCCAGGGCGGCAGGCGCCGACCCGCGGCTGCTGGTGCTGTCGGCCGTCGACGACCCGACCGGCACGGTGACCGCGCCCGAGCTGCTGCACGAGACCTGCGAGGCCGCCGCCGAGGCCGGGCTGCAGATCGTCTCCGACGAGACGTATTCCGACACCCTGCACCACCGCGCCACCGTGCTGCTCAGCCCCGCCGAGATGCTGCCCGACCACACCGTCGTCCTGACCGACCTCGGCGCCACCCTGGTGCCCGCCGGCGTGCCCGTCGCGATCGCCCGCTTCCCGGCCACCGCACACGGCACCGCGTGGCGGCAGCGCACCGCGGCGGCGCTGGCCGCGCTGCGGGCCGTGCTGCCCGCGCCGGTCGCCGCGGCCGCCGCCTACGTCCTCACCGAGCCCGCCGAGGTCGTGGAACGCGCCGCCGCCGCGAACCGCCTGCACGCCAGGACGGCCGCCGCCGCCTACCGGGCCGTGACCGGTACCGGCGCGGTGTGCCGCCCGCCGCAGGCCGGCTTCCAGATCTACCCGACACTGCGCAATCCCGACCTCGACGCTGCCGCCCTCGAAGAGCGCCTGAGCGCCGCGCTCGGCAGGACCGTGCCAGGCGGCCACCGCTTCGGCGACGACCCGGCCGAGCCCCGGGTGCGGATCGCCACCGGCGCCCTGCACGGCGGCACCGAGGCCGAACGCCGTACGACGCTGGCCGCCGCCGACCCGCTCGCCGTCCCCCATGTGGCGGCGGCGCTGGACGCCCTCACGGCCGCCTTCGCCGCGCTGACCGGCCCCGATGTGGTCAGCGGTTCGGCCGACCTGGGATCGCGGGGCGCGGCGGGCTGACTTACGTTCGAGGCGTCGCCCCCCGACCCGCGACCCCCCGACCCGCGACCCCCCGACCCGCGACCTCCCGACCCGCGACCTCCCGGCCGGCGGCAGCACAGGCCGCACGGACCGCACGGACGGAGTCCCGATGACCGATCAGAGCGAACGGACCCTGGCCGCGCCCCGCCCGCACGGTGAGCACCGCGTCTGGCCCAGGTCCTTCGCCGACCGGCTCACCGAACCGCTGCCGGGGCTGCGCACCCTCGTGCGCGCCGTCCGCGAGTGCGTCATCCGCCCGCCCGCGCACACCCTGCGGCAGGTGCCGCTGCTCCCCGTCGAGCGTGGCCCGCTGCCCGAGCCGGGGCGCGGCACCATCGGCGTCACCTGGGCCGGGCACGCCAGCTGGGTGATCAGCGTCGGCGGGCTGACCGTGCTCACCGACCCGGTCTGGTCGCGCCGCATCCCCGGCACCCCCGCCAGGATCACGCCGGTCGGCGTGCCGTGGGAGGCGCTGCCCCGGGTCGACGCGGTCGTCATCAGCCACAACCACTACGACCACCTCGACGCCCCGACCCTGCGGCGGCTGCCCCGCGACACCGCGATGCTGGTCCCGGCGGGCCTCGCCCCCTGGTGCCGACGGCGCGGATTCACCCGGGTGACGGAGCTGGACTGGTGGGAGGCCGCCGAGATCGGCGGCGTCCGCTTCGACTTCGTCCCCGCGCACCACTGGAGCCGGCGCTCCCTCACCGACAGCTGCCGGTCGCTGTGGGGCGGCTGGGTCATCACCGACCCGGCCGGGGTCAGCGTCTACTTCGCCGGCGACACCGGCTACGGCGAGTACTTCGCCGAGATCGGGCGCGCGCATCCCGGGATCGACCTGGCGCTGATGCCGATCGGGGCCTATGCGCCGCGGCGGCTGCTGCGGGCCGTCCACGCCGATCCGGAGGAGGCGGTCCAGGCCTTTCGCGACGTCGGGGCCGCCGCGATGGCCCCGATGCACTGGGCCACTTTCCTGCTGTCGAGCGAGCCGCCGCTCGAACCCCTCACCCGGCTCTACGCCGCCTGGGCCGCGGCCGGCCTCCCCCGCGATTCCCTCTGGGACCTCCCGGTAGGCGCCTCCCGCCGCCTCGCCCGACAGGCGCCGGCATAGGCCCTCGCCCCCTGCGGCGGGCGCTCGCCTCTCCCCGGCGGGGGCCGCTCCCCGCGGGGTGCTGTTCTGTCGCCGGCCCCCCGCTGCTCGCTCACGCTCGTCACGCGAGATGAGGCCCGTACTCAGACACCCGGCTCACCGGGCACGACCGCCTGGGCTTCGGGGCGGCAACGAGTGCGCAACGGGCCGGCGGCACCGCTCGCCGTCCTGACGGGTCGTCCGTAGGCTTGCTGCTGTCAGCGCCTTTGTCCTGGGGGGGATGTATGCGCTCAAAGGGATCGCGTTCGGCGCTACGGTGTGTCGTCGCTGCTGTCGCGACCGGTGTGGCAATGGCGATGCTGACCGGGTGCGGGGTGCCTGTCGACGCGGTGGCCGGGATCTCCGTGACGGACGACGGACATCTGCTCGGCGCTCTGATGGTCTGCGGCCACCACATCGACGGTGCGAGCCTCTATGCCGACAGCGAGAAATCCCATCGGAGCGTGACGGTCGGTTCGTGGACCTCCGACGCCCCTCTGGCGACCGGTCTGGCCACGTGGACCCTCGATGCCCCGGCGCCCGGCTGGACGACGACGGTGCCCCTTGCCCCGCTGACCTCTGGGACCACGTACCACCTCTACGGCTGGACCAAAGACAACTCGTGGTCGTCGAGCCATGTCTCCTTCACCTCGGCCGACCGGGATCGGCTCTCCCCAGGAGATATTCGCTATGAAGACTTCTCCGACGACGGGGCGGCGGTCCCTACGACGGAATTCCAGGCGGGCGCTTGCAAGAGCGCCTAGACCGCTTCCTGTACGGAGGTGCGCTGCCCGGTGACGCGGCGCGTCAGGCGGCACCGGCCCAGGGGCTCGGGGAACCGCGGGAGGCACCCCCACGCGGCGGCACCGTGGCGTCCGCAGCACCCTCCGAGGTGGGCTATGGCGGCCGGCGGAAGCGCCGTACTGCCGACGGGCCCGCGGCTATCGCGAAGGTGAGGGTGACCGCGAGGGCGACGCCCTGCCAGGGCTCGGGGAAGAGGGAGCCGCCCAGGATGCCGATCAGCTGGTAGGTCGCCGCCCAGGCCAGGCAGGCCGCGACGTCGCCGCGGGCGAAGCGGCGCAGCGGCATCTCGGAGAGCAGGCAGGCGACCATGACCGGGATGCGGCCCGCGGGGATGAGGCGGGAGAGGACGAGCACGGCCGCCCCGTGCTCGTCGAGGCGGCGCTGGGCCGTGGCCAGGGTGTGTTCGTCGACGCGCTCCTGGAGGCGGTGGAGCTGTCGCGAGCCGCCGCGCGACCGCGCGCCGCGCTGCCCGAGCACGTACAGGCCGATGTCGCCGAGCAGCGCCGCGAAGGACGCCACGCAGAAGACGCCGAGCAGGGCGAAGGGAGCGCTCTGGTGGAAGGCGACGACGGCCGCGCTGGAGACGATCGCCCCGGTCGGCACCACCGGCACCAGCGAGCCGAGCACCACCAGCAGGAAGAGCGTCGGGTAGCCGACCGCCTGCCGCGCGCCCTCGGAGGGCGGCGGATTCGCCGCGGCCGACGCCAGGAAGGCGATCACCCGGCGGCGCCGGTGTCCGCGACCGTGACGCTCTGGCCCTGGTCCAGCCGGTGCACGGCGACCCGCGGGGCCGCGTCCGCGGCGAGGCGGACGAATTCCTCACCCGGGGTGTGGAATTCGTGCGGCCGCACCGCGTCCATCCCGATCGGCCAGAAGGTGCCGTAGTGCACCGGCACGGCCGCCCGCGGGGCCAGCCGTGCCAGCACCTGCGCCGCCCGCGCCGCGTCCAGGTGGCCGTGGCCGAGGAAGGGGCCCCACCCGCCGACCGGCAGCAGCGCGATGTCGCACCCGCCGACCGCCTCCGCCATCCCGTCGAAGGCACCGGTGTCGCCGGCGAAGTACGTCCGCGCTGCGCCCTCCACGACATAGCCGAGCGCCGGTGCGCGCTGCGGCCCGTAGGGGAGCCGCCGCCCGTCGTGCGCGGCGGGCACGACGCGTACGGTCAGCGGGCCGAAGTCGAGCGACTCGCCCGCCTCGACCTCGGTCAGCCGCAACCGGTCGCGTACGCGGCGCAGCCCGGGGACGGCTGCCTGGGCGCCGCGCGGCAGCAGGACGGGGGTGCCGGGCGCGAGCCTGGCGAGCGATCCGACGTGCAGGTGGTCGGCGTGCAGGTGCGAGACGAGCACCAGGTCCGCGGCAGCCGCCGCGGGCGGTGGCACGGGCCCGCGCCGCCGGCGCAGGTGCGCGAGCCTGCGGGTGAGGAGCGGGTCGGTCAGCACCCGCATCCCCGAGTCCCGCACGGTCACCGTGGCATGCCCCCACCACGTGATCTGCACCGTCACCGCGCCCGTCCCTTCACCGCCGTGCGCCCTCCCCGCCGGTCCCGAGCGTATGCCCTTCGTTGCAGGTCCGGCCGTGTGGGTATGGCAGGGTGGAGGGGTGCCTCAGCCGGGAGAGAGTCGGAGACGGGCCGCTGGGCGCACGGCGCTGCGGGCCGTCGGCCGGGTGCTCGCGGTGTGGACGGTGGCCAGCGCCACGCTGGCGCTGCTGGCCTGGCTGCTCCCGGACTTCCGCATCGAGGCGCCCAACGGCGACAGCCCCACCCAGATCGCGGTGACCGCGGCGATCGGGGCGGGCGCCTTCGGTGTGCTGAGCGCCCTGGTGTGGCCGCTGCTGGTCAGGGCGTTGCTGCTGGTGCCCGCCCTGGTGCTGGGCGCGCTGGTCTTCTTCCTCAACGGCTCGCTGCTGCTGCTCGCGCTGAGCTTCACCCCGGACGGCAGGGGAGAGGTCACGCCGGTGACGGCGGTGGTGATCGCCGCGGTGATGTCGGCGGCGTCGTCGGCGACCAGCACCGCGCTCGCCGTACGCGACGACGCCGCCTACGGGCGGCGGTTGGCCCGACTGGCGGGGCGCCGCCGTCGCCACACCGGCGACCCGCCGCTGCCGACGGCCCCCGGTACCGTCTTCCTGCAACTCGACGGCGTCGGCCACGACGTGCTGTGCTCCGCGCTGGCCGGCGGCGCGCGCGTGATGCCGACGCTGGCCGGCTGGCTCGGCAGCACCCACCGGCTCACCGCGTGGCAGACCGACTGGAGCAGCCAGACCGGCGCGAGCCAGCTGGCGATCCTGCACGGCAGCAACCACGATGTGCCCGCCTTCCGCTGGTTCGAGAAGGAGACCGGGCAGGTCATGGTCTGCAACCGGCCTTCCAGTGCCGCCGAGTTGGAGCGCAGGGCGGTCGAACGCACCGGCTGCGGCGGCCTGCTGGCCGCGGACGGCGCCAGCCGCGGCAACCTCTTCACCGGCGGCGCCGACCAGTCGGCGCTGGTGATGTCGGTGGCGGCGCAGCGCGGCAAGTTCAGCCGCTCCAGGTCCGGCTACTTCGCCTACTTCTCCGACCCGGCCAACGCGGTGCGCACCGCCTGGTCGTTCGTCGCCGAGGTCGGCAGGGAGGTCGTGGAGTCCAGCGCGTCGCGGCTGCGCAGGGACCGCCCGCGTATCAAGCGCGGCGGCCTCTACCCGGTACTGCGGGCCTTCGCCACCGTCGTGGAGCGGGACGTGGCGGTGGCCGCGGTCGTCGGCGACATGCTCGCCGGGCGCACCGCCGTCTACGCCGACCTGGTCGCCTACGACGAGGTCGCCCACCACTCGGGCCCGGCGAGCCGTGACGCCCGCAAGGTCCTCACCCGGCTCGACGGCTCGGTCCGGCTGATCGCCGACGCGGCGCGCTACGCCCCGCGGCCGTATCGCATCGTGCTGCTGTCCGACCACGGCCAGAGCGCGGGCGAGACCTTCGAGGACGCCTACGGCACGGGCCTGCGCGAGCTGGTACGCACCGGGTGCGGCCTGCCGCCCGCCGGGCGGGAGCCGGGGCGGCGGGCCGGGCGGCGCACCGGGGCCGAGGCGCGGGCCGCGGCCCGCAGCGCCCTGCGCCGCCCGGAGAAGGGCCGGCGGGCCGCGGAGGAGGCCGCGTGCGAGGGGCTGCCGTCCGACCCGATCGTGCTGGCCTCGGGCAACCTCGGCCTGGTCGCCTTCCCCGACATCGCCGGGCGGGCGACGCTGGAGGAGATAGAGCGGCGCTGCCCGGCCCTGCTGCCGACGCTCACCGCGCATCCGGGCATCGGCTTCGTGCTCGTACGCAGCGAGTCGCGCGGCCCGCTGGTCCTCGGCCCGGACGGCGGCGAGAACGAGCTGGCCACCGGCCGGGTGACGGGCCCCGACCCGCTGGCCTGCTTCGGCCCGGGTGCCGCGGCCGCGGTGCTGCGCACGGACGCCTTCCCGCACACCGCCGACCTGATGGTCAACTCGGCCGTCGACCCGTGCAGCGGGGCCGTCCACGCCTTCGAGGAGCAGGCCGGGTCGCACGGCGGCCTCGGCGGGCCGCAGTCCCACCCCTTCCTGCTGGCCCCCGCCGACCTGCCGCTGCCCGCGGAGCCGGTGGTCGGCGCGGAGTCGCTGCACGCGCTCTTCCACAGCTGGCTGGCCTCCGCCGCGCTGCCCCCGGCACCGGTCGCCGCGCCGGTCCCGCGCCCGCGGCGCGGGCTGTCGCGTAGCCGGCCCTGAGGCGTCACCGGGAGCCGCCGCGCGGGCGGGACGAGCCGATCGTCAACGAAGGGTTGACGATCCGTATTGCGTCAACTTACGGTTGACGCATGACTCAGCACCCGGTACGCCTCAGCGACCTCATCGACTACGTCAAAGAGCAGCACCCCGACAGCGACCCCCTCGCCGACCTCGAACGCGCGGTGACCGTCGCCGCGTACCTGGACGACGTCGCCGACCACCTCATCGGCCACTTCGTGGACCAGGCCCGGCGCGCGGGCGCGTCCTGGACCGACATCGGGCAGCACATGGGGGTGAGCAAGCAGGCCGCGCAGAAGCGCTTCGTGCCCAGGATCCCGGAGGACGTCGAGCTCAATGTGGACGCGTCCTTCAGCCGCTTCACCGAGCGCGCCCGCAAGGCCGTCGGCGTGGCGCAGGAGGAGGCCCGCGCGGCGCGGCACGGCGACATCCAGCCGGAGCACCTGGTCCTCGGCCTGCTCGACGAGCAGGACACCACCTTCGCGACCCGCGCCCTCACCGACCTCGGCACCACCCGTGCGGCGGTACGCGCCGCCGTCGCCACCCAGGGCGACGAGCCGAAGCCGCTCAAGGGCCACATGCCGATCAGCCCGGCCGCCAAGAAGACCCTGCAACTGGTCCTCCGCGAGGCGCTGCGCCTGGGCCACAACTACGTCGGCACCGAACACATCCTGCTCGGTGTGCTCAGCGACGACCAGGACCCCTCGGCGCGGGCCCTCATCGCCCTCGGGGTGACCCACCAGGCCATGGAGGAGTGGCTCGTCGCCGCGCTGGCCCAACTCAAGGCCTGAGCAGGCCCGTCCGGCTCGTCCTGCGGTGCGTCAGGCCGTCTTGCGCAGCGCCAGCAGCCGGTAGACCGGGTCCGCCCGCGGCACGTCGGGACTGGGCAGGTCGCAGAGGCGGCCGGCCAGCGCCGACGCCTGGGCCTCGTCCAGGGACAGCGCCGAGGCGAAGTAGCCGCGGCTCACGTCGTCGGCCGTGCCGTTGGGGGACCTGCCCTGGCCGTGGCCGGTGAAGCGGGCCTCGCCGACCCGGCTCAGGCCGTGCTCGCAGGCCGCCGCCTGGACGCGCGGCGCCGCGTCGAAGGCCCGCTGCACGCGGTAGGGGGCGAGCAACTGGTCGACGTCGCTGTTCACGTCGTGCCCCGCGTCCTTGTCGACGGTGGTCACGAAGACCCCGCCGGGCCGCAGCACCCGGGCGCATTCGGCGACCACCGTGAGCGCGTCGGGCAGCAGGTGCAGCAGCCACACCGCACTCACCGCGTCGAGCGACTCGTCGGCGAAGGGCAGCCGGTGGCAGTTGCCGCGCACCACGGTGCCGCCGATCCGGTCGGCCGCGGTACGCGCCATCCCGGCCGCCGCGTCCACCCCGAAGACCTGGAGGCCGGGACGTGCCAGCCGCTCGGTCACCAGACCGGTCCCGCACCCCACGTCCAGCAGAGTGCGGGCCCGCTCCGGCACGAGTGCGAGCACGGCCCGCGCCGCCGCGTGCGCCCGCGGCACTCCGCCGCGCGTCGCGTCGTAGCGCGCCGCCTCCACGTCATAGTCCAGCATGCGGCCGATGCTAGGGGCCGCCGATGAACAGCAGCCTGCCCGGGACCTTGCGCTGCTGTTACGTATGGGATCAGCCGAAGGTGTCGGGATCGGGGCCGAGCCGGGTGCCGTCGTCCAGCGCCGCCAGCTCCGCGAGGTCGGCGGGCGGCAGTTCGAAGTCGAAGATGTCGATGTTCTCCCGGATCCTGGACGGCGTCACCGACTTGGGGATGACGACGTTCCCCAGTTGCAGGTGCCACCTCAGCACCACCTGTGCCGCGGTCCGCCCGTGCCGTGCCGCGATCTTGGCGATCACGGGGTTGTCCAGCAGACCCTTGCCCTGGCCCAGTGGCGACCACGCCTCGGTCGCGATGCCGAGCTGCGCGTGCAGGGACCGGAGTTCGGACTGGGCCAGCTGCGGGTGCAGCTCGATCTGGTTCACCGCGGGCACCACGTCGGACCCGTCCATCAGCCGGCGCAGGTGCGCGGGCTGGAAGTTGGAGACCCCGATGGCCCGCGCCCGGCCGTCGGCCGCGATCCGCTCCAGCGCGCGCCAGGTGTCCGTATACGCGTCGCGCCGCGGCTGCGGCCAGTGGATCAGGTACAGGTCCACGTAGTCCAGGCCCAGCTTGGCCAGCGAGAGGTCGAAGGCCCGCAGCGCCTGGTCGTAACCCTGGTCTGGATTGTGCAGTTTGGTGGTGACGAACAGCTCCTCGCGCGGCAGCCCGGAGGCCGCCACCGCCCGGCCCGTGCCCTCCTCGTTGGCGTACAGCGAGGCGGTGTCGATGCTGCGGTAGCCCGCTTCCAGCGCGGTGGTGACGGCAGCGGTCGCCTCGTCGTCCGGGACCTGCCAGACGCCGAAGCCCAGTTGCGGCATCAGCACGCCGTTGTTGAGGGTGATGGCGGGGGAGATATTGCTCACGGGCCGTCGATCCTTACGTCGGGGGTACGCGGTGCGCCTGTGCGCGCCGGTCGATTGTGCCGGACCGGCGGGGGTGCACCGGCACGCGCGTACAACCCGGCGACCGATCGGCGCATTCCCGCGCCCCGCGGCGACCGAGCCGATAACCTCTCGCGCGGGGACCCAGGGTCCAGGCTCGGGCAGGTGAGGGGAGCGGGACCGATGGCGGGCCATGACGGGCCGACGACGGCGGGGGCCGGAGTACCGGCGGCGCGGCGCCGCGCATGGCGGCGCGGTGACCTGGAGCCGCAGCCCTTCCCCGACGTGCCCGCCGCCGCGGCCGCCGACCCCGCGGTGCAGCGCGAGACGTTGGCCGGGCTGCGGGCCTGGGCCGAGCAGGACACCGAGGCGGCCATCGACTGGTATCTGCGCGACAAGCGGCTCAAGCGCGTCGGCTCCCGGCTGCTCCAGGGCCTGGCCATCACCTTCGCGGTGGCCGGCACCGCGGTGCCGCTCGGCACGGCCGCCTACGGCGGCTCGGGGCAGGGCTGGGGCTATGTGCTGCTCGCGGTCGCCGCGGGCTGCAAAGGCTTCGACCACTTCTTCGGGGTGTCGGCCGGCTGGATGCGGGACATCGTCGTCGCGCACGCCCTGCGCACCGAGCTGAACGCCGTACGCCTGGAGTGGGCCACCGACGTGCTGCGGGCCGGCCCCGGCGCCGACGTCCCGGGACGGCTGCTCGAACCCGCCGAGGTGGAGAGGCAGTTGGCGCTCATCCACCGGCTGTCCGGTGCCGTACGCGGCTATGTCGACGGCGAGACCGCCGACTGGCAGGCCGAGTTCAGCTCCAGCACCCTGCAGTTGCATGGCGGCCAGGGCACGCTCCCCGGTGTGGACCGCTGAGCGGGGACAGCGGGACCCGGGGACGGGACGAGGACCAGGATCGGGGCGGCACGTCGATGCGCAGGATACTGACCGTGGTGGCGGGCAGGGACGAGCACGACATCGAGCTGACCGCGCCGGAGTCCACGGTGATGCGGGAGATCGCCGAGTATTTCCAGCGTGTCTGGGGCCGCCGGCGGGTGGCCGGGGTCGCACCCGACGCCGGCTACTTCGCGCCCGAGGACCCGGCCTTCACCGTTCCGATGCTCTACGTCGGCAGCACACCGCTGCCGGCCACGATGACGCTCGCGGAGTCGCCACTGCGCGACGGCTCACGCGTCGGCTTCGGCACCCAGGTGGCCGGGACCGGCATCGCGGGGAATACCGAGGTGCGGGTCGTCGCGGGGGAGGGCGCGGGCACGGTGCGGACCTACGACTCCGGGCTCTTCCACAACACTCTGCTCTTCTACGACGACCGGGTGCTCGCCGACCTGTTCGACCACTTGCCCTCGGCTGCTGATGCCCGGGACCGGACCGTCCTCCTCGACGGCCGTGCCGGCAGGCGCCACGACGTCTGGGACGCCGGGATGCTGCTGACGGTGGACGGCCGGTGCCTGCGGTGGCGGCCGCAGCGTGAGACCGAGCCCCAGCCGCTGCCCCGGGGAGACGGCGGCACCCTGCTCTTCACCCGGCCGCCCCGCTCCCGGCCCGAGCCCCTCACGGCCATTCGCGAACACGCTGCCCACACCCTGGTGGCGCGGCGGTGCCCGCGCCCGGGAGACGCAAGCGCGCGACGCGCTCGCGGTCCAGCTCAGGACGCAGGCCACCAGGCTCGCCAACCGGCCGGACGAGATGATCTTCGTGCTGGTCGACTACAAGGGCGGCACCGCCTTCGGCCCGGTCGCCGAACTGCCCCATGTCACCAGCGTGATCGCCGACCTCGACGCCCGGCAGGCCGAGCGGATCGCCGGGGCGCCGGCGCTGGCCAGCCGGGACACCGAGGAGCGCAACGGCTACAACGAGCTGTTCGTGGCCAGGGAGGGCGGCGCCCACATCCTCGCGGTCCGCACGGTCCGCCTCGACGGCGGCCAGTGGACCCCGGGCGAGGTCTACGCCTTCCGCCCCGGCGCCCCCGGCGCCCCCGACGAGCGCGACCTCGCCGACCTGTGCGCGGACGGCCCCGCACGCCAGTGAGACCCGCTCACGCCCGGTAGAGCGCCTCGATCTCCGTCGCGTACACCGACTCGATCGCCCGCCGCTTGAGCTTCAGCGACGGCGTCAGGGTGCCGCGCTCCTCGCTGAACTGCGTGGCCAGTATCCGGAAGGTCCTGATCGACTCGGCCTGCGAGACCAGCGTGTTGGCGGCGACGACCGCCCGCCGGATCTCCATCTCCAGGTCCGGGTCGTGCAGCAGCTCCGACGGCCCGAGGCGCGGCTTGCCGCGCATCGTCAGCCAGTGCGACACCGCCTCCGGGTCCAGTGTCACCAGGGCCGCCACGAAAGGCCGGTCGTTGCCGACCACCACGCACTGCCCCACCAGCGGGTGCGCCCGCACCCGGTCCTCCAGCGCGATCGGCGAGACGCTCTTGCCGCCGCTGGTCACCAGGATCTCCTTCTTCCGCCCGGTGATGGTCAGATAGCCGTCCTCGTCGAGCGCGCCGATGTCGCCGGTGGCCAGCCAGCCGTCCCGCAGCACCTCCTCGGTCGCCTTGGCGTTGTTGAGGTAGCCGGTGAAGACCTGCCCGCCGCGCAGCCAGATCTCGCCGTCCTCGGCGATCAGCACGGTCGTCCCGGGCACCGGCAGGCCGACCGTGCCGAAACGGGTCTGCTCGGGCGGGTTCGCGGTCGCCGCCGCGGTGGTCTCGGTGAGGCCGTAGCCCTCGTAGATCGTCACGCCCGCGCCGGAGAAGAACAGCCCGATCCGCCGCTCCATCGCCGAGCCGCCGGAGATCGCGTGCCGCACCCGGCCGCCGAGGGCGTCGCGCACCTTGCTGTAGACCAGCTTCTCGTAGAGCTGGTGCTGCATCCGCAGCCCGGCGCTCGGCCCAGGGCCGGTGCCGAACGCCCTGGCCTCGACCGCCTCCGCGTGCCGCACCGCGATCTCCACGGCCTTGTCGAAGGGGCCCAGCTTCCCGCCGCGCTCCGCCTTGCGGCGGGCGGCCTGGAAGACCTTCTCGAAGACGTAGGGCACGGCCAGCACGAAGGTCGGCCGGAAGCCGGCGAGCGAGGGGATCAGGTCGGAGGCCGTCATGCTCGGCTGGTGCCCGAGCCTGATCCGGTGCCGCACGCAGGCCACCTCGACCATCCGGCCGAAGACGTGCGCGAGCGGCAGGAAGAGCAGCGTCGACGGCTCCTCGCCGGGCTTGCTGGAGAAGACCGGCTCCCAGCGGGCCACCACGTTGTCGGTCTCCGCCATGAAGTTGGCGTGGGTGATGACGCATCCCCTGGGGCGGCCCGTGGTGCCCGAGGTGTAGATGACCGTCGCGACCGCGTCCGGCGTCACGGCCAGCCGGTGCCGCTCCACCACGTCGTCGCCGATGTGCCGGCCGGCCTCGGAAAGCTCCTCGACGCAGCCCGCGTCCAGCTGCCACAGCCGGTGCAGCCGGGGCAGCTCGTCGACGGCGGCGCCGATCGTCATCGCGTGGTCCTCGTGCTCCACGACCGCCGCGACGGCGCCCGAGTCGTGCAGCATCCAGCGGACCTGCTCGGAGGACGAGGTCGGGTAGATCGGCACCGACTGGGCGCCGATGGCCCACAGGGCGAAGTCGAACAGCGTCCACTCGTAGCGGGTGCGGGACATGATGGCGACCCGGTCGCCGAAGCGGACGCCCTGGGCCAGCATGCCCTTGGCGACCGCGAGCACCTGGTCGCGGAAGCCGGCGGTGCTGATGTCCTGCCATGCGCCGTGCTCGTCGGCGCGCGACAGCACCACCTGGTCGGGGGCCTGCCGGGCGTTGCCGAAAACGGCATCCGCCAAACCGCCGGCCTGGGGTGCGGTGGCCAGTGGGGGGATGCTGAACTGACGCAACGGGTGCTCTCCTAGGACCGCTCAGTGCGGGGCCGTAAGCTACCCGATCCGCCGGGCCCGCGGGAGGGGCCGCGAACTCTCGCCGATTCGGACGTTTGTGCTGGTCGAGCGGTGTTTTCCGGCTGTGACAAGGAAGTCGGCGGAATCCGGGGTTCAGCCGCGGCGGCGCCGCGGGCCGGGATCTCCACGAAATCCCCTCGTGCCGGTTACGGTCGCTCCACCCTCTCGGCTCTCTCCCGCCCCCTGCGCCCCAGCTCGCGGCGCGGGTCCGCGCGGCCGGGCCGCGACCGCTTCCCGCCGGTCACGGCAGCGGCCGGTGCAGCAGGTCGCCGCCCGCCAGGACGGCATCGGCCAGCGCGTCCGCCGCCTCCTGCGCGCGGGAGTCCCGCCGGCCGTGCAGCAGCACGAAATCCACCCCGCCGAGGTCCGGCAGCCCGCAGGCCCGCGCCGGGACCCGTACCAGACCGGCCGGAATCAGCCCTTGCGCGTGCGCCATCACCCCGAGCCCCGCCCTGACCGCCGCGACCAGGCCGCTCAGCGACCCGCTGGTGCCGGCCACCCGCCACGCCCTGCCGTGCCGCTCCAGCACGTCGAGCACCCTGGCCCGGGTGATCCCCGGCGGCGGGAAGGCGATCAGCGGCACCGGGTGCCGCGGGTCCAGCCGCAGCCGTTCGCCGCCGATCCACACCAGCTTGTCCCGCCACACCAGCCGTCCCGGGCCCTCGGGGCCGTGCCGTTTGGCCAGGCACAGGTCGAGCCCGCCCTCGTCGAGCCGCTGGTGCAGGGTGCCGGACAGCTCGACGGTCAGTTCGAGATCCACCTCGGGGTGGTCGCGCCGGAAGGCCGCCAGGATCTCCGGCAGCCGGGTCGGCACGAAGTCCTCCGACACCCCGAACCGCAGCGGCCCGCGCAGCCGGGTGCCGGCGAAGAAGGCCGCCGCCCGCTCGTTGGCCTCCAGGATCGGGCGGGCGAAGCCGAGCATCGCCTCGCCGTCCTCGGTCAGCTCCACCCCGTGGGTGTCCCGCAGGAAGAGCCGGCAGCCCGCGGCCTCCTCCAGCCGCCGCACGTGCTGGCTGACCGTGGACTGCCGCAGCCCCAGCCGGTGCGCCGCCTGCGTGAAGCTCAGCGTCTGCGCGACGGCAAGGAACGTACGCAACTGGACCGGCTCGAACATGGCGGCACGTTATCGCGGTGCGTGATGGCGGTCAGGGCGGTAACCGGCCAACCTGATCGCGCCCCCTTGCGTACGGGGGCCGGCCGCGGGAATCCGGCGACCACCGCGGGCCGTGGCGGCGGTGTGCGGCACCCCGGCGCCCGTCACCACCCACGCGTCCGCCGGTCGGGCGGCCGCGGATCAGTGTGCCCGGTCGGACGCCAGCGCGATGCGGTCCTCGCCCGCGTAGACGTTCATGGAGTCGCCGCGCAGGAAGCCGACCAGCGTCAGCCCGCTCTCCCTGGCCAGGTCCACCGCCAGCGACGACGGAGCCGAGACCGCGGCCAGCACCGGGATGCCCGCCATCACCGCCTTCTGCACCAGCTCGAAGGACGCCCGGCCCGACACCATCAGCACCCGGTCCGCCAGCGGCAGCAGCCCCTCCCGCAGTGCCCGCCCCACCAGCTTGTCCACCGCGTTGTGCCGCCCGACGTCCTCCTTGAGGTCGAGCAGTTCGCCGCCGGCGGTGAAGAGCGCGGCCGCGTGCAGCCCGCCGGTCCGCTCGAAGACCGCCTGCCCCTCCCGCAGCCGCTCCGGAAGTGCCGCCAGCAGCCCGGGAGTCAGCCGCGGCAGCCCGGTCCCGGCGATCGGCAGCCGGGTCGCGGTGCGGACCGCGTCAAGGCTGGCCTTGCCGCACAACCCGCACGAGGAGGAGGTGTAGACGTTGCGCTCCAGGCTGATGTCCGGCACCGGCACCCCGCGGGCGAGCGTCACGTCCACCACGTTGTACGTGTTCGCGCCGTCCGCCGTCGCACCGGCGCAGTAGACGACGTTCGCGACCTCGTCCGCCGCGGCGAGCACTCCCTCGCTGACCAGGAAACCCGTGGCCAGCGCGAAATCGTCACCCGGCGTCCGCATGGTGATCGCCAGCGGGCGGCCGTTCAGCCGGATCTCCAGCGGCTCCTCGGCGACCAGGGTGTCGGCCCGGTGGTCGACAGCCCCGCCGCGGATCCGCAGCACCCGGCGCCTCTCGGTGACCCGTCCCATCCGCCCTCAGTCCCTCCGTCGCCCCTGCCGCCCCGGCCCTTGCCCCGGTGAGGGTGTCATAGGGTGATCAGGACCGCGTGCAGCCGTGCCGTGCGCCACGGACCTACCAGGATGGCAGACCGAGATGAGCGACCAGCCGACCGCCGAGCACACCCTGGTGGGTGACGAGCAGGCACTCCAGCGCCTGAGGGAACTGCGCGGCAGTATCGACAACCTGGACGCCGCCCTGGTGCACCTGCTGGCCGAGCGCTTCAAGTGCACCCAGCAGGTCGGCGAGCTGAAGGCCGCCCATGACCTGCCCCCCGCCGACCCGGCCCGCGAGGCCGACCAGATCGCCCGGCTGCGCCGCCTCGCCGAGGACGCCAGGCTCGACCCGGCCTTCGCCGAGAAGTTCCTGAACTTCATCATCGACGAGGTCGTCCGCCACCACCGGGCGATCGCCGCACGCCCCCAGCCGGGCAGCGGGAATCGCAGGTGAGAAGCACTGCCGATCCTTGGTATCGTGGACCATGTCACCACGACCCGGGCGGTCGCGGAGGCACACCCGGTCCGGGTGGCGGAATGGCAGACGCGCTAGCTTGAGGTGCTAGTGCCCTTTATCGGGCGTGGGGGTTCAAGTCCCCCCTCGGACACCTTTACAGGTGCCGACTGATCCCAGTCGGCACCTGTAGTGCTTTGCGGGGCCGACTCCCGCTGGCGCCGCGGCACCGACGCGGTCAGCGCAGGTCGGTGATCTCCGGGGCGTAGATCGTGCCGAGCGGCTCGGGGCCCACGTACTGCTGGCAGTTGCACTGCTGCGGCTCGAACTGCAGCGGCTTGCGGTCGGTGTCCCACAGCGACGGGGCCTCGACCACCTCGTGGCACTTGCCGTCGTCCTTGCCGTGCATCGCCAGGTGGTGTGTGCAGCCGCAGACCGGCTCCGGCGGCCGGTTGGCGGCGGTCAGCGCGTGCTGCTGCCGCTCCCTGGCCTTGATGAGTTCGAGCTTGCGCTTGTGCCGCGCCTTCGTCGCGGCGCTCACCTTGTCGCCGATGAATCCGCTGCCGAACAGCGCAACCGGAATGATCCACCACAGATCGTCCATTTGCATGCGCGCCCACCCCGTCCCGTCGTGCCTGCCAGCATAACGGCGCCGGTGGACGGCTGTTCGCGGTGCGGCGGTGCGGATCAGGACGGGCGGCCGCCGACCACCGCGACGGCCTCGGCGCCCGCCTGGCAGGCGGCGGCCAGCGCGGCCGGGAGGTCAGCGCCCGCCAGGCGGGCCGCGAGCAGGCCGCCCGTGAAGGCGTCGCCCGCGCCGGTGGTGTCGACCGCGGTGGCCGGAGCGGCCGGTGCGCGGGCGGTGACACGCCCGCGGTCGGCGGCCAGGGCCCCCGCCGCGCCCAGCGTCACCACCACGGTCGCGCCCTCACGGCTCAACTCGGCGGCGGCCGCGGCGGGTTCGTCCGAGCCGGACAGCAGCGCGGCCTCGTCCGCGTTGGGCAGCAGCAGGTCCGCGTCCGAGACCAGGCCGAGGAAGCGCGGCACCCCGAGGCCGCGCAGGAAGCCCGCCGACGCCGGGTCGACGCTCACCGGCAGGCCCCGGGTGCGGGCGGCCCTGGTGGCCACGGCGGCCAGTTCGCGGCCCGGTTCGCAGAAGAACAGATAGCCCGACAGGTGGAGATGGCCGACACCGTCGAGCAGCGCCTCGTCCCAGTCGGCCGGTCCGAGCAGGAAAGCCGCGCCGCTGTCGGTGACCAGGGTGCGTTCCGCCGCCGCGTCGACCAGGGCGACCACCACCGCCGTGGGCCGCTCACCGTCGACCCGCAGCACCGGCTCCACGCCCGCCGCCGCCAGGGCCGCGCGGTGCCAGTCCGCGGAGTCCGCACCCACCCTGGCCAGCAGCCGCACCCCGGGCGCACCCCGATGCGCCGCCCAGCAGGCCACGTTGGCGCCCGCGCCGCCGGGCAGCACCGCGATACGGGCGGCGGTGTCGGTGTTCGCGGCCAGCGGCTCCGCATGCCGGGCCACCACATCCGTGACCACGTCGCCGACCACCAGCAGCCCGCGGCCCGTCCCGCTCACCGCAGCCGCGACCAGGCGACGGCGATGTCGGCGGCCAGCGCCACATTGCCGCGCACCGCGGCGAGATTCGCCTCCAGCGAGGCCCCGTCGGTGTGCTCGGTCAGATACGCCAGCAGATACGGCGTGATCGCCTGCCCGGTGACGCCCTCGCGCTCCACCGCCGCCAGCGCCTCGGCCAGGACCCGGTCGTGCAGCGCGCGGTCCAGCTGGTCCGCCGCCGGCACCGGATTCGCCACGATCAGCCCGCTGTCGTGGCCGCCGAGCGCGTCCTGGCCGCGCATCACCGCGGCCACCTGCTCCGCGTCCCGCACCGTCCAGTCCACCGGCTCCCCGGAGTCGGTCAGGTAGAAGCCGGGGAAGCGGTCGGTGCGGAAGCCGAGGACGCCGACGCCCAGCGTCTCCAGCCGCTGCAAGGTCGCCGGCACGTCCAGGATCGATTTCACGCCCGCGCACACCACGGTGATCCGGGTGCGGGACAGCAGGGCCAGGTCGGCGGACTCGTCCTGCACGTCCGTCCAGCCGCGGTGCACCCCGCCGAGACCGCCGGTGCCGAAGACCCGGACACCTGCCCGCGCCGCCAGGAAGGCGGTGCCGGACACCGTCGTCGCCCCGCTCACCCCCGCCGCCATCGCCGGGGCCAGGTCCCGGAAGCCGAGCTTGCGCATGTCCGGGTCCTGGGCGACCCGCTCGACCTGCGCGTCGTCCAGCCCCACCCGGGGCACCCCGTCGATCACGGCGACCGTCGCCGGCACCGCGCCGGCCTTCCTGACGACGGCCTCCAGCTCGCGGGCCACCCGCAGATTGCGCGGCCGCGGCAGGCCGTGGGCGATGATCGTCGACTCCAGCGCCACGACGGGCTGCCGCCGGCCGAGCGCGTCCGCGACCTCGTCCGAGGCCACGACCCCGGCCATCTCCTGTTTCCCCATTCCCCCTACCTGGCACCGCGCGCCGTCCCGCAAACCTCCCCCCGGGCGGAGGCCGCGGCGGACCGGCCCGGACGGGGGCAGGAAATCGGGTCGCCACCGCTCGCCCCGTCCAGTACGGTCACGCGAACGCCCCTGCTGCCGGGAGCTGCGGAGATATGCGCGCGGCCACCCCGGCAGCCCCCACGTTGAGAGCAGGTTTCGACCATGGCAAGCCGGATCAGCGAGCTCGTGCTCGGATGCCGCGACCCCGAGGCGCTGGCGCGGTTCTGGTGCGAGGTCCTGGACTTCGTGGTGCTCGGCCGCGAGGACGACGGAAGCATGGAGATCGGGCCGCGCGAGGGGTTCGGCGGCGCGCAGCCGACGCTCTTCCTCAGCCGCAGGGACGAGCCGGAGCCGGGGAAGTCCCGGCTGCACATCGACGTCAACGCCACCGACCGCGACCAGGACGCCGAGCTGGAGCGCCTCCTGGCGCTCGGAGCGCGCCCGGCCGACATCGGCCAGACCGGGGAGGAGTCCTGGCACGTGCTCGCCGACCCGGAAGGCAACGAGTTCTGCCTGCTCAGGAGGCGCCTCGCGCCCCTGTGACGGGCCCGGCCCGGCCGGCGGGGCGGAAAGGATTTGGCGTGAGCGCGCCCACCGCGTAAAGTGATGTTCACCGACGCGGGGTGGAGCAGCTCGGTAGCTCGCTGGGCTCATAACCCAGAGGTCGCAGGTTCAAATCCTGTCCCCGCTACTCGCACGAATGGCCCGGTGCCCACAGGCACCGGGCCTTTCTGTCTGCCCCGGGGCTCAGTGGTGCTGCTTCTCGCGGTCCCGTCCGTTCGCGGGCCGGCGGGGCGGTACGTCGCGTCCGGGCTGGTAGCGCGGCCCCTGCCGCATCCGCCGGACGACGATCGCGCAGTCCGCGGCGGCGACCGCGGCGATCGCCGCGCTGAGCCCGGCCCAGCCGGGCTGGCTGTAGAAGGCGAAGCCGATGGCCGCGCCGATTCCCCAGACCAGCCCGCAAACGGCCAGTCCGAGCCGCAGCCGCAGCGGGCTGCGGGCCTGTATCGGTTCGTATCCGTTTCTGCGCATGGGCTGCTCCCTCCCTTCCAGCATCCACCCGGCGGCCGCCGACCGGAAAGGCCGCACGGAACGGACCGCCGGGCCCGAAGCGGCACCTCGCCCGCGATCGGCCGGATCAGCCGTGCAGCGCCTGCTCCAGCATCGCGGCCCACTGGCGCACGATCCGGCCGCGCCGGGCCGAGTCGTCGCTGAGCAGGTTGGCCAGGCCCAGGCCGCGGGCCATGTCCAGGGTCGCCTGTACGGTCTCGCGCACACCTGGGCGCGACTCGTCGGCGCCGAGGAAGTCGACGGCGAGGCGGTGCGCCTCGCGGCCGATGCGGGCTTCCAGGGCGGTCACGCCGGGCCGCAGCCGCTCCTCCGCGGTGGTCGCCGTCCACAGATGGAGGGCGGCGCGGAAGAGGGGGCCGGTGTGGACGGCGACGAGCAGGTCGACGACGGCGTAGGTGCGGTCCGGGCCCTCGCGGGGCAGGGCGAGGGCGCGCTCGCGCACCGCGGTCAGCCACTGCTCCGCCATGTGGGCGATGGCCGCTGTGAAGAGTTCCTCCCGGGTGGGGAAGTGGTGCTGGGCGGCGCCCCGGGAGACGCCGGCGCGGGCGCAGACGACCGCGACCGTACTGCCCGACCAGCCGTGCTCCGCCAGGCAGGCGACCGCCGCCTCCAGGACACGCAGCCGGGTGGCGCGGCTGCGGTCCTGCTTGGGCTCGCGCTGCCGCCCGGCCGCCGGGTCCGCCACCTGGCCGGTCAGATCGCCCACGGCGGGTCCCTGCGTTCCAGCGCGGCCCTGACGCCCTCCGCGGCCTCGGCGGACTCGAAGAGCTCCCGGCTCTGCCGGGCGAGCCGGCCGCCCTCCGCGGCCAGGGCCTGCCTGAGCGCCAGCGTGGTGATCTCCTTGGTCGCCGCCAGGCCCTGCGGGGAGGAGGCGCGCAGCCCGGCAAGGATGCCGTCGAGCGCCTCCTCCCACGCCGTGACCAGGCCGATCCTGACCGCCTCCGCGGTGTCGAAGGCCTCGCCGGTGAGCAGGTGGCGGGCGGCGGCCCGCGGGTCCGTCCTGGCCAGGACCGGGATCGAGGCCACGGAGGCGGCGAGCCCGAGGCGTACCTCGGTGAAGGCGAAGGTGGCCGCGCCGCCCGCCACCGCGATGTCGCAGGCCGCGAGCAGGCCGAGGCCGCCCGCCCTGGCGTGCCCGTTCACCCGGGCCACGACCGGCTTGGACAGCCCGGCGATCTGCCCGATCAGCTCCACCAGCAGTTCCGGCCCGCTGCCCAGACCGTCCGCCTTGAGGTCGGCGCCGGAGCAGAAGGTGCCGCCGGTGTGGGTGAGCAGGACGGCCCGCACACCCGGGTCGCCGTCCGCGTCGTCGAGCGCGGCGGACAGCTCCGCGATCAGCGCGGCGGACAGGGCGTTGCGGTTGTGCGGCGAGTCCAGGGCGAGGACCTCGATGGCGCGGTCGGTGTGCCGGCGCACCAGCGGCGCATCTGTCACGGCGGTCTTCCTTCACGTCGGCGGGCGGGCGGGCATCACGGGTCAGTACGACTTGGGCAGCCCCAGGCTGTGGTGCGAGACGAAGTTGAGGATCATCTCCCGGCTGACCGGGGCTATCCGGCCCACCCGGGAGGCGGTGAGCAGCGACGCCAGACCGTACTCGGTCGTCAGACCGTTGCCGCCGAGGGTGTGCACCGCCTGGTCGACGGCCTTCGCGCACGCCTCCGCCGCCGCGTATTTGGCCATGTTCGCGGCCTCGCCCGCGCCCATGTCGTCGCCCGCGTCGTAGAGATACGCGGCCTTCTGCATCATCAGCCGGGCCAGCTCCAGTTCGATGTGGGCCTGGGCCAGCGGGTGGGCGATGGCCTGGTGGCCGCCGATCGGCGCTGACCACACCTGCCGGGTGCGGGCGTAGTCGACCGCGCGGTCCAGCGCGTAGCGGCCCATGCCGATCGAGAAGGCGGCGGTCATGATCCGCTCCGGATTGAGGCCGGCGAACAGCTGGAGCAGCCCCGCGTCCTCGTCGCCGACCAACGCGTCCGCGGGGAGCGCCACATCGTCGAGGAAGAGCTGGAACTGCTTCTCCGGCGCGGACAGTTCCATCTCGATCTGCCGGAAGTCGAAGCCGGGCGTGTGGCGTTCGACGAGGAAGAGGCACGGCTTGAGCTTGCCGGTGCGGGCGTCCTCTGTGCGGCCGACGATCAGCGTCGCGTCGGCGATGTCCACGCCGGAGACGAAGACCTTGCGGCCGGTCAGCAACCAGCCGCCGGTGTCCGGGTCGCGGCGGGCGGTGGTGGCGATGCGGTGCGAGTTGGAGCCCGCGTCCGGCTCGGTGATGCCGAAGGCGATACGCAGCGAGCCGTCCGCGAGCCCCGGCAGCCAGCGCTGCCGCTGCGCCTCGGTGCCGAACCTGGCGATGACCGTGCCGCAGATGGCGGGGGAGACGATGAGCAGCAGCAGCGGGCAGCCCGCCGCGCCCAGCTCCTCCAGCACGATGGACAGTTCGGCGAGCCCGCCGCCCCCGCCGCCGTGCTCCTCCGGCAGGTTGACGCCGAGGTAGCCCAGTCCTGCCGCTTCCTGCCACAGCTCGTCGGTCTGCCTGCCGGCCTTGACGGCCGCCGTGAAGTAGTCCCGGCCGTAGCGGCGGCCGAGGGCGCCGACGGCCTTGCGCAGCGCGCGCCGCTCCTCGGTCTCCAGCAGGGCGCTGTCGAAGGTGCTGCGAACGGTGGTCATGATGCCGGCTCCTCCCTCTCCTCCTTGACGACGGCCAGTACGGCGCCGAGTTCGACCTGGCGGCCGACCTCTGCGGTGAGTTCGAGCAGCGTCCCCGCGACGGGGGCGGCGATGACGTGCTCCATCTTCATCGCCTCCAGCCAGAGCAGCGGCTGCCCCGCCTCGACCCGGTCCCCGGCGGCGAACCCGGCGGTCCGCACGACGGTGCCGGGCATCGGCGCCCGCAGCGAACCGGGCGCCGCGGACTGCTCGGGGTCGGGGAAGCGCGGCAGGGCGGTGAGCGCGGCCGAGCCGAACGGCGAGTCCACGAAGGTCCTCTCCGGGTGGACGGCGACGCGATACGTCCGCCGGACGCCGCCGGCCTCCAGCACGACCCGGTCGGCGGCCGCGCTCACCAGCCGCACGCCGTCGAAGCCCTCCGCGGTCAGGCCGTCCCGGTCCAGCCGGTAGCGGATGTCGTACGTGTGCCCGCCCGGCTCGCCGCGGAAGCGCTTGAGCTGCGGCTGCGAGGGGAGGTTCCGCCACCCCCCGAGACGGACCGGCACGGGGGCGCCCGGCCGCGACGTACGCCGGGCCGCGTCCGCGAGCGCGGCGGCCAGCGCGGCGAAACGCTCGGCGTCCGCGGGGGCCGCGTCGGTGCCTGTGCCCGGCGCGAGGCCCAGGTCGGCGGCATTGCGCTCCAGGAAGCCGGTGTCCAGCCGCGCGGCCGCGAAGTCCGGGTGCCGCAGGGCGCGGACCAGCAGGTCCCGGTTGGTGACCGGGCCGTGCAGCCGGGCCCGCTCCAGCGCGTGCGCCAGCCGGCGGACCGCTTCGGCGCGGGTCGGCGCCCAGGCGATCAGCTTGGCCAGCATCGGGTCGTAGTGCACCCCGATCCGCTCGCCGCCGGTCACACTGGAATCCAGCCGCAGCCCCGCCTCGCGCCCCGGCGGCACGGCGAATTCCGCGTCCACACCGGGAATGTCGAGCAGGTGCAGGTCGCCCGGCTGCGGCTGCCAGCCGCGCGCCGGGTCCTCCGCGCACAGCCGGGCCTCCACCGCGTGCCCGCGGGCGGCGGGCGGCTCCGGCGGCAGCGCCGCGCCCTCGGCGATCCTGATCTGCCAGGCCACCAGGTCGAGTCCGGTGACGCACTCGGTGACCGGATGCTCCACCTGGAGGCGGGTGTTCATCTCCAGGAAGTACGGCCGGCCGTCCGCCGAGACCAGGAACTCGGCGGTGCCCGCACCCCGGTAGCCGATCGAGCGGGCCGCCCGAACCGCCGCCTCCCGCAACTCGGCACGCAGCAGCGCCGGAAGGCCGGGCGCCGGGGACTCCTCGATCACCTTCTGGTGCCGCCGCTGCAAGGAGCAGTCCCGCTCGCCCAGCGCCCACACCGTGCCGTGCCCGTCGGCCAGCACCTGCACCTCGACATGCCGGGCGCCCTCGACATACGGCTCGACGAAGACCTCGCCGTCACCGAAGGCCGCCGCGGCCTCGGCCCGCGCCGCCGTCAACTCGCCTTCCAGCGAGGCCAGATCACGCACCACCCGCATCCCGCGGCCGCCGCCGCCCGCCGCGGCCTTGACCAGCAGCGGCAGGTCCGCGGCCGTCACCGCCGCCGGGTCGAGCGCCGCGAAGACCGGCACACCGGCCGCCGCCATCAGCTCCTTCGCCCGGGTCTTGGACCCCATCGCCTCGACCGCCGAGGCCGGCGGACCGATCCAGACCAGCCCGGCCCCGGTCACGGCTCGCGCGAAGCCGGCGCTCTCCGACAGGAAGCCGTATCCCGGGTGCACGGCGTCCGCGCCCGCGGACAGCGCCGCGGCCACCAGCAGGTCGGCCCGCAGATACGTGTCGGCGGCCGCGTCGCCCGGCAGCCGTACGGCGGCGTCGGCCTCCGCCACGTGCGCGGCGGACGCGTCGGCGTCGGAATGCACCGCGACCGTGGCGATGCCCAGATCGCGGCAGCTCCGCAGGACCCGCCGGGCGATCTCGCCCCGGTTGGCCACCAGCACAGAACCGATCGGCGTGCCCATCGGCCCGCCCCCTCCCTCTCACCGACGGACGCCCGTCACATACGGAAGACCCCGAAACCGCCACGCGCGCCCTCCACCGGCGCCCCGTGCACGGCCGACAGGCACAGGCCGAGCACCGTACGGGTGTCGCGCGGGTCGATCACCCCGTCGTCGTAGAGCCGCCCCGACAGGAACATCGGCAGCGACTCCGCCTCGATCTGCTGCTCCACCGCCGCCCGCAGCCCGGCGTCGGCCTCCTCGTCGTAGGGCAGCCCGCGGGCCGCCGCCGACTGCCTGGCGACGATCGACAGCACCCCGGCGAGCTGGCTCGGCCCCATCACCGCGGACTTGGCGCTCGGCCAGGAGAAGAGGAAGCGCGGCTCGAAGGCCCGCCCGCACATCCCGTAGTGCCCGGCACCGTAACTGGCGCCCATCAGCACCGAGATGTGCGGCACCCGCGAGTTCGACACCGCGTTGATCATCATCGCGCCGTGCTTGATGATGCCGCCCTGCTCGTACTGCCTGCCGACCATGTAGCCGGTGGTGTTGTGCAGGAAAAGCAGCGGGATGTCCCGCTGGTTCGCCAACTGGATGAACTGCGCCGCCTTCTGCGACTCGGCGCTGAAGAGCACACCCTGCGCGTTCGCCAGGATGCCCACCGGATAGCCGTGCACCTCCGCCCAGCCCGTCGCCAGGCTCGGCCCGTACAGCGGCTTGAACTCGTCGAAGACCGAGCCGTCCGCGATCCGCACGATCACCTCGCGCGGGTCGAACGGGGTCCGCAGGTCGCCGGGCACGATGCCCAGCAGATCCGCGGCGTCGAACAGCGGCGGCGCCGGGTCGGGGCGCGGACCGGACCCGGGCTTGCGGATGTTGAGCCTGGCCACCACCCGGCGGGCGGTACGCAGCGCGTCCGGCTCGTCCAGCGCGAAGTGGTCGGCGAGGCCGGAGACTCTGGCGTGCATGTCGGCGCCGCCCAGCGACTCGTCGTCGCTCTCCTCACCGGTGGCCATCTTCACCAGCGGCGGGCCGCCGAGGAAGACCTTCGCGCGCTCCTTGACCATGATGACGTGGTCCGACATCCCCGGGATGTACGCGCCGCCCGCGGTCGAATTGCCGAAGACCACCGCGACCGTCGGGATGCCGGCCGCCGACAGCCGCGTCAGGTCGCGGAAGAGGGCTCCGCCGGGGATGAAGATCTCCTTCTGGCTGGGCAGGTCCGCGCCACCCGACTCCACCAGGCTCACCACGGGCAGCCGGTTGGCGAAGGCGATCTCGTTGGCCCGCAGCGCCTTCTTCAGCGTCCACGGATTGCTCGAACCGCCGCGCACGGTCGGGTCGTTCGCGGTCACCACGCACTCGGTGCCCTCGACCACACCGATCCCGGTGACCAGGGAAGCGCCGGTGGCGTAGTCGCTGCCCCAGCCGGCGAGCGGCGACAGCTCCAGAAAGGGGGTGTCGGGGTCGAGCAGCAGCTCGATACGCTCCCTGGCCGTCATCTTGCCGCGGGCCCGGTGCCGCTCCTGATACTTCGGGCCGCCGCCCGCCAGGGCGTCGGCGTGCGCCGCCGCCACCTCCGCCAGGCGCGCGGACATCGCGGCGGCGCGCTCGGCGAAGTCACCCATCAGGCCGCGCCCTTCGACGGCGGCCGGGTGCTCCCCGGCGGCCCGGCGAAGGCCTGCACCACCGACAACCAGGCCTCGGCGTCCGGGCCTTCGGCCCGCAGGTCCACATCGTCCCGGTGCCGCCGCCGCACCGCCAGCAGGCAGAAGTCCAGCGCGGGCCCGGTCACCCGCTGCGCCGCCTCCGGCGGCCCGAAGGTCCACAACGACCCGTCAGGGGAGGTCAGTTCGACCCGGAATTCCTCCGCGGGCGCGGGCAGCCCGTGCACGGAGAAGGCGAAGTCCCTCGCCCGGACGCCGATCCTGGCCACATGGTGCAGCCGGGCGGTCGGCTCCCGCCGCACCCCGAGCGCGTCGGCGACGTCCTCGCCGTGCGCCCACGTCTCCATCAGCCGGCCCGTCGCCATCGCCCCGGTGCTCATCGGCGGCCCGTACCACCGGAAACGCACGCCCTGCGGCTGCGCCGCCAGCACCTCGCCGAGCCGTGCGCGGCCCGCCCGCCACCGCTCCAGCAACTCACCCGGCGGCACATCGGCGCCCCTGCGCGCGCCCTGGTCGACGTAGGAGTCGAAGTTCGCCGCCGCCACCTCGGCCTCCCGCCCGAATCCGTCCGGGTCCAGCACCGCCAGCAGGGCGCGGCGGTCCGTCCAGGCCAGATGGGCGATCTGGTGCGCGATCGTCCACCCCTCGGCCGGCGTCATCCGCCGCCAGTCGGACGGGCCCAGCCCGGCCACCAACGCGTCGAGCCCCGCGCTTTCTGTGGCCAGGGCCGCCAGGACGGGCATATCCACGGTGCGCACCACCCCTCACGTAGACGTGCGACGAGGGTTGCAGTGCCTCAGGAATCAATCAAGCCCGCACGCTTGATTTTCCGGCTGCATGCCGCAGCCCCCACCACGGCGCCGCCGCCCGTCACACCCCAGCCCGCCGTTCCCCGGGCCCCTTGAAGAACGCTCACCTCATCGGTGCCGTGCCGACCACCGGTCGGTGGGAGGGCATATCTGCTCGGACAGGCGGTCACCCGCCGGCCCGAGCAGACCCTGGTGGCGACGCGGGTGTCTCGACGGGTGGGCATCGATACCCGCCGGCGGTCACCTACGGGGCGGGGATTTCCCTGACCAGGTGAGAGCTCCAGTCACACCAGACGCGGCCGGGCAGGAAGGGGCCGCCGACCTCGTCGAGATGGTCTTCGACGTAGGGGATGCTCGCGTCGCAGACCTCGATGGCCTGGTTGAAGAAGCTGGTCTCGTCGGGGTTCGCCTGGTAGCTCCAACGCGGGTTGTAGGGGGCCGGCTGCTTGATGATCCGCGTCAGAATGTGGGGCTCGTCGGTGGTGGCGCCGCTGACGAGTTCTCGGGCGTGCTCGATGTCCGAGCTTTCCGTCAGCTTGATGACGAAGGTGGCCCGCGTGATGTCGGTCATCTCGAAGTAGGCGGGGCCTGCCGCGGCGGCCGCGCGGACCGGCCCCTGCCGGGGGGCGCTGGCCTGTGAGGGCTGTGCCACGGCGAAGGCGAGCATGCCGACGGCGGCCACGCCGGCTGCCTTGGTGAGCACATGTCGCATAAGGAACCTCTCCTCGTCCTGGTCGTCGCGCTCATCACGACTGACTACTCAAAGTATTCAACCAGTAACGAGGAGTAATCATGCTGATCTCGGCGTTTGGGTCGCGAGGGCGATCGCCGCGTAACCGGGACTGCCGCGTTGGCTGGTGGGCCTCGCTGACTCGGCAGCCGCGCACCGTCTTGCCTGCGGTGCATGCGGTACGGCTCACGCCGCGTGGTGCCAGGGGGCTGAGGTTCTGCGCAGAGGGCACGCGTTTTTCAGGGGTGCGTGGGGGTACCCCCAGGCGAAGCTCTGGGGGAGAACGGAGCGACAAGCCCCCACGCAGCGGCACTGTGGAGTCCGTGACAGCACCCCGCAGGGAGTGTCGAAGAACGGCGCGACAAGCTCCCGCCGGGCGGCAGCCAAGGGGCGCACCGCAAGGTGCGGGCCCCCCGGGGCGCGGGGGGCGCCCCGGAGGGGGTGGGCTTAGGACTTGGCGCGCCGCGCCAGGAGAGCGGCGCGCTTGGTGTCGAAGCGGACGGCCTGTTCGTTCAGGCCGGTCATGAAGAGGCCGAGCTCTTCCTGGGCGCGCAGGCCCTCCGGGCCGAGACCGTCGACGTCGAGGACCTTGAGGTGGCGCAGGACGGGCTGCAGCACATCGTCATGGTGGATGCGCAGGTTGTAGATCCCCCCGATGGCCATCCGCGCAGCGGCCCGCTCGAAGCCGGGCATGCCGTGTCCCGGCATGCGGAAGGCGACGACGACGTCGCGGATCGCCTGCATGGCCAGGTCGGGCGCGATCTGGAGCGAGGCGGCCAGCAGGTTGCGGTAGAAGACCATGTGCAGGTTCTCGTCCGTGGCGATCCTGGCGAGCATCCGGTCGCACACGGGGTCACCGGACTCGCGGCCGGTGTTGCGGTGGGAGACGCGGGTGGCCAGCTCCTGGAAGGCCACGTAGGCCACCGAGTGCAGCATGCTGTGCCGGTGGTCGTGCTCGAAGCCCTCCGACATGTGCACCATGCGGAAGCGCTCCAGCTCGACCGGGTCGACGGCCCTGCTGGTGAGCAGGTAGTCGCGCATGGCGATCGCGTGCCTGCCCTCCTCGGCGGTCCACCGGTGGACCCACGTGCCCCACGCGCCGTCACGGCCGAAGAGCGTGGCGATCTCGTGGTGGTAGCTGGGCAGGTTGTCCTCGGTGAGCAGGTTGACCACCAGAGCTATCCGGCCGACCGCGGTGACCTTGGACTGGTCGGGCGCCCAGGCCTCGCCTTCCATGACGCCGTCGAAATTGCGGCCGTCGCTCCACGGCACGTACTCGTGGGGCATCCATTCCTTGGCCACCCCCAGATGCCGGTTCAGTTCGCGCTCGACCACCTCTTCCAGAGCGTGGAGCAACGCAGCGTCACTCCAGACGTCCGATCGGGCGAGGTGGGGCGAGGTAACGGTCACGGAGGCTCCTGGGGACGGGAGGGGGCGGGAAGGGAACGGGCGGAGAAAGCGGAAGCACCTACGCCTACGTAAGTTACGCAACCGTAGGTTAAGGCGGCGTAAGAAGGCAACCCATGCGCCTGCCTGCGGCGACGTCGGCGGCCGGCCGTCGCGCGGTTACCGCGTCGCCGCAGGCGCCGGCAGCCGATAGGATCCTGGGCCTGATGAGTGCCACCCTCGTAACCAGGAATCTGGCCGCCGGACACGGTGACCGCGCGCTGTTCTCGGGCCTCGACCTGGTGGTCGCGCCCGGTGACGTGATCGGTCTCGTCGGCGCCAACGGCGCGGGCAAGTCGACGCTGCTGCGGCTGCTCGCCGGCCTCGACACCCCGGAGGACGGCACGCTGCGGCTCAGCCCGGCGACCGCCACCGTAGGCCATCTGCCGCAGGAGCCGGACCGCAGGGACGACGGGGAGACCGTAAGGGACTTCCTGGCCCGCAGGACCGGTGTCGGCGCGGCCCAGGAGGCGCTGGACACGGCGACCCAGGCACTGGTGGACGGGGCGCCCGGCGCGGACGACGCCTACGCGGTGAGCCTGGAGCGCTGGCTCGCGCTGGGCGGCGCCGACCTGGAGGAGCGCGCCGAGGAGGCCACCGCGTCACTGGGCCTGGGCATCAGCCTGGACCAGGAGATGTACGCGCTGTCCGGCGGGCAGGCGGCCCGCGCCGGGCTCGCCTCGCTGCTGCTCAGCCGCTACGACGTCTTCCTGCTCGACGAGCCGACCAACGACCTCGACCTCGACGGCCTGGAGCGGCTGGAGAAGTTCGTCACCGGCCTGCGCGCCGGCACCGTCCTGGTCAGCCACGACAGGGAATTCCTCACCCGTACCGTCAACCGGGTGGTGGAGCTGGACCTTGCGCAGCAGCAGGTCTCGGTCTTCGGCGGCGGCTACGAGGCCTACCTGGAGGAGCGGGCCACCGCCCGCCGGCACGCCAGGGAGGAGTACGACGAGTACGCCGACACCAAGGCCGGCCTGGAGGCCAGGGCGCGCATGCAGCGCGGCTGGATGGACAAGGGCACCCGCAACGCACTGCGCAAGGCGCCCGACAACGACAAGATCGCCCGCAAGGCGCGCGCCGAGGGCAGCGAGAAGCAGGCGGCCAAGGCCCGGCAGACCGAGCGGCTGATCGAGCGGCTCGACAAGGTCGAGGAGCCGCGCAAGGAGTGGGAGCTGCGGATGGAGATCGCCGCGGCGCCCCGGGCGGGCGCGGTGGTGGCCACCCTCGGCGGCGCGAAGGTCCGCCGCGGGGACTTCCGGTTCGGGCCCGTCGACCTCCAGATCGACTGGGCCGACCGGGTCGCGATCATCGGCGCGAACGGCTCGGGCAAGTCCACCCTGTTGGCCGCACTGCTCGGCCGGCTGCCGCTGGACGAGGGCCGCAGCGCGCTCGGCCCCGGTGTGCTGGTCGGCGAGGTCGACCAGGCCCGCGGCCTCTTCCGCGGCGGCGAGCCGCTGCTCGACGCCTTCCGCGGCCCCGCGCCCGACCTGGACCCGGCCGGGATCCGCACCCTGCTGGCGAAGTTCGGCCTGAAGGCCGACCATGTGATGCGGCCCGCGGCCACCCTGTCGCCGGGGGAGCGCACCCGGGCGGCGCTGGCGCTGCTCCAGGCCCGCGGGGTCAACCTGCTGGTGCTGGACGAGCCCACCAACCACCTCGACCTGCCGGCGATCGAGCAGCTGGAGGCGGCCCTGGCGGCGTATCAGGGCACCCTGCTGCTGGTCACCCACGACCGGCGGATGCTGGACGCGGTGCACACCACCCGGCGGATCGAGGTCGCGGACGGCCGGATCACCGAGGTCTGACCGCAGGAAGCGGACCTGGCGGCCCGAAAGGGCGGGAACCCGATCGGGCCCGCCTGCGTCCCACCCATGACCGTCGCGAAAAGGTCGTGGGGAGGAGGACGGTGATGCGCCATCGGATACGGGCCGCCGCCGCTGCGGGCGCCCTCGTCGTCTTGGCCGCCGGCTGCGGCTCCGCGGCCGGGGTGCGGGTGGTGCCGTCCGGCTCCGCCGGCGGTTCTGACATCTCCGCGGACTGCGGTGACGTCGTCCTCGACCTGTCGAGCCCGGACACCCCCGGGGACATCTGCCTGCGCGTCGGCAGCACACTGCGGCTGCGTCTCGGCGCGGGCGTGAAGGCCGCCTCGGAGTCGGGGGAGGCGCTGGCCGAGGTCTCGCCGGGCGTCTACCGCGGTGCCGCCGCGGGCGAGGCGACCCTGAGCGGTATGCGGCGGGCCTGTCCCGACGAGCCGGGCAGGATGTCCTGCCTGGCCGTCATGCCGTGGCGGGTGACCGTCGACGTCCGATGAGCGCCCCGGGCGTCGGGGGACGCCCGGGTCGGCGGAGGACCCGGGCCGGCAGTGGGGGCCGGTCCGGGTCCGCCGCTCATAGCCGATACGGCAGCGTCAGGGTCAGCTGACGTTGACGGCGGTGTCGTCGATCAGGAAGGACGTCGCCAGCGAGGAGTCCTCGGTGCCGGTGAACTTCAGGACGACGGTCTTGCCGATGTACGGGGTGAGGCTGACGGTCCGCTGGACGTAGCCGGAGCCCTTGTTGAGGTTGGAGTAGGAGGCCACCGTGGTGCTGCCGGCCGCGACGGTGAGCTTGTCGTAGGCGGTCGTGGTGGTGGTCTCACTGCTGTCGACGTACAGGTAGAAGGTGAGGGTGGCGCTGGTGCAGGTGGCCGGGACGGTCACCGACTGGGAGACGGTGTCGGTGTGGGTGGTGCCGTAGCCGTCCAGCCAGGCCTTGTAGGAGCCGGAGTGGGCCGGGGCGTCGGTGCTGTTGTCGATGACGCCGGAGGAGGAGGTCCAGCCGGTGGAGCCGCTCTCGAAGCCGGGGTTGGTGAGCAGCTGGCCGGCGGTGCAGCCGCCCCCGCCGCTGGTGGTGACCGTCCAGGTGAAGGAGGCCGAGCCGGTGGCGTTGGTGGAGTCCTTGGCGGAGACGGTGACGCTGTAGGTGCCCGCCGCGCTCGGGGTGCCGGAGATCAGGCCGGAGGAGCTGATGCTCAGGCCCGTGGGCAGGCCGGAGGCGGAGTAGGTCAGGGTCTGGCCGGAGGCCGAGTCGGTCGCCTGGATCTGGAGGCTGACGGCGGTGCCGACGACCGTGGACTGGTTGCCGGGGCTGGTGACCGTCACGGTGTTGCCGCCGGTCGAGCCGCCGTTGGTGAAGGCGGCCGTGCCGTTCGGGGTGCCGAGGCCGGTCGGGCCGTCGTAACCCGCCTTCGCGGTGCACAGGTAGCTGCTGCCGCAGGAGCCGTTGGTGCCGGTGGTCACGTCGTTGAGGGAGCTGGTGTGCGCGTACGGGTAGGACGCCGGGGTGCTGCCCGAGGCCGGGGTGCCGGCCAGCGCGTAGACCGAGGCGATGATCGGCGACGAGGCGCTGGTGCCGCCGTAGACCTGCCAGCCGGAGGCCTGGTAGCTGTCGTAGACGGCCAGGCCGGTGGCCGGGTCGGCGACCGCGGAGACGTCGGCGACGGTGCGCCGGGCGCAGCCGGTGTCGGTCTGCCAGGAGGGCTTGGCGTCGTAGGCCGAGCAGCCGGAGCCCGCACCGTCACCGGTGGTCGAGCCCCAGACCTTCTCGGTCCAGCCGCGGGTGGTGCCGCTCGACCGGGACAGTGAGGTGCCGCCGACCGCGGTGACGTAGCGCGAGGAGGCCGGGTATTCGGCGCCGTAGCCGCTGTCGCCCGAGCTGACCGTGATGGCCACGCCGGGGTGGTTGAAGTACTGCGAGTCGGCGGTGGTGTCGCTGGAGTCCTCGTCGCCGCCGTAGCTGTTGGACACGTACTTCGCGCCGAGGGAGACGGCCTCGTTCACGGCGGTGCCCAGGTCGTCCATGCTCGCCGAGGTGGCCTCGACCAGCAGGATGTGGCACTGCGGGCACACGGCGCTGACCATGTCCAGGTCGAGCGAGATCTCGCCCGCCCAGCCGGAGTCCGCCGACGGGTAGCTGGTGCCGCCGGTCTGGTTGACCTTCTTGAAGCAGCCGTTGGCCGTGGTGCAGGCCGGCAGGCCGTACTGGCTGCGGTAGGTGTTCAGGTCGGCCGCGGCGTTCGGGTCGTCCTGCGCGTCCACGATCGCCACGGTGGCGCCGGCGCCGGCCGAGGACGGCAGGGCGTACGCGCTCTGCAGGTCGGTGGGGCCGTAGCCGGACGGGGTGGCGTTCGGGGTGATGCCGAGGCTGTGCGCGACATCGGTCCGTGCCAGCGCCAGGCAGGACATCCCGCCGGGCGTGGTCGGGGAGGCACACAGGTGCGCGGTGTGCTGGCCGCTGGAAACGGTGCCGGTGGCGCCGGTGGCAGCGGTGCCGGTGGGGGTGCCGGCGACGGACGGGGAAGCGGCGGCGACCATGCCGCCGGTGACCAGGGCGCCGGCGGCGACGACCGCGACGGCGGCGCGGCGGACGGCACGTCTGATCCGGCCGGGACTTGTCAGCTGCAATGAACTGCCCTCCATGGGGGATCTGCTCCCGAGGGCGCCCGCGGATGATCATCGCTGTCAAGGTCATGACAATCGATCATTGAGCGGTATCGCCTGGGACTTCGTGTGGCACACGTTCACTGGTGATCACGTTGACGATCGTTGTCAACTCCCGCTCACTGCCACCACGTTCAGTGGTGACGAGGTTGAAGGTAGTGAAACCGACCCCAAGGAACCACCGGGCAATGGCAAAGGCTTCCCCTCGAATCACTGGCGGGGGGCACCCTGGTCGCTTCCCCGCGACGATCTCCGCCGTATACGTTGTGGCGCCATGGACACCGAGGAAGAACCCGTCAACGACCTTGTCGCGCTCGGCCTGGCGCGCTACGAGGCGCGGGTCTACCTCGCCCTGGTGCGCCGCGAGTCGTATACGGCCGCCGAGGTCGCCCGCGCCGCCGACGTACCGCGGCAGCGGGTCTACGACGTGCTGGACACGCTCGTACGCCGCCGGCTGGCGGTCGCCCACCCCGGGCGGGTGGCGACCTTCTCGGCGATCGGCCCCGAGCTGGCCGTCGCCCGGCTCATGGCACTCCAGCGCGAGCAGCTGGAACGCCTCGACCGGGTCTCCACCGCGCTGACCGCCGCGCTCGTCCCGGTCTGGGCGGACGGCCGCAACCACACCGTGCCGCTGGACTACGTCGAGATCCTGCGCGACCCCAAGGCCATCGCCGAGGCCTTCACCGACATCCAGGCACACGCCAACCACGAACTGCTCAGCTTCTGCAAACCGCCCTTCGTCGCCCCCGCGGCCAACACGCCCGGCATCAAGGTCGCCCGCCGGCTGCACCGCTCCGGCGGCACCGTCCGCGCCATCTACACCCACGAGGCCCTCGACGACGCGGACGTGCTGGAGAACGTACGGCGCTTCGGCGCGGCGGGGGAGGAGTGCCGGTTCACCGCCGAGCTGCCGCTCAAGCTGGTGGTCGCCGACGCCCGCCTCGTGCTGTGCGACATGCCCGACCCGGTCGCCGGCACCGGCGCCACCACCGCGCTCTACATCGAGCACCCGGCGCTCGCAGCGTGCCTGCGGCTGGCCTTCCTGACCGTATGGGACAGCGCGCAGACCGTGCCCGGCACGCACCCGTGAGCCCGGCGGCCGGCAGCCGCCGGACGGCCGGAAGGCGGCGGCGCGGCCCGGCGCGGACCCGCGACACGGGGTGACTGAGGGCTAGAGTGACCTGGTGGGCGTGTTCGTGCTCGGACTGAGTGCCGCTTGCTGCCTCGGATTCGGGTTCGTGCTGCAGCAGCGCGCGGCCGCCCGTGCCCCCCTCGCGGACGTCCTGTCCTTCCGGCTGCTGCTCGACCTTTTCCGCATGCCCGACTGGCTGCTCGGCGTCGCACTGATGGTCTGCGGCCAGGTGCTCGGCGCGGTCGCCCTCGCATACGGCGAGGTGTCGCTGGTCGAACCCCTCACCGCCACCAACCTGCTCTTCGCGATGGCGCTGTCCCGGCGGCTCACCGGCCAGCCGCTGGGCCGGAACGGCTGGACCGGCGTCGCCCTGCTGGCACTCGGCGTCACCGCCTTCATCGTCGCCGGCCGCCCCAGAGGCGGCGGCCCGGAAGCCGGCGCCCTGCGGCACTGGCTGGTCTTCGGCACCGTCGCGGGCCTCGCGCTGCTGCTCACCCTCCGGGCCCGCCGCCTCCCCAGATCCGCCGAGGCCGCCCTCCTCGGCCTGGCGGCCGGCCTCCTCTACGGCCTCCAGGACTCGCTCACCCGGGTCTGCGGCCAGATCGTCCAGGACGACGGCCTCGGCGCGCTCGCCGTGTCCTGGCAGCCGTACGCCGTCGGCGTCCTCGGCCTCACCGGCATGCTCCTGGTGCAGAGCGCCTTCGAGATGGCCCCCCTCCGCATGTCCCTGCCCTCCCTGACCGCCGCGCAGCCGATCGCCGGCATCGTCTGCGGTGTCGGCTTCCTCGGCGACCGGCTCCGCTTCACCGCCGGCGCGCTCGCCGTCGAGGCGGCGGGCCTCGCGGCGATCGTCGCCGGCGTGGTCCTCCTCGGCCGCCACCCGGCCATGCCGGCCGGCTCCGCCAAGGAGGAGCCGATCGTCGCCACACGCTAGGCGCCGAGCCGCTCCGACCCCCGGCCGGCCGGTGGGGGTTGCGCGCGCAGTTTTCCGCGCCCCCAGGTGATTGCCCCTTGCGGTGCGTCCCTTGCCCGCGGCCCGGTGGGGGCTTGTCGCGCAGTTCTCCCCCAGCGCTTCGCCCGGGGGTACCCCCACGCGCCCCTGAAAAACGCTCGCCCTCCGCCCGGAGGGCAGGGCCCCTGCCAGGGGCGAACGCCTGGGCCTAGGAGGACGCAGGCCACAAGGGGCGCGTGGGGGTACCCCCGGGCGAAGCGCTGGGGGAGAACTGCGCGCCCCGCCGAAGAGGCGGGAAAGAAAGCAACGCCGCAGCAAGTGGCACCCACCCAGGGGCGCGTGGGGGTACTCCCAGGCGAAGCTCTGGGGGAGAACGGAGCGACAAGCCACCCACACAGCGCAACTGTGGTGTCCGTGACAGCACCTCGGCGACAAGCCCCCGCGCAGCGGCACCGCGGGATCGGCAACAGCACCCCGCAGGGGAGTGTGGAGTTTGGCAACAGCACCCCGCAGGGGGTGGGGGAAGGGGGACGCTGGGGGCGTGAAGGGACACATTCCGCGGGAGACGACGAGCTTCGTGGGCCGGGAGCAGGAATTGGCGCGGCTCGGCGGCATGATGGCGACCGCACGGCTGGTGACAGTGACCGGCGCCGGCGGCGTGGGAAAGACCAGGCTGGCGGTGCGGGCCGCAGGCCACGTGGCGGGGCTGTTCCCCGACGGGGTCTGGTGGGCGGATCTGGCGACGCTGACCGGGCCGGAGCTGCTGCTCGCGACGGTCAGCGACGCAGTCGACCTCGCGGACCACTCGCCGCGCATGCCACTCCAGGTGCTGACCGAGTTCGTCGCCGACAAGCGGCTGCTGCTGGTGCTGGACTCGTGCGAGCACCTGGTGGAGGACTGCGCCCACCTGGTGGGGGACCTGCTCACCGCGGCCGCGGGCGTCACCGTGCTGGCGACGAGCCGCAGACCGCTGTTCGCTGACGGCCGGGACCTGCTGGTGCTCGACCCGCTGCCCGTGGACGGCCCGGAGGCGCAGGCCCTGTTCGCGGACCGGGTGGCGGAGCGCGCCGGGGGGCACGCGATGGCCGAGCCGGGGGCGGACGAGGCCGCCGCGGCGCTCTGCCGGCGCCTGGAGGGCATCCCGCTGGCGATCGAGCTCGCCGCCGGGCAGGTGGGCCCGGCGAGCGTCGCCGAGGTCGCGGAGCACCTCGGCTCCCGCTTCGACGCGCTGACCCGTTCCGACTTCGTCTGGCCGCACCGGCACCGGGCGATGCGTACGGCGGTGGGCTGGAGCCACGAGCTGTGCGCACCGCTGGAGCGGCTGCTGTGGGCGCGGCTGAGCGTCTTCCGCGGTGCCTTCTCCGCCGAGTCTGCCGCGGAGGTCACCGGCGGCGGCCCGCTGCGCCCCGAGGACGTGCCGCGGCTGCTGGACGGCCTGGTCAGCCAGTCGGTGCTGCGCAGGGACGGCGAGCGGTACCGGATGCTCGACACCATCAGGGAGTACGGCGACGACTGGCTGGGCGAGCTGGGGGAGCGCGACGACCTCGCGGACCGGCACGCCGACCACTTCGTGAAGCTGGCGCGCGAGGCGGAGGCCGACTGGCCGGGCACCCGGCAGATCCGCGCCTACCGGGCCGTCGAGCGGGTGCACGCCGACCTGCGGGCCGCGCTGGACCGGCTGCTGGCCACGGACCCGGTCCGCGCCGCCGACACCGCGGGGCGCCTGGTGTTCTTCTGGACCTGCTCGGGCCATGTGCAGGAGGCCCGCTCGTATCTGGAGCGGGCGCTCGCGGCCTGCCCCGGGCCGGGCGGGGAGCGTACGCGGGCGCTGACCGCGCTCGGTATCGCGGTCACCCTCCAGGGCGACTACCCGCTGGCGACCCGGTTCGGCGACGAGGCGATGGCCGCCGCGCGGGCCGACGGCGACAAGGACGCGCAACTGGCCGCCGCGTACATGGCGGGGCTGCTCGACCTGCTGGCGGGCCGGCCCGGCCGGGCGGTCGACGCGGTGGACGCCGCGCTGGCCGCCTCGCCCGGCTTCGCCTTCGACTCGGGGGCGCTGCTGCGCTGCCACCTGGTGCGGGTGTTCGGGATGACCGCGCTCGGCGACCTGGACCGGGCGAGCCGCACGGCCTACGAGCTGCGGGAGCACTGCGTGCTCATCGACGAGGTGTGGACCCGCTCCTACCTGGACTACCAGCTCGCGCTCATCGCCCTGGGACGGTCGGCCTCCGGGGACGCGGTGCGGCACGCGCGCATGATGCTCAATGCCAAGCGCGCCCTCGGCGACTCCTTCGGCCTGGCCCTCGGCCTCGACGTACTCGCCGCCGCCCTTGCCGCGGACGGCCGCCCGGAAGCCGCGGCGATCGCGTACGGCACCAGCGAGACGCTGTGGCGCGGCGTCGGCCACCCCCAGCGCGGCACCCCGGAGCTGAAGGCGGTACGCGACGGCTGCGAGGCCGCGTTGCGCTCGGCCCTCGGCGACGACGGCTACGACCGCGCATACCGGCGCGGCGCCGCCACCGCGTCACCGGGCGCGATCGCCGCGCTGGCCAGCGACTAGGAGCCACCGTCCGGCACCCAGGTGAAGTGCGGGGGGCGGCGGGTGAGGAAGGCGGTCGCGCCCTCCAGGGGGTCGGGGCTCGTGGCGGCCTGCGCGGACCAGTAGGGCTCGCGGCCTGGGGCGGGGGAGTCGGCGGTGAAGTCCTTGGCCGCCGACTGGGTCAGCAGGGAGCGGGCGGCGAGCAGGGCGGCGTAGTCGCGGACCCGGGCGGCGAGGGTGCCGGGGGGCCACACCTCGTCGACCAGGCCGGTGCGCAGCGCCCGCCCGTGGTCGATCAGCTCGGCGGAGAAGAGCAGGTGCTTCGCCGTGGCCGGGCCGGTCAGCCGGACCAGCCGCCGGGTGGAGGACGCCGGGTAGACGATGCCGAGCCTGGCCGGGGTCACCCCGAAGGTCGCGCCCTCGGCGGCGAAGCGCAGGTCGCAGGCCACCGCGAGCTGGCAGCCGCCGCCGACGCAGTGGCCTCGTACGGCGGCCAGCGTCGGCTTGGGGAAGGCGGCGAGCGCCTCCTCGGCCGCGACCGCGGCCTCCTGCGCGGCGCGCATCCCGGCCGCGTCGGTGAAGCCGCTGATGTCGGCGCCCGCGCAGAAGGTGTCGCCGGCGCCGGTGAGCACCAGGACCCGTACCGCGGGGTCGGCGGCCAGCGGTGCCAGCAGCCCCGGCAGCGCCGCCCACATGGCGGGCGTCATGGCATTGCGGCGGGCCGGGTTGGCGATGGTGACGGTCGCGGTGCCGTCCGCGGTGGCGACCGCCAGTCCGGGCGGCATGGTCATGGCGACTCCTCGGACGGGACGGGCGCCTGGACGGCACGATTGCGGCGGCAAGCGGTCGGAGCCGGTCGCGGCGGCGACATTACCGGTCGCCACCGGTCGCGAATCGCTGAAAGGTGCGGACTTACGGTTTCCCGCCTGCCCCGGCCCCGGCTTTGCGGACACTCGATCCGATGAGGCGGAATCCGCCGGGAGTCCGGCGGGGCCTGCGGGGACACGTACGAGAAGGCGATGGTGGGTGCGGTCATGGAGGTCCGCGGGAGCGTCCCGCACGGTCAGGCACCGGCGCCGGGACCGTACGAGGGGGTGTGGCGCTTCACAGCCCCCGCCGTGGACTCCTCGGTGCCCCAGGTGCGGCACGGGGTGCGGGAGCTCGTCGCCGACCTGGCGGTGCCGGTCGACGAGGACATCCTCTACGGGCTGCTGGTGATCGTCTCCGAGCTGGTCACCAACGCCGTCAAGCACGCGGCGGTGCTGTCGCCGGAGCTGGGCGTCGAGGTCGCCGTGGGCACGGACTGGATCAGGGTCGCCGTCGAGGACCAGCACCCCTACCGCCCCAAGGCGCTGGAGGCCGACCACGCCAGGACCGGCGGGCGCGGGCTGCTGCTGGTCAAGACGATCACCACCGAGGCGGGCGGCAGCTGCGACATCGCGCAGACCTCGACCGGCGGCAAGGTGATCTGGGCCGCCCTGCCGCTGCAACCGCCCGCCCGCTGACCGGCGGCTACCAGCCCGCCCGGCTCCCGGTCACCTCGCGCACCGTCGGCAGGGCCGCGTCGAGCACCGAGCCGAACCACGCCGAGAAGGTCCCCTCGGACCGCAGCTTCGCCAGGTCGGCGGGACCAGCGAAGGCGGTGTCGTCGATCTCCGCGGGGTCCGGGTGCAGCGGGCCGCCGACGAGCCCCACGTAGAGGTGGTTGAACTCCTGCTCCACCAGGCCGGACGCGGGGTCCGGGTGGTTGTAGCGCACGGTCCCCGCCTCGCGCATCAGGGCGGGTGCGACGCCCAGCTCCTCCGCGGTGCGCCGGGCGGCGGCGACGAAGGGCTGCTCTCCGGGGTAGGGGTGGCCGCAGCAGGTGTTGGACCACACGCCCGGCGAATGGTATTTGCCCAGTGCCCTGCGCTGCAGCAGCAGCCGGCCCTCGTCGTCGAAGAGGAAGACCGAGAAGGCCCGGTGCAGCCGGCCGGGCGCCTGGTGCGCCCACAGCTTCTCCGCTGTGCCGGTCGTCACACCGTTCTCATCGACCAGTTCCAGCATGATCGGCTCGTCGGCCCCGCCGGGCGGCGGCGGAGCGGTGGCGGCGGAGCCGGGTCGGTCGGTGGCAGGACTGCTGGGCATAACCATCCTTCGCATTCGACGGCAAGTCCTCAGTCTGCCTCACGCACGGTGCGGCAGGCCGCGGACACCGTATTCACGCGTACGGCCGTGCGGGCACTGGTACAGCCGTACGTTCAGTGGCACAGCCGTGCCTCGTGCTCCGCGTGCCCGACCGGCTCCAGCTGGAAGGTGCAGTGCTCGACGTCGAAGTGCGCGCCGAGGCAGCTCTGCAGGTCGTGCAGCATCTTCTCGTAGCCCACCTCGTCGAGGATCTCCTGGCTGACCACCACGTGCGCGGACAGCACGGGCAGCCCCGAGGTGATCGTCCAGGCGTGCAGGTCGTGCAGGCCCTCCACGCCCTTGAGCCCCTCGATGTGGTGCCGCACCGCCGCCATGTCCACGTCCTTGGGCGCCGCTTCGAGCAGCACGTCCACGGCCTCGCGCAGCAGCCGCCAGGTGCGCGGCACGATCAGCAGCCCGATCAGCAGCGACGCCACCGCGTCGGCCTGCCGCCAGCCGGTGGCCAGGAAGACCGCGGCCGCCGCCACGACCGCCAGCGAGCCCAGCGCGTCGGCCATCACCTCCAGGAAGGCGCCGCGCACGTTCAGGCTCTCCCGCTGGCCGCGCATCAGGACCAGCAGCGACACCGTGTTGGCGACCATGCCGACCAGGCCGAAGACGATGGTGGCGGCGCCGTCGAAGTGCTGCGGGGTGATCAGCCGGCTGATGCCCTCGGCGAAGATGAAGGCGCCGACGCCGAAGAGCAGCACCGCGTTGAGCACCGCCGCGAGGATCTCGGCGCGCGCGTAGCCGAACGTGCGCTGGTCGCTCGCCGGGCGGCCCGCGATGTGGACGGCGAGCAGCGCCATGGCGATGCCCGCCGCATCGGTCGCCATGTGCCCGGCGTCGGCGAGCAGCGCGAGCGAGTCGGTCAGCGCGCTGCCGACGACCTCGGTGGCCAGCACCAGCAGGGTGATGCCCAGCGCCACCAGCAGGCTGCCGCGGTGCGCGGCGGTCGCGGTGCCGCCGTGGCCGTGCGCGTGCCCGTGGCTGTGCCCTGCCCCCATCGGCGCGTCCCCTTCCCTTTTGCGCTGTGATGTGCCGTTCTGTATGCGGGCGGCCGTCGGATGTCCCGGACCGGGCCTTCCGCCCGCGGCGGTCCAGAGTCAACACCGGTCACCCACTGTGGGCAAGCCGGTACTGGAGACCGTTGTCATGTGCGGTGACCTGCGGTGATGAGCCACGCGGAAAGTGCGCGGGAAGTCACCGCGCGGTCACTCGTACAGCCTAGGGGGGATGCTGGTTGTCGGGGCGGCGCCGATCGCGCATGATGATCACACCGTGCGCACCAAGTCTGGGCGAATAGTCGGTGAACGACCGCTGTCGTTCATCCGATAGCCTCTGCCGTCGTGCCGGGCGGCCCGGCTGCTCCGCCGCCGGCCGCCCACGGACACGGTCTTCGCACGCTTCCAGGGAGTGGGTTCCTCTGCCGACCGCTATTCTCACCGGCCCGCCCGCCGCGGGGTCGCCGTCACCGCTGGCGGACGACCTGCGGGCACTGGGGTTCCAGGTCGTCGAGGCGGACACGCCGGATGCCGTGGCGGCCCGGCTCGCCGCGGTCCCGTCCGGCGACCGGGTGGCCGTGGTCGACCGCCGCTTCCGCGGCCACCGGCACGCGCTGCGGCTGGCCCTGACCGACCCGCGCTTCGACAGCGCGGCGGTCCCCGGCGCGCTGACCGCCCGCCCCGCCGCCCGCCCCGCGCTGACCCGCGCCCTGGCGGCCCTCCCGGCCGGCTCGTACACGCCCGCGGGCGGCACCGGCCGGCCCGCCGCCGACGCGGCCACGGCCGCCGGCGACCGGACCGCCCCCGGCGCCGCGGCCCCGACGGGCACCGCGGCCGCCGCCGCGCCCGGCGCCACCCTGACCCACGGCGGAGCGGCCGGCACCGTACCGCTGCCCGCCCCCCGCCGCGGCGCGGCGGACGACGTGCTGCCCGACGCGCTGGCCGCGGGACTGGCCGCCGCGGGTGACGTGCCGCACCGCCCCGAGCTGGGCGTCCTGGTCGCCGAGGTGCCGACCGACCGGGGCGGCGCCGAGGCGGCGGCCGCCGCGATCGCCGCCGTGGACGAGGAGTCCGTACGGCTGCGCAGCGCGGTCAAGGCGCGCGACGGCTTCTTCACCACGCACTGCGTCAGCCCCTACTCGCGCTACCTCGCCCGCTGGTGCGCCCGCCGCGGGCTGACCCCGAACCAGGTCACCACCGCCTCGCTGCTGGTCGCCCTGATCGCCGCCGGCTGCGCGGCCACCGGCACCCGGGCCGGCTTCGCTGCCGCCGGAGTGCTGCTGCTCGCGTCGTTCGTGCTGGACTGCACCGACGGCCAGCTGGCCCGCTACTCGCTGCAGTATTCGACGCTCGGCGCCTGGCTGGACGCCACCTTCGACCGGGCCAAGGAATACGCCTACTACGCCGGCCTCGCCCTGGGCGCCGCCCGCGGCGGCGACGACGTGTGGGCGCTCGCGCTGGGCGCCATGGTGCTGCAGACCGGCCGCCACGTCGTGGACTTCGCCTTCAACGAGGCCAACCACGACGCCACCGCGAACACCAGCCCCACCGCCGCGCTGTCCGACAAGCTGGACAGCGTCGGCTGGACGGTCTGGGTGCGCCGGATGATAGTGCTGCCGATCGGCGAGCGCTGGGCGCTGATAGCGGTGCTCACCGCGGTCAGCACCCCCCGGATCACCTTCGTGGTGCTGCTCGTCGGCTGCGCGCTGGCCGCCTGCTACACCACCGCGGGCCGGGTGCTGCGCTCGCTCACACGCAAGGCCGGCCGCACCGACCGGGCCGCGCGGGCCCTGGACGACCTGGCAGACAGCGGCCCGCTCGCCGAGGCCTTGGCCGGGCTGGTGCGCCCGCTCGCCCGCAGGGCGCCGGCCTTCGCCGCGCCCGCCGTGGCGGTGCTGGCCGCCGCCGGGGTGGTCACGACCGCGGCCCTCGCCCCGCACGGCAGCTGGTATCCGGTGGCCGCCGCCGCGATCTACGTCCTCACCTCGGCCTTCGCCGTCGCGCTGCCGCTCAAGGGCGCGCTCGACTGGCTCGTACCGCCGATGTTCAGGGTGGGGGAGTACGGCACGGTGCTGGCGCTCGCCGCGGTCTCACAGGTGAACGGGGCGTTGCCCGCTGCTTTCGGCCTGATTGCCGCCGTCGCCTACCATCACTACGACACGGTGTACCGCATACGCGGTGGCGCCGGAGCGCCGCCGCGGGCCGTGGTGCGCAGCGCGGGCGGCCACGAGGGCCGCACGCTGGTCGTGGCCCTCGCGGCCGCCGTCGCCGCGGACCGCACGGGCTTCACGGCCACGCTGACGGTGCTCGCCGTCGCCATCGCGCTGCTGGTCCTCACCGAGAGCATCCGCTTCTGGGTGTCCTCGGGGGCCGCCGCCGCCGTACACGACGAATCAGGAGAACCCGCATGATCGGCCTCGTGCTGGCGGCCGGCGCAGGCAGGCGCCTGCGCCCCCATACCGACACGCTGCCCAAGGCGCTGGTCCCGGTCGGCCCGGAGGGCGCGCGCGACAGCCTGACCGTGCTCGACCTCACACTGGCGAATTTCGCCGCGGTCGGACTCACCGAGGCCGCCGTCGTCGTCGGCTACCGCAAGGAGGCTGTCTACGCGCGCAAAGCGGCCCTCGAAGCGCGCTACGGCCTCACGCTGACGCTGATCGACAACGACAAGGCCGAGGAGTGGAACAACGCCTACTCCCTGTGGTGCGCCCGCGAGGTGCTGCACCAGGGAGTGATTCTGGCCAACGGCGACACCGTCCATCCCGTCTCGGTGGAGCGGACCCTGCTCGCCGCCCGCGGCGAGGGCCGCCGGGTGATCCTGGCGCTCGACACCGTCAAGCGGCTCGCCGACGAGGAGATGAAGGTCGTCGCGGAGCCGGGCAGGGGTGTGCGCCGGATCACCAAGCTGATGGACCCGGCCGAGGCCACCGGCGAGTACATCGGCGTCACCCTCATCGAGCCCGAGGCGGCGGCCGACCTCGCCGACGCCCTGAAGACCACCTTCGAGCGCGACCCCGACCTGTACTACGAGGACGGCTACCAGGAGCTGGTCGACCGCGGCCTGACCGTGGACGTCGCCCCGATCGGCGACGTCGCCTGGGTCGAGATCGACAACAACGACGACCTCGCCAAGGGCCGGGCGATCGCGTGCCAGTACTGACCCGGCTGATCCCCTCGCCGGTCGTCGTGGACATCAGGGCCGGCGCGCTCGCCGACCTGTCCCGGCTGCTCGCCGACCAGCGGATCTCCACCTCGGGCAAGCTCGCGCTGGCCGTCAGCGACGGCTCCGGCGCCCGGCTGCGCGAGACGCTGGCGCCCGAGCTGCCGGGCGCCGACTGGTTCGAGGTCGGCGGCGGCACCATCGACGCGGCCGTCACCCTGGCCGACGCCATACGGGGCAAGCGCTACGACGCGGTCGTCGGCCTCGGCGGCGGCAAGATCATCGACGTCACCAAATACGCCGCCGCCCGGGTCGGCCTGCCGATGGTCGCGGTCGCCACCAACCTCTCGCACGACGGCATCTGCTCCCCGGTCTCCACGCTGGACAACGACAACGGCCGCGGCTCCTACGGCGTCCCCACCCCGATCGCCGTGGTCGTGGACCTCGACGTCATCAGGGACGCGCCCGCCCGCTTCGTACGGGCCGGGATCGGCGACGCCGTGTCCAACCTGTCGGCCATCGCGGACTGGGAGCTGTCGCACCGCGAGACCGGCGAGCCGATCGACGGGCTGGCCGCCGCGATGGCCCGCAGCGCCGGCGAGGCCGTCCTGCGGCACCCCGGCGGGATCGGTGACGACGCCTTCCTCGGCACTCTCGCCGAGGGCCTGGTGCTGTCCGGGATCGCCATGTCGATCAGCGGCGACACCCGGCCGTCCTCCGGCGCCTGCCACGAGATCAGCCACGCCTTCGACCTGCTCTTCCCCAAGCGGGCCGCCGCGCACGGCGAGCAGGTCGGCCTCGGCGCCGCCTTCGCCATGCACCTGCGCGGCGCCCCCGAGGAGTCGGGCCTGGTCGCCGAGACGCTGCGCCGGCACGGGCTGCCCGTGCTGCCCGCGGAGATGGGTTTCACCGAGGCGGAGTTCGCCACCGCGGTGCACTACGCGCCACAGACCCGCCCCGGCCGTTTCACGATCCTGGAACACCTCGACCTGTCCGCCACCGAGATCAGGGACGCATACGCCGACTATGCCAAAACCATCAGTAGCTGAACTGCGCCCGGTCGTTCACCCCCCGGGCGTCAAGGACCGGCGCAGCGGGGAGCACTGGGCCGGGCGGCTCTACATGCGGGAGCTGTCGCTGCGCATAGACCGGCACCTGGCTCCCACCCGGATCACGCCCAACCAGCTCACGTACCTGATGACCCTCTTCGGCGTGCTCGCGGCCCCGGCGCTGCTCGTGCCGGGGATCACCGGCGCCGTGCTCGGTGTGCTGATGGTGCAGTTGTACCTGCTGCTCGACTGCGTCGACGGCGAGATCGCCCGCTGGAAGCAGCAGTTCTCGCTGAGCGGCGTCTACCTCGACCGGGTCGGCGCCTACCTGTGCGACGCCGCCGTCCTGGTCGGCTTCGGCATGCGCGCCGCCGACATCTGGGGCAGCGGCCGCATCGACTGGCTGTGGGCCTTCCTCGGCACCCTCGCCGCGCTCGGCGCGATCCTGATCAAGGCCGAGACCGACCTGGTCGGGGTGGCCCGCCACCAGGGCGGCCTGCCGCCGGTCAAGGAGGCGGCGTCCGAGCCGCGCTCCTCCGGCCTCGCGCTGGCCCGCAGGGCGGCCGCCGCCCTGCAGTTCCACCGCCTGGTGCTCGGCGTCGAGGCCTCGCTGCTCATCCTGCTGCTGGCCTTCGCCGACGAGATCCGCGGCGACCTGTTCTTCACCCGGCTCGGCGTCGCCGTTCTGGCCGGAATCGCACTGGTGCAGACGCTGCTGCACCTCGTATCGGTCCTCGCGTCCAGCAGGCTGAAATGAGGCGGGCATGAGCGAGCCGCTGAAGGTCGGCGCGGTCGTCATCACCATGGGCAACCGGCCGGTGGAGCTGCGGGACCTGCTGGACTCGGTCGCCAAGCAGCAGGGCCCCGAGGTCGAGGTCGCGGTGATCGGCAACGGGTCCCCGCTGCCGGTGCTGCCCGACGGCATCCGCAGCGCGGAACTGCCGGAGAACCTGGGCATCCCCGGCGGCCGCAACGTCGGCATCGAGCTGTTCGGCCCGGCCGCCGCCGACGTCGACGTGGTGCTCTTCCTCGACGACGACGGGCTGCTGCCCGGCGACGACACCGCGGAACTGGTCAGGGCGGCCTTCGCCGCCGACCCCCGGCTCGGCATCATCAGCTTCCGGATCGCCGACCCCGTCACCGGGGTCACCCAGCGCCGCCACGTCCCCCGGCTGCGCGCCGCCGATCCGATGCGCAACTCCCGCGTCACGACCTTCCTCGGCGGTGCCTGCGCGGTCCGCAGCGCGGTGATCCAGCAGGTCGGCCCGCTGCCCGCGGAGTTCTTCTACGCCCACGAGGAGACGGACCTCGCCTGGCGCGCGCTCGACGCGGGCTGGATGATCGACTACCGTTCCGACCTCGTACTGCACCACCCGACGACCTCACCGGCCCGGCACGCGGTCTACCACCGGATGGTGGCCCGCAACCGGGTGTGGCTGGCCCGGCGCAACCTGCCGTGGCTGCTGGTTCCTGTCTATCTCGGAGTCTGGTTCACCCTGACGCTGCTGCGGCGGCCGTCCCGTCCGGCGCTGCGCGCCTGGCTCGGCGGTTTCCGCGAGGGCTGGGCCACCGACTGCGGTGAGCGGCGGCCGATGAAATGGCGGACGGTCTGGCGGTTGACCCGGCTGGGCCGACCCCCGATCATCTGACAAGCTCGGACCTGAGAGCATCAGGCGCAGCCCGGGAATCCCCTGCACCCGGCGCGCACCTTGAGGACGAAAGTGTCAACTGTGAGCGAGACAACGCACAATGGTGCGGTCGCCGTCGGTGCCCCGCCGGCACCCACGGCCGATGACGGCCTCAGTCCCTCCCAGCTCGCCGCCAAGTACGGGCTGACCGTCAGCGGTGCCCGCCCGGGCCTGGCCGAATACACCCGGCAGCTGTGGGGCCGCCGACATTTCATCAACGAGTTCGCCAAGGCGCGTACTGCGGCGCAGTACACCCAGGCCCGCCTCGGCCAGCTCTGGCAGGTCATGACGCCGCTGCTGAACGCGGCCGTCTACTACCTGATCTTCGGTGTGCTGATCGGCACCAGGAAGGGCGTCGACAACTTCATCGCCTTCCTGGTCACCGGCATCTTCATCTTCACCTTCACGCAGTCCTCGGTGATGAGCGGCGTCCGGGCGGTGGCCGGCAACCTGGGGCTGATCCGGGCGCTGCACTTCCCGCGCGCCTCGATGCCCATCGCCTTCACGCTGATGCAGCTCCAGCAGCTGATGATGTCGATGTTCGTGCTCATCGCGATCGTGCTGATGACCGGCGAGGTGCCGGACGCGTCCTGGCTGCTGATCATCCCGGCGCTGATCACCCAGTGGGTCTTCAACACCGGCCTGGCGATGATCGTGGCCAGACTCGGCAGCAAGATGACCGACCTGGCACAGCTCATGCCGTTCATGCTCCGCACCTGGATGTACACCTCGGGCGTCATGTACAGCATCGAGAACCTGACCTCGAAGGCGCCGCACTTCGTACGGGTCCTGCTGGACATCAACCCCGCCGCGGTCTACATCGACCTGGCCCGGTTCGCACTGATCGACAGCGTCACCTCCTCGCAGCTGCCGCCGCACGTGTGGATCAGCGCGGTGGCCTGGGCGGTGCTGGTGGGCGTCGGCGGCTACATCTACTTCTGGAAGGCGGAGGAGCAGTATGGCCGTGGCTGAGCAGCAGTCCGTGGAAACACCTGCGCAGACCGCCGACGCCCGCATCCCGACCGTGATCGTGGACGACGTCCACATCGTCTACAAGGTCTACGGCGCGGGCACCGGCAAGGGCAGCGCCACCGCGGCCCTCGGCCGCCTCCTGCTGCGCCGCGGCACGCCGAACGTACGCCGGGTGCACGCGGTGCGGGGGGTGACCTTCACCGCCTACCGCGGTGAGGCGATCGGCATCATCGGCTCCAACGGCTCGGGCAAGTCCACCATCCTGCGGGCCATCGCCGGCCTCCTGCCGCCCGAGAGCGGCAGGATCTACACCGACGGCCAGCCGTCGCTGCTGGGCGTGAACGCGGCGCTGATGAACGACCTGACCGGCGCCACCAACGTGCTGCTCGGCGGTCTGGCGATGGGCATGTCGCAGGAGGAGGTGCGCGGGCGGTACCAGGGGATCGTCGACTTCTCGGGGATCAACGAGAAGGGCGACTTCATCTCGCTGCCGATGCGCACGTACTCCTCCGGCATGGCGGCCCGGCTGCGGTTCTCGATCGCGGCGGCCAAGAACCACGACGTGCTGATGATCGACGAGGCCCTGGCCACCGGCGACCGGGCCTTCCAGCGGCGCTCCGAGGCGCGGATCCGCGAGCTGCGCAAGGAGGCCGGCACGGTCTTCCTGGTCAGCCACAACAACAACTCCATCCGCGACACCTGCGACCGGGTGGTGTGGCTGGAGAAGGGCGAGCTGCTCATGGACGGCCCGACCGACGAGGTCATCAAGGCCTACGAGAAGCACACCAAGTAGCCGCCGCCCCGGCGTCGGACACGACCGCGGCCCCCACCGGAGCATCCGGCGGGGGCCGCGCGCTGTCCCGCGTGCCTCCTGCGCGCCCCCGGCGCACGCCTGACAGTGGCCCGACGTAAGCTGTACCGGTGCTGGGAGCCCTCTGATGATCGATACCGGGTGTGCGACGCCCGGCGCGGCGGCGTGTCCGAAATGGGAAGATCCGACCGGGCGGTGTAGAACGGGGGATGTGGCGGCCATGACGAACGGGACCATCCTGCTCCGGGGCACGTATCCCGCCGGTGCGCCGGGCAGCTCGCGGTGACCGGGGACGACACGTCCCGGGCCGTGCTGGACAAGGCCGCGCGCGAGAACTTCCCGGTGGCCCCGGTCTTCCTGCCGCGTGCGTGGCGGCAGGACCTGATGGCCGTCTACGGATTCGCCCGGCTGGTGGACGACATCGGCGACGGCGACCTGGCCGGCGGCGGCCGCGACGACGCGGTGCGCCTGGGCCTGGACCCGGCGGCGGCCGGCGACCGCGTCGCGATGCTGGACGCCTTCGAGGCGGATCTGCGGCGGGTCTTCGACGGCACCCCGAGCCACCCGCTGCTGCTCGCCCTGCAGCCCACCGTCCGCCGCCGCGAGCTGACCCCCGACCCCTTCCTCGGACTGATCGCGGCCAACCGCCAGGACCAGCACGTGGCCCGCTACGGGACCTACGACGACCTGCTCGCGTACTGCGAGCTGTCGGCGAACCCGGTCGGCCGGCTGGTGCTGTCGATCACCGGCACCTCGACGCCGGAGCGGGTCCGCCGCTCCGACGCGGTGTGCACCGCGCTGCAGATCGTCGAGCACCTGCAGGACGTCGCGGAGGACCTTGCGAGGGACCGGGTGTATCTGCCGGCGGAGGACATGAAACGCTACGCGGTGGATGAGGCCGACCTGGCAGCACCGCAGGCGGGCCCGCAGGTCAAGGCACTGGTCGCGTTCGAGGCCGAACGCGCCCGCGAGCTGTTGAATGAAGGTACCCCCCTGGTGGGTAGCGTCCGTGGCAGGCTTCGGCTGCTGCTCGCGGGATTCGTCGGCGGTGGGCGCGCGGCGCTGGCGTCGGTCGAACGTGCCGGATTCGATGTCCTGGCGGGTTCGCCCAAAGCCACCAAGAGCGGCCTGCTGCGCGAAGTGGGGTCGACATTGCGAAGAAAGGGGTGAGCCGGACCGTGAACGGTTCCGCCCACACGTCCGGACCGGTCCTTGCCGCATACAGGTACTGCGAGACCGTGACCGGCCACGAGGCCCGCAACTTCGCGTACGGCATCCGCCTGCTGCCCACCGCCAAACGGCAGGCCATGTCGGCTCTCTACGCGTTCTCCCGGCGCGTCGACGACATCGGCGACGGTGATCTCGCGCCCGCGGAGAAAGCGGTACGGCTCGACGCCACCCGGCAGCTGCTCACCCGGGTGAGGAACGGCGAGATCCGCGAGGACGACACCGATCCGGTGGCCGTCGCGCTCGCCGACTCCGCCCGGGTATTCCCCCTTCCGCTCGAAGGCCTGGACGAACTCATCGACGGTGTTCTGATGGATGTTCGGGGCGAGACTTACGAGACCTGGGACGACCTGGCGGTTTACTGCCGCTGTGTCGCCGGCGCCATCGGACGGCTCTCGCTTGGCGTGTTCGGCACCGTGAATGGGCACGATCATGCACGTGCCGCCGAATATGCCGACACGCTCGGCCTTGCCCTGCAACTCACCAACATCCTGCGCGACGTCCGCGAGGACGCCGGCAACGGACGGACCTATCTGCCCGCCCAGGACCTCGCGAAATTCGGCTGCGCCGCCGGATTCCACAGCGACACCGCACCGCCCGGATCGGATTTCGCCGGACTGGTGGAATTCGAGGTGCGCCGGGCCCGCAGCCTCTTCGCCACCGGCTACCGGCTGCTGCCGATGCTGGACCGGCGCAGCGGGGCCTGCGTGGCCGCCATGGCCGGCATCTACCGCCGGCTGCTCGACCGGATCGCCGCCGACCCCGACGCCGTCCTGCGCGGCCGGGTGTCACTGCCCGGCCACCAGAAGGCCTACGTCGCGATCCGCGGCCTGGCAGGCCTGGACGCGCGCCGCACCGCCCGCAGCCCCCGGGAGGACACGTGAGACCCACCCGCGAGGGCGCGGGTCCACGGCACGCGGCACGGCAGTCGAACCGTCACCGGACGCGCCACCCCCGGCATCAGGCAACCCCGTACCCGTGCACCGCGTCACTTCCCGCGACAGCGCCGCGCGGTTCGCGGCGCCCGGACCGAGGGGAGGGCGAATGACGAGGTCGCAGGACGGATCGCCGCAGGCGCCCGACCGCACCGCCGTGGTCGTCGGCGGCGGCCTGGCCGGCATCACCGCCGCGCTCGAACTGGCCCGTGCCGGGCTGCGGGTCACCCTCGCCGAGGCCCGCCCCCGGCTGGGCGGCCTGGCCTTCTCCTTCAAGCGCGGCGACCTGACCGTCGACAACGGCCAGCATGTCTTCCTGCGCTGCTGCACCGCCTACCAGTGGTTCCTCGACCGGATCGCCGCCCGCGACCTGGTCACCCTGCAGGACCGCCTCGACGTGCCCGTGGTCGACGCGAACACCGGCAGGACCGGCCGGCTGGGCAGGACGGGCCTCCCGGTGCCGCTGCACCTGGCCGCTTCCCTCGCCCGCTATCCGCACCTGTCGCTGCGCGAGCGCGCCTCGGTCGGCCGCGCCGCCCTGGCGCTGCGCGCCCTGGACCTGGCCGACCCGGCCCTGGACGACATCGACTTCGGCAGCTGGCTGGCCGGCCGCGGGCAGTCCCCCCGCACCATCGAGGCGCTGTGGGACCTGGTCGGCGTGGCGACGCTCAATGCCACCGCCGCGCACTCCTCGCTCGGCCTCGCCGCGATGGTCTTCAAGACCGGCCTGCTGACCGACCCCGGCGCCGCCGACATCGGCTGGGCCTCGGCCCCGCTCGGCGACCTGCACGACGGCCGCGCCCGCAAGGCGCTCGACGCGGCGGGGGTGCGTACGCTGCTGCGCACCCGCACCAGCGGCATCGAGCGGTCCCCCGAGGGCGGTTGGCAGGTCGCACTGGAGACCGGACCGGGCCGCGGTGAGCAACTGAGCGCGGACACCGTGGTGTTGGCCGTTCCGCAGCGCGAGGCCCACGACCTGCTGCCGGAAGGCGCTGTCCAGCATCCGGAAAAGCTGTTGCGGATCGGCACCGCCCCGATCCTCAATGTGCATGTGATCTACGACAGACAGGTGCTCCGACAGCCGTTTCTCGCGGCTCTCGGCAGCCCCGTCCAGTGGGTCTTCGACCGTACGGAAAGCTCCGGCCTGACCGGTGGCGGCCAGTATGTGGCCGTGTCACAGTCGGCCGTCGAGGACGAGATCGACCTGCCGGTCGCCGCGCTGCGCGACCGCTACCTGCCGGAGCTGGAGCGCGTGCTGCCCGCCGCCCGCGACGCCGTCGTCCGCGACGTCTTCGTCACCCGCGAGCGCACCGCGACCTTCGCGCCCACCCCCGGGGTGGGCGCGCTGCGGCCGGGCCCCGCCACCCGCGCACCCGGCCTGTTCCTGGCCGGCGCGTGGACCGCGACCGGCTGGCCCGCGACCATGGAGAGCGCGGTGCGCAGCGGTCTGCACGCCTCCCGCGAAGCTTTGTCCGCCCTGGGCCTGCCGGTCGACAACCGCGTCCTGGAGGCGGCATGAGTGCTATTGGTGCAACCAGAGGAGAGAACGTGACCGCTGCCGGCGTCATCGCGCTGCTGGAAAACGGCCGCATCCTGACCACCCCAGTGCTCCGCGCGGCAGTAGCTCGCCTCGCACCCCCGATGGACACCGTGGCGTCCTACCACTTCGGCTGGATCGACCAGACCGGGCAGCCCGCGGACGGCGACGGCGGCAAGGCCGTACGGCCCGCGCTGGCGCTGCTGACCGCGGAGGCGGCGGGCGCCCCGGCCGAGACCGGTATCCCCGGCGCGGTCGCGGTGGAGCTGGTGCACAACTTCTCGCTGCTGCACGACGACCTGATCGACGGCGACGAGCAGCGGCGGCACCGCGACACGGTGTGGAAGGTGCACGGCCCCGCCCAGGCGATCCTGGTCGGCGACGCGCTCTTCGCGCTGGCCAACGAGGTGCTGCTGGAGCAGGGCACCCCGGAGGCGGGGCGGGCCACCCGCCGGCTGACCACCGCCACCCGCAAGCTGATCGACGGTCAGGCCCAGGACATCACCTTCGAGCACCTGGAGCGCGTCTCGGTCCAGGAGTGCCTGGACATGGAGGGCAACAAGACCGGCTCGCTGCTGGCCTGCGCCGCCTCCATCGGCGCGGTGCTCGGCGGCGCGTCCGACGCGGACGCCGACGCGCTGGAGGAGTACGGCTACCACCTCGGCCTGGCCTTCCAGGCGGTGGACGACCTGCTGGGCATCTGGGGCGACCCGGCGAGCACCGGGAAGCAGACCTGGAGCGACCTGCGGCAGCGCAAGAAGTCCCTTCCGGTGGTGGCCGCGCTGGCCGCCGGCGGCCCCGCTTCCGAGCGGCTGGGTGAACTGCTTGCGGCGGATGCGAAGAATCCTGAAAACGATGCCTTCAACGAGGAAGAGTTCGCCATGCGCGCGGCGTTGATCGAAGAAGCCGGTGGCCGGGAATGGACTTCGCAGGAAGCCAGGAGGCAGTACGCGACCGCCGTCGCCGCGCTGGACAAAATGGACATGCCGGAAGAAATTAATCGTAAACTCGTAGGTCTTGCGGATTTTGTGGTGGTCCGCGAGAAGTAACGAACACCAACGTGGAGCGCTGACGTCGCCGGTCCCTCGCATGTGACGGCCGACGGCCGCCCCCAACACCGCAGAAGTCTCAACTGCAAAGGGGAAGCCATGACAGCGACGACCGATGGCAGTCCAGGTACGCCGACACACCGGACACCCTCGGCCAGCAGCACCTCGGACCCGGATCCTGTTCCATCCGGTGACACCGAGGCGGCGGCGCAGCGTGCCGTGCAGCGCGCCGCAGACCACCTTCTGGCACGGCAGCACCCCGACGGATGGTGGAAAGGCGACCTCGAAACAAATGTGACGATGGATGCCGAGGACCTGCTGCTGCGTCAGTTCCTCGGCATCCAGGACGCCCGCACCACCGCGGCCTCCGCCCGCTGGATCCGCTCCCAGCAGCGCGAGGACGGCGCCTGGCCCACCTTCCACGGCGGCCCTGGCGACCTGTCGGCGACCGTCGAGGCCTACGTGGCGCTGCGGCTCGCCGGGGACTCCCCGGACGAGGCGCACATGTCGCTGGCCGCCAAGTGGTCGCGCGGCGAGGGAGGGGTGGCGGCCAGCCGGGTCTTCACCCGCATCTGGCTCGCCCTGTTCGGCTGGTGGGACTGGGACGACCTGCCGGAACTGCCGCCCGAGGTCATCTACCTGCCCAAGTGGATGCCGCTGAACATCTACTCCTTCGGCTGCTGGGCCCGGCAGACCATCGTGCCGCTGACCGTCGTGGGCGCGCTGCGCCCGGTGCGCCCCGCGCCCTTCGGCATCGACGAGCTGCACATCAACCCGGAGCGGCCCAACCCCAAGCAGCGCCGGGCGCCCATCACCAGCTGGGACGGCGTCTTCCAGCGGCTCGACCAGGTCCTGCACGTCTACCGCAAGTTCAGCCCCCGGCCGGTGCGGCGCGGCGCCATGAACGCCTGCGCCCGCTGGATCATCGAGCGCCAGGAGGCCGACGGCTGCTGGGGCGGCATCCAGCCGCCCGCCGTCTACTCGGTGATCGCCCTGCACCTGCTCGGCTACGACCTCGGACACCCGGTGCTCAAGGCAGGCCTGGACTCGCTGGATCGTTTCGCCGTATGGCCCGAGGACGGCGTCCGGATGATCGAGGCCTGCCAGTCCCCGGTCTGGGACACCTGTCTGGCCGCCATCGCGCTGGCCGACGCGGGCCTGCCCGCCGACCACCCTGCCCTGGTCAAGGCCGCGGACTGGATGCTCGAAGAGCAGATCACCCGACCCGGCGACTGGTCCGTGCAGCGGCCGCAGCTCGCCCCCGGCGGCTGGGCGTTCGAATTCCACAACGACAACTACCCCGACATCGACGACACCGCCGAGGTCGTACTGGCCCTGCGCCGGGTCGCCCACCCCGACCAGGCCAGGGTGGACACCGCCGTGGACCGGGCGGTGCGCTGGACGGTCGGCATGCAGTCCAGGAACGGCGCCTGGGGCGCCTTCGACGCCGACAACACCAGCCCCTTCCCCAACCGGCTGCCCTTCTGCGACTTCGGCGAGGTCATCGACCCGCCGTCGGCCGACGTCACCGCACACGTGGTGGAGATGCTCGCCGCCCTCGGCGTCGAGAACGACCCGCACGCCCGCACCGGTATCGACTGGCTGCTGGCCGAGCAGGAGGAGAACGGCTCCTGGTTCGGCCGCTGGGGCGTCAACTACATCTACGGCACCGGCTCCGCGGTCCCCGCGCTGGCCGCGGCCGGCCTGCCCGTCGACCACCCGGCGATCCGCCGGGCCGTCAGCTGGCTGGAGTCGGTGCAGAACGCGGACGGCGGCTGGGGCGAGGACCTGCGCTCCTACTCCGACATGGAATGGGCCGGGCGCGGGCACTCCACCGCCTCGCAGACCGCCTGGGCGCTGATGGCGCTGCTCGCGGCCGGCCGCCGGGACACCCCGGCCGTCGAGCGCGGGGTGCGCTGGCTGGCCGAGACCCAGCTGCCGGACGGCTCGTGGGACGAGCCCTACTTCACCGGTACGGGCTTCCCCCGGGACTTCTCCATCAACTACCACCTCTACCGGATGGTCTTCCCGCTCACCGCGCTCGGGCGCTATGCCCGCAGCGAGCCTTTCGGTGCCGCGGGCCACACCGCAGCCGCAGTCGCAGGAAAGGGGGCTTAGTTCGTGGGCCATACCCGACCACCGCTGCTGGTGGTGTGCGCTCTGCGCATCGAGCGCTTCGCGCTGCGCAGGGGAGCGGCCAGGGCCGCCGCACACCCGGTCACCGTGCTCCGTACGGGCATGGGGCCCTCGGCCGCGGAGGGGGCCGTCCGCACGGCGCTGCACGACCCGGCGCTGCGCGGTGCGGCCGTCGTCACCACCGGCTTCTGCGCGGGCCTTGCCCCCGGCATGCGGCCAGGTGACGTCGTGGTCTCCGACGAGGGGCAGGACAGCCCGGCGCTCGCCGCCGCGCTGAAGGCCGCCGGGCACACCGTGCACACCGGCCCCCTCGCCGAGTCCGACCATGTCGTACGCGGTGCAGAGCGCACCGCACTGGCGGCGACGGGTGCCATCGCCGTCGACATGGAATCGGCCGCCATGCGGCGTGCCGCGCTCGCAGAAGGAGCGCAGCACATCGCCGCGGCCCGCGTCGTGGTCGACACGCCCGAATACGAACTCGTGCGCGTCGGAACGCTTCGCACCGGGATCATCGCATTCCGGGTGCTCAGAGATCTTGTACCCGCCTTTCTCGATTGGCACCGCACTACCGCTGCTCCCCCGGAGGTGAGCTAGATGGCTATGCCGCTTCGTCAGACCGTCCGTATCGCGTCGTACCTCTTCGAACAGAAAATGGTCCGGCGGCGCGAAAAGTTCCCGCTCATCGTGGAGCTCGAACCTCTTTTCGCGTGCAACCTCGCGTGCGAGGGCTGCGGCAAGATCCAACACCCTGCGGGAGTGCTCAAGCAGCGCATGCCGGTGGCGCAGGCGGTCGGGGCGGTGCTGGAGTCCGGCGCCCCCATGGTGTCGATCGCCGGCGGCGAGCCGCTCATGCACCCGCAGATCGACGAGATCGTCCGCCAGCTGGTGGCGAAGAAGAAATTCGTCTTCCTCTGCACCAATGCGCTGCTGCTGCGTAAGAAGATCGAAAAATTCACCCCGTCGCCCTACTTCGCGTTCACCGTGCATATTGACGGCATGCGGGAGCGGCACGACGAATCGGTGGCCAAGGAAGGCACCTTCGACGAGGCGGTCGCGGCGATCAAGGAAGCGCAGCGCCGCGGATTCCGGGTGACGACCAACTCGACCTTCTTCAACACCGACACCCCGCAGACGATCATCGAGGTCATGAACTTCCTCAATGACGACCTCAAGGTCGAGGAGATGATGCTGTCGCCCGCGTACGCCTACGAGAAGGCCCCCGACCAGGACCACTTCCTGGGCGTGGCACAGACCAGGGAGCTGTTCAAGAAGGCCTTCGACGGCGGCAACCGGCGCAAGTGGCGGCTCAACCACAGCCCGCTCTTCCTGGACTTCCTGGAGGGCAAGGCCGACTTCCCCTGCACCGCCTGGGCGATCCCCAACTACTCGCTCTTCGGCTGGCAGCGCCCCTGCTACCTGATGGCGGACGGCTACGTGCCGACGTACCAGGAGCTGATCGACAAGACCGACTGGGACAAGTACGGCCGCGGCAAGGACGACCGCTGCGCCAACTGCATGGCCCACTGCGGCTACGAGCCGACGGCGGTCCTGGCCACCATGGGCTCGCTCAAGGAGTCCATCCGCGCCGCCCGGGAGACCGTCGCGTCCAACCGCGCGAAGTGACCTCGCGGTGAATCCGGGTACGAGCCACCGGCCGGGGCAAGCGGCCGGCGGCTCGTCCCGGCATTGCCGCCGGCCGGTGAGCTGCCGGCGGCCCAGAGCGAACCCGGCAGGAACGAGGTCTGTTACATGTCGATGCTGGAGAACATCAAGGGCCCGCGCGAGCTGAAGGCGCTGCCCGACGGCCGGCTGGACGAACTGGCCGCCGACATCCGCCACTTCCTCGTCCAGGCGGTGGCCAGGACCGGCGGCCACCTGGGACCGAACCTCGGCGTGGTGGAGCTGACCATCGCGCTGCACCGCGTCTTCGACTCGCCCGCCGACCGCATCCTGTGGGACACCGGGCACCAGAGCTACGTGCACAAACTCCTCACCGGACGCCAGGACTTCTCCAAGCTCCGCGCCAAGGGCGGCCTGTCCGGCTACCCCTCGCGCGCCGAGTCCGAGCACGACGTGATCGAGAACAGCCACGCCTCCACCGTGCTGGGCTGGGCCGACGGCCTGGCCAAGGCCAACGAGGTCCAGGGCCGCGACGACCACGTCGTCGCCGTCATCGGCGACGGCGCCCTGACCGGCGGCATGGCCTGGGAGGCGCTGAACAACATCGCCGCCGCCAGGGACCGCCCGCTGATCATCGTCGTCAACGACAACGAGCGCTCCTACGCGCCCACCATCGGCGGCCTCGCCAACCACCTCGCCACCCTGCGCACCACCGACGGCTACGAGCGCTTCCTGTCCTGGGGCAAGCAGCTGCTCCAGCAGACCCCGGTGATCGGCCAGCCGCTCTACGAGTCGCTGCACGGCGCCAAGAAGGGCTTCAAGGACGCCTTCGCGCCGCAGGGCATGTTCGAGGACCTGGGCCTGAAGTACGTCGGCCCGATCGACGGCCACGACATCGAGGCCATGGAGTCCGCGCTGCGCCGCGCCCGCCGCTTCCACGGCCCCGTGCTGGTGCACTGCCTGACCGAGAAGGGCCGCGGCTATGCCGCCGCCGAGCAGGACGAGGCCGACCACTTCCACACCGTCGGCGCGATGGACCCGGCCACCGGCCTGCCGCTGGGCCCCTCCGGCGGGCCGTCCTGGACCTCGGTCTTCGGCGACGAGATGGTCGCGATCGGCGCCGAGCGGCCCGACGTGGTCGCCATCACCGCCGCCATGCTCCAGCCGGTCGGCCTCGGCGCCTTCGCGCGCGCCTACCCGCAGCGGGTCTTCGACGTCGGCATCGCCGAGCAGCACGCCGCCACCTCCGCCGCGGGCCTGGCCACCGGCGGGCTGCACCCGGTCGTCGCGGTCTACGCGACCTTCCTCAACCGGGCCTTCGACCAGGTGCTGATGGACGTCGCGATGCACAAGTGCGGTGTCACCTTCGTGCTGGACCGGGCCGGCGTGACCGGTGTGGACGGCGCCTCGCACAACGGCATGTGGGACATGTCGATCCTCCAGGTCGTCCCCGGCCTGCGGATCGCCGCCCCGCGCGACGCCGCCCAGCTGCGCGCCCAGCTGCGCGAGGCCGTCGCGGTCGAGGACGCGCCCACCGTGATCCGCTTCCCCAAGGAGACCGCGGGCGAGGCGCTGCCCGCGATCGGCCGGGTCGGCGGCATGGACGTGCTCCACCGCCCCGCCGACGGCCAGGGCGACGATGTGCTGCTGGTCGCGGTCGGCGCGCTCGGCGGCTGCGGCGTCTCCGCCGCGGAACTGCTCGCCGGGCGCCGGATCGGCGTGACCGTGGTCGACCCCCGCTGGGTCAAGCCGGTCGACGCCGCGCTGCCCGAACTCGCCGCCAGGCACCGCATGGTCGCCGTGGTCGAGGACAACGGGCGGGTCGGCGGCGTCGGTTCAGCCGTCGCGCAGGCACTGCGGGACGCCGGGGTGGACGTCCCCGTACGGGACTTCGGCATCCCGCAGCAGTTCCTCCCGCACGCCAAGCGCGGCGAGCTGCTCGCCGACCTCGGTCTGACGCCCGCCGAGATTGCCGGCGGCATCGGTGCGGCCCTGCTCCGTATCGACGCCAGAAGCCCCCGTGGCATTGCCGACCCCGAGAGCACCCTGGCGATCCCCGCGCCGCATACTGCCGGGAGCGGCACCCCCCGTAAGCAAGGAGCAGTTGAGCGATGACATCGTCTGAACCGACCGGTAAGCAGCCGATCGGTGCGGAGCCCGCCGCCAAGGAGCCGGCGGGCGGACCCGAGGCCCAGGGCGCGCCCGGCGGCCAGGCCAAGGGCTTCGACCTGGCGACGCTGCTCGCCGAACGCGGCGGCGAGCGCTACGACCTGCACAGCAAGTACCTCAACCACCAGCTGCCGCGCATGCTGCACACCATCGGCTTCGACAAGGTCTACGAGCGGGCCGAGGGCGCCCACTTCTGGGACGCCGAGGGCAACGACTACCTCGACATGCTGGCCGGCTTCGGTGTGATGGGCCTGGGCCGGCACCACCCGGTGGTGCGCAAGGCGCTGCACGACGTGCTGGACGCCGGGCTCGCCGACCTCACCCGCTTCGACTGCCAGCCGCTGCCCGGCCTGCTCGCGGAGAAGCTGCTCTCCCACACTCCGCACCTGGACCGGGTGTTCTTCGGCAACAGCGGCACCGAGGCCGTCGAGACGGCGCTGAAATTCGCCCGCTATGCGACCGGCAAGCAGCGCGTCCTGTACTGCAAGCACTCCTTCCACGGCCTGACCACCGGCTCGCTGTCGGTCAACGGCGAGGCCGGATTCCAGGAGGGCTTCGCGCCGCTGCTGCCGGACACCGCCATCGACGTCGGCGATCTCGACGCGCTCGCCAGGGAGCTGGGCCGCGGCGACGTGGCCGCGATGATCATCGAGCCCATCCAGGGCCACGGCGTCTACATTCCGCCGCCCGGATACCTGCGCGCCGCCCAGGAGTTGCTGCACCGGCACAAGGCGCTGCTGATCTGCGACGAGGTGCAGACCGGCATCGGCCGCACCGGCGCCTTCTACGCCTACCAGCACGAGGAGGGCGTGGAGCCCGACCTGGTCACGGTGGCCAAGACGCTGTCCGGCGGGTACGTCCCTGTGGGCGCCACGCTCGGCCGGGACTGGATCTTCAAGAAGGTCTACTCCTCCATGGACCGCGTGCTGGTGCACTCGGCGAGCTTCGGGTCCAACGCGCAGGCGATGACCGCGGGCCTGGCCACCCTCTCCGTGGTGGAGGACGAGCGGCTGGTCGAGAACGCCAGGGTGATGGGCGACCTGCTGCGCACCCGGCTGGCCGCGCTCACCGAGCGGTACGAACTGCTCAAGGAGGTGCGCGGCCGCGGCCTGATGGTCGCCGTCGAGTTCGGCCGCCCCAAGTCGCTCGGCCTGCGCAGCCGCTGGACGATGCTGCAGGCGGCGCGCAAGGGCCTGTTCGCCCAGATGGTCGTGGTGCCGCTGCTCCAGCGGCACCACATCCTCACCCAGGTCTCCGGCGACCATGTGGAGATCATCAAGCTGATCCCGCCGCTGGTCTTCGACGAGGCCGACGTCGACCGCTTCGTGGCCGCCTTCACCGAGGTGATGGACGACGCGCACGGCGGCGGGGGCCTGATGTGGGACTTCGGCAAGACCCTCGTCAAGCAGGCGGTCGCCAACCGCTAGGGTCTGTCCCGTAATCCCCGGCGGGCGCGCGACGACAGCTACGGCACCTCGCCGCGTTGTCGGGCTCGCGTGAATACGACCCGGTATGAGGGCGACCTTTCGCCTTGCGATGTACCGCATCTGACGCCGCGCGCTGGTCCACCGCGGATTACGGGACAGCCCACAGGGGGCGCGGCCCTCCGTCGCCGGGGGGCCGCGCCGCGGTTCAGGCCGCCGTCAGCAGGCGCTCGCGCAGCCGGTCCCGGCGCTCCGAGGTCAGGCCGAGGCCCTCGGCGAGGTAGCGGTCGACGCCGCCCCAGCGCTCCTCGATGGTGTCGAAGGCCGCCCGCAGATACTCCACCCGGGCCTCGAACAGCGGATTGAGCAGCTCCCGCACCTCGGGGGCGATGGCGGTGCCCGTGCTGCCGTCGCCGCGCACCACCTTGTAGCGGCGGTGCCTGGCGTTGCTCTCCAGGTAGTCCGCCTCGATCGCGGACCGCTCCACCCCCAGCGCCAGCAGGATGATCGCGATCGACGTCCCGGCCCGGTCCTTGCCGGCCGCGCAGTGCAGCAGGGCGGGGACGGCGGGATCGCCCGGCTCGGTCAGCAGGTCGAGCATCCTGGTGTGCTCCTTGGTGCGCTCCAGGATCAGCCTGCGGTAGGCGGCGACCATCCGCGCCGCGCCGCGGCCCTCGCCCAGCACCGCCCGCAGCGAGACCACGTCGCCGTCCCGTACCGTCTGCCAGAAGTCGGCGCTGTCGGCCGGGTCGTTGAGCGGCATGTTCAGGTTGCGGGTGCCCGGGAGGTCGGTGTCCGGGCCCTCCAGGGCGATGTCGTCGGGATTGCGGAAGTCGAAGACCGTGTGCAGCCCGAGCCCTTCCAGGAAGGCGGCGTCCTGGGCGGTGGCGTGCGCGAGGTGGCCGCTGCGGAAGAGCACACCGTGCCTGACCCGGCGGCCGTCGCCGGTGGGCAGGCCTCCGACGTCACGGAAATTGCGTACGCCGGTCAGCTCGGGCTCTGCCTCTGGTCCGGTCGGGGTCGACTGCCGCACATCCTGCGTCACCGGCGCTCCTCCATTGCTCGCTCACGGCTCATGCTCGGGCAATTCATGCTCCGGCACTTCCGACGATACGGCAGCCGGAGAAACCACGTACCGACCGGTATGTGTCCGTTGGACCACTGCCCGGGGTGCAACCATTGCCCTCCGCCTGGGCTGGGCCGATGATGACCGGACCTGATCGGACAGGGGGCGTATCGCGATGATCGAGACGGGCGGGTCCGGCCGGCTCTGGCTGCTCAGCGGGCCGGGCAGCAGCTATGCCCTGCACGTCACGGAACGCGATGAGCTGCTGCACCTGCACTGGGGCCGCCGGATCGCGCTCCGCGACGCCGAGGCGCTGGCCGCCGACCCGCTGCCCGCCGAGCGCCCCTTCGAGTCCGCGCTCGACGGCCACGAGGAATACCCGGTCGAGGGCGGCCCCCGCTTCGTCCGCCCCGCCCTGTCCGTCCGGTCCAGCCAGGCGCGCGGCACCGAATGGTGCTTCGAGGAGTACGAGACCGCCGCCGACCCGGCCGCAGGGCACGAGCTGCGACTGCACTTCCACGACTCCCCGCACCACCTCGACCTCACCCTGCACTACCGCCTGCGCCCCGGCTGCGACGTCGTCGAGCGCTGGACCACCGCCACCCATGTGCCCGGCGGCCGCGGCGTCCCCCTGGAGCTGCTGCGGGCCGACGCGGCCACCTGGACGCTGCCCCACCGCGACGGCTGGCGGATGTCCCAGCTGCACGGGCGCTGGGGCGCCGAGAGCCGGCTGGTACGCGGCCCGCTGACGCCCGGCGAGCGGGTGATCGGCAGCCGCCGCGGCCACACCGGCCACCAGCACCTGCCGTGGTTCGCGCTGGACGCCGGCGACGCGGGGGAGGAGCAGGGCGAGGTGTGGACCGGCGCGCTGGCCTGGTCGGGCTCCTGGCGGATCGCGGTCGCCGCGCTGCCCGACGGCCGTGTCCAGGCCACCGGCGGCGCGGGCCACGACGAGGCGGGGCTCGTACGCCTGGAGCCCGGCGCCTCCTACACCAGCCCGGTCTTCGCCGGCCTGTGGAGCGGCGGCGGCTTCGGCGCCGCCAGCCGGGCCTGGCACGCCTACCAGCTGGACCATGTGGTGCCCGAAGGGCGCCGGGTGCGCCCGGTGCTCTACAACTCCCGGGAGGCCGCCGGCTTCGACGCCGGCGAGCGGCAGCAGCGCGAACTGGCCCGGCGGGCCGCGGCGATGGGCGTGGAGCTCTTCGTCGTGGACGACGGCTGGTGCGGCGACCGGGCGGGTCCCGGCGACTGGACGCCCGGCCGTGATCGCTTCCCGAACGGCTTGAAACCGCTCTCGGACGAGGTGCACGCGCTCGGTATGCAGTTCGGCATCCGGGTCGAGCCCGAGACGGTCGACCCCGACAGCGACCTCCACCGCGCGCACCCCGACTGGGTCCAGCACGACCCGGGCCGCGGCAGCACGGAACACCGCCGCCGGCTGGTGCTCGACCTGGCCCGTACCGACGTACGCGAGCACCTCGCGGAGCGGCTCGACGCCCTGCTGCACAGCGCGCCCGTGGACTACCTGAAATGGGACTTCAACCGCTGCTCCACCGAACCCGGCAGGCCCGGAGAGCGCTGTCCCGAGCAGCTGTGGACCGCGCACGTCGAGGGGCTCTACGAGCTGATCGACCGCCTGCGGGCCGCGCACCCCGGCGTGGCCCTCGAATCCGGCTCGGGCGGCGGCGGCCGGGTCGACCTGGGCATCCTGGCCCGCAGCGACCAGGTGTGGACCTCCGACAACACCGACCCGCTCGACCGGCTGCACATCCAGCACGGATTCAGCCAGTTGCACCCCGCCCGGGTGATGGCCGCCTGGGTCGCCGACAGCCCCAGCCCGATGCTCAACCACCGCCGCAGCTCGCTGCGCTTCCGCTTCGTCAGCGCCATGGCCGGCGTGCTGGGCATCGGCGGCGACCTGCTGCACTGGGGCGCGGGGGAGCGGGCCGAGGCCGCCAGTTGGGTCGCCCTCTACAAGACGGTCCGCCCGGTCGTGCAGCACGGCGACCTCTACCGGCTGCGCCCGCCCGGCGAAGGCGGCCTGAGCGCCGTCCAGTACGTGCTCGGCGGCGACACCGTCGTGCTGGCCTGGCTGCCCGCGCAGGCCTTCGGCGCGCCCGTGCCGCCGCTGCGGCTGCGCGGCCTCGACCGGGACGCGTCCTACCGCGACGTGACCACCGGCGTCGTCCAGCGCGGGGCGGTGCTGGCGGAGCGCGGCCTGCGCACCACACTGGCCGGCGACCTGGACGCCGCGGTATTCCATCTGCGCCGACTTTGACCTGGTGGGATGAATCACGTCGCGTCAACCCCCCGTTACGGTCGCGCAAGCCGCAGGAAGAGGAGAAAAATGACCCGACGTGGCTGACGATTCGCAGGGTAACCAGGGACGCGACGCATACCGGGGACTCGACAGGGGCGTGATCGGGTCGTACACCGCGCTGGGGGACAGCTTCACCGAGGGCGTCGGAGACCCCGGCCCCGGCGGCGCCCACGTCGGCTGGGCCGACCGGCTCGCCGTGCTGCTCGCCGACCGGCGCGACGAACACACCTTCCGCTACGCCAATCTCGCCGTGCGCGGCCGCCTGCTGGACCAGATCGTGGCCGAACAGGTGCCGCGGGCCATCGAACTGGCCCCCGACCTGGTCACCTTCTGCGCCGGCGGCAACGACATCCTGCGCCCCGGCGGCGACCCCGACGCGATCGCGGAGCGCTTCGAGGCAGCCGTCGCCGAACTGACCGGCGCGGTCGGCACGGTGCTCGTCTGCACCGGTTTCGACACCCGCGGGGTGCCCGTCCTGCGCCACCTGCGCGGGAAGATCGCCACCTACACCGCGCATGTGCGATCGATCGCCGACCGCCACGGGTGTCCGGTTCTCGACCTGTGGTCGCTGCGCTGCGTCCAGGACCGCAGGGCCTGGAGCGACGACCGGCTCCACTTGTCGCCCGAGGGCCACACCCGGGTCGCGCTGCGCGCCGCGCAGGTGCTCGGCCTCGAAGTGCCCGCCGACCCCGACCAGCCCTGGCCGCCGCAGGACCCGCGGCTGCCCTCGGAGGTGCGCAGGGACAACATCCACTGGGCGCGGGAGTATCTGGTGCCGTGGATCGGCCGACGGCTGCGCGGCGAGTCCTCGGGCGACCACGTCGAACCCAAGCGCCCGGACCTGCTGCCGCTTCCTTGAGCGGAGTCACGCCGCAGGGCCGCCTGTCGGCCCGCGGATACGCGTACACGGCCAACCGGTCAGGCCGCCGAGACCATCGGGCCCGGCGGAGGCGGCGCTTTCAGTGGGATGAGCGGTCTGCTGCCAGTTCCGCCCACACCACCCGGCCCGCGCCGTCCTCCGCCGGGTCCGACCCCCATGCCAGCGAGAGCACGCTGACCAGCAGCAGCCCCCGCCCGCCTTCCTCATCGGCGCCGGCGACCCCGGGCGCCGGCACGCCCGTTCCCCGGCCCTGATCGGTCACTTCGACCCGAACGACGCTGCCGCAGTCGTGCAGCACACAGGTGATCTTCTCACTGTCGGTGTGCCTCACGGCGTTGGTGAACAGCTCGGTCACCACCAGGCTCGCGTCATCGCGCAGTTCCGCGCCGACGCCCCATTCCCGCAAACGTGCACGTATCCGCCCGCGGGCGTCCGCAACGGACGCACTGATCGCGGGCAGCCTGAACACGTCACGGCGGCCGGGGTCGCCGACACCGTCTCGGCGCTCGCGCCGAAGGGCGTCAGGTGAAGGAACCACTCCGTAACTATGAGGCTCGCGCAGGACACATGGCAAGGTCCGATCTGTAATTTACAGAATCGCTGCTACATGCTGTCGCGTGCGCTGACAACATGACAGACTGCTTCTCAGCCAAGGAAGTTGGAGGAGGAGCCACGTGATGGACCCCCGGCCGGGAGGAGCCCCGACCGTCCTGCGCATGGTGCTCGGCAAGCGCCTTCAGGATCTGCGGGAGCAGGCCGGAATCAGCCTCGAACAGGCCGGCCGGGCGCTGGACGTCACGCACGCCACCGTCCGCCGGATGGAAAAGGCCGAAGTCGGGCTGAAGATCCCGTATGTCGAGAAGCTGCTCGTCACGTACGGAATCACCTCACCCGAGGAGATCGGCGGCTTCCTCGCGCTGGCCCGGGAGGCCAACAGGCCCGGCTGGTGGCACAGCTTCCGCGACGTCCTGCCCGACTGGTTCAGCGCCTTCGTCAGCCTTGAGGGAGAGGCGGCGGTGATCCGTGCGTACGAACCCGCCTACGTGCCCGGCCTGCTCCAGACCGCCAACTACGCCAGGGCCACGCTGCGGGCCGGGCTGCCGCACGCGGCACCCGAGGAGATCGACCGGCTGCTCACCCTGCGGACCGAACGCCAGGCCCTGGTCACGCGGGAGAACGCGCCGCTGCTGTGGGTCGTGATGGACGAGACCGTCATGCGCCGCCCGATCGGCGGCCGGCGAGTGATGCGCGAGCAGATGGAACGCCTGATGGAGGCCACCGAGCTGCCCAACATCAGGCTGCAGATCATGCCGTTCGCGGCCGGACCGCATCCGGCCATGTACGGGCCCTTCCACATCTTCCGGTTCCAGCTCCAGGAGATCCCGGACATCGCCTACGCGGAAAGCCTGGTGGGCGGCGTCTACTTCGACGAGCGCGACGACGTGTCGACGTTCCTGGAAGCGCTCGACCGGATGTGCGCGCAGGCCGCGCCAGCACAGAGCACCAAAGCCATCCTCGATGGCATGCGCAAGGAGATCTGAACGATGGATCGCGTCGGCAATGACGGCATATGCGGGTACGAGGACATATACGACGGAATCTACAACGGTATGCCCGCCAACCAACTCGGCCTCGAGGGATGGCGGAAACCGTGGAGCGGCGGCAACGGCGGCTCGTGCGTCGAGGCCAAGAGGCTCAACGACGGCAGGGTGGCGCTGCGCCAGTCCACCGACCCCGACGGCCCGGCGCTGATCTACAGCAACCACGAGATCACCACGTTCATCCTGGGTGCCAAGGCCGGCGAGGCGGACTTCCTGCTCGGCTGAGCGAGCACCCCGCACGGCGCGCAACGCACGAGGCACGAGGCACGACGCATGACGCATGATGCAGAGGCACCGGAGGACGGCCGTGACCGAGCAGGGATTCCCCGCGGGGAAGATAGACACCAGTAGGCCGCACCCGGCCCGTATGTACGACTTCTACCTGGGCGGCAGAGACAACTACGAAGTGGACCGCGACGCCGCCCAGAAGGTGATCGACCTCTTCCCGGACATCGTGCCCATGGCGCGGGGCAACCGCCGCTTCATGCACCGGGCCGTGCAGTTCGTCGCGGAGAGCGGTATCCGGCAGATCATCGACATCGGCACCGGCATCCCCACCGCCCCCAACACCCACCAGGTCGCGCAGAAGGTGTCGTCCGACGTCCGGGTCGCCTACGTGGACAACGACCCGATCGTGGCGACGTACGCCGGGGCGCACCTGCTGAACGCCGGGAACACCGGCTTCTTCCTCGGTGACCTGCGCGACCCGGAGAGCATCCTGCGGCACCCGACCATCAGCGAGCTGATCGACTTCGACCAGCCGGTCGGCCTGATGCTGATGGCCATCCTGCACTTCGTCACGGACGACGAGGACCCGATGGGCCTGGTCGCCGCCTACCGGGACGCGCTGCCCGACGGCAGCTACCTGATCCTCAGCCACACCACCGGCGACTTCCACCAGCTGGACGGCGACGCGGGCGAGGCCCGGGACGTCTACCGGGACAAGCGGGCCACCGCCACCTTGACCCTGCGGTCCCACGAAGAGGTGCTGCGCTTCTTCGACGGATTCGACCTGGTCCACCCCGGCCTGGTCCAACCGCCGCTGTGGCGCCCCGACGGCCCTGTCCCGTCCGAGCAGGAACTCGCACATGTCGGCTTCTACGGCGGCGTCGGCGTCAAGAACGGGAGGACGGCATGACCCAGCAGGGCTTCTCCGTCAAGGAGATCGACACCAGCAGGCCGCACCCGGCCCGTATGTACGACTTCTTCCTCGGCGGCAGGGACAACTACGAGGTCGACAGGGAGGCCGCCCAGCGGGTGGTCGACATCTTCCCGGACATCGTGCCGACCACCCGGGCCAACCGGCGCTTCATGCACCGGTCGGTGCGGCACCTGGCGGAGAGCGGTATCCGGCAGATCATCGACATCGGCACCGGCATCCCCACCGCGCCCAACACCCACCAGGTCGCCCACGAGGTGTCGTCCGACGTCCGGGTCGCCTACATCGACAACGACCCGATCGTGGCGACGCACGCCGGGGCGCATCTGCTGGGCGCGGGCAACACCGGCTTCTTCCTCGCCGACCTGCGCGAACCCGAGACCGTCCTCGGGCACCCGACCATCGGCAAGCTGATCGACTTCGACCAGCCGATCGGCCTGATGCTGGTGGCCGTCCTGCACTTCGTCCGCGACGACGAGGACCCGGCGGCGCTGGTCGCCGCGTACCGCGACGTGCTGCCCGCCGGCAGCATGATGGTCATCAGCCACGCCACCAGCGACTTCCACTCCCCGGAGACGGGCGTGGAGGAGGCCAAGGACGTCTACAAGGACCGCGAGGCGACCGCGACCGTCACCACCAGGCCGTACGAGCAGGTCCTGCCGTTCTTCGACGGCTTCGACCTGGTCGACCCCGGCCTGGTCCAGATCCCGCTGTGGCGCCCGGACGGGGCGCTGCCGACCGCGGAGGAGCTGAGCCACGTCGGCACCTACGGCGGTATCGGCGTGAAGCCCTGACCCCCGCTGTCACCCACCGGAACACACCCATGCCCGTACCCGTACCCGCACCGCATCGAAGGAGCCGGAGGACGGAGTTGACCGAACAGGGATTCCTCGCTGGGGGGATCGACACCAGCAGGCCGCACCCGGCCCGCATGTACGACTACTACCTCGGCGGCAGGGACAACTACTGGGTCGACCGCGAGGCGGCCCAGCAGATCATCGATGCCTCGCCCGAGGTCGTGGACAGCGCGGTCGCCAACCGCGAGTTCCTGCGGCGTGCGGTCAGGCACCTGGCCAAGACCGGTGTCCGGCAGTTCATCGACATCGGCACCGGAATCCCCACGTCGCCGAACACCCATGAGACAGCCCAGTCCGTGGCCCCCGACGCCCGGATCGCGTACGTCGACAACGATCCGATCGTCGCCGCCCACGCGGGGGCCCGGCTGCTCAGGGCCCGCAACACCGCCTTCGGGCTCGCCGACATGCGCAACCCGCGGAGCATCCTCGAACACCCGGCCGTCAGCGGCCTGATCGACTTCAGCCAGCCGGTCGCGGTCATGCTCGTCTCCGTCCTGCACTTCGTCAGCGACGACGAGGACCCGGCCGGCACCATCGCCCTGCTGAGGGACGCGCTGCCCGCCGGCAGCCACCTGGTGCTCTCGCACGGCACGGCCGACTTCCACCCCGACACCGTCGGGGAGGCCGTCTCGGTCTACCGCAAGGCCACCGCGAACCTCAGCCTGCGGTCGTACGACGACGTCCTGGCCTTCTTCGACGGCTTCGACCTGCTCGACCCCGGCCTGGTCCAGGTGCCGCTGTGGCACCCGGACGGACCGGAGCCCGAGCCGGAGCTGCTGCGGAAGATCGGCGTCTACGGCGGCGTCGGCCGCAAACCACAGACCAACTAACACCGGGGAAGGGAAGGACGGCGGCCGCAGCGGCTGTCTCGGGCCGCTCGGCCGCCGTCCGGCCACACCGGCGCTTTTGCGTCACCGGTGCCCTGTACCGTCAGCGCAGCGCCGCCATGGTGACCGTCACACCGTCCAGCGTGGACGCGAAGTCGGCGCCCAGCGCGCGCGACGGCGTCTGGAAGCCCGCCGGCAGCTCCGGCAGCAGCTCGACGATCCGCAGCACCGCGTCCACCGTCAGCTTGTACGGGTTGGGCCCGGTGAGCGTCGCCGACACCGTGTTCCCCGCCGCGTCCCTGGCCCGGCCCCACACCTCGCAGCCCGGACCCGAACCGTTCAGCGCCCGCTCGCCCGGCCCCCGCACCAGCCGCCCCACCGCCCCGCCGACCACCCCGCGCAGCGGACCCAGCCGCAGCACCCGGGTCGCGGCCAGCGCGGGCGCCGGCACCGCCGTGTACGTCGTGATGTCCGGAATGCCCGTCGAGTGGTAGGCCGTGCTGACATCGCCCCACGGCACCGACACCACCGTCCGCGCCCCCGAGGGGAAGGCCGCCCGCACCTGCCGCGACCCGAACGGCACGGTACGGATCTCCCCGCCGGACCTGATCCGCCCGCCGTCCCCCGCGCTCTCCACCGCGGTACGCACCGTGCCGGGGCTCGCCCCGCCGCGGGTGACGAAGGCCAGGTCCAGCTGCGTCGCGTCCGGCAGCCGGGCCGCCAGCAGCGCGGCCAGGCAGTCGGTCGGCACGACGTCGAAGCCCGCGCCCGGCAGCAAGGTCACCCCGGCCGCCGCCGCCCGGCCGCCCAGCGCGAACAGCGACTCGAAGACATCGATCTCTCCGGTGATGTCCAGATACCCGGTGCCGGTCTCCACGCAGGCCGCCGCCATCGGCAAGGCGGTCCGGGTGAAAGGCCCCGCGCAGTGCGCGACGCTCTCCACACCGTCCAGCGCGCGGCGTACAGCGGCGGCCTCCTGCAAGCCGAACACCCGGTGCTCCAGGCCGAGTTCGGCCGCCAACGGCACCACCTTCGCGGCGCTCCGGCCCGCCAGGACGGGACGCATCCCGAGGGCGACGGCGCGGCGCGCGATCAGCCGGCCGGTGTAGCCGGTGGCGCCGTACAACAGCCAGGTCATGGGTCCGATCCTCCTCCGACAGCCTGACCGGAACCGTACACGCGCGGCCCGCGTCGGCGATATCGGGTGGGAGGTGGGCCCGCGGCATGCGACTCTAGGTGGCATGACCGACCAACAGCAGCAGCCCGCTGCGGCCCCCGCGGCCGCCGAACCTTCCACCGACGAACCCGAGGTCGCGGCTCCCGCCGCGGACACGGACGAGGACGAGGTGAAGCGGAAGTTCCGCGAAGCGCTCGAACGCAAGCAGGGGGCTCGCCGCGGGGCTGGGGGCACCGGGACCGGCCCCGACCAGTCCAAGATCCACGGCGCCCACGGGCGCGCAGGCGGGGCTCGCGAGTTCCGCCGCAAAAGCGGCTGACGCCGCGCCTTTCCCCCACCGCGCCCGCCCGGCACCCTCCGGGCGGGCGCCCGCCTTCCCCGCGCCCTGCGCTGCCGCGTCCCCAGCGGCGGCCCGCTTCCCGTGCCCCGGGGCGGGTGCCACGTTCTGTTGCGTTCACAGTGCCGCTGGGTGGGTGGCCGGTCGCGCAGTTCCCCGCGCCCCTGAGGTGCTGCCCCTTGCGGTGCGTCGCTTGTCTGCGACGCCGTCGTGGCTGGTCGCGCAGTTCCCCGCGCCCCTTTGGGTCCTGCGTCCTCTGCCGACCAGGCGGTCGCCCCTGGTAGGGGCTGGGCTCTGCGCTGGAGGGTGAGCGTTTTCAGGGGCGGGTGGGGGTACCCCCAGGCGAAGCTCTGGGGGAGAACGGAGCGCCCCGCCAAAGAGGCGGGAAAGATGCGAACGCCACCGCAAGTGGCAACCACCCAGGGGCGCGGGAACTGCGCGACAAGCCCCCACCGGGCCGCAGGCAAGCGACGCCACGGCAAGTGGCAGTCACCTGGGGGCGCGGGGAACTGCGCGCGCAACCACGACGCGGCTGCAGGCAAGCGACGCCACGGCAAGTGGCAGTCACCTGGGGGCGCGGGGAACTGCGCGACAAGCCGGCCATCCAGCGGCACCGTGGAGTCGGCGGCAGCACCCCGCAGGGGAGCTTCAGGGGGCGAGCGCCCGGCGGGCGAAGGCGCGGACGTCGGGGTCGGGGTCAGCGCCGGCCGCGTCAGCGAGAATCGCGCGGACGGCCGGCAGGACGACATGCCGGCCGAGCGCGGCGACGGCGGCCCGCCGCACATCGGCGTGCGGGTCGGCCGCGGCCGGCAGCAGGACCGGGAGAGCGATCTCCCGGCCCGCCGGGGCGAGCGCGAGAGCCGCCCCCTTCCGCACCCGCCACGACGCGTCGCCGCTCGCGGTGACGGCGACCGCGTCGAGCGGCGGCGGGCAGCCGACGGCCCCGGCGGACTCCAGCGCCGCGGCCCGCACGAGCGCGTCCGGGTCCACCGCCAGCCGCCCGAGCAGGGCGACCGCGGCGGCGGCCCGCACCGACGCCAGCCCCTTGGCGAGCGCCACCCGCACCTCGCGCGAAGCGTCGTCCGCCGCCGCGCCGAGCGCCTCGGCCGCGTCCAGCGCGACGAGCCCGCGCACCGCCTCCAACCGCACCCGCGGTTCGGCGTCGCCGAGCGCGCCGCCGAAGAGCGCGGCCTCGCCGAGCCGCAGCTCCCGCAGCGTGCCCGCGGCGGCGGCCCTGGCGGCAGGGTCGGGATGGCTCATCGCCGAGGCCAGGGCGGCGCCCAGTTCGGGGGTGGGCGGCAGGACCTCCACCAGTTCCAGCAGCCCGGCGCCCGCGGCGCCCCGCACACCGGCGTCCGGGTCGGCGAGCGCGGCGGCCAGCGCAGGGCCGGTGCCGGCGGGGACCGTCTCGGTCAGCACGTCGACGGCGGCACGCCGTACGGACGCGTCGCCGTCGGCGAGATAGGGCGCGAGGTCCGCCAGCACCGGCTCCTGCTCGGCGAGTTCGAGCAGCGCGAGTATCCGCGGGGAGCCGCCCGCCGCGGAGGCGGGGGAGGGGGCGGAAGCCGACGCGGCGGGCCGCGGGGCGACCGCCCCGGGGTCGAGCGGCGGGACCTCCCGCCGACCCGCCGTCGCGACCTGCTCGGGCCGTACCTCCCCGATGACCCGCACCTCGCCGCCGGCCGGCGCGAAGCCCTCGACGGGCACCACGTAGGGCGCCACCGGCCGGGTGAGGAATTCCATCGACCCGCCCTCACCCTTGCGGAGGTTGAGGTGGTGCAGCCACCCCGCGTCGTCCCGCGAGGGGTGGTCCGTCCGCTCGTGGTAGAGCCCCCAGCGGCTCTCCGTGCGGGCCAGCGACGACCGCGCCGCCATCTCGGCGCAGTCCCGGATGAAGGACACCTCCGCGCACCGCATCAGCTCGTGCGGGGTGTGCCCGCCCATCCCCTCGATCTCGTCGCGCATCCGCTCGAAGGACTCGACGGCGAGCGACAGCCTGGCCCCGCTCTTGGGCGGCGCCACGTAGTCGTTGACCAAGCGCCGCAGCTTGTACTCGACCTGCGTCTGCGGCGGCCCTTCCGGGTGCCGCAGCGGCCGGTAGACCAGCTCGTGCGCCGCCGCCAACTGGCCGGCGGGCAGCGGGCCCTCATAGCGCGGCCGCCCTGCCGCGTCGGCGCCCGCCAACTCGCCGTAGACGAAGGCCCCGATCATGTAGTTGTGCGGCACGCAGGCCAGGTCCCCGGCCGCGTAGAGCCCCGGCACGGTGGTGCGGGCGTGCTCGTCCACCCACACCCCGGACGCCGAGTGGCCCCCGCACAGGCCGATCTCGGAGATGTGCATCTCCACGTCGTGCGTGCGGTAGTCGTGGCCGCGCCCGGCGTGGAAGGTGCCGCGGGTGGGCCGCTCGGTGGAGTGCAGGATGGTCTCCAGGGCCGCCACCGACTCCTCCGGCAGGTGGCTGAGCTTGAGGTAGACCGGGCCGCGCTCCGAGGCGACCTCGGCCGCGAATTCGCTCATCATCCGGCCCGACCAGTAGTCGGAGTCCACGAACCGCTCGCCGTGCCGGTTGACCTGGTAGCCGCCGAAGGGGTTCGCGACATAGGCGCACGCGGGCCCGTTGTAGTCCTTGATCAGCGGGTTGATCTGGAAGCACTCGATACCGCTGAGCTCGGCGCCGGCGTGGTAGGCCATCGCGTGCCCGTCACCGGCGTTGGTGGGGTTCTCGTACGTCCCGTAGAGGTAGCCGCTGGCGGGCAGGCCGAGGCGGCCCGCGGCGCCGGTGGCCAGGACCACCGCGCCCGCCCGTACGGTGACGAAGCGCCCGGTGCGGGTGTTGAAGCCCGCCGCGCCCACCGCCCGGCCGTCGACGGTCAGGACGCGCACCGGCATCACCCGGTTCTCGATCCGGATCCGCTCGCGCATCTCGCGCCGCCGCAGCACCCGGTAGAGGACCTTCTTGACGTCCTTGCCCTCCGGCATCGGCAGCACGTAGCTGCCGGACCTGTGCACCTGCCGGACCGCGTACTGCCCGTGCTCGTCCTTCTCGAACTTCACGCCGTAGCGCTCCAGCCGCTGCACCATGGCGAAGCCGCGGGTCGCGGTCTGCCGGACGGTGGCCTGGTTCACGACGCCGTCGTTGGCGCGGGTGATCTCCGCGACGTAGTCGTCGGGTTCCGCCCGTCCCGGGACGACCGCGTTGTTGACGCCGTCCATGCCCATCGCCAGCGCGCCCGAGTGCCGTACGTGCGCCTTCTCCAGCAGCAGCACGTCGGCGCCGTTCTCCGCGGCGGTCAGCGCGGCCATGGTCCCGGCCGTACCGCCGCCGATCACCAGCACGTCGCAGCCGAATTCCTCCGCGTCGGTCAGCTCGGGGATGTCCATCGAAGGCCCTTCGGAGGTCGGCGGCGTCAACTGCCCAGCGATTCAAGGAGGTCACGGCGTACTGCGGCGGTCGCGGCCGTGCCGTGCGCGGCCCGGTCGCGCGGCCGCGGCACCGCGACCAGCCGGACCGGCACGGCCGGCGACGAGCCGAGCAGCGCCACCCGGTCGCCGAGGAAGAGCGCCTCGTCCACGTCGTGGGTGACGAAGACGACCGTCGCGCGGGTCGAGCGGAGCACGTCGACGAGCAACTGCTGCATCCCGGCCCGGGTCTGGGCGTCCAGCGCCCCGAAAGGCTCGTCCATCAGCAGCGCCCTGGGCCGCCCGGCCAGAGCCCTGGCCAGCTGCACCCGCTGCCGCTGCCCGCCGGACAGCCGGTGCGGCAACCGGTCCTCGCAGCCCGCGAGCCCGACCCGCCCCAGCCACTCCACCGCCCGCGCCCTGCGCTGCGACCTCGGCATCCTGCCGATGGCCAGCGGGAGTTCGACATTCGCGCGGGCGGTGCGCCAGGGCAGCAGCCCGTCCTCCTGGAAGACCAGCGCCCGCCCGCCGCCCGGCCCGGTCAGCGCGCGGCCGTCCTCGGCCACCTCGCCGCCCAGCGGCGGCAGCAGCCCGGCGAGGGTGCGCAGCAGCGTCGACTTGCCGCACCCGGAGGCGCCGACCACGGTCAGCACCTCGCCGGGCACCACGTCGAGCCCGACCCCGGCGAGCACCGGGGCGCCGCGGCGGCCGAGCACCGCGTCGCGCAGGGTGAGCCGGGCGCCCTCCGCGGCGGGCGGATGCGGCGCGGCGGATGTGGTGGAGAGCGTCATCGCGGTCACCTGCCAGGAGTTGCGGAGTCGGGTACGGACACGGGCCCGGTCCTCGGCCTGCCCTCGGCCGCGCCTTCCGGCGTCATGGCGGAACCGGTCACCGGCGCGGGGGACTTGCGGACCCGGCGGCGTATCGCGCCGCGGTCCGCGCCCTGTTCGGTGCGCGGCAGCCAGCGGGTGGCCCGGCGGCCCGCGAATTCCACCGCGGAGGAGGTGAGATGGCCCAGCAGCCCGATGGTGACCATGCCGACCAGCACACCCGGGTAGTCGACCACCGTGTAGTCCTGCCATGTGCGGTAGCCGACCCCGTATTCACCGGAGATCATCTCCGCGGAGATCACGCAGATCCAGGCCACGCCGATACCGACCGACAGGCCGCCGAAGATGCCGGGCAGCGCGCCGGGCAGCACCACCTGCGCGAGCACCCGCCACCGGCCGCCGCCCATCGTCAGCACGGCCTCCTCCCACACCGGGGTCAGCGCGCGCACCGCGTGCCGGGTGCTGACCAGGACCGGGAAGAAGGCGGCCGAGAAGGTGATGAAGACGATGCCCTGCTCGTTGCTCGGGAAGAGCAGGATCGCCACCGGCACCAGCGCGATCGCGGGTATGGGCCGCAGCAGTTCGACGACCGGCCCGAGCAGGTCCTCCGCGAGCCGGGAGCGCCCGATGGCGACCCCGAAGGCCACCCCCAGCACCGCGGCGAGGCCGAAGCCGGTGAGGATACGGCCGAGGCTGTCGCCGAGGTCCTGCCAGTAGGCGCCGGTCCCGAGCCGGTGCCCGAACTCCCTGCCGACCTGCACCACCGTCGGCAACTGCTCGAAGTGCACCCACAGATGGACCCGCAACGCCGTCACCGCCTGCCAGGCGCCGAGGAAGGCCAGCAGCGAGGCCGTACGCAGCAGGTAGCGCCAGGCCCGCGCCCCGCCGGTCACGACGCTTCCCCGACGGCCTGCCCGAAGTCCACCAGGTGCGCGCCCGGGTGCGCCGCCAGCCACTTCGCGGCGTTCTCCCGCGTCGTGAACGGCTGGAAGCGGCCCGCGGCCCCGGCCGCCGGATCGGTCGCCCACACCGCGCGGTCGGCGAACCACCGTGTCCCGGTCAGCGCGTCGGGTACGTACGCGGCGCGCACCGCGGCCCCCGGATGCCGCCGCAGATACCGCAGCAGGCAACTGGGGGTGGTGAAGGGCACCGTCCGCTGCTGCCCGGCTGGCCATGCCTCGCTCGCCGTCGCCGGGTCGGACACCTTCCCGCCGCACAGCGGGTCGGTCCCCGTCACCGGCGCCGGGTTGGCCACCGACGCGGCCTGCCGGTCGTAGTCCGCGCCGACCGCGCGCCGGATGAAGCTGTCGTCGGCGAAGTGGCTGATGTCGATCTTCCCGACGAGCTTCTCCGAGGCCAGCACCGGCACATCCTCGGCGAAGGCGTCCAGCAGCCGCTTCTTGAGCGTCGGGTCGAAGGTGGCGATGCCGCCCGGACCGTTGTAGAGGTAGACCACCTCGGGCGGCAGCCCGGTGGCGGTGGCGACCTTCTGCGCCGCCTCCAGCGGATGGGCGTGCAGATAGTCGGTGGCCTCGATCTGCGCGTCCAGGAAGGCGTCCACCACCGCCGGCCGCTGCTTCGCGAACGCCTTGCGCACGGCCACCCCGTGGAAGGTCGGCAGATCAAGCGCCGCCCCGTCGTAGAGCGCTGTGGCCTTGCCGTCGAAGACCAACTGCCCCGGCCAGGCCACGAACTGCGACAGCGCGTCCACGCTGCCCGCCTGGAGCGCCGAAGCCCCCACCGCGGGCTGCTGGTTGAGCTTGTGCAGGTCCTTGTCCGCGTCGATGCCGCGCTGCTGCAGCGCCCGTACCAGCGTGCCGTCGGCCGCGGAACCGATACTGGTCGACACCTTCCCGCCGCGCAGCCCCGCCAGGTCGGTCAGCTGCGAATCCGGCGCGGTCACCACCATGTTGAGCCCGCCGCGCAGGTTGTAGCCGGTCACCGACACCAGCTCGGTGGGCTGCCGCAGCTGCACCCCGCGGGCCGCGTTGATCAGCAGCGGATAGTCGCCCATCGACCCGACGTCGATCTTCCCCGCCACCATCTGCGCGGTGATCGGCGCACCGGTCGCGTAGTCCTGCCAGTCGACCTTGTACGTCGTCCCGTCACGCTGCCCGAGCGCCTTGAGCTGCTGCTCGAAAGAGCCGAGCGCGCGCAGCAGGGTGCCCGCGGTCACGGTGTTGATGGTCTTGGACTGATACCCGACGTGCACGGTCACGGTCTTCCCACCGCTTCCGCCACCCGCGTCCGAGCCGCAGCCGGCCAGCGGCAGCAGCAGGGCGGCGGCACCCGCCGCCACCAGGATCTTGCGCATCCGAGCACCTCTCAACGCAGCAGATAGGGCATGTTGACGGTGACCGCACCGGTCGGGCAGCGGGCCGCGCACGGGCCGCAGTACCAGCACTCGTCGACGTGCATGAAGGCCTTGCCGCTCTCCGGGTTGATCGCCAGGGAGTCCAGCGGGCACATGTCGACGCACAGCGTGCAGCCGTCGATGCACAGGGACTCGTCGATGGTCACGGGCACGTCGGCGCGCTGGGGCACGACAGGCATGGCTGTCTCCAGGAAGTGGGTGTGGTGGCGCTCAGCCGGTGGTCAGGCGCTGCGGTGCAGCAGTCCGCGCATGGTGATCCGGTCGCCGCGGAAGCGGACGAACTCCAGGTCCACCGGGCGGCCGTCGGACAGGTGGGTGAGCCGTTCCAGCATCAACAGGGCCGCGCCGCGAGGCGCTTCGAGCACGGTCGCCGAGTGCAGGTCGGCGCTGACCGCCTCCAGTGTGATCTCGGCGGTGCCGAGCGGCCGGCCCGCGACCTGTTCGAGCAGCCGGAAGACGTCGTTGTTCTCCAGATCGGCAGTCAGCAGGCCGATACCGAGGTCCATCGGGATGTAGGTGAGGTCGAGCGACAGCGGAAGGCCGTCGAGCCGCCGCAACCGCTCGACGTAGAGCACCTCGTCGTGCTCCCTGACATGCAGCCGCGACGCGACCGCGGCCGGCGCGCGCACCGGGCCGAGCGCGCGCACCTCGTTGCTGACCTGCCCGTGCCCGTGCAGCGTCTCCGCCAGCCCCATCAGCCGGTCGAGACCGTGCGGATACTTCTGCCCCACGGCCACCGTGCCCAGCCCCGGCACCCGCTCCACCAGGCACTCGGCGCGCAGCAGGTCGAGCGCCTGCCGCACGGTGTTCCGCGACACGCCGTATTCCGCCCCGAGCGCGTCCTCGTGCGGCAGCACACCGCCGGCGAACACCTGCCCGAGTACCTGCTGCCGCAGCAGATCGGCCAACTGCCGTGCCTGATCCGCCCGCAGCCGTCGCGGCGCGGCGCCCGCGGGACGCTCCTGCGTGCGGTCGGCTGCCATCGGATTCTCCGCCTTCTTCTCGTCCCGTCCGGCTCCCTGGCGACGTCGCCGCCGTGCACGGACCATACCGACGAGTGCGGCCCGGTGGTGTTGCCAGTGTGTTGCGCCATCTGACCTGCGGTCGGCACAGCTCTGACCTGCGGGTCTGCTTCTACGGTGGCGAGATCCGCCACCACTGCCCGCGGGGTGCTGTCACGGACTCGACAGTTGCGCTGTGTGGGTGGCCTGTCGCGCGGTTCCCCGCGCCCCTTCGGGGTCGCGTCCCCCGCCGTCCGGGGCCGGGATCTGCGGGGCTCCGGGAAGATTCGGGTACGGCCGCATAATGGGACAGGCGGATATTCCGCCGATCGGAGCATGCACCACCTGGAGGAAACGTGACCGGCGCCGCCCGTCAGCCGTCCCGCCTCGCGAAAGTGCGCCCCGCGGCGTTCGGGGCCGACCCCACGGGCGCGCGGCTGGAACGTATCCTGCGGTCGCCGAACTACGCGGACGGCGCCTTCGTGAACCCCGTCGGCGCCCGCATGGGCCCCGGTGGTGAATTCTTCAAGTCACTGCCCGCGACCCTCCGTAAGGAGGCCCGGGTGCCCAGGAAGCCGGCCAGGCCGATTCCCGTCCACCCCACCACACTCGCCGACATCGCGGTGCCGCCCGCGTCCGGGCTGCGGCTGACCTGGATGGGCCACTCCACGGTGCTGGCCGAGATCGGCGGCCGCCGGGTGCTGTTCGACCCGGTGTGGGGCGAGCGCTGCTCGCCCTTCCCCTTCGGCGGCCCGCGGCGCGTGCACCCGGCGCCGGTCCCGCTGGGCTCGCTGACCGGACTCGACGTCGTGGTGATCTCGCACGACCACTACGACCACCTCGACATGCCGAGCATCGTCGAACTCGTACGGAGCGACGTCGTGTTCGCCGTGCCGCTGGGCGTCGGCGCGCACCTGGAGCACTGGGGAGTGTCCCCCGCCCGGGTGCACGAGCTGGACTGGAACGAGTCCACCGAGATCGCCGGCCTGCGCCTGACCGCCACACCCGCCCGGCACTTCTGCGGGCGCGGCCTGCGCGGCCGGCAGCAGACCCTGTGGGCGTCCTGGGCGGTCACCGACGGCACCCACCGGATCTTCCACAGCGGCGACACCGGCTACTTCCCCGGCTTCGCCGACATCGGCGCCGAGCACGGCCCCTTCGACGCCACGATGATCCAGATCGGCGCCTACAGCGAGTTCTGGCCCAAGAACCACACTGGGTGTACGCCGGGCGAGCCCTGCGACTGCAAGCCCGATCCCGGCTCGTGGCCGGACATTCACATGACACCCGACGAAGGCTTGCGCGCGCACCTTGACCTGCAAGGAGGCCAGCCGGGCGGGGTCCTGCTCCCCATCCACTGGGGCACTTTCAACCTCGCCTTCCACCCGTGGGCCGAACCTGCCGAACGCACGATGCTCGCCTCGCACCGGGCCGGACAGCAGTCCGCGACCCCTCACGTCGGCCAGCCGTTTGAGCCTGCCGCTTGTCCCGAGTCTGACCCGTGGTGGCGGGACGTAGCGGTCACTCCTGACAACGGCTGGGCAGTCTGGCCCAGAGACCCGGCAGACTCTGCACAGCCCTCTGAAGTCGCGGCGGAGGCGTGATGGACGCCGAGCTTCGCCAGATCACCGACGTTTTTTCGCGCTTGCCAGCAGACGAGCGGCGGAAGGTCGTTGAGTCCGTCGACGGGCCTTCGCGCGGAGGACAAGTGGCAAGTGGCAACTTCACCCCGCTGCCCGCATCAAGCGGCGCATTTCGTCTGCCCGTGCGCGTGGTTCGCATACGAGACGACGCGTAGTCAGCGGCCTGCACAAGCCCAGTCGCCGCAAGGGGCAACGAGCGGGCCTGTGCCTGTCAGGGTATTGACTCATTCACTGACGCCGTGCTTGTTCAAGAAGGCTGTCGACCTGGCGCCGAAGAGGTGTCTCCAACTGCAGATTGTTGCCACGCTGCATCCCTTGAAGGAATTCGCTGGCTACGACGAGTTGGGAGAAACGGCCGGCGTGGGAGTCGAGTGCTTCTTTGAAGGTTTCATGGACTTGTTCGGCGATCTCGGGTACGGCGAGGCTGGAGATGTACAGGCACGCCTCGTCGTACCCGGTCGGTGCCAGTCCCCATCGCTCCCAGTCCAGGATGCACAGATCCGGGCCAACGAGGTTCGACCACGGGATGTCGGCGTGCGTCGTGGACCACTGGGGCACTATTGTGTCCAGTTCCGTTTCGAGGAACTGGCGCATCGCCCAGTGAAGGCGTTCCTGGCGAATGGCCGTCCGGTCGGTGGGGGCTGACGCGACGGTGAAGCTTCCCCGTTGAGGTGGACACCTGGAGACTGGGACGTGGCCCCGGAGGAGGTAGAGCCAGGTGAGCAACAAGCAGGACAAGCGGTACTCGGAGGAGTCCAAGCGTGATGCCGTCGCGCCGGCCCGATCCTCCAGCAAAACGTCACCGAGGTGGCCCGAGACCTGGGAGTGAGCCCCGAGGGGCTGCGGAGCTGGGTCAAGCAGGACAGGATCGATCGCGGCGAGGGCGGCCCGGGTGAACTGACCAGCGCCGAGCACGAGGAATTGCGTCGCCTTCGCCGGCAGGACCTCGAACAGTAGAAGACCGTCGAGGTCCTGAAAAAAGCCACGGCCTTCCTCGCGCGGGAGAGCGACCGGTGAGCGAGGTCTACCGGTTCATCGCGGCGGAGAAGGCCACCTACCCGGTCACCCTGCTCTGCCGCGTACCCGGTGTTCCTCGCTCTTCCTTCTACGCCTGGAGCGACGGCGAGGACACCTGGCGCGCGCGCCGCCGGCCGACGAAGCACTCGCGCACGAGATCACGGTGGTCCACCTCGCGTCCAGGGGCGCCTACGGCGTCCCGCGCGTGCGTGCCGAGCTGCGGCGGCCGGGCCACGGCGTGAACCCGCGAGCGGGTCGAGCGGCTGATGCGCGAACGCGGCGTCGCCGGAGTCACCCGCCGCCACCGCCGGTCGCTGACCCGCCCGGACAAGCAGGCCCGGCCCGCACCGGACCTCATCGGCCGCGACTTCACCGCGGCCCGACCCGGCATACGCCTGGTCGGCGACATCACCTGCCTGCCGACCGAGGAGGGCCGGCTCCACCTCGCCTGTTGGCTGGACCCGGCCACCCCCGAGACCGTCGGCTACGTAATGGCCGGCCTTGGGTCGTTGCGCGGGCCCACCGTTTCGGGATTCGATCCGTCGGTCAGCTCAGGTCCCGAGAAAGCGGTTCACCTCGGTTGCGAACTCCCGTGGGTACTGGAACAAGAAGCCGTGGCCCGTGTCTGGGTAGATCGAGAGCTTCGCGTTCGGAAGATGCCGGGCCAAGAGGTGGGTGTTCTCCGTCGGCACCATGAGGTCGTTGTCGCCGTTTGCTACGAGCGTTGGCTGGGTGATGCCTGCCAGTGTGGGCAGGCGCGTTTCGTCGGCGATCCCCCAGGTGAAGATCGCCGTCAGTTGGGCGTCACGCGCCGCGAGGTCGGGAACCGCGTCCCGGTCTTCGGTGCGCGAAAAGATCCTGGCTATGTACTGGCCGCCGAGTTCTTTGCTGCCTTCGGTCCGTTCGAAGAAGAGCGTCATGACGTCTTCGGGACCCTGCTCGTCGCGGATCGCAGCCTCTAGCAGTTCGCCGCGGTAGACGTGCATGTCCTTGCCGCCTTGCGGTCCGGTGCCGGCCAGCACGAGCCTTCGCACCTGGTGCGGCCTGATGAGGGCTACTCGCTGGGCGACGAACCCGCCCAGGGAGAAGCCGAAGACGTCGTACCGCTTGAGGTTCAGGGCGTCTACGAAGGTCGTGACGTCTTCGGCCATGGCCTCGACGGTGCTGGGGACGCGTCCTGATGAATTGCCGACTCCCGCATTGTCTACGAGGATCACCTCGCGTTCTTGAGCGATGGTGTCGACCAGGAGCGGGTCCCAGTTGTCGATGTTGCCGCGGAAGTGCTGGAAGAAAATCAGGGGAAGTGCGGCAGTTTCGGCGTTGCCGAATCGGCGGTACGCGAAATCGATGCCGGACCGCCCGCCGATCACCTGGTTGGGTGCCGTGAGTTGCGTGGGCGCATCAGTCATGGTGCCTCTCCTGCGATGGTGTCCAGAGCAGAATCGCTCACGCAGCCTTCATGGGTCGCGGAAGCAGTTTTCGGCGTGCGACGGCGATGACGGTTCCTACGGCAATCCCTGCGATGAGCGCGGTGACAGCTGCCAGTATCAGGAAAGGCCGACAGCAGTCGGAAGACCGAAGGAAATACTGAAAAGCTTCAGGGATATGCGCTGGGTCACATCGCTGGCCCTCCGCTCACAGTCGCGAACACTTCTATGCTATGCGCTGCCCGCCGGACCGCTACCCGAGCGCTCTGCCGTCTCGGAGTGCAGGGCGGTTGCAAGTTCCGGGGTCGTGTGGCTGGACGGGTCGGGGTGCATAGGGCTTGCCGGGAATGGGTCTGTCCAGCGACTGGTGTAACTGGGTTTGTATGGGTTGGCGGCGGCCGATGGAGAGTCGGCCGTCGAAGGCGATGTCGAAGGCCTGGAGTGCGGGCTTCCAGCGCATGGTCCAGCGTTTGCGTCCCTGGCCGGTGGGGTCCAGGCTCATGACGGCCATGTAGACGCACTTCAGGGCGGCGGCCTCGTTCGGGAAGTGTCCACGGGCGCGGACGGCCTTGCGTATACGGGCGTTGACCGACTCGATCGCGTTGGTGGTGCAGACGACGCGGCGGATCTCGGCGTCGAACTGGAGGAAGGGCACGAACTCGGCCCAGGCGTTCGACCAGAGCCGCACGACGGCGGGGTATTCGGTGCCCCATTCTTCCTGGAATTCCAGGAATCGCTCTTCGGCCGCGCTGGCGGTCGGGGCGGTGTAGATCGGCTTGAGCGCCTTCGAGATATTGTCCCAGTCCTGGCGGGCCGCGTAGCGGAACGACGCCCGCATGAGGTGAACGACGCAGGTTTGCGTGATTGCCTGCGGCCAGACCGTGCCGATCGCGTCGGGCAGGCCTTTCAGCCCGTCGCAGACGACCATGCACACGTCCTGGACTCCGCGGTTGCGGATCTCGGTCAGTACCTGGAGCCGGTACTTGGCGCCCTCGCCGCCGTCGCCGGCCCACAGGCCGAGGATGTCGCGGGTGCCGTCGACGGTGACTGCGAGGGCGACGTAGATCGGCCGGTTGGCGACCTGCCCGTCGCGGATCTTGGTTCTGTCGACGATCTTGTGATGTGGCTGGGTGCGTTCATCGGGTGAGGAGGACACGCTTGCGCAGGAGGTCGAGGCCGGCGCGTCCGAACATCTGCCGTTTGAGCATCTTGAGACGGTTGATGTTCCCTTCGACTGCGCCGGAGCTGTAGGGCAGGGTCATCCCGTTGCGGACGGCGTCGTGGTCACGGCGGAGGTTGCGGGCGAACGACGTGATCGGGGTGAGGCTGTCGGTTTCGACGGTGTGGATCCGCTCGTCGAGGTGGTCGCCTTCGCGGTGGGTCAGCATCATCGCGAACGCCCGGACGTGGCAGGTGAGCCTGTCGAGATCCTTGTTGCGGGACCGGAGGACGGCGAGCCTGTCCGCGTTCGCGCCGTCGAGGTGGTCGGGGTGGGTGGTGATCCACGTGGTGACCTCGCGGACCGACGGGGGCTTGGGGCCTGGGGCCGGCATGTGGCCGCGGTGTGAACGGTAGCGCCGCAGGTGCCGCTGGACCGCCAGTTCGCCGCCGGGGTGGCCGAGTTGCTGGATCTCCCGGAAGAGCTGGGCTGCGTTGCGGATGCCCTCGTTCCAGCGGCGGTGGAGGTGGCCGGTGTAGGGATCGACCAGGTGAGCGCGCTGCAGGGTCTTCGCCGTCAGTTCCTCGACGGTGGCGGCGTTGACGAGCTTGCGGACCGTCGCCTGGTGCAGGCCGAGCTTGCGGCCGATCGCTGCCTTGGACAGCCCCTGAGCCCACCACTCGTGGGCTGCCGCGTGCTGGGCTTCGAGCCTGGCCACGATCTTCAGTTCGGGGTGGGGCTTGATGGTGTCCGGCTCAGCTTCGAGTCCGTCGGGTGCGGGTTGCTGGGCCGGTTCGGCCAGGTGCGGCTGGAGCACGCTGACCGTCTTCTCGACCGCCTGGCACAGGTTCTGCCACAGGTGGAAACGGTCGGCGACCTGCACGGCCTGCGGGGCGCCCTGGCGCGATCCTTCGCCGTAGCCGCTGGAGCGGTCCCGGCAGATCACCCGGACTTCGGGGTGCTGCCGCAGCCAGGCGGCCAGGTCCTCACCCTCCCGGCCGTCGAAGAGGTGAAGCGGGCGGTGGGTCGCCATGTCGATCAGCACGGTGCCGTAGTGGCGGCCCTTGCGGAACGCGAAATCGTCGACGCCGAGCACCTCCACGGCTCCCACGTCTGGCTCTGGCAGGGCTTTGACCAGCCTCAACAGGGTGTCCCTGCCGGTCGCAATGCCCGAGACCGCCGTCAGCCGGGCTCCAGCACGGCCGGCGAGGGCGAGCCCGATCCGCGCCAGCAGCCCGAGCAGCAACGGGGTGAAGCGACTGTGCGGCCTGGTCAGGCCCTGGACCTGCTCGGCGAACGTGACCGCCGGACAAGCCGGGTTCCGGCATCGAAATCGGCGAACCTGCAGCTCAACGATCACACCGACGCCGCCCACTGCAACGTCTCGAAGGCTACGGACATAGCGGCCGTGGACCCGACCAGACCACTGCCCGCACCGGCACCAGCCGCCCTCCACAGCCACCCGTGCCCTCAACACCACGGCAGCTGAGCCTCGTTCGACCTCGTCGACGACAAGCGCGGATAGATGCGGGAACAACTGCTGCAAGAGATCACGAGAACACGCGGTGCATGATCGCGAACCACGACGGCCTGACGCTTCGCCGTCCGCATCACAAGATCGTCGACAGAACCCGGATCTTCACGTGGACGCAGTCGATGAAGACGACCGGGTGGACCGCTTGGGTCGAGGGGTCGGTTCTGCCATTCAGCGATGCCCTCCATGACCTTGTCGGTGATCGTCGAGATCGTCGAGTTGGAAACGCTGGCGCCGTAGACCTCGGCCAGGTGCGCGGAGATATCGCCGTGGGTCAGGCCCCGCGCGGACAGGGACTGCACCATCTCGTCCACGCCGGTCAGCCGCCGCTGACGCTTCTTGACGATCTGCGGCTCGAAACTTCCCTCCCGATCCCGCGGCACCTCGATCCCGACCGGCCCGACCTCGGTCAGCACCGTCTTGGCCCGCATACCGTTGCGGGAGTTGCCGCTGCCCGCACCGGCCGGATCGTGCTTCTCGTAGCCGAGGTGATCGGTGATCTCGCCCTCCGGGGCAGACTCCAACTCCCGCTTGGTCAACTGCTGCAGCAGCCCGCCCGCACCGGTCAACTGCAGCCTGCCCGCACGTGCCCGGTCGACCAACTGCCCGATCAACCGCTCGTCCAACACGTCCGCCGGCAGCTCGACCTGGCGTCCATCCTCATGCGCCTCGACAGCGGCGATCACGTCGCTCATCAGGTGCTTCCTTGATCAGGAGATACACCATTGGCTGGGCTCTGTTCCGTAGTCGGTGGTGACGGTCGGTGGCAGTCATCGGAGCAGGATGCGGTGGCGGAGGAGGTCGAATCCTGCTCGGCCGTGCATCTGGCGCATGCCCCGGCACACGACCTCGATCCCCTGTTTCCCGCACAGCCAGGCCATGAGGGTGGCGGCCTCGCGGTCGGGCAGGACGTCGAGGCGTCCACCGGTCTCGGCGTCGATGATGATCGTGGCGTAGCGGTGGCGGCGGCGCAGGGCGAAGTCGTCGACCCCGATCACCCTCGGGATTTTCACTGTCGGCGGCGGGATGCCTCGAAGCAGCCGCAAGGCGGTGGCATAGGAGATCGGCGTGGCCAGGAACCGCGCCAGGCGCGAAGCCGCCCGGCCGCATAACTCCTTGACCACCTCCGAGACCTGGCGGGTCAGACGCGTGGTGCGGCGCTGCAGACGCTCCAGCAGCCCAGGGACCTGCTCGCGGAAGGTCTGCCGCCGGCAGCCCAGGACCGGGCAGACCAGGACCGGGCAGACCAGGCGTCGCACCCGGACGTCGATGACGACCTGCCGGCCGTCGACCGGCACGTCCCGCAACCGTCCCGCCGTGGTAGCCGTGCACCTTGGGCACCCCGCGCGGCGTGCTGCTGCCCATCCACTGGGGCACCTTCAACCTCGCCCAGCACGCCTGGTCCGACCCCGCCGAGGGCACCGTGGCCGCGGCCCGCGAGACCGGCTCGAAGATCGCCACGCCACGGGTCGGCGCCCCCTTCGAGCCCGCCGACCCGCAGCCCGACGACTGGTGGTGGCGCGAGGTCGCCGTCGTCCCGGCGGGCGGCTGGCCCGTGCACCCGGAGGGCCCGGCCCGCACGCGGACCGAGCACCCGGCCGGCGACTCCGAGGCGGCCCGCCCCGAGTAGCCGCCGGCCGTACGCTGTCAGACAGCCCCTACGAGGTCGCCCGGCCCAGATACGTCAGCACACCCGCGTCCGGCACCGCGATCTCGTGGAAGCCGAGCCGGTCGTAGAAGGCGCGGGCAGCGACGTTCTCGGTGAGCATCCCGAGGTGCACGGCCGGCACCCCGCGCTCCGCCAGCGAGCCGAGGAAGGCGTTCATCAGCGCCCGCCCGTTGCCCGTGCCCTGGTAGGCGGGCAGCACGTCGATGTGCAGATGCGCCGGGTAGCCGGCCAGCGCGGGCACCACCATCCGCTCCGGGATGTGCAGCAGCGCGGCCATCACCTCGCTCGGCGTGGCCGGTTCGCCCGCCGGCTCGGGCCAGCGGCCGGCGACGGTGGGCAGCCACTCGTCGCGGAAGCGCTTGACGAAGCCGGCCGTGTCGGCGGTGCCCAGCACGTAGCCGACCGCCTGCCCGTGCCCGTCGTCCGCCACGAAGACCGATTCGGGCTCCAGGACGGCGTAGGGCGCGGCGAAGAGCGTCCCGAGCAGGTCGCGGTCCTCCTCGGGGTAGTCCGCGGTCGCGTCGCCGCCGGCGGCCCCGGTGCGCAGGCAGATGTCGTAGAGCGCCGGCAGGTCGGCGGGCCGGTAAGGGCGGATCGTACGGGTCACTGCTGCTCCAGGTCGTCGGACGGGGAGGACTGCCCGGCGGACCGGTCGGGCCCGGTCGGGTCCAGCGCAGACCGGTCGGACTCGACCGCGCCCAGCGGGACGAAGGTGAACGAGAAGGCGGCGGCCGCGGCGTCCAGCCGGAAGCCGGGCAGCACCTCGGGGCCGCAGGACGCGCTGCCCAGGCCGTGCAGGGCGTGGTCCAGGTGCACCCACAGCACCTCGGACCGCACCAGGTCGTACGTGTGCTCCGCCGCGTCCAGCGCCTCGGTGCTCCACGGCCGGGCGGTCAGCCAGAAGGCCGGCGACCCCTCGATCCGCAGGCCGGAACCGTCGGCCCTGCGCAGTTCCGCCCAGCGCACGTCGGGCCTGGCGCCGTTCTCCTGCGGGCGGACGTACGGGGTCTGCAACTCGTCGACCGACGCGTGCCAGCGCCCGATCCTGGCCGCGGTCCTGCTGTCGGGATACGCCTCGCCCGGCCCGCCGCCGTACCACTCGACGGAGTCCAGCGTCGGGCACAGCCCGAGCCGTACGCCGAGCCGGGGGAGCGGCAGCCGCCACTCGCCCTCCGGGGTCACCGCGACGTCCAGCCGCAGCCGGTCGCCGGTGGCCCGCCAGGTGCAGACGGTGAGCAGCGCGCGGTCGGCGGCGGCCGCGGCGACCCGGGTGGTGACGGTCAGCGCGTCGCCGCCGACCGCGACCCGCACCACCCGCTGTTGCATCCGGTGCAGGCCCGACTCCCGCCACCGGCGCTCGAGTTGGCTGTCGGCGTACCAGGGCATGCCGCGGTCGTTGTCGGTCGGCGCCCGCCATACGTCCAGGCGCGGGGCCTGCACCAGGTTGCCGCCGAGGTAGCGCAGAGCGCCGGTGGCGGCGTCGAAGGTGCCGGGGCCGAGGATGACCATGCCGCCCTCGGCCGGCCGCGGCGAGTGCGGCCCGCCGTCCCGGCGCACCCGGGTGGCGGTGCCCGGCCCGCCGACGGTCCGCGGCGCCGCCGCGAACTGCGCCCACGCGACCTCGTGCCCGGCGGGCGCCCACGCGGTGTCCTCGGCCAGCACCGCGCGTACCGTCCACCAGGCCTCGTCGGGCGGGTCGCCCGCGTCGGCGGGGTGGCGGGGCATCAGCGGCAGGTCCAGCGGTGCGCTCTCCCCGGGCCCGGTGGGCGGCAGGGTGAACCGGCCCGCGTCACCGACCGTCCCCGCCACCTCGTAGGTCCAGCTGAAGGCCAGCCCGGAAAGGTCCGCGAAGTCATACCGGTTGGTGACCGTCACGAGCCCGCGCACCGGGTCGCCCTCGATCCGCACCGGCTCGATCACCTTCTTGTACTCGACCAGCCCCGGCGACGGCGTGCGGTCGGGGAAGAGCAGCCCGTCGCAGACGAAGTTCCCGTCGTGCAGCTCCTCGCCGAAGTCCCCGCCGTAGGCGAAGTAGGACGTCCCGTCCGCGGTCCTGCGGCGCAGCCCGTGGTCGATCCACTCCCAGACGAAGCCGCCCTGGCAGCGCTCGTACGTGTCGAAGATCCGCTGGTAATCGGCGAGCCCGCCGGGCCCGTTGCCCATCGCGTGCGCGTACTCGCACAGCAGGAAGGGCATGTTGCGCCGCCGCTTGTCCGATTCCGGGTCGGCCAGCGGTGGTTCCGCGCGGCGGCCGATCAGCTCCGATTCGGCGTGGTCGGCGTACATCCGCGAGTAGACGTCGGTGTCGGCGCAGCTGAGGTCGCCTTCGTAGTGGATCGGCCGGACCGGGTCACGCTCCCGGATCCAGGCCGCCATCGCGGACAGGCCCGCGCCGGTGCCGCACTCGTTGCCCAGCGACCACATCACCACCGACGGGTGGTTCTTGTCCCGCTCCACCATCCGGGCCGCCCGGTCGAGCAGCGCCGGCGTCCAGCGTTCGTCGGCCACCGGATTGCCGCGCCAGCCGACCTCCTCGAAGCCGTGCGTCTCCAGGTCGCACTCGTCGATCACCCACATGCCCAGCTCGTCGCACAGGTCCAGGAAGGCCGGGTGCGGCGGGTAGTGGCTGGTGCGGACCGCGTTGATGTTGTGCCGCTTCATCAGCAGGAGGTCGTCGCGCATCGTCTCCTGGTCCAGGGCCCGCCCGTGGTCCGGGTCGAACTCGTGCCGGTTCACCCCGCGGAAGGCGATCCGCCGCCCGTTGACCTTGAGGACCCCGTCTTCGACAGCGACGGTACGGAAGCCGATCCGCAGCGGAATGCGCTCTCCCTCGGTCGCCAGCTCCGCGTCGTACAGCCGCGGCAGCTCCGCCGACCACGGCTCGACGGGGACGATCACCGGCTCGCCGGTCGGGATGTCCAGGCCCAGCTCCGGCACGGTGACCGTGCCGCCCGGCTCGCAGTCCACCCGCAGGGTGCCGGTGCCGGTGGTGTGGTCGTAGCCGCAGTGCACGAAGAAGTCCGTGACCGCGCCCTCCGGCCGCTCGATCAGCGTGACCTCACGGAAGATCCCCGGCAGCCACCACATGTCCTGGTCTTCCAGGTAGCTGCCCGACGACCACTGGTGCACCCGCACCGCCAGGACGTTCCCGCGCGGCTCCAGCAGCTCGCCGACCTCGAATTCCACCGGCAGCCTGCTGCCCTTGAAGGTGCCCAGCTCCGTCCCGTTCAGCCACACCCGTGCGCAGGAGTCCACCCCGTCGAAGCGCAGCACCGCCGCCCCGCCCGGCCAGTCGTCCGGCAGGTCGAAGGCCCGCAGGTGGTCCCCGGTCGGGTTCTCGGTCGGCACGTACGGCGGGTCGACCGGGAAGGGGTAGCGGACGTTGGTGTATGCGGGCTGCCCGTGGCCCTGCAACGGCCAGTGCGACGGCACCGGCAGCACGTCCCAGTGGGCGGCGTCGTAGCCCGGCCGCGCGAAGGAGTCGTCCTCCGCCTCGGCGGTCGCCGACAGCCGGAAGCGCCACGCCCCGCCGAGTCCCACCCGCCGCGCGTCGGACACCGCCCACCACGCCCGCGGCGGGAGCGCTCCCGAGCCGGGGGCCATGTCCTCGTAGTACGGAACGGCCGCGGACGGCTCCGCCTCGTGCATCGTCGCTGCTCCTCAGTTCCCGGATCCGCTGGTGTCGCGCGCGCCTGGCCGGTCGGGCCCGGTTGATCCGCAGCTTCGATTCTGCTGAGGAGGCGGGCCCGCCGCTAGATGTAACGATCATCGATTTCGCCCGACCGCCCCCCGGATTCCGAACGCCCCTGCCGCGTACCGGACTTGACCGCCCGACCGGGCCACTGGGATCCTGCCCGCCCGAAAGGACTGGGGGGACAGCTCAATGACTCACTCACCAGCTGTGACGGCGGTCACGTCGACGGCCGCCGCGGCCGAGCCGATCAGCGGCCTCAAAGGCGGCTCGGCCTTCATCCTGATCGCGATCGTGGTCGTGGTCGTCGCGGTGGTGGCCGTCGTACCGCTGATCATGGACGTCCGCCGGGCCACCGCCTGGCGCCGCCAGCTCACCGACCAGCTGATCGACCGCGCGGCCACCGACCAGGAGGTCCGCGACTTCCTCCGCGACCTTCGCGAGCCCCGCGGCGTCCGCGGCCTGACCCGCAGCATCATCGCCGTCCTCATCCTGGCCCTGGTCGGCTTCGCCCTGGCCGTCGCGATGCTCTCCTCGGGCCCCGACTCCGGCGACCTGCGCAAGACGATCGTGACCTCCCTGATGACCGTGCTGGCCACGGTCGCCGGCTTCTACTTCGGCTCCCTGGGCGCCCAGAACAGCGCGGAGGACGCCCGCCGCCAGGCCACCCCCCGCCCCCCGAAGCCCACCCCACCCCCGCCGAAGCCCACCCCGCCGGCACCCGCCCCCACCCCGACCCCGCCCACGTCACCCCCCGACCACGAGGCGTGACCCCCCACCCCTGGGGTGCGAGCGAACACCTCCCGACGTGAGGTATTGTTCTCGTGCACGGCCTCCCCGGGAATCACTCCCCGGGACCGGCCAAGCACCGGGACGTGGCGCAGCTTGGTAGCGCACCTGACTGGGGGTCAGGGGGTCGCAGGTTCAAATCCTGTCGTCCCGACGGTGCACAAAAGGCCCGCTGGACTGGCATTTAGCCAGGTCAGCGGGCCTTCGCCGTTGCTGGCAACGGTTTCCATGTGATGGGGCGTCAGGGGTCTGGGGACCAATTGGGGACCACAGGCGTGAAAAAACCGCAGGTCAGCGTGTTTTCAGCCCGATCCCAGATCATTCTTGCGGGACGCCCGACTGTCGGGTTCCTACAAACCCCGGAGCGATCGCCCCTGGCTCGGCGGGGGCGGGGGGAGGCCGGGCTTCGCGGTGAGGTGGGTACTGAGGGTGTCGCCGGCGCGGACGACGGTGTGCAGGTCGGGGTGGAGGTAGCGCTGGGTGGTGTGCAGGGAGCCGTGTCCGGCGATCAACCGCAGGACGTGCAGGGGCACTCCGGCATCGGCCATCCATGTCAGACCGGTGTGCCGCAGGTCGTGGCGGCGCAGGTGGTCGTAGCCGAGCGAGTTGACGACCTCGTCCCAGTGGGTGGCGTCACGCAGGACGGCGGTGGTGATGCGCCCGCCGCGCGGTCCGGTGAACAGGCGGGCGTCAGGCCGGCTGCCGGCGGCGAGCACGCGCTGGGCGATCATCGGGCGGACCTCCTGGATGAGGGGGACGCGGCGGGCGGACTTGCCTTTGGTGTTCTTGTCGGCGAGGCCGCCGGGGGAGGGGGTGGTCTGGCGGCGCACGGTCCAGATCCAGTTGGTGAGGTCGATGTCCTTCACGCGGACGCCGGAGACCTCGCCGATGCGGGCGGCGGTGCAGGCGGCGAAGACGATCGCGTCGCCCCAGCCGGTGTACTGGTCGGCGGAGCGGGCGATCAGGGCGGTGGCGAGTTCTTGCAGGGCGGCCCAGTCGGGCAGGGCGAGTGAGCGGGGGTCGTCGAGTTCGTCCTCGGCGAGCTGGTACTGGCGTTGCCAGCCCTTGATGCGGGCGGGGTTGGTGGTGATCAGCCCGTCTCGGACGGCCTGCTCCATGACGCGCACCAGCACTGCCAGGGTGTTCTTGACGGTGGAGCGGCCCTCGCCGTCAGCGATCCAGGCGTAGGTGGCGCGGTCGACGGCTCCGTTGGTGATCATGGTCACTGGCAGGTGTCCGAGCGCGGGGATGACACGCAGCCGCCATCCATCCAGGTAGGGGCCGGTGGTCTTGGGCTCCAAACCCCGCAGGGCCAGCGTCATGTGGGAATCGCCGTACTCGGCGAGGGTCTGCGTCGCGGTGGCCGGGTTGATTCCGCGGGCTGCCGAGGCAAGCAGGGAGTCGATCCACTCCTGCGCGCTCTGTGATGTCGGGTGCATCTGGGCGACCGAGCGGCGGCGCTTGGTCTGCGGGTCGGTCCACCGCACGCGGGCCTTGTAGGGGAGCTTCCGCCCCGGCCGGTGCTCGACGTCCTCCGACAAGTTCACAGCGACGGGGAGTTGGTGGCGGTAGGGCACTCAAGCCGCCCTTCGCCGGGTGCCGGGTGTGGTGCGCCGCTCGTCCAGCCAGACCTGCAGGTCGTTGGCGTCGTAGAGGACGACGCGCCCGGACAGGCGGATGAACGGCGGCCCCTGCGGAGGCCGTTCGGCGCGCCAGCGCCGCACGGAGGAGGGGTCGACGCGCAGCAGTCGGGCGATCTCCTCGGTGGTCAGCAGCCGCGCGGCGTGTGGGTGGGCCGGGGCTGTTTCGGTGTTCGTCGCGGGTATTGCGGGGTCTTGCGGCATGCACTTCCTTGGCGTCGGCTGCGGGGGCAGGCACAACAATGGTCGGAGAATCCGCAAGTCCAGCAGCCGGGTGGGGCGTACTCCGACGGAGTTGTGGGTGCCGATTAATCATCCGGCCTGGTCAGGCGGCATGGTGGTACTCGTGGAGGGTTCCTCCGAGTCGATCTCGTCGACGGACCTCGAGACGTCTGGTCTGGGCTGGCTCATCGCTTGGGTGGGGGAGTGGTCGGAGTGGAGCGGCTTGGCCGAGAGCCCGGTGCGGCCGATGCCCGTTGTAGAAGATCTCGTACTCCCTGAGTGTGTGGCGGAGATGGCTTTGGTTCCAGATCAGTGTTGTGTCGAGGAGTTCGCGCCGGCAGGTCTGGATCCAGCGCTCCATGATGGAGTTCATGCGTGGCATCCGGATGCCGGTGGTGACGACCTTCAGTCCGGCGTCGGTCAGCAGCGTGTCGAAGGCGGCGGTGAACTTGGAGTCGCGGTCGCGGATCAGGAAGCTGGCGTTGCTGCCTGCGTCTTCGAGGTCCATGAGGAGGTTGCGTCCGAGCTGTACGACCCACTGCGCGGTGGGGTGTGGTGTTGTGCCCAGGATCCGGATGCGGCGGGTGGAGTGCTCGATGACGGCGAAGACGTACAGGCGTGCCCCGGTGAGGGTGCGGGTTTCGAAGAAGTCGCAGGCGAGCAGGGCGCCGGCCTGGTGGCGGAGGAAGTCCGCCCACGTCGTGCTCGCTCGTTCCGGAGCGGGTGGGATGCCGTGCTCCTTGAGGATCTCCCACACTGTGGAGGCAGCGACCTTGATCCCCAGGGCCGCGAGCTCGCCATGGATGCGCCGATATCCCCACGAGGAGTTCTCACGGGCGAGGCGCAGGATCAGGGCGCGGATCGAGCGGACGGTGGGAGGGCGTCCACGCCGTCTCGGTGCGCAGGTCGCGGCATGCTGCCGCTTGAGCAGGTTGCGGTGCCAGCGCAGGACCGTGTCGGGGCGTACCAGGAGAAGGAGCTGGTGCAGCTTGTCGATCGGGAGGTGGTGGAGCAGGCCGGCGAGGATGGCGCGGTCGGTCTCGGTGAAGGCCGGTCTGCCGAATTGGCGTTGCAGAACCATGAGCTGGTGTCGGAGCGCAAGGATCTCGATGTCCTTGTCGCGGTCGCTCATCGGCAGCAGGCGAAGGAGGGCGAAGGCGTTGGTCGCAGCGAGGTAGGCCAGGCGCAGCAGCACGACAGATCATGATGCCGTCTATGCCCCATGCGGATGAAGAGTTTGAGGTGAGGGCAGGACAGCCGGAGATCGGCGATCAAGTCCGTGACCTGGACGGATGATTTATCGGCACCCGCAGTGTCCCGCCAGGTCGGCCAGGGTCCAGGCGACGCGCAGCACCCGGTCGAGGCCCCGGGCGGTGAGCAGGCCGCGCTCCATGTCCCTCTCGGCCGGGTGCATCGCGCCGGGGGCGACCGGCCAGCGGGTGCGCAGCTCATGGCCGGGGATGTCGCCGTTGGCCCGCCACGGGGTGCCGGCATAGCGCACGGCGGCCCGCTCCCTGGCCTCCCGCACCCGGGCGGCGACCACCGCGGTGCTCTCCGCCGGGCCGCGGCCGATCAGCTCGGAGCGGCTGACCGCCTCGACCTCCACCCGCAGGTCCACCCGGTCGAGCAGCGGCCCCGACAGCCTGGCCTGATAGCGGCGCACCGCCGTCGGTGAGCACTCGCAGCCCGCGCCCAGCAGGGAATGACGCCCGCAGGGGCACGGATTCGCCGTTCTTTCGCCCAAGCGACACTTGTCGAGCTGTGTCGGAGTCGCCCGCCAAAGCGGTGCCTGGATGGCTTGAGCCTGGGAGGATTATTCAAAAGCCCCTGGTTGCGTCCTTGGAAGTGGTGTAGCGGGTTGGACCTGATCCGGGGGTTTGTCCCGGCGTCCGGGTTGGTGCCCGCATAGAGAGACGGCCACCGGCTGATCTTCGAAGTGTCTAAGCCTCGAAGGAGATCAGCACGATGACCGCACATGACAGTCTGCCCCTGCACGCCCTGACCGAGGAGAACTTGGCCTCGGCGAGTCCTGACCTGCTGCGCGCGATGATCAAGACGTTCGCCGACGCGCTGATGTCGGCGGAGGCCGACGCGCTCTGCAACGCCGAGTACGGGCAGGCCAGCGACGAGCGCGTCAACCACCGCAACGGTTATCGCCCGCGGGAGTGGGACACCCGCGCCGGCACCGTCGAACTCGCGATCCCCAAGCTGCGGCAAGGCAGCTACTTCCCGCACTGGCTGCTGGAACGGCGCCGCAGGGCCGAACAAGCCCTCATCTCCGTGGTCGCCACCGCCTACCTCCTCGGCGTCTCAACCCGCCGTGTCGAGAAACTCGCCCAGTCCCTCGGCGTCACCCAGCTGTCGAAATCCCAGGTCAGCGCCATGTCCAAGCACCTGGACGAGCAAGTCACCGCGTTCCGCAACCGGCCCCTGGACGCAGGCCCGTACGCCTTCGTCTGGGTCGACGCCCTCACCCAGAAGGTCCGCGAGCAGGGCCGGACCGTCAACGTCCACGCCCTCGTCGCGGTCGGAGTCAACGCCGACGGGCACCGCGAGATCCTCGGCATCGACGTCGCCACCGCAGAAGACGGCGCCGGCTGGCTGGCGTTCCTGCGCTCGCTGACCGCCCGCGGCCTGAGCGGAGTCCAGCTCGTCGTCTCCGACGCCCACACCGGCCTGGTCAATGCGATCGGGGCGGTCCTGCCCGGCGCGTCCTGGCAGCGCTGCCGCACCCACTACGCCCGCAACCTGCTCTCCCAAGTGCCGAAATCCGCCCAGCCCTGGGTGGCCACCCTGCTGCGGACGGTCTTCGAACAACCCGACACCGATGCGGTGAAAGCCCAGATGACGCACGTGCTGAACGCCTTGGAGGCGAAGTTCCCCAAGGCCGCCGCACACCTGGACACCGCCCAGCATGACCTGCTGGCCTTCACCGCCTTCCCCCGCGAGATCTGGCGGCAGATCTGGTCGAACAACCCGCAGGAGCGCCTGAACAAGGAGATCCGCCGCCGCACCGACGTCGTCGGGATCTTCCCCGACCGCACCGCACTCATCCGCCTGGTCGGCGCAGTCCTGGCCGAGCAGAACGACGAATGGACCGAAGCCCGCCGCTACATGGGGCTCGACCTGCTCGCCAAAGCCCGCCTCCACTCGATCGGGTCAGAAACCGACGAGACCGCCCTGCCCACCGAACTCACCGCATAGCCTCAAAACAAGATCGCCGAGTGGCCGTCGATACACCACTCCAGCGGACGTGACCAAGCCCCTTACGGGCTGTGGCGATGTGCTGGCAGTACGCCTGGTGGTTCACATGTCCACAACGCACGCCGTGGAGTTGTCTGTGTTTTGACATAGCGGCGGCGACCTCTCACGGGGCTGACCCAGGCGCGCCCCGAAGCCCTCGGCCGTGAGTACAACCAAGGACGCAACCACAACCGGTGACAAATCAACGAACAACACTGCCGATCGCCCGCCGGTGAGCACGGAAAAGCGGAGCTGAACCGTCCGATTGTCACGGTTCCGTGCAACTAGGACCGCATCCCTGGACACTGGACCGAATCAGAGCTGTGTTGTACCTTGGCGGCGCATCAACTGGCGGGATCGAGCCTCGCTGGTGGCTGACCCGAGGAAGCCTGATCCGGCAGGAGGGCGCGACGACATCCGCAGCGTTCGGGGCGGACGCGGCCGACAGTGACTTGTACGGGGCCAGTGGGTCAAGAACACTTTCGGCTGGCGGCCGTCCATTGAATGTGTCGTCAACTATCGTCAGCGCGAAGATACTCCTGCACCGTTTTGCTGAGCCAGCACAAGTAATTTCAGGTGAACGAATCACGCGGAGGCTTCGGATGGCAAGTGGTGGAATGCGCCTCGCGGCGCTGCTGATCGCAGGGATAGGCGCGCTGGGCATGACCGGGGCCACGGCCGGCCCGGCTCAGGCAGCAGCAGTTCTGGACCATGTGGCCGGGGGATTCAGCACTGAGGCGGCGTGCGATGGCAGCCAGGCAGTGTCAGCCGCCTGGCCGGATACTGTTGTCGGCCCATGCTCCTACTACGCAGCCGCCGACCCGTCGGTGCACATCCCGGGGCCTGGCTGGTACTACCGGTACGCCATTCCGGGCGATGCCGCTTGCGGCGTCGGTTGCCATGCACCTTTGCCGGCGCCGCCGTTCTACGGCCCGGTGACTCCCGGGTGCCCCTCGCGGCTCTCCTGCGATCCGGTTTGATCCTGGGTCTCCCTGTCGGAGGCCAGCCCTATAGTTTGAACCGCTCCGGGTTCAGTGGAGGCTCGATTCTTTGAGAGGATCGAGTCATGGCACGTCCCTCCCCCTATCCCGCTGAGCTGCGGCGTCGTGCGGTGCGCATGGTCGCCGAGGTACGCCCCGACTATGAGACCGAGTGGGCCGCGATGAAGGCCGTCGCGACCAATCTCGGCATCGGCACGGCCGAGACAGTGCGCCAGTGGGTCCGGCGCGACCAGATCGACTCCGGAACCCGGCCCGGGACGACAACGGAAGAATCAGCCCAGGTCAAAGCACTGAAGAAGGAAGTCGCCGAGCTCAAGCGGGCCAACGAGATCCTCAAGGCGGCCTCGGCTTTCTTCGCGGCCGAGCTCGACCGGCCACATCTTCGCTCGTGACTTTCATCAACGAGCACCGGGACCGCTTCGGCGGCGTCGAGCCTATCTGCACCGTGCTCACCGGGCACGGCATCAGCATCGCCCCCTCCACCTACTACGCCGCCAAGGCCCGCCCGCCCTCGGCCCGAACCGTGCGCGACACGGAGCTGAAAGCCCTGGTCCAGGAGGTGTTCGAGGCCAACTACCACGTCTACGGTGCCCGGAAAATCTGGCACCACCTGCGCCGGCAGGGCCACCAGGTCGCCCGCTGCACCGTCGAACGGCTGATGCGTGAACTCGGCATCAGCGGCGCCGTCCGCGGAAGGAAAGTCGTCACCACCGTCCAGGACCGGGCTGCCGAGCGTGCCCCCGACCTGGTCGATCGCGACTTCGTGGCCAAGGCGCCGAACCGGACCTGGGTCGCCGACTTCACCCACGTCGCGGCCTGGGCCGGCACCGTCTACGTCGCCTTCGTCGTCGACACCTTCTCCCGCCGCATCGTCGGCTGGTCCGCGGCCACCACCAAACACACCGAACTCGTCCTGGCCGCCGTGGAGATGGGCCTGTGGCAGCGCGACCGCGAAGGCAACCGCCACCAGCCCGGCCAGTTGGTCCACCACAGCGATGCCGGGTCTCAAGGCGGATTCAACTGGTCGTCGCAACACCTCGTGAACAGGGAGGTGTTGGATGGTGCGTCGTCAGCAGGCAGCGGACCGGGCGCTGCGTCCGAAGCTGAAGTCTCCGGGGCATCCGAAGTATCAGCGTCATGTCGAGGCGGCGTTCTGGACGGAGATCGCCAAGGGCCTTCTGCCTGAGGAGGCCGCCGCCGTCATCGGTGTGGCGCCGGCGGTCGCGACGCGCTGGTACCGCCAGTGTGGCGGCATGCGACCGTTCGATTCGAAGCCGCCCTCGGGCAGGTACCTGTCGTTTTCCGAGCGAGAGGAGATCGCGTTGCTCAGGGCACAGGGCAAGGGAGTGCGCGAGATCGCTCGAGACGTGGGTCGTAATCCGGGCACGATCTCCCGTGAGCTGCGACGCAACGCCGCGACAAGAAGTGGGAAGCTCGACTACCGGGCGTCGGTGGCGCAGTGGAAAGCAGATTTGGCTGCCCGGCGTCCCAAGACGGCGAAGTTGGTCGCCAATCCGAGGTTGCGCGCCTACGTCCAGGAGAGGCTGTCCGGCCAGATCACCACATCTGGCGGCCTGCCGATCGCGGGACCGGTGACGGGCTCGTGGACGGGCCGGAACAAGCCGCATCGCAAGGATCGTGAGTGGGTTCAGGCATGGAGTCCAGAGCAGATCGCGAACCGGATCAAGCTTGATTTCCCGGATGATGAATCCATGCGCATCAGTCACGAGGCGATCTACCAGGCCCTCTACATTCAGGGCCGCGGGGCGCTGAAACGCGAGCTCATCCTGTGTCTTCGGACCGGTCGCGCTCTGCGTGCGCCTCGGGCGCGTTCACGGCGGAAGACCTGGGCGCACGTCACGCCCGAAGCGTTGATCAGCGAGAGGCCCGCCGAGGCCGAGGACCGCGCTGTCCCCGGCCACTGGGAGGGGGATTTGATCATCGGGCTGGAGCGTTCCGCGATCGGCACCGTTGTCGAGCGGTCGACCCGGTTCACCATGCTGGTTCATCTGCCCCGCGAAGAGGGATACGGCACGATCCCTCGAACGAAGAACGGCCCCGCACTTGCCGGCTACGGAGCGATCTCCATGAAGAAGGCACTCGCCAACACGATGTCGATGCTCCCCGAGCAACTGACGCGGTCGCTGACATGGGACCGCGGCAAGGAAATGTCGGCGCACACGCAGTTCAGGGTCGAGACCGGTATCCCCGTGTTCTTCGCCGATCCGCACAGCCCATGGCAGCGAGGAACGAACGAGAACACCAACGGACTCCTGCGCCAGTATTTCCCGAAGGGCACCGACCTCTCGCGCTGGTCCGCCGAAGAAATCGAAGCCGTTGCTCACGCGCTGAACACCAGACCCCGCAAGACACTTGGTTGGAGGACCCCGGCCGAGGCATTCAACGAGCAGCTACTCTTGCTCCAACAAGCCGGTGTTGCAACGACCGGTTGAGTCCAGTCAATACACCTCTTTCGCCCTCGCCGAGCACCTTCAGCGGGAGGGCACCGCGGCCTCCATCGGATCGGTCGGCGACGCATACGACAACGCGCTGATGGAATCCACGATCGGCCTGTTCAAGACCGAACTGATCAAGCCCCACCGGCCGTGGCGAACCCTGTCCGACGTCGAACTGGCCACCGCCGAGTGGGTCGACTGGTACAACCATCACCGTCTACACGGTGAAATAGGCCACATCCCGCCCGCAGAATACGAAGCCAACTACCACCTGACCGACAAGAAACACCAGGTCACAGTCAAGATCTAGAGTCTCCACCAGACCCGGAGCGGTTCAGTTCGCCCCATGGGGCAGGGGAAGCAGATAGGCAACATTGAGCAGAAGTGGGGCTTCGGGCTGGCACCGGTGAAGCCTGCTGTCCAGCAGAAGCGAGTCGAGGCGGCGCGGACCGTCATCGCAACCCTCAAGGACGGGCGCGTGTCCGCGCTTGGGCGACTGGAAGATCTCTCGACCGTCAAAGGTCTGTTCTCCCGGACGTTCAAGCGCGACCAGTGGGACTGGTTCACCGTCTGGAGCCATCTGGGCTTCCCGGTTCACAAAGACGCTCGCGAGGTTGCCGCAGAGCTTCTGGCGCTTCGTCGGGCCATCCATGGAGCGGATGAACGTGGTGCCCGCATGGCAGCGGGGGCCCTGGCGGACAAGGATCTGGCCGCTGTCCTCGCAAACTTCATCGACCAGAAGGACACGAGGGAGCCAGGCCACGGGTTTGTATATGTTCTGTCGACGCGCGAGATGCCCAGCCTGCTCAAGATCGGCTTCACCGATCGAGACGTGCCTACTCGGGTGCGGGAGATCAACAGCGCAACCGGTGTGATTGTGCCGTTCGGCGCGCGCGCCGCGTGGATGGTCCCGAGCGCCCGGGATGTGGAGGCTGAGATCCACGCAAGGCTCGCCCAGTTCCGTGTGCGCAGGGACCGTGAGTTCTTCAACATGGATTTCGCAGTTGCTGCGAAGGTCATCAATGACTACGTGGACGAGGTGGCCACTCGCCGGACTGGAGATTCGAGCGGACAAGCCCTCGGGCCCGGAGCTGGCTGAGGGCCTGCCCCTGCCGAAAACCTCATCCGCGCAGGTCAAGCGGCATGTCGGTACTCGTGGAGGATGCCGCCGAGGCGGTCGCGTTTTCGTATGTCGAGGCGGGAGATATGCCCCGGATCAGTGACTGGCGCGGGCAACGGGTGAAGGGGGCGGGCGTTGGCGATGCCTTGGTGCGGTCGGTGCCCGTTGTAGAACTGTTCGAACTCCCGCAGGGCATGCAGCAGGTGGCGGTGGTTCCATATGAGGGTGCGGTCCAGTAGCTCGCGGCGGCAGGTCTGCACCCACCGTTCCATGATCGAGTTCATGCGTGGCATCCGTACGCCGCTGAGGACTACTTCCACGCCAGCCTCGGCGAGGATGGTGTCGAACAGGGCAGGGAACTTCCCGTCCCGGTCCCGGATCAGGTAACCGCGCGCGGCAGTCGGCGTCCTGGAGGTAACGCCGGGGCGCTGTCCCTGGGCTCGGTCGAGCGGCACTTCGGGCTGCGGCTGCCGTGCGGGCTCGTGGAGGGGGCGGGGCTTCGGGCCGTGGTGGTGAGCGGCGGCCCGGGCCCGGGCGGGTCTGACCGGGCGTTGCGCGGCGCGTTCGCCTTCCCGGTGCGCCCGCCGGGGTCAGCCGGGTTGGGCGATCAGCTCGGTCGCGTAGTCGCACAGGGCCGACCGGTGCGGCTGGCCGGTCTTGGCGAGCAGCTTGGCCACGTGCTTCTCGACCGTCCGCGGGGAGATGTACAGCCGCTCGGCGATCTCCTGGTTTCCCAGGCGCGGCGCGAGCAGCAAGAACACCTCGTACTCGCGTGCGGTCAGGCCCTGAAGGCGCAGCCGGGCCGGAACGCCCGGAGTCCCGTGGCGCCGCTGCCGGATGGTCGCGCCCGCCCGGCGCAGCAGGTCGCGGCAGCTGTTGGCCACGACCGGCACGCCCGCCCCGTGGAAGTACTCCTCTGCGTCGCGCAGCCACTCCACCGGATCACCCCAGCCGTCGGCCAGGGCCACCGGCGCCACCAGCCGCTGGCCGAGCCGACGGGCCATCAGGAACGGTTCGCCTGCCTCCTGTGCCTGCGCCACCGCGGCCTCGGCCTGCGCTCCGCGTCCGGCCCTGCCTTCGTGCACCGCGAACGCGAGCCGTTCGAACTGCCGGTTCCACGGCAGCGCCGCGGAGGGGTCGGCGACGGTCGCCGCGTGCTCCTCGGGGTCCGCCTGCCCGGTCAGCGCCCGCAGCAGTGGACGCAGCCCGTAGCGGCCGTTGAGGAAATGGACGGAAGGGTTCCCCTGCTCCCAGGCGAAAGCCTCGTCCAGCTCGCGCAGCGCCTGCTCACGGTCCTCCTCCAGCAGCGCGCAGATGGCTCGGCTGCCGAAAGCCTGCGGGGACTGCAGCGACCGCTCGCCGCCCCAGCGGCGGAACTCGGCCAGTTCCCTTTCCATCTGCCGGCGCTGCCCCTGGTGCGCGGCCAGCGCCACGCGGATGAGCAGGACGAACTGGTGGTTGTCGGCGTCCCTGAGCCGCGCGGTGCCCTCGGCACAGCGATCGGCCAGCTCCCGGGCCGCGGCGTAGTCGCCGCGCAGCACCTGTTGCATGGCCATGGCGGCCTCGGCCCGGTACATCAGTGCCAGGGCGCCGTGGCCCAGGGCCGCTCGGTGGGCCCGCTCCAGCCGGGTGGAGCGGCCGGTGCACATGAAGTCGTTGACGCCCAGCCACATGAGGGTGTCGAGCTGCCACGTGGTGAGCCGGTGCTCGTTGGCGAGCACGAGGCACTTCTCCAGGTACGAGTCGGCCTGCTCGAATCCGTGCCGCCGGGCCAGCACGGCGAGCAACTGCCACGCCTGGCACGCGATCTCGGGGAGTCCGGCGCGCTCCGCGCCGTCCGCGGCCTGCCGGGCCAGCCGCTCCGCCTCGTCGGTCCGGTCGCCGTCGCTGTCCTGCACCCCGGCGAGGATCAGATGGGCCTCGACCATCTGCACCGCCGGTCCGAGCGCCGCCCCGGCGGACGGCCCCGCGCCGTCGGGCACGAGCCGCAGCAGTTGGCGGACCTGGCGCACCCGCCCCGCGGCGTCCTCGAACCGCGCGGCCGTCACGGCGGCCCAGGCAATGCGGGCCTGCAAGGTGGCTGCCCGGACCGCGTCCAGTGCGCCCGGACCGGCTTCGGGCAACTCGTCGGCAAGCGCGCACGCCCGGTCAAGCTGGCCGTTCTCGGCCAGGGTGTACACCAACTGCTCCACCAGCGGCGCCCGTTCGGCGGCCTGGTCCGCACCCGGCAGCAGGTCGAGGGCCCGTTCGAGCAGTGACACGGCGGAGTTGACGGCGCCGCCGTCCAGCGCGGACCGGCCGGCCTGCGCGAAGCGCAGTGCTGCGGCGCTCGGGTCGCCGGCCGTCTGCCGCAGGGTGGCGACGAGCACGCACCACTCGCCGGGCAGCCCGGGGTGCGCGCGTTCGATCGCGTCGGCACCCCTGGCGGCGATCGCGGCGCGTTCCGCGGGCACGATCGCGGCGACCAGGGCCTCCGCGGTCAGCGTGTGCCGGAACTCGTACCAGTCGCCCACCGGACGGCTGGGCGAGATGAGGTGGGCGTCCATGCCGGCCCGCAGGTGCACCAGCAGGTCGCGGTCCGGCAGCCCGCTGACCGCCTGCAGGACGGCCAGCGAGAAGCGCCGGCCGAGAACGGCGGCGCTGGTGAGGAGCGCCCGTCCGTCCGGGCTGAGCCGGGCGGCGCGCTGGGCGACGCTGTGCACCACCGTGCGCGGGACGTCGATGTCCAGGTCGCCGTTGACGTGCCAGGCGCCGTCGGGCCCGCGGCGCAGTACATCGGCGGTGATCATGCCGCTGAGCAGTTCCTCGACGACGAACGGATTGCCGTCGGCGTCCCTGGCCAGCCGGTCGGTCACCTCCTGGGGCAGCAGGACGGCTGTGTCGTGGGGCGGCGGTCCGGTGGCCGCCAGCGCCGCTTCGGCCATCATCCGGATCTCCTCGCCGGTCAGCGGGCGCGGTTCGCTGAGGACCGCGGACCGGCGCTGGGCGAGCTGCCGGGCCAGTTGCTCGGCCGGCCCGTGTTCCGGGCGGAGGGTGGCCAGCAGGACGATCGGCTGCTCCCGGATGTTGTCGCACAGGTACTCGATGGCGGCGAGCGTCTCGGTGTCGGTGTCGTGCAGGTCCTCAAGAAGCAGCAGACAGCCGGGGTGCCGGTGCTGTGTCAGGTCGCGGCCGATGGTGGCCAGCAGCCGCAGCGTCGCCTCGGCCGTCTCCACGGGCGAGGCCGGTGCGCCCGTGTACCCGGCGGTGCGCCACTCGGGCAGCAGGCCGCCCAGCGCCGAGCGGTACGGGGCGAGTCCGGGGTCCTCGGGGAGACCTCCGAGCCGGACGAACGACAGCAGTGCCTCCGCGATCGGGCGGAAAGGCGCGGCGCCCCCGCTGGTGGCGCCCGGCCTGCCGCGCAGCACCGCCAGGCCGCGGGTGAACGCGCGGAACGCGCACTCCGCGGCCAGCCGCGACTTGCCGATCCCCGCCTCGCCGAGCAGGAACACCGCCCGGCCGTCCCCTTCACGAGCACCGGCGAGACCCGCGTCGAGCACGGCGAGTTCGGCGCCGCGCCCGATCACCGTTGGTGATGTTATGAGCACCAGCGGAGGATATCTCCGGTTCTGACTATCTACCAGGGGCGGGGAGAACTCGTCAGCATATGCCCGTTTGGCCCCAGGAGGTGAGCGTCAGGGAGTAAGTGGGGAAATGGTCGGGGTCCTCTGCCGTCGTGGCCAGGCCGGCCAGCAGCTGGGCACGGCGGCCGACGACCGCACCGGTGCCCAGCCGGATACTTCCGGCAGGGTGGTCAGAGGCGGCCCCGTTGCGGGCGGCCGGGTTCTTCCAGGCGTTCACGAGGGGGCTGTCGCTCATCGGACGTTCTCCTTCGAGGGGGTCGGGGTCGGCGGATGCGGGGCCGGCGACTGCAACAGCAGTACCGAGGGGACACGGGGCCCGAAGCCGAGCCGCAGCAACTCGTGCCCGATGCCGGCCAGGCCGGTCAGCAGCCCCGGGCTGCTGACGAAGTCGGGTGTCCCGCAGCGCGGACCGAACCGGTCCAGTGCGGACAGCAGCGCGGCAGCCCGGGGCAGTGCCGCGCCGGGGCCCGCGCTGCCCGGGCCGGTCGCGGCGAGGAGCAGGTCGAGGGCGCCGGCCTCTCCGTGGCACAGGCTGTGGTCGCCCGCGGTCGGGGCGGCGGAGCGCTCGACCACGTCATTCAGCAGCCCGGCCAGCTCGGGGACGTCCGCCGCGGCCCCGCTGTCGGCGATCGCCAGCGCGGCGCCTGACGCTTCGTCGCACCAGCCGGTCCCGACCGGAGCCGTCGCGCAGCGGGCCGCTGCGGTGCGCAGCGTCGCCAGGCCGGCTGAAGCGTGCCCGGGGCCGCCGCCGGCCGCGGCGAACCGCAGCAGCGCCCACCCCACGCCGGCGGCCCCGGTGCTGAAGCCGCCGGCGGGCAGGCCCTCGGGTGCCTGGGCGGCGAGCCGGTCGGCGCAGGCCCGGGCGGTGCGGGCGGCCGTCGCCGACCCCGTGGCCTGCTGTACGGCGAGCATCGCCGCCAGGCAGCCGGCGTCGCCGTCGAGGACCCCGGGCGGCGGGCTGGCGCCGGCCGCGGCCGTGGCCGCGGCGGCCAGGTCCACCGCCGTGGCGGCCCAGCGGGCCACCTCCGCGTCGTCCAGCAGGCCGCCGAGCAGGCTGAGCGCGTAGGCGATGCCGCCCAGGCCCGCGAAGCCCGCGCCGACGGCGGGCAGGTCGGCCGGCCGGTCGGCCAGCGAGGTGAGCAGGTCCGGCAGCGGGGCCAGCGCGCGTCGCGCGAACGAGGTGTACCGCTCGGTGCCGGTGAGGTCGGCGAGCTGCGCCAGGAAGAGCGCCGTGCCGCAGTAGCCGTGGGGCAGCCCCGCGCCCTGCGGCTGGACCGCCCAGATCCGGTCGTCCAGGGGCTCCAGGCACAGCCAGTTGACGCGTCGGCCGTCGTCTTGCGCGCGGGCCAGGATGCGGTCGGCGATGCCGCAGGCGGCGAAGAGCATCCGCTCGGCGTCGGGCACGGTGGCGGCAGGCAGGCCGAGCGGCGCGGCGGAGGCGCGCGGTCCGTTGCCGCGGCGGCGGGTCGCAAGCGTCGCGCGGATCACCCACTCCTGGTCGAAGCGATCCGTGTCGCCCATCATCGCGACGCGGTGCTCGGCACGGGCCAGGCCGCACTCGGCGACCAGGCCGTCGACCGTCAGTGGGCCGATCGCCAGGTCCGTCGCCCCGGGGGAGCAGACGGCCACGGGCACGTCACCCGCCCACAGTTCGGCCAGCTCGGCGCCCGACAGGGTGCGCAGCCCCTGGCCGGCCGAGTCGCGCCACAGCACGTCGAAGAGCCGCTCCCGGTCCAGCGCTTCACGCAGTACGTCCGGATGGGTGGACTCGTCCAGCAGGGTCGCGTACCAGCGGGTGGGGCGGAGTACCGCCCGCGTCACGTCCCGTGTGAAGCGGGCGAGCAGGCCGCCGGGGCCGATCAGTTCCGTACGGTGTCCGGCGATCGCGTCGTAGCCCGCCCGGAAGCCGGCGACCAGCGGCTCCACGTGGAGCGCGGGATCGGCTTCCGCGTCGCGCAGCCGCGGCCGGTTCGCCGAGCCGCGGAACATCCCGACGGTCCTGACCAGGCGCATGGTGTCCGTTCCCGGTGCCGACCAGCCGGTCACCTCCTCGGGCAGCGGGGTGTCCCGGTCGCCGCCGAGGCCGGAGATGTCCAGCGCGCCGTGTTCGCCGACCAGGAAGAGCGGCAGGAGCGCGGTCCGCGCGACCGACGCCGTCAGCGCCGCCTGCGCCGGGTCCGCGTAGGCGTGCCGGTGCAGATCGGGATGGAAGAGCGTCTCCAGGTCCACCAGGACGGGCTGGTCCGCGCTGGCGACCAGGTTCTCGAAGTGCATGTCGGTGGCGCCGAGCGTGTGGATCAGCGCCAGCAACGCGCCGAGCCGCCAGTAGAAGCGCTTCACGTCGGCCGGGCCCGCGCACGGCGCGGCGGGGGCGTACTCCACCCAGCCGTAGCCCGGTCGGCCGAGTACGGCCAGACGGCGCAGGTCCAGGCCGGCCAGGTGGGAGTTGAGCCAGCCGCAGGCGTCGTTGAAGTGCTCGTGCACGCTCAGCGGTCGGGGCTTGAACACGACTTTGGCGCCGTGCTCGAAGGACAGTACGGCGACCGCCCGGCCGCCTTGGTGCCGGTCGCCGGCGCTTGTGTCCACCTGGACCAGCCGGCCGGGGTCGGCGCCGGCGAGGAGCTTTTCGACCACGTCGGCCCGGTCGTCGGCGAAACGCTCGAGCAACTCGCTCCACGCGTTCACGGCCTGGTCGCAGCACTGCGCCAGCAGCCTTGCCAGGACCGGGTACTCGGTCGCCAGGGCGCGCAGCGCGGACCGCGCGGAAGCCTGTCGGACGAAGTCGCAGAACCGCAGCTCCGCAGTGTCGCCGCGCAACTGCCCGCGTTCCCGGAGGACGTTGAGTTCCAGCACCAGGGTCCGGCGGGCGAGCTGCACCAGCGCCCTGCCCAACCGGTCGGTGAAACAGTCCATGACCGCCGCCAGGTCGGTCGGCCCGTCGGCGCCGCGCCGGCCGGTGGCCCTCAGCAGCCGCTCGGCCGCCGCCTCGGTGAACGGCGCGAGCACCGCGGCGAAGCCCGCCGACCACGAGCTGGCGGCAGGCAACGGCGGGTCGAGTGGAGCCCGAGCCAGCGCGTCTTCGACCGTGGCGGCCCACGCGGGCCTGCCGATCCTTCCGGCCAGGGCCGCGGGCTGCTCGGCGAGCAGGGCGCGCAGCCCCTCCTCGTCCAGCCCGGTGTCCGCCAGCCGGGTCCGCAGCAGCGCGGGCGAGGAGTACGCGGACTGCCACGTCTGGACCGGGTCGGCGGTGCCGGCGGGTGCCGGAGGCGGCGGCAGACGCTCGGCGAGAGCCACGCCGCCCACCCACCATGTCTGCGGATCCATCATGCCCGCGATCGTGCCACCGGCGGCCCGCGCGTCCTATGGGGGCCGGCCCCCATATTCCGGCGGGAGCGGCGCCCGCGGCCGGCCGGCGCGGCGGAATACGGGGGCCGGTCCCCATAGGAAGCCGGTGCACGGCAGCCGATGCTCGGAGCACCCCGACGACGGTCTCGGTGCGGCCGAGCGCGGAGGCGGTCGGCCGGAGCCCGGCGCCGCCCCCGGAACGCCCTGCTGAGGACGGCGCGGGCACGCCCCGGGGGAAGGGCGCGCGGGAGACCGTTTTCCCCGCTCGGACCATGCGGTCCGGGCTCCTCTTGTCACAGATGGGATGTGCGATGAGCGAGGTTCAACTGAGTTCGGAGGAACGGCGCCGGTTCGGTGCCCTGGTGGCGCAGGTGTGGAGCGACGGCGACCTCGCGGCGCGCTACGCCTCCGAGCCGCTGGCCGTCCTGGCCGAGCACGGCATCGTGTCCGCGGAGCCGTTGGAGGTGCCGGCCGCGCCGGTGGAGGAGATCGACGACGAGGCGCTGGGCCTGCTCAGCACGGTCGGCGGTCTCGCGCCCGCCTGCTGCGGGTCGGCGAGCTCCGTCTCGTGCCCCGGCTGCACGGCGAGCACCTTCGGCTGCGGCAACTGCTGAGTCACACCGCTGCGCCGCGGGTCGGACGGGGAGCCCCTGTGCTCCCCGTCCGACCCCCAGGCCCCGGAAACCCGACGCCCACGGCGGCGCGGGTTCGTAGGACACGGATCACCGCTCGCTGTGCGCGCTGGTCCTCCCCCTGCCCGGACCGAGCGCGGTCCGGGCGTCCCCACCACAGATGGGATGTGCGATGAGCGAGGTTCAACTGAGTTCGGAGGAACGGCGCCGCTTCGGCGCACTGGTGGCCGATGTGTGGAGCGACGGCGACCTCGCGGCGCGCTACGCGGCCGAGCCGCTGGCGGTGCTCGCTGAGCGCGGCATCGCGTCGGCGGAGCCGTTGGAGGTGCCGGCCGCGCCGGTGGAGGAGATCGACGACGAGGCGCTGGGCCTGCTCAGCACGGTCGGCGGTCTCGCGCCCCCCTGCTGCAGCTCGGCGACGACCATCGCCTGCATCGGCTCGGTCATGACGGCCTGCTGACCGGCGGCACATCACGGTCGGACGCGGGCCCCCCGCGTCCGACCACCTCACGCGCAGTTAGGAGTGATCGATGGCGGGCACGGCGAACACCGAAGGCAGCCGGGCGAGTTCGGAGGACGGGGCGGGTAAGGACGGTGGTGCGGGTGCGGCTGTCGGCCCTGCCGCCGCAGCCAACACGGTCCTTCCGGGCGACGACGCCGAACGGCTGCACGCGGTCGGCGAGATCATGGCGCGGTTGCGGGGAGACCGCGCCCCGGTGGGCGGGACCTTCCACCGCACGCCCGCCGAACTGGCCCGCGTCGCACCGGTGGTGGCCGTCGCGCCCGGTCTGACCGTGGTCACCGCAGCGCGCGAGGCGCGGGCGCTGCTCGCGGACCCGCGGCTGCTCGTCGGCTCCGACGAACCCGCCGTGCCCGCCGTACGGGTCAGCCCCGTCGGCGAGATCGACGCGCTCTACCACGCCATGTTCAGCCTTCAGGACGGCACGTCGCACGCGCGGCTGCGCCAGGTGGTCGCGCCGTACTTCTCGCGTGGAGCGGCGCAGGCGACGGGACCCGCGATCACCGCGCTTGTCGAGCGGACCTGGGATGAGGCCGTGTCGGCAGGCTCCGGCTCCGTTTCCGCGGCGGGCGTGACCGGCTCCGGATCCGAAGGCGCGTCCGGCCCGGTGGCCGCCGAACACATGCCGGCACCGGCCGGGTTCGACCTCGTCGCAGCCTTCGCGGACCCGCTGCCGATCCGGCTGGCCCGCATGACGATGGGGCTGCCCGTCGAGGACGAGCCGCAACTCATCTCTTGGGCACAGCTGTTGCGCGACCAGCTCAGCCCACAGCAGACCGGCGGCGTGGCACCCGACGTCGAGCGGGCCGTCGTGGCCGGGACGGCCCGACTGCGCGGGTACGCCGAGCGCGCCATCGCCGAGGCGGCCGACGGCCCGCTCCATGCGATCGCGGCGGCCTCGCGCGCGGGAAACATTCGACCGCACGAAGCCGTGGGGCTGTTCGTGCTGCTGCTCGTCAATGGTCTGGAGACGCTGAGCCAGGCCCTGGTGCAGGCCGTACGCGTGGTCGCCGCGGACCCGGCGTGGCTCGCGGCCGTGCGCGCGCGACCGGCCACCGCCCTCGACGCGTTCCGCGCCGCCCTGCGCACAGAACCGCCGCTGCGCATGCTGGCCCGGCGGGCCGGCTGTCCCGTCACCATCGGCGGCAGCCGACTGGCCCTCGGCGGGACCGCCGTCGTCCTGCTGGCCGCCGCGGTCGCCGAGGACGCCGAGCGCGCGCCGGGCCCGCCCGGAGCACCGGACCCCCGGGCCCGGCAGGACGGCGCGCTGGCCTACGGGCACGGCAAGCACGTCTGCCTCGGCCGCCATCACGCCGACCTCGTCGGGGCGGCCGTGTTGCGCCATCTCGCCGCCCGCTGCGCCCGGGTGGACCTGCTCCCGGGAGCGAGGCCGCACCGGCACGCCCCTGTGAACGGCTACGCGTACCTCCCCGTACGCCCGGTCCCGCACGCCGCTGACCCCCTTACCCGCGAACGGAGTGCCTGATATGGCCGATACGGCCGAGAAGGGGCTGCCCGTCCTCCCACCCGCGCCGGACGATGCCCGGTCCGGGCGGGTCCGAGCGCCCGGACGACCGGCAGGACGGGCGGAGCCGCCGCCCCGCCGCTCCGACGCGACCGACGGTGCCGAGCGCCCCCGAACCGCCGCGGACGGGGCCGACGGCACCCTCCGTCCCGAACCAGACCCGGACACAGGCCCGGACCTCGCAGGCGACCCGGACGAAGACCTGGACGACGACACCGATGCCGCAGTGGACGGACGCCTCGCCCTCGCCGCCCGCACCGCCGGAGAACGGATCCGGCTGGTGCCGAGCGGCTACGCCCTGGCCCTGAGCGTGATCCTCGTCGCGCTGTTCGGCCTGGTGAGCTGGTCGGTGTTCGGGACCGTGCCCAGCTCCGTGCACCTCACCGGCGTCCTCGTGCACGGCGACGGCCCGAGCCCGGTGCCCGCACCCGCCGCCGGCACCGTCGTCAGCGTCGCGGTGCAGCCCGGACAGGCGGTGCGGCGCGGCGAGAAGGTCGCCGTCGTGCAGACCGCGTCCGGGCGCCGCAGCCCCGTCACGGCGACCGCCGAGGGCACAGTGCTCGGCGTGGTGTCCGCGCCCGGCACGGCGGTGGCGCCGGGGACGCCGGTCGTGTCGGTCGACCTCAGCGACGGCGGCCTCACCGGCTGGCTCTTCGTCAGGGCCGACCGGGGCTACCCGGCTGCCGCCGGTTCCTCCGTGACCGCGCGGCTGTCCTCGGGCGACTCCGTGGTCACCGTGGACGGCACGGTGAGCGGCATCGGGAGCTATCCGATGACCGGGAGCGAGATCAGCCGCATGCTCGGCGGCCTGCCCGCTCGGCTCGCCGTGTCCGGTGACGGACCGTACCGGCTGGTCACCGTGTCGATGCGGGCCCTCGGCGTGACCGGCTCCGCGCGCCTCGCGCTGAGCGGTCAGGAGTCCTCCGAGGTCCCCGCGCTCATCCCGCTGGTCGCCGACGTGCGCACCGGGTCCGTACGGCCGATCGACGCGCTGGTGGGGGGCCACTGATGCGCTCTGCGCCCCTCGCGCTCGGCCGCCGCGCCCGCCGTGTGCCGTACGTGCCGCAGACCGAGGAGACGGACTGCGCTCCCGCGTGCCTCGCGTCCGTGCTCGCCTGCCACGGCCGCCGGGTCTCGCTGCGCGAACTGCGGGAGGCGACCGGCGCGTCACGGGACGGCGTGGACGCGCTCACGCTGGTGCGCGCCGCGCGCGGATACGGTCTCGCCGCACGGGCCGTGCGGGTGACCACCACGTGGCGCGACGGCCGTGCGGAGGTCACCGGCCTTGCCGACCTCCCGCTGCCGGTCATCGTTCATCTGAGGGACCGTCATTTCATGGTGCTGGAGGGCGTGTCCGGCGGCACGGCGACCCTGGTCGACCCCGCGCTCGGCCGGCACCGCCGATCGGTCGCCGACCTCGCCCCCGACCTGAGCGGCATCGTGCTGGTCGCCGGACCAGGCCCGCACTTCCGGCCCGGCGGCGCGCGGGCCGGCACACTGCGCCGGATCGCCGGGCTGCTCGCCGGGCAGTGGACCGGGGTGCTCGTCGCGGTCCTGCTCAGCCTGGTGGCATGCGCGGCCGGACTGGCGCTCGCGATGGTGCTCAAGCTGCTGGCCGGCGCGCTGCTTGCCGGCGGCTCGGCCGGACAACTGCAACTCGGCGCGGCGCTGTTGGCGACGGGCGTGCTGTCCGGGGGAGTGGCCGCCGCGCTCAACCAGATACTCGGCAGGTTCCAGATCCGGCAGTCGCTGACGCTGTCGGTCGACTTGGTGTGGCGACTGCTGCACATCGAGGGCGCCGCGCTGCTGCGCCGCGAGCCGGGGGCGATGGCCAGCCGTGTGCAGTCCGCGGACGCCTTCGCGCAGGGCCTGACCTACCAGGTCGTGCCGGGACTCGCCGCCGTGGTCAACGCGACCCTGATCGGCGTGGTGATGGTGCACGAGGACCGGGTGGTCGGTCTGACCGCGGTCGGCCTGGGCCTGCTCGCCGTCGCGATCCCGGTGTTCAGCTGGCGCCGGCAGGCGGCCGCAGCCGTGATCGAGCAGCGGCTCACCATGCGCCGCGACGCCGTCGGCTTCGCTGCGATGCGGTCGATCGACGCGGTCAAGGGAAGTGGAGGGGAGGCCGAGGTGGTCGGTTACTGGACCTCGCGGCACGCCGTCGCGGTCCGCGCGAGCGCGCTGCACACCCGGCAGCAGCAGGGCATCAACAGCGCCGCAGCGGTCCTCGCGGTCGGTGCCGCAGGCGCGGTGGCCCTCGTCTCCGCGCCCCGGATCTTGGCGACACACATGACCTTCGGCTCCCTCTTCGCCATCCAGAGCCTGACCGGGTCCTTCGTCGCCGCGGCGTCCGCGGTCGTGCTCGGACTGCTCCAGATCCCGGGGCTACGTACCCAACTCGACGTCCTGGATGACCTGTTGGGTGAGCGCAGCGATGTGGGCGCGGTCCGTGAGGTGGGTGAGGACACCGGGGAACGGCTCGCCGGACACCTGCGGCTGGAGCGTGTGACGACCGGGTACAACCCCGCCCGGCCCGCCCTGCGCGACGTGGACCTGACCGTCCGCGCGGGGGAGTGGCTGGCCGTCACGGGCCCGACCGGCGCGGGCAAGACGAGTCTGGCCCGGCTGCTGGCGGGCGTGCTCCAACCCCAGGACGGACAGGTGCTGTTGGACGGCCGGCCGGCGCGCAGCTGGCCGCGCGGCGTGCTCGTGCGCAGCGTCGCCTGGGTCGACCAGAACATCGAGCTGTTCGCGGGCACCGTCGCCGACAACCTCACGCTGTGGGACGACGACACCGCCCCCGGGGCCCTCGACCGCGCGCTGCACGACGCCTGCCTCGACGAGGTGATCGCCCGCCGCGGCGGTCCGCACGCCGCCGTCGTGACCGAGGGCGGGGACAACTTCAGCGGCGGTGAGCGGCAGCGGCTGGAGGTCGCCCGCGCCCTCCTCACCGACCCCTCGGTCTTGATCCTCGACGAGGCCACCGGCGCTCTCGACCGCGCAGTGGAGCGGGAGTTGTTCGCCCGGCTGCGCCGCCGCGGGGTGACGGTGATCATGCTCGCGCATCGCCGCTCGGCAGTGGACGTCTGCGACAGGGAGGTGGTCGTGCGCGGTGGCACGCTGAGGGAGGCGCAGCCGCCGGCCGGTGCCCTGGACGGTGGCGGCCCGGACGATGGCGGCGCGGACCGGAGCGAGGTGGGGGTGCGATGAACACCGACACGGCCGGACTCTTCGCTCCCCTCGACCTGTTCACCGCCGCCGGGGCCGCGGCGGTCTCCTCCGCGGCCCCGCTCGACGACTGCTGCCGCCTGCTCGCGGCACACCTCGGCGTCTCCCCGGCGCAGCCGTCCACGTCCACCGGGCAGCCCGTGGCCGCGGCGGACGCCGCGGCGCAGCGCTTGGAGCGGTACGGCCTGCGCGGGCGCCCGGTCCGCCTCGGCGCGGGCTGGCGCCGCGACGGCCTGCACCCGCTGCTCGGCTTCTGGAAGGACGGCGCCCCCGTGGTGCTGCTGCCGGGCGGGCGGCGCGGATACCGTCTGGTGGATCCGGAGTTCGGCGAGTTCTCCGACTGGGACGACGCCACGGCCGCCGACCTCGCCCCGTGGGCGTTCGAGGTCACCGTGCCGCTGCCGGCCGGCCGACTGCGCGACGTCCTCGGTCATGCCCGGCGCCGCGGCGACCTCGGGTACCTGATCACGGCCGGCATCGCCGCCGCCCTGCTCGGCGGGCTGCTGCCGACGACCGGGTCCCTGGCGCTGACGGCGGTCCTCGGCCACCGCTCCGGTGCCATCCGCGAACTGGCCGTCCTGAGCGGCTTCGGCCTGGTCGTCTACGCCGGGCTGGTGCTGCTGCGCAACCTCGCCGTCGCCCGGGTGGAGTCCTACGCCGAGGCCGTCCTGGGACCGGCGATCCTGGACCGGCTGCTGCGGGCCCGCGCCTGGCGGCTGGGTGAATACTCCGCCGGCGACCTGGTGGTGCGGCTGGCCGGGGTGGACACGATCCGCCGGATGCTGGGCACGGTCACCCTCTCCGCCGCGCTCAACCTCGTCTTCGGCGTGACCAGCCTCGTGGTGCTCGCCGTCCTCGAACCGCTCGCGAGCATCCCCGCCGTCGGCGCCGTGCTCCTCGCGGTGCTGTTCGTCATCCGCTTCGGCCGCCGTCAACTCCGCTACGACCGGCAGGTGTTCGACGCGTACGGACGGGCGTCCGGCACCCTGCTGGAGATCATCCGCGGCCTGGACAAGATCCGTGTCGCCGGCCGCGAGGAGCACGCCTTCCGCCGCTGGCTGGCGGTCTTCGCGGAGCAGAAGCGCGCCGACCTGTGCGCCGCCGGATGGCAGTCGGCCACCGCCGGGCTGCTCGGCACCCTGCCCGCCGTGCTCTACGCCCTCCTGCTCGAGGGCCCGCACCTGCTCGGCGGCAGCCTCGGCCCCGGCCGGCTGCTGGCCGTGAACATCGCGCTGTCGCAGTTCGTGATGGCCGTGGCCCAGGCCGGCACCCTCGGCACCGCCGCGTACGGCGCCGTGCCCGTCGTCGACCGAATCCTCGAGGTCGTCCGGTTGGAACAGGAGCCGTCCGGCGCCGTCCCCGATCCCCCGGGCAGCGTCTCGCTGCATGGCGTGACCGTACGCGCCCCTGGCGGCGCGGAGTTGTTGCACGAGGTGGACCTGACGGCCGGCGCGGGCGAACTCGTCGGCGTGGTGGGTCCGTCCGGTGCGGGCAAGTCCACCCTGGTGCGCGCCATGCTCGGCCTCGCACCGTGCGCGCAGGGCGAAGTCCGGTTCGACGGCAGGGAACTGGAGGGTCTGGACGCGGTCGCGGTGCGGCGCTCGCTCGCCGCCGTGCTCCAGGACGCCACCACCGCGGGCGGCGACATCCGTGCCACCGTCGCGGGCGGTCGCCCGGCTGTCGACGACGCCGAGATATGGCGGGCGCTGGCCATCGCCGGACTCGCGCAGGAGGTGCGGGCCATGCCGATGGGGCTGTTCACCCCGGTCGGAACCGGCAGTCGCATGGTCTCCGGCGGCCAGCGCCAGCGGATGCTGATGGCCCGCGCGCTCGCCGGTCACCCCCGGCTGCTGGTCCTGGACGAGGCCACCAGCGGTCTCGACGGCCCCACCGAGAAGGCCCTGCTCGACCGCGTCGCCGCCACCGGCGTCACCCGCGTCGTGGTCACCCACCGGGTCGAGACGCTGCGCGCGGCCGACCGCATCGTGGTCCTCGACGCCGGCCGCGTCGTCGCCACGGGCGACTTCGCCACGCTCCAGGCCGGGTGCTCGGTCTTCGCGACCCTCGTCCATGGCGCGGGACCCGCCGCCGAACCCGCCCCGCAGCCCATTGCGGACGACCCCGGCTCCGGTGCCCACCGGCCCGCATCCGTTCCTGTACCCGTGGCCACCCCGTCAGGAGGCACCGCATGACCCAGGTGGACCGCTCGGCGTGCCTCGCGCCCCCGTCCGACGTGGCCGACCTGCTGATACGGGTCACCACCGCCGGCGCGACACCGCACGACCGGCTGCGCTCACCCGCCGCGACGCCCGGCACGGCCGGGACCAGGCGGCGCGCGGAGCAGTGGGCGCTCGCCGCGGCCGGCACCCGCGACCTGGACGCGCCACAGGTGCGCGCCGCGCTGGCCACCGGGGTGCTCGGCAGCGCCGACCCGCTCGCCGCGCTCGCCGACCTCGACCCGGGGCGCATCGTCGAACCGCCCCGATGGGCCGTCGAGCTGGGCGAGCTGCTGATCGCCCTGCCCGAGCAGTCGGTGGGAGACCAGGGGCTGCGCGCGCCGCAACGGACCCTGCACGACGCGCTGGAGACCCTGCTTCGGCGCGACCTGGACCGTATCGCCGCGCAGGGCACGGCACTCGACGTGTCCGACAGCGCCGTGACGGACCTCGCGGCCCAGGGAACCGACCGGGTGGGCGCGGTGGCCGGGCCCAGCCTCGACTTCGACCTGCGGTTCCTGAGCCCGGTCGAGATCGACGGTTCGCGCGGAGACTGGTGCCGTCGGCTGGAGTCGCTGCCGGTTCTCGGCTACCTGATGGGCACCGCCGTGCGCCAATGGCGTGCCGCCACCCGGGAGATGCTGCTGCGGCTCGCCGGCGACCTGCCCCGACTGCGCGCGAAGCTCCTCGGCGGCCGGGCACCCGGCGCGCTCGCGCACGTCCAGGGCGATGCCGGAGACCCGCACGACGACGGCCGCAGCGTGGCCGTCCTGCGCTTTGCCTCCGGCGCCCGCGTTGTCTACAAGCCGCGCGATCTGCGGTGCGCCGCGGCGTACTTCACGCTGCTCGCGCAGATCGAGGACGCCTTCCCCGGCCGTCCCCCGCACCGCAGGGGCCTGGTGCTCGGTGACGGCTACGCGTGGGAGGAGTACGTCCCCACCGCCGGGTGCGCTGATCCCGCCGAATTCCCCTCCTACGCACGCCACTTGGGTCATCTCATCCGGATCTGCACCCTCTTGCAGGGCCGCGACCTGTGGCAGGACAACATCCGGCCGCACGGCGACGTGCCGGTGCTCGTGGACCTGGAGACGCTGGCGCATCCGAGGTTCGCGCCGTCCGGCGACCCGGTCGCCGAGTTCCTCGACGGCACTGTGATGCCCACCGGACTGGTCACCGCCCCGGTGGTCCTCGGCCCCGGCGAGCCGGCCGTCGACGTCGGCTCGTGCAGTCCCGCCGACCGCAAGCGGATGCCCTACCGTCCCGGCGTGCCCCGGCTCGCCGCCGCCGGGCGCGATCTCGGCCTCAGCGACGGGCTGTTGACCTGGCAACCGGAGAGCATGGCGTGGTCCGGCACACGGACCCTCGATCCTCGGGAACACGTCGACGAGGTCGCCGAGGGCTACCGCGAGGCCGGGGCAGTGCTCGCCGCGCGGGCCGAACGGCTGCTCGCCGAGGACGGGGCCGCGCACGCCTTCGCCGGGACCGTGGTGCGCGTGATGTGGTCCGGGACCTGGGACGCGTACACGCTGATGCGCGCCGCCGGCTCGCCGAACGTACTGACCGACGCCGGGCGGCGCGAGGCGGTCCTCGCGCGCCTCTTCCGGGCCACGGCCGGCGGGCCCGAGCAGAGCGCCAGACGGGCGATGACCGCAGCGGAGATCCACGACCTGCGGCGCCTCGACGTGCCGCTGTACAGGCACGTGGTCGGCGAGGAGGACGTCCTCACATCGACGGGAGCCCGCGTCCCCGGGCTGCTTGCGCCGCGGGGCGGCTGGTCGTTCCCCGGCCGCCTGCGCCGCCTCGCGCGGGAGCCGGCGACCGCGCAGGGCCGTACGGACGGGGAAGCCGACGCGCCGGACGGGCCCGGCGCCGACCTCGCCGTGCTCTACTCCTGCCAGCACCTGGTGGACGTGCACAGCGGCAACCGGCGCCCGGTGCCGCCCCACCCCGGCCGCCGCCCGGCCGCCGCGCCCGCCGCGCTCGTGGCACGCGCCGGCGGTCTGCTCGACCGGGTGTGGCGGCGGGCGCTGCGGGACGCGGACGGCCGACCCGGGTGGGTGGCCCTGCACCGCGACCCGGGCCTGGGCATCGAGGTGCTGGGTGGGGCCGGACCCGACCTGGCCGAGGGCCTGTCCGGCCTCCTCGTCGCCGCCGCCGACCTCGCCGCCGCCGGCGACCGCGACCGCTGGCTCCCGCGCACCCGCGAACTCGCCGCCGTGATCGCCTTCCACCTGGCCGGCCGGTCCCCGGCGCACCCGGCCGACGGGCCGTCCCCGTCGACGGCCGCCCCCGGCATCGCCCACGCCCTCCGGCGAGCCGCCCTGCTCACGGGCGAAGCGCCCGGCCCACGGGTGTTCGGGGACTTCCGCCCGTGCGGCGCCGACGTGGGCGCCCTCGCCGCCTGGCGCGGCCCCAACCGCCCGGGCGAACCGGCGCTGCTGCCCTCCGCCGCGCTCGCGGATCTGGACAGCACGCGGCTCCTCGCCGAGAGCGAGTTCGCCGCCGTCGTGGCTGGCTCCGAGACCGCGAGACAAGCCGACCGGCGGCGGGCCCGGCGGCAGCTCTCCATGGTGGCGGCGGAGTTGTGCGCGCGGGGCGACTCCGTCGGCTACCTGCCCGACCGGCGCGCGGCGCCCGAGCACCAACTGTCGGTGTTCGACGGCATCCCCGCTGTCGTGCTGGCCCTGCTGCGTGGCGCGGGCCACGCCTACGCGTCCGTGAGCCTGCTCGAACTGCCCACCCAGCAACGCCCGTTGACGGGACCGCCGAATGACACGCGCCGGGGCGGACCCACGCTCGGCCCGACCCGATGAGGAGTGTGCCCATGAATGACGCCACCGACGAGGCCGTACCCGCGCGCAAGGTCCTGCGGTTCCGGCCGCACCTGACCGTCGGGGTGGTGCCCACCGAGGCTGCCTACCTGTTCGCGGAGGGCGAGACCTACGCCGTACCGGGCGCCGTGACCCAGAGCCTGGTGCCGTACCTCGCCGGCAAGCACACCCAGGACGAGATCGTCGCCGCGCTCGCCGACACCCATCCGCCCGAGATCGTCTACCACACGCTCGGCAAGCTGCGGGCTCGCGGCTACGTCGTCGAGTGGGACGACCGTGTCGACCCCGTCGCCGCGGCGCTGTGGGAGGGCGGAGGTTTCGTCGGCGACCGGGCACTGGCCGCGGTCACCGCGCTGACCTGCGAGGTCGTGGCCGTGGGTGACGTGGACACCGAGCCGGTCCGGCACGCCCTCACCGAGGCCGGCATCACCTGCCTGTCCGCGGCGCCGAACGCGGTGAGCGCCGGGACGGCCGAGGACACCGGGACCGCCGAGGCCGCCGAGGCCGCCCGGACCGGTGACGAGGGGAGCGCGGGCCGCCCCGCCGCACCCTCGGTCCCGTCCCCCGGTACCCTCCGCGTGGTCCTCGCCGACGACTACCTGCACCCCGCCCTCGCCGAGATCGACCGCACGGCACGGGCCACCGGCCGGCCCTGGCTGCTCGCCCGCCCTGTGGGCACTTCCACCTGGATCGGCCCGCTCTTCGAGCCCGGTACCACCGGCTGCTGGCACTGCCTGGCCTTCCGCCTGCGCCGCAACCGCATGGTCGAGACCTACGTCGAGGAGCGCACCGGCCAGCGGCTGGTGCCGGTGCCCGCAGCTGTCCCGTCCACCAGCCGACTGGCCGCGCAGTCCATCACGCTGCGGGTCCAGCGCTGGGCGGCGGGCGTCGCGGGCGCGGGCGCCACTGGCGGCTCAGGAGAGCAACTCGACCCCGGACACGGCCACGTGGAGGTGCTGCATCCGCTGGCCGCCTCCACGGTGAAGCACCCGCCGGTCCACCGCGCCCAATGCCCCGAGTGCGGCGAGGCGGACCTGCAGGCACGCCTCGGCCGACGTCCGGTCACCCTCGCGGCCGAACTCCCGGTGGTCTTCACCGAAGGCGGCTACCGCACCAAGCAACCCGAAGCACTGATGGCCGAGTTGGAGCAGCTCATCAGCCCGATAACCGGGGTGATCGCGGGTATCGAGACACCGCGGATCGCCGACACCCGGCTGCCCGACGGCGTGGTGCACACCTGCATCGCCGGCCACAACTTCGCGCTCGGCGCCGTCGGACTCGACGCGCTCCGCGAGGGCCTGCGCAGCCGTGCGTCCGGCAAGGGCAGCACCGCGCTCCAGGCCCGGGTCGGCGCGGTCTGTGAGGCCGTGGAGCGCTACTCCGGCCTCTTCCAGGGCGACGAGGCCAGGATCACCGCCACCTACCGGGAGCTGGGGGAGCAGGCGATCCACCCCAACAGCCTCGCGCAGTTCAGCGAACGGCAGTACCGCGAACGCGACCGCTGGAACGCCGGGGACAGCAGCTTCGCGTACGTCGGCGTGCCGTTCGATGAGAACATGCCGCTGGAGTGGTCCCCGATCCACTCCCTCACCGGCGGCCCGACCCGCTACATGCCCACGATGCAGCACTATTACTTCTATCCGAAGCCGCACGACAAGATCTACGCCTGGGCCGACTCCAACGGCTGCGCGGCCGGTACGACCCCGGACGACGCCCTGCTCCAGGGCATGATGGAGCTGTTCGAACGCGACGCGGTCGCTATGTGGTGGTACAACCGGGTGCCGCGTCCCGCGGTCGACCTGGACACCTCCGACGACCCCTTCGTGGCGCGCTGCCGCGAGGCGTACTGCAGCGTCGGCCGCGAACTGTGGGTGCTCGACGTGACCAACGACCTCGGCGTCCCCGTCTTCGTCGCGGCCTCGCGCCGTACCGACAAGCCAGCCGAAGACATCCTGCTGGCGTTCGGCGCGCACCTCGACCCGCGCGTCGCGCTGCGCCGCGCGCTGTCGGAGCTCAACCAGTTCCTGCCCGCGGTGGTGGACGTGGCCACGGACGGCAGCGGCTACCGCTTCCCCGACCCCACCCAACTGCGCTGGTGGGCCACCGCTCGCCTCGCCGACCACCCCTACCTCGCACCGGACGCGGCGCGGTCCGCGGTGTCGCTCGACTCCTTCGGCCACCAGCCGAGCCGCGACATCGCCCGTGATCTGCGGCACGCGATCGACGTGTGCACGACGGCGGGCCTGGAGACGTACGCGTTGGACTTCACCCGGCCCGACATCGGGCTGCCCGTGATGAAGGCCGTCGTGCCGGGACTGCGGCACTTCTGGGCCCGGTTCGCGCCCGGCCGCCTCTACGACGTGCCGGTCGCCCTCGGCTGGCTCGACGCGCCCACGGCGGAGGCCGACCTCAACCCGGTGGCGATGTTCCTGTGACGTCCCCGGCCCCGCCGCACACGAGCGCCCCGCTACTCGCGGCCGTTCCGTCCACCGGAGCGACCTCCGCACCATCTGCCCCCCCTTCTGCGACGAGCCGGGAGACATCGATGACCAGCGCACCCCCGAAACCTCTGGCGGCCGAGTCCCAGGCCGTGCACCCTGCGGCTGCCACCAATCTCACGCTGCGCCACTCCCTCCCCGACGGCGTGACCCTCGCCGCCGCGGACGGCCGCCTCTTCCTGCGCACCGACACAGCCTCCGCCCCACTGGGCTCCGCCGACCCGGTGCTCGCCGAGGCACTGACCCGATTCGCGTCCGGCCTCGACCGCACGGCCGCCGAGGAGTCGCTGCTCGACGATCCCGACCCGGTGCTCTGTGCGCACCGGCTGGCCCGCTTCAACCGGCTCGCCGGCGCGCTGTCCGGCCTGCTGCGGCGCCACCTCGACCTCGGCGGCACCGAACTCCTCCAGGCCGCGCCCATGACCGGGGCCGCCCCCGCCGCCCCGGCCGATCTCGCCGACAGCACCCTCGTACGGCTTTCGCGCGGCGCCTTCCTGCACGCGGTCGGCGGGCGGACGGTCGTCGACTCGGCCTTCACCACCAGCGCGGTCGTCCTCACCGACCCCCGGGCTACCGCGCTGCTCGGCGCGCTGGCCACCGCCGCCCCACTCGCCCGGCACGCGGCGGACCAGACACTCCTGCCGGAGCCCGCCGCCCGCGACCTCGTCCGCTGGCTCGCCGCGTACGGCCTGGTCGTCGCCGCCGACGAGGAGGAGCCCGGCGGCGGGAGGTTCGCCGAGGACACCGGAGTGCTCGGCCAGTGGTCGCCGGTCGACCTGCTGATGCACACCCGCTCCCGCCTCGGCTGGCAGAACACCCCCTACGGCGCCACCTTCCGCCTGCTCGGCGAGGTCGAGCCGCAGCCCGCCGTCCGCCCGCCGCACACCGGCCGCACCGTCGCGCTGTACCGCCCCGCCGAGCTGCGCCTGGCCCCCGACGAGCCGCGCTTCAGCGAGATCCTCGAAGCGCGCCAGTCGATCCGCTCCTACGGCCCGGCGGGCCCCACCGTCCGCCGCCTCGGCGAGTTCCTCTTCCGCACCGCCAGGACCCGAGCCCGCTTCGGCCCCTATCCGGAGCGGCAGATGCCCTACGAGGCTGCGGACCGGCCGTCGCCCAGTGGTGGCGGCTCCCAAGACCTGGAGGTCTACGTCACCGCTCACCGCGTCGAGGGGCTGGAGCGCGCCGTCTACCACTACGACGCGTGGCGCCACGTCCTGGTGGAGGTCTGCGCCGAGGCGGCCACTGTGGACGCGATGCTCGCCGCCGCCACCCGCTCCAAGGGCGGCGAGACCCCCGACGCGGTCGTCACCGTCACCTCGCGCTTCTCCCGACTCGCCTGGAAGTACGAGCGGATCGCCTACGCCACTACGCTGCGGAACGTCGGCGCGCTTTACCAGACTTTCTACCTGGTGGCTACGGCGATGGGCCTGGCCCCGTGCGGGCTCGGCGGCGGCGACAGCGCCCTGGTGGCGCGGGCGATCGGGGTGGACCCGTTCGAGGAGGGCGCCGTCGGCGACTTCGCGCTCGGCAGCCTGCCCACCGGCGCGCTCTTGGACGCCGAGCGGGACCGCGCCGCCAGCGGCGACCCGCGCTGGCAGGGCGGGCAGGCGCCCGAGTGGTGCCAGGTGCGCCGTACGGTCATCGCCGCGCCGGACGCCTCCGGGACCGCCTGATCCCCGCCGGCGCCCCCTGCGCTGGGGGTCAAGGGGTCGCAGGTTCGGATCCTGTCGTCCCGACGGTGCTAGAAGGGCCCGCTGGACTGGCATTTGGCCAGTTCAGCGGGCCCTTCGGTTTATCGGCAGCGGTTTCCATGTGATGCCGTCTTCCTGACAGCGACAGCGACAGCGGCCGCTGCGCGGTGCGCGAGGCGCGGCCGCTGTTGAGATCAGCAGCACGCACTGGCGACAGCCTCTGGAGCGGAGAGTCAGCGGCGGGCTGTATCGGCCTGGTAGCGGGCATGGAGTTGGGCGGCCTTATGGGTAAGTCCGGGGGTAGCCGCGGGCGGCCGGTTCACTGGCGATCCGCATGTGGGAGCGGGCTGCCTCCAGGCTGATGGCGTGAGCGAGGCGCAGCGAGGTACCGGTTGTCCGGTGTGGTCATCCTCGCTGTACGTGCTTGTGGGCACCGCGGAAGCGCTGCCCACAGTTGTGCGGCTTCAGCCTGGGCTTCCGCTGCCAAAGCGGGTGCTCCGCAAGCTCAATTCTCCCTGCTGCTACGGCGTTTCCGCCGTCGGCGCTGTGTAGGTGGTGCCGGCGTCGCCGCAGTGGGGGACGCTTCCGGGGGCGCGCAGTTGGTCGGGGTGTTGTTGACGACGGCGCTGTCGATGAGGTCCACCTTGGGCAGGGCCGGGTCGGCGGCGTCGGCGGCCGGGCTGTTTTGAAGCTGGGGGGCACCCCGCCGCCGATGCGGGACGCGTTGTCGTGGATCGTCGAGTTGCTCATCGTGAGCGTTCCCAGGTTGTTCCAGATCCCGCCGCCGATGAAGCCGGCCCTGTTGCTCCGGACTGTTACGCCGGTCAGCTTCAATGTGCCCTGGTCGTTGAGGGTGCCCCCGCCCGCGTCGGCGTAGCCGGTGCCGTCGGCGTTGCCGCCGCGGACGGTGAGCGAGTCGAGGCCGAGGCTGCCGCCCGGCGCCACGTGGAAGATGCGGAAGTCTCCGGTGGCGCTGGACGCGCGCTGGACGACGGTGCGGTTCCCTCCGGAGATCTGTACCTTGCCGGTGATCTCGGGCAGGCCGTCGTCCGGGTTGTCGGCCTCCGTCAGGGAGTAGACGCAATCGGGGGCGAGGGTGACGGACCCGCCGCTGGTGTTCGCCGTGGTGATCGCCGGCTCATCACCTTGCCCCCATGTGCCGATCGGCCTCGTGGCGCCGAGCCCGCCGACAGGAGTTTTACCGCGCGCCATCCGGCGGCGCAGGGACTGCGGCGACATGTCGACCAGCTCGATCTGGGCCCCCGACAAGGTCGACGCGGCCCTGTCCAACTACTTCAGGCCGGGCAACCTGACCGCGCGCTGCGCGAGCTGGCGCTGCTGTGGACCGCCGACCGGGTCGACGAACACCTGCGCGAATACCGGGGGCGCCGGGCCGGTCCGGTCCGGAAACAACGGCTCGATCCGCGCCCACTGCGCGTCAGTCAACGGCACACCCGGACCAACGATCGGATGATCTGAACGAAACAGCCTAGCCCTGGCCGACTTTCCTTGGTCACGTGGTCCAGAGGACGGCGAGGGGCCGGTGGCGGTCTCGGGCGTTGCGTCGCGGGCCGGCGGCGACGTTGGTGGTGCCGTCGAGTCGGAGTGGGCCAATCGGGAGGATGTACTCAGGAGAAGTGAGTATGGGCGCTCTGCCTTGGCCCCGAAGTCCAAGGGACGCTCGGGTCATGCGCTTCAAGCCACTTAACGTTCCTCCCTTCCTGCCGCTGCTCCTCGTTCCGGTTGCGGCATGGGCCGCCTGGCTGGGGTGGGACCAGCATCGTGACGTGCATGCCGACGGTTCGGTGACGGGCCCCTACGAGCCGTGGCAGGTGATCGGACTGGTATTGACCCTGGTGGCAACGGTGAGCTGGGCGGCTTCCTGTGGGCAGGTCACGGGCGCCGTGCTCGGCACCACGGCCGGCCTGACCGCTGCCGCCTACTACGACTGGTCCGACGATCCCAGCGGCCTCTTCCTGATCGGAGTGGGCCTGGTCCTGACGGCAAGCCTCGTAGCCACCCTCGTGCTCTCCACCGTGGTCGCCTCGCTGACACGGGCCCGCCCTGGTGCATGATCCGCTGGGGGGCACGGAGCACAACGCTGAAGCCTCGCCTCGCGCTGTCAACAGCATGAGGGCGGCCTTGCCGGAGCCTGGAAGCGGCTCGTCGCCCCGAGGCGCGCAGTCAACTCGTTGATGCGCCGGCGCAGAGTGCGCTCGCTGACGCCCAGCTGGCGCAGGATCGCCTCGTCCTTCAGCCCCGCGTTGAGCAGGTGCAGAAGGGAACGGTCCGCGGGAGAGAGGTCCGGGGTGCCCTCCCCGGCCGCGGTGGGCGCCGGCCCGGAGAAGACCGGGACCGCCTGCGCCCAGTGCGCCTCGAACAGTTCGCGCAGCGCGTCGCACAGCCGGGACCGCCGTACGAGAGCCGCCTAGGTGCGGATTCCCTCGGCGCTCGCCGTCAGCGGGATCACGGCCTCGCGGTCGTCGACGAGCACCATCTTCAGTGGCACGCGCGGCGCCACCCTGGCCTGCTCGCCCAGGGACACCAGGCCGCGCAGACGGTCCGCGCGTTCCGGGATCGCCAGCACCTCGGTGGAGTAGACAGCGCGGACGCCGATGCCGCGCCGCAGCAGGTGCCGCTCGGAGTCCGAGGCGCTCCGGTCAACGGTGACGTACGGCGGGGTGTCGAATGCGAGGACCTCGCGCTGCGCCCCGGCCATCAGCTCGGCGAGGTGTGCCGTGATCGCGATCGGCCCCTCGATGACCTCGACCAGGCGGTGCGGATCGGTGCGCAGCATGCGCTCGTGGAAGTCGGCGGCGTAGGTCTCCAACGCCGCGCTGGTGCGGTCCAGTTCGGTGCGCTGCGCCCGGATCAGCGCGGCCAGCCCGAGGCGGGGGTCCACCGCGCTCCAGCGCACCGGGCTGCGCCTGCCGAAAACTTCGTCCGTGCAGGTCAGGCTGCATGTTGGTATTCGTGGAGAATGCCGCCGAGTGGGTCGCGTTTTCGTATGTCGAGGCGGCCGATCTGCGCCGGGTCGGTGATGGGCGGCGGCAACGGGTGAAGAGGGCGGGCGTTGGCGATGCCCTGGTGGGGGCGGTGCCCGTTGTAGAACTGCTCGAACTCCCGTAGGGCGTGGAGCAAGTGGTGGTGGTTCCATATGAGGGTGCGGTCGAGGAGTTCGCGGCGGCAGGTCTGCACCCATCGTTCCATGATTGAGTTCATGCGTGGGATGCGCATGCCGCTGAGGACCACCTCGATGCCGGCGTCGGCGAGGGTGGTGTCGAACAGGGCGGGGAACTTCCCGTCGCGATCGCGGATCAGGAACCGTGCCCGGCAGTCGGCGTCTTCGAGGTCCATGACGAGGTTCTTCGCCGTCTGTGTCACCCAGACGGCGGTGGGGTGCGCGGTCGCGCCCAGGATCCGGATCCGCCGGCTGGCATGCTCGATCACCACGAACACGTACAGCCGGGCTCCGGACAAGGTGACGGTCTCGAAGAAGTCGCACGCCAGCAGAGCGTAGGCCTGGGAGTGCAGGAAGTCGGCCCAGGTGCTCGATGCCCGCTCCGGTGCCGGTGGGATGCCGGCGTCGTGCAGGATTTCCCAGACGGTGGATGCGGCTACGTCCACTCCGAGTACGAGCAGTTCCCCGTGTACGCGCCGGTACCCCCAACTGGGGTTTTCGCGGACCAGGCGCAGTACGAGGGCTCGGATGGAGCGGACGGTGCGCGGCCGGCCTCCGCGGTGGGGCCGGGACCGGGCGGCGTGGCGGCGTGCGACCAGGTCACGGTGCCAGCGCAGGATTGTGTCCGGCCGCATCAGCAGCCGCATGTGCCGCAGCGCCTCCTTCGGGAGGTGGTGCAGCAACGCCGCCAGAAAAACCCGGTCTCCCGGATCGAACTGGATTCGCTGCCCGTTCAGTTGCCGTTCCAGCACGGTGATCTGATGGCGTAGCGCCAGGGTCTCCACGTCCTTGTCCCGGTCGCTCATCGGCAGCAGGCGGAGCATCGCGAACACGCTCGACACGCTCAGGTAGGCGAGTTTCGACAGCACGAGTGATCATCATGCCGAGGCGATCGTCATCCCCGCCAGGGCACTACCGCAGCCTCCCTATCCGACGGGACGGAGATCCCGGCATACCGCTTCTGACCAGGGTGGATGAGGTCACCGGCAAGGGCAACGTCGTGCGGGCCTTCGCCGGCCGAGTGCCTGGGCTGCTTTCGCCCCGGTGGACGCTCGGGCGATAATCCGGTCGCGCGCACATGGGAGGCGCCGTCGCGGACGAGATCCTGGAGGCGCCACCGATGAAGGTCAGCGATGCGGGGCGCGCGTTCCCGATGTGCTTACCTGGCGAAGGCGACGGGCACCCGCTGCCCGGGCCCGCCGAGCGGGTGGGCGTCGCCTTCGCCGGACTGGATGCGGGTGTCGAGGTGTTGACCTGGGGGCAGTGGTCGCTGTGGGAGGCGATGTCGCGGCACGGGTCGTGGATGCCGCTGGGAGGTGCCAAGCCGCTGGAGGCCGGCGTGTCCGTCGGGGACGTCGCGGCGGAACTGCGGTACCTGGTGACCCGGTACCCGTCGATGCGCACCCGGTTGCGCTTCGGCGCGGGCGACGAGCCCGCGCAGGAGCTGTTCGGGGCGGGCGAGATATTCCTTGAGGTCTATGACGCCGGCGACGGAACGACCCCCGGCGAACTGGCCGCGGCCGTCGAGGCGAACTACCGGCACGAGCCCTTCCACCTCGCCGACGATTGGCCGGTCCGCATGGCCGTGATCCGGCGCGGGGGAAACCTGACGCACATGGTCGCGATCATGTGCCATCTGGTCACGGACGCGGCCGGCGCCCGGGTGATGCTGCGCGAGGTGGCGGCCGGGGCCACCGAGCCGCCCGTGGGCATGCAGCCACTGGAGCAGGCCCGCTGGCAGCGCTCCTCGGCCGGCCGGCGCCAGGACGACAGGGCGCTGCGTTACCACGAGAACGTGCTGGCCACGATCGCGCCGCGCCGCCTGCCTTACTCGGGGGACCCGCGCAGCCCCCGTTTCTGGAGCGCGGATCTGCGGACCCGCGCATTGCGGCCCGCGGCCCAGGCCCTCGTGCAACGCACCGGCGCCACGGCGTCCACCGTGCTGCTGGCGCTGTACGCGGTCGCGCTGGCGCGCATCACCGGAGTCAACCCGGTAGTGGTGCGTCCCCTGGTGGGCAACCGGTTCCGCCCGGGCCTGGCGGACGTGGTGTGCATGCTCTCGCAGCCGGGCCTGTGCGCGCTCGATGTGGCGGACACCACGGTCGACGAGGCAGTGGCCCGCATGCAGCGCGCGGTGATGAGCGCGTACAAGTACGGCTACTACGACCCGCGGCGGCTCGCCGAGCTGGTCGACCGGGTCACGGCGGAACGCGGGCCCGGCTTCGACATCTCCTGCATGGTGAACGACCGCCGCGACGAGTCCTCCGCCGGCCCGGCAGCCGCGCCGCTCACCCAGGAGCAGGCGCACGCCGCACGCGACGGCAGCGCCTTCCTCTGGGCAGGCACGACCGACAGGCCCTCCGAGCGCATGTTCCTGACCATCGAGGACGAGCTCGAGGGCATCCTGCTGAACCTCAGCGCGGACACGCACCACTTCCCCCCGGCGCAGTTCGAGCCGCTGCTGCGGGGGATCGAAGACCTCGCGATCGAGGCCGCCGTCGACTCCGCCGCGCGGACAGAGCCCGAAGACAAGGGGAACGGCAACGGGCGGTCCTGACCCGCTGGGGAGTCTCCTGGCGCGACACGCCTGCGAAGGTGATCCCGAAGCTCGTGCGCCAGCTCGACCTCACCGCGCCACTCAGACTTCGCTGCGACGGGACATGACCGCTCTGCTGCGGCGAAAGGCGCGGCTTTCTGCGAAGCGGGCCGCCGTCCTTCCTCCTTGTCGCGGACTGAGGCGGGACGGGGTGACGGCCGTTCGTGTTCCAGGTCACTGAATAGCTGCACGTAGCCGCGGCAACCACCGCTGTGAGGCGGGATGGACGTTCGCGACGCTGCTTCCCATGACACGCCGCGGGAGCGTGTGCCCCGGGCTGATGCTGCGAAGAAGCTTTGTCCATGGTCAACCTGCCGCGGATCATGCCCATGCTCGCCTCGCCGGGCCGATTGCCGCTGCCTGGTGGCGACGACCGGTTGAACTCGCCCGATACACCAGCCAGCAATACGCCGCCCTGGCAAACCGGTTCGGGGTTCGCCTGTCAGTCGGCCGCACCGGGCAGTGCTGGGACAACGCACTCGCCGAGTCGTTCTTCGCCACCATCAAACGCGAACTCCTCAACACGACGACCTGGCCCACCCGGGCCACCGCACGCACCGCCATCTTCGACTTCATCGAGGGACCCCGTTGCCCAATTGGGTGATGGCTTCTGATCTCGGCCTTGGCGGTTGGTTGAGGGGTGGAGCCTGAGGTCGGGGGCCTGAGTCGCGAGCCCGCCTCGATCTTGGGACGGAGGGGTTGGGTGTCGATGCGGGCGGACTCGGGTCGGGAGGTGCCTGAGGAGACGCGGGCGGTGGCCTGGGCGGCGTTTCCCAAGGGGTGTCTGGCGATGCGGGTGCGGGACGCGCTCGGTCCACTGTTCGATGACGAGGTCTTCAAGTCCACGTTCGGCGTGCGTGGCCGCCCCGGTGTCGCTCCGGGCCAGCTGGCGCTGGTCAGTGTGCTGCAGTTCGCGGAGAATCTGACCGACCGCCAGGCGGCCCACGCGGTACGCGCGAGAATCGACTGGAAGTACCTGCTTGGCCTCGACCTGGCCGATCCGGGCTTCGACTTCACCGTGCTGACGGGGTTCCGCGACCGTCTCCTGGCCCACAGTCTGGAGGAGAAGATCCTGGATCTGCTGCTGGAGCGGCTCAACGAACTGGGGCTGGTGTCCGGGCGGGGCCGGCAGCGTACCGACTCCACGCACGTGCTTGCCGCGGTGAGGGACCTCAACCGCCTGGAGTTCATCGGCGAGACGCTGCGGGCCACGCTGGAGGCGGTCGCCGTCGCAGCGCCCGAGTGGCTCGCCTCCTGGATGCCCCCGGCCTGGCAGCAACAGTACGGGGCCCGGGTGGACTCCTACCGGCTGCCGAGTGGTGAAAGCGAGCGGACGCAGCTCACCTGGCGTATTGCAGCTGACGGCTACCAGTTCCTCAATGCGTCCTTCGCGGCCAGTGCCCCGGCCTGGCTGCGGCAGGTCCCGGTTGTTGGCATCCTGCGGACGGTGTGGCTCCAGCAGTTCCAGCGCACGATCACCGACGGAGTGCAAGAGGTGTCCTGGCGGGGAAAGACGATCTCCCGCCCAGCAGAGCACGGATCACCTCGCCCTACGACCCCGACTCCCGCAACGCCGTCAAGCGCGGCTCGGCCTGGGACGGCTACAAAGTCCACTTCAGCGAGACCTGCGACGCCCGGGAGACCGGCCGACCGCATCTGATCACCCACGTGGTGACAACGGACGCCACGGTCGGCGACCCCGTGGTCGTCGACGAGATCCATGACCGCCTCGACGCCAAGGGCCTGCTGCCGGGCGAACACCTGATGGATGCCGGCTACATCTCCGCGGAGCTCCTGTTGACGGCGCCCACCCAGAGAGGTGTCCGCGTGATCGGCCCGGTCCGGCCCATGACCCGCCGCACCGTCCAGGCAACCGGCTACGACAAGGCATCCTTCACTATCGACTGGGACGCTCATCGGGCGATCTGCCCCGACGGTGCCCACAGTCGTTACTGGACCGAGGGACTCGACAACAATCAGCGACCCGCGATCCGCATCCGCTTCGCCACCGAGACCTGCGCGCCCTGCCCGTCCCGCGGGCAGTGCACCAACTCAACACGTTACGGCCGACAGCTCACCGTCCGCCCACAAGATCAAGACGCCGTCCTCGAACGCGTCCGCGCGGAGCAAACCACCGAGGAGTGGAAGGCGGTCTATGCCCTCCGCTCCGGAGTGGAGGGCACGATCCACCAGGCGGTCATGGCCGCCGGCGCTCGCCGCACCCGCTACGCAGGACTGCGAAAGACCGCCCTCGCACACGTCCTTACAGCCACCGCCGTCAACCTCATCCGCCTCGATGCCTGGTGGACCGGGCAGCCACTCGCACCTACCCGAACATCACACCTCGCCGCCCTCGACCTCGCCGCATAGACAATTGGGCAACGGGGTCATCGAGGGCTGGTACAACTTGCACCGACTGCACAGCAGCCTCGGCTACCTCAGTCCCGCCGACTACGAGACCGCACTCGCAGCCTGACCACCACACCAATGGTGTCCGTCAAAGCGGAACAAGCTCAACAATGCGTTACCACCGAAAGTGAGACAGAGCCGTTAACTGGACACACCCGACACACCCGACACATTCGGGCACGGCAGGCCGGGCCGATGGGTGCGGCGCGCGCCGCGGCGGAGACGTTCCAGGGCGTTCATGGACGGTCTGATCTCGTATGAACGGTCCCTCGCGCGAGCAGGCGCGTGCCGAGCCCCGGCCGCAAGCCCGGCCACGAGCACCTGCGCCGTCCCGACCTGCGGCACACGCGCTCGCCGGCCACACTCCGACAGGCTTCGCCGCCGCGCGCCGTCACCTCGAACCCGCCGCGAGCTCCACCGCCGCGCTCGCGAAGGCCGCGCGGTCGCGGTGCCCGGTCTTGCGCAGCAGGCTCGCGACGTGCTTCTCCACCGTGCGGGGCGAGATGTGCAGGCGCCCGGCGATGTCCTTGTTGCCTATGCGGGCCGCGAGCAGCCGGGCCACTTCGAACTCCCGAACGGTGACGCCGTGCCGGCGTAAGGACGCGGGGACGCTCTCGATGCCGGTGCGCCGCTGCCGTAACTGCGCGCCCATGCCACGCAGCAGCCCCCGGCAGGCGCCGGCCACCGCGGAGAGGCCGGCGGAGTGGAAGTGCTCCTCGGCATCGCGCAGCCAGATCACCGGGTTCCCCCAGTCGTGCTCGTACGCCTCCCACGCCGCCAGCCGTACGGCCAGGTGGCGGGCCCGCGGGTACGGCGTGCCGGCGTCGAGCGCGCCACGGGCGGCGGCGTCCGCCTCCGCCGCCCGGCCCTCGCGGCCCAGCAGAACCGCGTGCGCCATGCCGGCGAAGACCTGATTCCAGCGGTCGACGGCCGCGCCCCGCGCGTAGTGCTGCCGGCCCACCCGGCCGGCCAGCACGCCGAGCAGCAACCCGGCGCCGTGCCGGCCGGTGTCGCACCTCGCCGGGTTCTCCGTGTCGTAGGCGAGGGCTTGGGCGAACTCCCGCTCTGCTGCCTCCCGTTCCTCTTCCAGCAGCGAGCAGAAGGCCCGCGCGAGGCCGTGGGACATCGCCCGTACGCCCGGCGCGTCGTCGATGTACGGCGCCAGGCGGTCCAGCGCGGCCCCCATCTCGGCCCGCCGGCCGTGGTGGGCGTGCCGTACGGCGTCGGCGAGGTGCAGCAGCGGCAGGTCGCGGCCCATGCCCTGCTGGTTCGCGCAGGGCATGGCCTGAGTGAGGCGCCCCCCGGCGGAGGTGAGCGTGCCGCGCCGGATCTCGTCGAGGGCGAGGGCGAAGCCGGCGTCGTGCGCGGGCGGCAGGACGCCGAGCCGAACCGCCTCCTGCCGGGCCTGCTCCAGCGAGGCCCAGCGCCCCTCGCGGTGGGCGGCGAGCAGCGCCAGCTCGATCTCGGCGGTGACGCGCAGCGCGGGCAGCCGGTGCTGGCGGGCCAGCGCGCACGCGGCGAGCAGGTGCCCGGCGGCGATGTCCGGGTCCTCCGGGGCGGCCAACCGGCCGAGCAGGACCAGGGCCCGGCACTCGGTCTCGGGCAGCCCGGCGCGGAGGGCCGCGTCCACCGCGCGGCGGGCGGCCGCTACGGCGGTACGCAGCCGATCCGGCGCCAGGCGGTGCGGCTCGACCTGGGCGGCGGCCGCGTCGACCTCGGCGGCGTGCTCGTCGGCGGGACGGTCGCCGAGCAGCCGGCGGGCGACGTCCAGGTGGTGCAGGGCCTGCACCGGGTGTCCGGCGAGCGCGGCGAGTTCGGCAAGGCCCGCGCACAGCACCGCCCGGCGGGCGGCGGGCACCTCGGGAGCGTCCAACGCCTCGATCCCGGCGGTCAGTTCCGGCAGCAGGTCGTAGCGGGCGGCATACCCGGCGGCGCGCAGCAGCGACTCCAGCACACTCGCTCGCAGTTCGCCGGGGATCGCGGTGTCGGCCGGCCGGTGCGCGGCGGACAGCAGCACCACGGCCTGCCGCACCGTGCCGTCCGCGAGGGCCCGCCGCCCGACCTCGTGGGCGAGCCGTACCGCCTCGCCGGTGTCCCCGGCGACGCGGTACAGCCCGGCGGCCCGCGCGCACCACTCGCCGGGCAGCCCCGGATGCAGCGCGGCCAGCGCGGCGGCGGCCCTACGCGCGTAGCGGACGCGCTCGCCGGGAGTGAGGGCGTCGTGCGCGGCCCGCGCGGCGACAGGGTGCCGGAAGGCGTACCAACCGGGGCTGCAGGCGTCCGGCTCCAGGAGATACGATGCGGCGGCGCCGCTGAGAACCGCGGCCAGGTCGCCGTCGCCGCGGCCCACCGTGCGGCGCAGCACCGGCAGCGGGAAGCGCTGCCCGAACAGCGCCGCGACCCCGAGCACCGTCCGCGCGCCGGGCCCGAGCCGCTCCACCCGCCGGGCGACGCTGCGGGCGACACCGGGCGGAACGGCCTCGGCACGCAGGCTGGTTGAGCTGCGGGCGGTGAGGTCGCGGGCCAACTCCCGTACCAGGAAGGCGTTCCCGCCTGACTCCGCGATCACCTGATCGAGAAGTTCGGCGCCGACCTCGACCGGCGCGGTGCCCAACTCCGCCGCCACCAGACGCCGTACGTCCGCCCGCCCCAGCGGCCCCAGCTCCAGCACCGTGGCCGTCCCCCGCTGGCAGGCCCGCGCCCCGAGGTCCGCCGCGGCGCCCGCGGCCCGCCCCGTGGTGAGCAGCATCACGACAGGCTGCCCGGCGAGGTTGTCCAGCATGTACTCCACCGCGGCGAGCGTGTGCCCGTCCGCGTCCTCCAGGTCGTCCACCACGAGCAGGCACCCGCGCCTCCGCCCCACGGCACCCATCACCCGCAGCAACGCCTCCCCGACGACGAGCGGTGCCGCCCCGCTCCCGCCCGCGGCGGCCGGCGCGTGCTGCGGCAAGCCCCCGGGAGCCGCTTCCGCCGCGGCCGCGCGGAGGCGTTCCGCCGGGCCTGCCGCTTCGTGCGGTTGAGTGGCCGTACAGACGGGGGAGCCCCCGCGGGCCGGGTCCGGCGGGCCGGCTCGGAGGGCTCCCGGTAACTCCGCCGCCAGGCGCGGGTCGGGGGCCGCGCGGGCGGGCGCCGGCGCCGCGGGGGCGCCGGGCCGGGGCTCCCGCGGCGGATTCGGCGGGTACGGCGGCACGCCGGGCGCGGGGAGCAGGCCGGCGAGCACCTGGGCGTAACGCCCCAGCTCGCGGCTGTCCGGGAGCGGTCCGGTGCGGGCGAGGCCGAGCAGGGTCTCGATGAGCGGGCGGTACGGCACCGGCGGGGCCACGGCGCTCACGCCGCCCCGGGCGGCGGCCAATCCCGCGGCGGTGGCGGCGGCGAGGGCTTCCGCGGCGAACCGGGACTTGCCGGCGCCGGGCTCGCCCGTGACGACGAGGGCGCTGCCGCGGCCGGCCGCCGCCGCGGCCAGCGCCGCCGTGACGCGCTCCATCTCCGCCTGCCGTCCGAGTAGCGGCGCGGGCCGCACCGGCGCGGGCGGCGCCAGCAGGCTCACCGGCGGCCCTCAGGCTCGGAAGAGCTGCTGCGGGCGTACGGCGGGTTCCTCATCGGCACTCCCGGTGCGGCGGGGCCACGACGGAGTGCTGCGCGGCTGCGGGGCTGGCAGGACTGCGGGGCCGGCAAGACGTGCATGGTATGCGTGCGTGGCTGGCGGAACGGCAGGTCTGGCAGTGCAGGCGGTACAGGCGGCCGCCGGGCGGGAGCCCACCGGCCGTACGGGCGGTACGGCCCCGGCAGCGGTGCCGGGAGCCCGGCCGACGCGGGCCGGCACGGGCGGCGGTACGAGCCCCGGCGTGGGTGGGCCGGCCCCGGCGGCGGTACGGCTCCGGGCGGGAAAGGACGCGGCGCCGCGGTGGCGGCGGGCGGTCCCGCGATCATCAACCGATGTGAATGACGCAGGAATCATCATTCCCCTCAGCTCAGGCACAACGATGACGCATCGACCTCGACGCGTCAACAGGTCCCAGAACGGACCCCACCCCTGCGGTCCGTGCCCCCACCATCGGCCGGGCGGCGACGCCGGCGAATTATGGGGGCCGGCTACGGATGTGCTCGGCCCGTAACTCGCGGTTGGCTTCGAACGCCGACCGGCGTTCCCGCCTCGGCCCCGAGCGCGCACCGCGCTCCCGACCCGGGCAGGAGGTGAAACCCATGAGCATTTTGAACATGCAGCGGTTGGAGCCGACCATCGACCAGAGCGTGGTGGCGGTCATCAGCTGCACGAGCAGCGGCAGCGACTGCTGCAAGTCGCCGGTGAAGAAGCCGACGGGCTGACGCCGACGGCGTTACCGGCGGCCCTGCGGCCGACCCTGCACGTCCCGACGGGTGAGGGGAGGTGAAACCCATGAGCATTTTGAACATGCAGCGGTTGGAGCCGACCATCGACCAGAGCGTGGTGGCGGTCATCAGCTCCACGAGCAGCAGCAGCGACTGCTGCAAGTCGCCGGTGAAGAAGCCGACGGGCTGACGCCGACGGCGTTACCGGCGGCCCTGCGGCCGACCCTGCACGTCCCGACGGGTGAGGGGAGGTGAAACCCATGAGCATTTTGAACATGCAGCGGTTGGAGCCGACCATCGACCAGAGCGTGGTGGCGGTCATCAGCTCCACGAGCAGCAGCAGCAACTGCTGCAGCTCGCCCAAGAAGCCGGGAGAGTGACGCAGAGGGCCCTCCGGCGGCTTACCGGCGTCCGGCCCGCACGAGGAAACGGATCCGTGAGCGTCCTGAACCTCCAGTCACTGGAGCCGACGGACACCCGGAGCGGTGCGGCGGCCATCAGTTGGACCAGCAGCAACCTGCTGTGCTGCGAGGACGTCGATCCAGATCCGCGGTGACGGCCACCGCCGTGCGGCGGCGCGACCGGTCTCCGCGCCCCCGCACGGCACCCGCCGCGTACGTTCGCCGCCCACCCACCGGTATCGAGCAACCACTCCGCAGCCCGCCCGTATCCGCAGCCGCTCCGCACCCCAAGAGGCAGACATGCGCGACGAACGCTGGGTCAACCGCTTCCTTTTCGCCTGGAACGACACGCTCTTCTTCGACCCGCTCGATGTCTACTACGAGCCGCGCGACGACCACTTCCTCGCGTCCTTCGACGAGGGGCTGCGCGCCCGCTTCGTACGCAGCGGCATCTGGTGGAGCCACCGGCACAACGAGGAGCTGCCGGCGCAAGGGTGGAAGATCCACGTGTCGGCGAGCCAGCGGACCGTGCGGCGGGTGGCCGCGACGGTCATCGACTACCTCACCAGCCACCGGACCGACTTCAAGATCGCCCTCGACATGAACATCTTCGAGATGCTCAACTCCAAGGCGATGTCGCGCGGGGCCGCCGGGAAGCTGGTGACGATCTACCCCGACGACGAGGACCGCTTCCGCACCTGCCTCGCCGACCTGGCGGTGCTGCTCGACGGAGTCGAGGGCGCGTACATCCTCTCGGACATGCGCTACCGGGACAGCAAGGCGCTCTACTTCCGGTACGGCCAGTTCCTGCCCACCCACATCATGGATGTCATGGGCCGGCCGATCCCGCACATCGTCGGTCCCGACGGGCCGGTGCCGGACGAGCGGGCTATCGGATACGCCCAACCGCCTTGGCAGTCTTGGCCGTTCACCGACTGGAAGCCCGCCGACTACGGCGCCGACGACGACGCCGGCCTGCTCGGCGGCCGCTTCCGGGTCACCGAGGCGATGCAGTTCTCCAACACCGGTGGCGTCTACAAGGCCGAGGACACCGCGCGCGGCAACAGGATCGTGGTGGTCAAGGAGGCCCGTCCGTACACCCACCTCAACCCGCGGCTGGACCACGACGCCGTCGACATCCACAAGCGCGAGTGGACGTTCCTCAACCGGCTCGGCGACCTCGACTCCTTCCCGACCCCGATCACCTCCTTCCAGCACTGGGAACACCACTTCATCGCCGAGGAGTTCATCGAGGGCAAGGACATCCGCTCGGTGCTGCTGGAACGCAATCCGCTGGCCAGGCCCGGACGTTCCACCGAGCGGTCGCGCGACTTCCTGCACATCTACCTGTCGGTCTTCCGCGGACTGGCCCGCGCGGTGCGCGACGCGCACAGCCGCCAGGTGATCCTCGGCGACCTCACCGCGGCGAACCTGCTGGTCGACGCTGACACCTTCACCGTCACCGTGCTCGACCTGGAGTCCTGCCGGCTCGCCGAGGCGGAATCCGGCGACGCCCATCTGGCCGCTGCCGTCGACCTGTTCACGCCCGGCTTCAGCCACTCCCGGCGGCGCTTCCAGGCCTCCGAGTACGAGGACGACCTCTTCGGCCTGGCGATGACCATGGCCTACTTCATCTTCCCGATCGCGGCGATGTCGTACCTGCGCGAGGACGTGCTGGGGCTCTACCCGGTCTTCACCGAGCGGCTGGGCTGGCCGGCCGCCGTCCACGAGCTGCTGACCGACCTGCTCGACGCGCGCGCCACGCTCCAGCAGGTGCTGGAATTCCTCGACCGCGAGGAGGAGCTGATCGCCGCCGTCACCGACGCCCCGCCGCCCGTACTGGACGAGCGGCGGCTCGAACTCGCCGCGACCGAGGCGGGCGTCGCTCGCTTCGTCGAGGCCGTCGCCGACACCGGCCGGGAAACCCTCTTCCCCGTCGACCCGTTCGCGCACGTCACCAATCCGCTCAGCCTCGGCACCGGCGCGAGCGGCGTGCTGTGGGCGCTGAGGGCCACCGGCGTGACTATCCGGCCCGAGTGGACGGACTGGCTGGACCGGCGGCTCGCCGCCCTCGACACCGCCGAGTACCCCGACGGCCTGATGAACGGCCTGGCCGGCATCGCCTGGGCGGCCGACTCGCTGGGCATGGGCGACCACGCCAGGAAGCTGCTCGCGACCGCCAACCGGCGCGGCATCGACAGCACTGACCACACCTTCTACTACGGCCTCGCCGGTCTCGGCCTGACCAACCTGCGCTTCCACCTCGGCAGCCGCGACGAGCGCGACCTCGACGCCGCCCTCGCCTGTGCCCGCAGGCTCACCGACCTCGCCCGGCACGAGGGCGACCACACCTACTGGGTCAACTCCTTCTCCCAGAAGGACCCGTTCACCGGGCTCGGTTTCGGGCAGGCCGGAGTGGCGCTGTTCCTGCTGCGGATCAGCCAGGTCACCGGCGACGAGAGCTACGCAGACCTCGGGCGGCGCGCGCTGGCGTGGGAGATGGCGCACGCGGAGCCGCTGGGGGAGGACGGACTGGTCATGTTCAAGCACGCCGGGACGATGGAACCCTACGTCGAGGTCGGCTCGGCCGGTGTGCTCCAGGTGCTGCTGCGCTACGGCCTCACCGACGACGCCCGCGAGATCGCCCGGGCCCTCGACATCTGCCAGTCGGTGCTGCCCGGTTACGCCTTCGGCCTCACCGGGGTCGCCGACGCACTGCTGGACGCAGCCGACCGCACCGGCGACGCCGCCTACCGGCAACTGGCCCTGCGGCAGATCGACTTCGTCCGGCAAGTCTTCGTCTTCGAGCCCGCCGAGAAATTCGGCCTGCCGAGGGAGGAGGGCAAGCCGCTGCTCGCGCTGCCCGGCGAGGGGCTGCTGCGCTGCTCGTGCGACTACCTCACCGGCTCGGCCGGCTTGCTGCGGGTCCTGCACCGCTTCACCTCCGGCGGCACCGCGGACCTCCTCCTTGACGAACTGGACGAAGCGGACGGGCTACCGTGGCGGGCCACGCCCGCACTGCGGGACGGGTTGGGCGAGCGCGGCCGGCAGGAAGAGGCGTCCCGGTGACCGAGCTGTGGCGCACACTGCGCGGCCACCGCCCCCGCTTCGCGACGATCCTCATCCTGGAGGCGCTCGTCAGCGGCGTCGAGGCGCTGGTGCACCCCCTGCTGGTCAAAGCCCTGTTCGACCAGGCCATCGTCGCCGGGCACTTCGCGAAGTTCATCACGCTCGGCCTGTTCTACCTGCTGCTCGGCCTCACCCTGAACATCGGGGGCTACTGGATCTCCCGGTGGCGCAAGCGGTGCGAGAACACCTTTGTGCTGCACCTGGAGATGGAACTGCTGGACCGCGCCCTCGGCCAGGACGGGCGGCGGCTGGCGGCGGCCGGCAGCGCCTCGTACGTCAGCCGCGTGCACAACGACGTCCACGAGGGTGTGCTGCCGGCGATCGACGTGTGCGTGCGCATCGCCAAACAGGCGCTGGCATCCGTGGTGTTCGTCGGCGTGCTGCTCTACCTGTCCTGGCAGGCCAGCCTGATCCTGCTGGTGATCGTGCCGCCGCTGGTCCTCGTCAGCAACCGCATCGCCAAGCGCATTGAGGGCAACACCGAGCCGGAGCGGGAGGGGGAGGCCCGCTACATCAACACCCTCACCCGCACCCTGGAGGCCTTCCACGCGCTGCGCGGCATGCGTGCCCTGCGCCCCGGTACCCGCGCCGCCAACGAGCGGGCCCTGAGCGGCTTCCTGGACATCACCTTCGTCAACTACCGCCTCACGCAGAAGCAGAGCACGCTCAGCAATCTGGTGATGAACCTGTCCGACACCGCCTCGATGGTCGTCGGCGCCTACTTCGTCTTCGCCGGGCGGATGACCTTCGGCAGCTTCCTGGCCTTCGTCAACTCGCTGTGGCGGGCCGTCACCGGCATCTTCGACCTGATCAACATGATCCCGCAGGTGCGCAGGAACACCGCGGTGCTCAAGCGCATCGAAGCGCTCCGCGGCGCGTGCCCGGCGCCGTACCACGACGAGGGCCCCTTGATCGTCGTGCACGGCGCCCGGGTCCGCTACGGAGCGCCCGAGGCCGGCGGCGAGGAAAGGGACGGTGGCGCCGGGACAACCGTCGCGATCGAGGACTTCGAGCTGCGGCCCGGCGAGCACGTGCTGCTGCGCGGCCCCAACGGCTGCGGCAAGACGACGCTGCTGCACATCATCTCCGGCACCCTCGCCCCGGACGCGGGCGTCGTCACCCTCCCGCCGAGGGTCGCGAGCCTGACCGCCCCGGTCAACCTGCCACCACTGCCGGTACGCGATCTCGTCCCCGATACGAAGCTGCGGGACATCCTCGAACTGACCGCATTGGCAGACCAGTTGCCGACCGACCTGTCATCCGGCCAGCGCCAGCGCACCGGAGTCGCCGCGCTGCTCACCGAGGACGCGGACGTTTACCTCGTCGACGAGCCCTTCGCCAACCTCGACCAGCACGGCCGTGACCTCGTCCTGCGGGCGCTCCTCGCCCGCACCACCGGCCGCGGCCTGCTCGTCGTCCACCACGGCGACGACGACCTCGACACCCGCTTCGACCGCGTCGCCACCCTCTCCGCCGCCACCGCCCGCCCCTGACCCGCGGCGCCGACGGCTTACCGGCCACAGCGCTAGCAGGGCTTGGTCAGGTTCGTAGTGGTGTGGGTGTGTTGCGGTGGCAGGTGGGGCAGGCGCCGGTCCAGAGGGCGCGGAGTGTCTGCGGCTCGCGGACGACCTGATAGAGGCTCAGACCCGCGCCGCGTCTTTTGGGGCTCGTGCCAGTCGTTGCAGCGTGCAGAAGGCGTGCGCGGCGGAGACGAGGGTGACGTGGTGGTGCCAGCCGTTCCAGGTGCGGCCCTCGAAGTGGGCCAATCCCAGAGCCTGTTTCATCTCCCGGTAGTCGTGCTCGATGCGCCAGCGGAGTTTGGGGAAGGGACCAGTGTGGTCAGGGGCATTGTGGGTGCCGATTAATCATCTGGCCTGGTCAGGCGGCATGGTGGTACTCCCGGCGCCGGCCCCCGCCCTGCGGGGGGGGGGCTTCGCCCTTGACCGTGGACACCGGGTGTCATGCGGCGATGGTTAGCGTAGTTGATCGTTGTTCGTAGCTGATCGGGCTCTGCTGGCCGATGGCGGAGTGCCGTCGCTGGGTGTTGTAGCGGGTGACCCAGCGGAAGACGTCCAGGCGGGCGGCGTGGGCACCGGGCCAGCGTTTCGCGCCCTTGAGCGTTTACCGTTTCAGGCTGGCGTTGAACGATTCCGCGGCGGCGTTGTCCGCGCTCGTGCCGACCGCCCCGCGCGACCGGACCACGCCCAACTCGCCGCAAAGCAATGCGAATTCCTTCGATGCGTACTGGGCCCCGTTGTCGCTGTGGAAGATCGCTCCGCGCAGGTCCCCGCCCCGCGTGCCGGCAGTCGCCCGCAAGGCATCGGTTATCAGCCCGGTCCGCATGTGGTCGGCGATCGACCACCCGCCAGGCGCTTGGAGCACAGGTCCAACACCGTTGCCAGGTAGAGGAACCGGCCCTCGCCCACCGGGAGGTACGTGATATCTGTGTGCCACGAATGCGAAAAGAGAGGTGCGGAATGTAGATAGGAACCTCTTGGAAAGCAATGCTGCGTGGAAGATGAAGGAAGGCCCTTCGGAACCGCTCTTCGGGGAGAGGTTTCAAACCGCCACATGCTGCGTTGGCTGAAGACCGTCGTGGTGAGCGATGTGGAAAAGGCGTCCATGAGGCGTCAGGTGGGGACCAGGAAGGCGAACGTAAGTGAATCGCTGCTGACGTGTCGAAAACTTACAGACGGCATCAAAACTGGGGGTGTTGGATATGGCTCCAGGACGAGTCTGGCGGAAACCCGATTACTGGCCAGATGGTGCCCGGCATGGAGGCGACGCGAGCCTGGTCTGCTGCTTTCACGTGGAACGTGGGAAGGCGAGGTCCGGCATCGCCGTGCACATGGGCGGCGTGAGGGAGCGTCCCGAGACGGCTGAAACCGCGAGGGACTGAGTACCGAGGCGGATCTCGCTGGCGGACCGGACCGTAGTAGTGGAGAAGCCCCTGTAACGGGGGTGGAGCGAAGGGTCCGGGTCATCCGTGGCTGTGTTCGTTCGATCAACCAGAGTGCCTGGGAAGAGTCGCGTGGACGAGCTGAAGTCTCCAGAAAAGCCGTTTGATATCTCGAAGTGGGAAGTGTGGGAGGCATGGGAGAAGGTCAGGGCTAACAAGGGTGCACCAGGAGTGGATGGCTGCTCGATCGAGGACTTCGAGAAGGACTTGCAAAGGAATCTCTACAAGATCTGGAGCCGGATGTCCTCGGGCAGTTACTTTCCGCCCCCGGTGCGAGCGGTGGAAATCCCCAAAGCTCATGGTGGGGGAGTCAGGATTCTCGGAGTACCCACTGTCGCGGACAGAATTGCACAGACCGTGGTGGCCGTCCGTCTGGAATCCCGAGTGCCTGTCCTATGGATCTTCACGATCCAATGATCAGGGTGTCCACGATCAAGGGCCAAGGCCCCCTCGTTGATCGGCGGTCTCGGTAGACTGCTGCCGGTTGGGGCAGGGGGCGGTGTTTGTGCGGGAGAAGTTGCTCGCGGCCGTGCGGGTGCGGACCGCGCATGCTGTCGAGACCGGTCATACACGATGGGTGCTGGCGCCGGAAGCGTTGGAAGAGGCGGGTGCCCTGCTGGCCCGGGTGCTCGGGTCCGGTGAGGACTCCGACCTGGAGGTGCTGCGGGCCGTCGGCGAGCTGTACTGGCTGCGGGTTCAGGCGCTGCCGGTCGATGAATGTGACGAGGATCTGCGCATGGCTGCGATCCTCTACCAGCCGGTGTACCAGGCCGACCCGGATGCGGTGCCGGAGCAATTGCGCAGCTTGTACGCCGAACAGGCCCGTCGCCCCAAGAAGCGTAAGCGCAAGGGTGGGCGGGTGGACCCGGCCGTCTGTACCGACCAGGGTGTGGAATTGGTCGGCTGGTTCCGACGCGACGGTGACCTGGCGGCATTGGAGAAGGCTGTTCACCTGTTCCGGATGGCGTTGTCCGCCGTTCCGGAGGACCACCCGATGTACGGGCCGTGCCTGTCGAACATGCATCACGCGGCGTCCGCGCTGGCCGACGAGACCGGCGACGCGGACGTGCTCCAGGAGGCGGTGAGCGTGGGCCTGACACTGCTCGAGGTAATGGACGAACGCGATCCCGAGTACCCCGAACATGCCGGCGAAGTCGGGCTTTCGCTGCGGTCCCTGTTCGAGCGCACTGGGGTCGTCAGCATGCTGCGTAAGTCGGTGGAGCTGGCCCGGTCCGCAGTGGCCGCGACCCCAGGGGACGGGGCCATCCGAGCCGGTCGCCTGTCCAATCTGGGCGTCGCGCTCCAAATGCTGCACGAGCACGCCGGGGATGAGCGGGCCATCGACGAGGCGATCACCGCCGGGCGGGATGCGGTCGCCGCGATTCCGGTCGGCGATCCCGACCGGGCCGCCTGCCTGTCCAACCTGGGAAATACCCTGCGCGTCGCGTTCGAAGCGAACGGCGGCACCGCCATGTTGCGGGAGGCGATCACGGTCGGCCGGGCGGCGTTGGAGAGCATGCCGGAGGACGATCCCGGTCGGGCGGGGAGCATGTCGAGCCTCGGCGGGAGGCTGCAGTTGTTGTACGAGCACACCGGGGATCGCGCTGCGCTGACGGAGGCGGTCGCCATCGGGCGCGCCGCGACGGCCTTCCTGCCCGCCAACCACACTGCCCGGCGGGACGTCCTGGCCAACCTCGGCGTGAGCCTGCGGGAACTGTTCGAAGTCACCGGAGACGCGAACCTGCTCCACGAGGCGGTCGTCGCCCACCGCCAGGTCGATGCCGCCATCCCCGACGGGCATCCCGGCAAAGCCGGCTGCCTGACCAACCTTGGGAACACGCTGCGCGCGCTGTACGACCATACCGGCGACCGGCAGGCATTGGACGATGCCGTTGCGGCCGGTCGTCGTGCCGTCGCGGCGATCCCCGACGGCCGTCCCCTGCGGGCTGCGAGCCTGTCCAACCTCGGGAGCTCGCTGCTGGCCCAGTTCGACGAGACCGATGATCTGCGGACGCTGGGCGACGCCGTTTCGGCCAACCGAAAGGCTCTTGCGGCGATTCCGGTCGATCATCCGTGGCACACTCGATTCCAGTCCAACCTCGGGATCAGCCTGCACATGCTGTTCAGACGGACCGGTGATCCCGACAGTTTGCGCGAGGCCATTGCGGCAGGTCGGGCCGCGGTCACCGAGGTGCCCGACGGCCACCCGGAACTGGTCGACCACGTGAACGGCCTGATCGCCACTCTGCGGACCGCGTTCACTAAATCCGAAGACGCGCAAGCGCTTTCGGATGCCCGGAAGGCTCTGGCAGACATCGAGGCCACCGGCGTCGGCGCACTGGATGATTTAGCGGAAGACGATCCGGTCCGTTCGGTGATCGGGTCTGATCTCGAATCGGCCGCGCGGCATCCTGCCGAGGAGACCGGCTCGAAACGTAATCCGGACCCGGAGGTGGAACTCGACGAGGGGCCCGGACGGGGCTCGGCGAGGGATCATCGGATTCGGCAGGTCCGCAGGCGGGTCGACCGGTTCACCACCACTCGTGCGCCGGAGGTCGTACTCGGCTCCGACGCGATTGGCCAGGTGGTGGATCTGCTCTGTTCGGTGCCCGATCCGGTCGAGGACATCGAGATTGCGCAGACTGCGGGCTGGCTGTTCTGGTCGCGGTTCGCTGCCCGTGGCACGGTGGACGACGACCCGGAGCTGATGATCGCGCTGGATCTGCTCGCCCCCTTGTACCCGCTGGGCGACGGCGCCGTTCCCGAGCCGATCGGCGAACTGTGGGACGACAAACCGCCGGCCGAGCCGGACGGGGCCGCGGTGCTGGCCAAACTCGGCCGGGCGCAGTTCCGGGAAACGCAGGAGAACTACGACGCGGTCACGCTGAACCGGTCCGTCGCCCTGCTGCGGCGGGCCATCGCCGTGGCCGGATCCGACCACCCCGACTACGCCCGATACCTGACCACCCTGGGCAGCGCGCTGCTGACCCGGTTCGAATGCGCCGAACTCCCGGCCGACTTGACCGAGTCGATCGAGTTCTGCCGGGCGGCGGTCGGGGCCAGCCGACCCGACGAGCCCGCCCGCGCCACCTACCTGTCCAACCTGGGCAGCGCGCTGCTGACCCGGTTCGAGCACCTGGCGAGCGAGGCCGACCTGGATGCCGCCATCGAGGCCGGCCAGGCCGCGGTCACCGGCTGGCCGGATCACCCCGACCACGCCGCGATGGTGTCCAATCTCGACCTCGCACTGCGGACCAGGACCGCCTTCGGCGACCAGGCGGCCGGGCTGGATCGGAGGATCGAGGAAGCGCGCACCGGTTCGAGCCCACCCGATGGGCCGGACGCGGCCGAACTGAGCGAACTGCTGGCGGCCCGGTTCCAACGCGCCGGGGATCCGGCTGATCAGGACGAGGCGATCCAGGCGTGCCGGGCCGCGGTCGCCACGGCGGTCGACGATTCCGAACGGGCCTCGCACCTATCCGCCCTCTGCGACCTGCTGCTGGTCCGGTTCGTCCACTTCGGAAACAGATCGGACCTCACCGACGCGATAGCGCACGGTCGCGCCGCGGTGGCGGCGACCCCGGCCGGGGACCCCGAACTCGGCGGGCGGCAGGCCAACCTCGGCAACGCACTGAGTCGGCGCTACAAGAACACCGGCGACCTCGGCGACCTGGAGGAGGCGGCCGCGCTCGGCCGAAGCGCGGTGGCCGCCACGCCCGTCGGCGACTTCAACCGCCCCAACTACCTGGCCAACATGTGCGACACCCTCCGCACCCTGTTCGAACGCACCGACCGGCTCGCGGATCTCGACGAAGCGGTCGAAGCCGGGCGGGCCGCGATCGACGCCGCACCGCAGCATTCCCCCCACCTCCCGGCGTTCCTCGGCAACCTCGGGGCCGCGCTGCTGGCCCGGTTCCGGCGTACCGGCAGCCAGACCGACCTGGACGAGTCGGTCGATCTGCTGCAGCGAGCGGCGCTCGCCGCGCAGGCCACCGGCCCGGACCGGGCGTTGATGCTGGCGAACCTGGGCGGCGCCCTGCAGATCCGCTTCGATTCGGTAGGCGACCCCGAGGACCTGGACGAGGCGATCGCCGTTTGCCGGAAGGCCGTGCGCACCACCCCGCTCGAGCACCCCGGCCGGGCGGCACGTCTGTCCAACCTCGCCGGGACGTTGCAGGCGCGGTTCAGGATCGGCGGCGAGGCGACAGATCTGGACGAGGCGGTGGAGGCCAGCCGGTCCGCAGTCGCGGCGCATCCACCCGGTCACCCGGCCCGGGCACTGGCATGGTCGAACCACGCCCTGGTGCTGCGCGGGTGGTACGAGCACAGCGGCCGACCGGCGGATCTCGATGCGGCGGTGGCGGCCGCACGCGCCGCAGTGGCCGAGGCGCCCGCCGATCACCCGGACCGCCCCGCGTACCTGGCCAACCTGGGTGGGGCGCTGCGCGACCGGCACGCCCGGACCGGTGCCGACGCGGATCTCGACGGTGCGCTCGCGGCGGCGCGGGAAGCGGCGTCGGCCGACGTGGGTCCCCCCCGGGTCCGCGCGGTGGCGGCGGCGGGGTGGGGGAGCCTGGCCGCGGCGGCTGGCCGGTGGGGGGAGGCCGTGGCCGGATACCAGGCGACAATCGATCTCTTGGCCCGGACCGTTCCGCGCCAACTCACCCGCCGCGACCAGGAGTTCCTGCTCGACCGCGCGCACGGGACCGGGTCGGATGCCGCCGCGTGCTGCGTGCGGGTCGGGTCGGTCGCCCAGGCCGTTGAGCTGTTCGAGCAGGGCCGCGGCCTGCTGCTGAGCCAGGCGCTGGACAGCCGCACCGACCTCACCGCGCTGGCCGAGCACCACCCGGAGCTGGCCGACCGGTTCACCGCGCTGTGCGCGGAACTCGACTCCCCCGGTCCTGCGGACGATGTCGTGGCGCGACGTGCGACGGCCACGGCGTTCGACCGGCTCGTCGCGGACATCCAGAAGCTGCCCGGGTTCGACCGCTTCCTGGGCCCACCGGCCATAGCAGACCTCGCGCCGGACGAAGGCCAGGTGGTGATCGTCAGTGTGTCCCAGTACGGCTCCTACGCACTGATCGTGCCCGCCGACGGCGAGGTCACGGCCGTGCCGCTGCCCACGCTCACGCCCGACGCCGTGCTGGCCGAGGTCCGCGACTTCCTCCGGGCGGTCGAGGACACCACCGCCAACTCCGCGCGGACCCGAGCCGCCGCCCAGGATCGGATGACGCGCACGCTCGGTTGGCTGTGGGACACGGTCGCCGGTCCAGTCCTCGACGCCGTGGGCATCACCAGGACGCCGCGCGACGGCGAGTCCTGGCCCCGACTGTGGTGGTGCCCGTCGGACCTGTTGTCGTTCCTGCCACTGCACGCAGCGGGCCACCACGACACGGCGTCCGACGCCGTGCCGCGCACGGTGCTGGACCGGGTGGTGTGCTCCGTCACCCCGACGCTCCGGGCGTTCGCCCACTCCCGGCGCGCAGCGGATTCGCCTCCGCCCCGTGCCGGTCGGGCGGTCGTGGTGGCGATGCCGAAGACCCCGGGTGGATACGCAGATCTGTCGGGTGCCGAAGCCGAAACGGCGGTGCTGCGCCAGCACTTCCCCGGCGAGGTCGACGTGCGCACGGGCACGGCCGCCACCCACGACGCCGTGCTCGACGCGCTGACCGGGGCCCGATGGGCACACTTCGCCTGCCACGGGCGCAGCGACCTGGCCGATCCGTCGGCCGGGCGCCTGGTGCTGGCCGACCACCACAACCGGCCGCTCACCGTGACGGACCTGGCCAGGCTCCGGATGGACGACGCCGAACTGGCGTTCCTGTCCGCGTGCTCCACCGCGCGTCCCAGCGGTCGGCTGGCCGACGAGGCGATCCACCTGGCCTCCGCCTTCCAACTCGCCGGCTATCGGCACGTGATCGGCACCCTGTGGCGGATCGGCGACTGGCAGGCGGTGGACGTCGCCGACCTGATCTACTCGGCGATCGCCGACGGCGCGGGCGTTGCCGAGGCTGTCCACAGCGCGACCCGCCGAATGCGCGACCGATGGCCGGATGACCCATCGGCGTGGGCGTCGCACATCCACGTCGGCACGTAGCCGGAGGATGTCAGGCAGGCCGTCCCAACAGGAACGTCGCGACACAAGCCGCATGATCATCGTCGTCGGCGGACAGCACCAGACTCCGCGAGCCCGCCCCACCGCTGTAATGCGCCACGAACGTGGGGCGCGCGGTCGCGGTGTCCCTGGTCGCGAACACGAAGCGGCCCTCGGTGACCGTCACCAAAGCAATACCATGCGCCGCCGCGAACTCGACAGCACCACTTTGGTACGGCGAAGTGGCAACCATTACACCCTTATGCGCGCCGACACTGTGGATCTTCTGGTGAAGCACCTGGACGAGTTCACGCTTGATCGGATTCCGGTGCAGCTTTGCCTCGACGACCACCAGGAAGGCCATCCCCGCGAACCGGTACCGGACGGTGGCGTCGAAGTCGTACGCACCATCGGCGCCACCGATCTTCTCGTGCACGGTGACCACGAGGTCGTCCACCTCCGACCCCGCCGCGCCAAGCAGCTCCCCCGCGACAAATTCCTCGAACTCCCCAGGGGTGATCGCCGGGTGCGGGTAACGCAGGGTGCGGTTGTCCTCGGTCACGCGCCGACATTACTCCAGGCCGTCACATTGCCGACCGCCTCAGCGCCGGAGCCCGGCCCTCGAAGCTGCCGACGTTGCCACTCTCCGGCCCCTGACCAGGAGTTGACCGTGGACGTAACGGTCCGCGGCAGCAACGGAAAGCCGTCCACGCTCCACGGCCAATCACCCGTTCTGGGACGACACCGCCCACGCCTGGGTCCCTGCTCGACCCTGGTGGTCATTGACTGGGTGTGCTGTCGGGCTGTTTGTCTGCGAGATGATCGTGGTGCGGCCGGTTTCTGCCTGCCTCCGGTCGCGGGGGTGGGGCCGGGATGGCGATGGTGCCGCAGCCGTGGCCTGAGCCTGCGGCGGAGGTCGCCAGGGCGGTACGCGCCAGCTTTCACGGTCGGGAGGTGCCGCTGCCGGTGGCGGTGCGTGACCGGTTCGGGGAGTTGTTCGCCGACGCGGAGTTCGCGTGCGCTTTCGGGGTGACGGGGCCGCTGGGCTGGTCACCTGGGCGGTTGGCGTTGGTGACGGTGTTCCAGATGGCGGAGAACCTCACGGACCGGCAGGCGGCCGAGGCGGTGCGTGACCGGTTGTCCTGGGCATACGCGCTGGGGCTGGACCTTGTAGGTGTCGAGAATTATGTCCGTGCAGGTCAGGCGGCGTGATGGTACTCGTGGAGGATGCCGCGGAGGCGGTCGTGTCTGCGGATGTCGAGGTGGGTGATCCGGTCGGATGTGAGGGGTTTCGGGAGCGGGTGTAGGGGAGCGGCGCCGGCGAGTGCTCGGTGGGGTCTGTGTTCGTTGTGGAACTGCTCGTATTCGCGTAGGGCGTGCATGAGGTGGGCTTGGTCCCAGATGAGGGTGCGGTCGAGTAGTTCGGCTCGGCAGGAGCGGATCCAGCGTTCCATGATTGCGTTTATTCGGGGCATCCTCACCCCGGTCTGCACGACCTCGACGCCTTGATCGTCGAGCGCGGCGTCGAAGCTGGTGGGGTAGCGCACGTCGCGGTCGCGGATGAGGTATTTGATCCTCGTTCCGGAGTCCTGGATGTCCATGGCCAGGTTGCGGGCGAGTTGGGTGACCCAGGCGGCGGTCGGCTGCGTCGTGGCGCCGAGGATGCGGACGCGTCGGGTCGCGTGCTCGATCACCGTCAGGACGGTCAGGGTCGCGCCGGTCAGGGTCTTGGTCTCGAAGAAGTCGGCCGCGAGGATGGCTTCGGCCTGGGAGCGGAGGAAAGTCGCCCAGGTGGTGTGCTGCCGGTCGGGCGCAGGCGGGATGCCGTGGTCCTTCAGGATGCTCCACACGGTGGAGGCGGCGACCTTGATGCCGAGCGCGGCGAGTTCGCCGTGTACGCGTCTGTACCCCCAGCTGGGGTTCTCGTGCACGAGCCGCAGGACCAGGACGCGGATGGACCGGACGGTGCGGGGCCGGCCCGGGCGCTTGGGGCGGGAGGCCTTCGCGTGGCGGCGTCGGAGCAGCTCGCGGTGCCAGCGCAGCACGGTGTCGGGGGAGACGATCAGGTGGAGCTGACGCAGCCGCCCGTGTGGGAGACGGTGTAGCAGTGCTGCCAGGAGTGCCCGGTCGGGCCAGGTGAGTTGCGGCTTGCCTGTCTGTCGCTGCAGGACGACCAGTTGGTGGCGCAGGGCCAGGATCTCGAGGTCTTTCTCGCGATTGCTCATCGGCAGCAGCCGCATGAAGCTGACGGCGGTCGACAGGGCGAGGTACGGAAGTCGCAGCAGCACAGTCGAGCATCCTCGCAGCCGGCCGAGGCGGCTCCACGAGTAGCCCACCTTGCATCGGACGCTCAACTGCCAGCGCGCACCGCTGACCCCGAACCAGGGCTGCGACAAGCACGGATGCAATATTCGGCACCTACAAGGTCGGCGCGGTGGGCGGTCAGCAGCGCCAGGTCGGCGGCCAGCTGGGCGGGCACGCCGATCGTGGAGAAGTCGTTGCGGTGCCGGGCGGTTTCGGCGATGACGTAGGCGTCGCGGGCGTCGGTCTTCGCCTCGCCGCGGTAGGCCCCGGACATGCGGTTGACCGTGCGGCCGGGCACGTAGACGGCCCGTTGGCCGTGCGCTGCGAGAAGCGCCAGCAGCAGCGCGGAGGACGTACCGGAGATGTCCACCGCCCAGTGGACTTCGTCCGCCAGGGCCAGGATCTCGCCGAGCGCGGTCAGGATCACCGACTCGTCGTTGTCGATCTTCTTCGACCAGAGCGTCGCGCCGGTCTCGTCGACCACCGCCGCCCAGTGGTGGCCCTTGCCCGCGTCGACACCGGCCCAGACCTGGGCCATCCGCTTGCTCACTTGCCCCTCCTCGTTCCGAACAGCATGCCGTCGGCCCGAGGAACACCCCGCTGTCATCTCCGTAATCAGCGACCGCTCAAGGCGCGCACATCTCAATCAGCAGCCAGGGCGCCCCGGAGGGCCGGACGGACGGCCACTCCTGGGAAGCCACTGACGGCAAGGACCCATAAGCCACATCCGGCCCTCCCGGGCCACACAACAACTTACGGAGTACCCATCCGGCCGGTTCTGCGGCAAGACGTGGCAGCGGCGCCGCCAGCAGTCCCGAGCCGGTTCGCGTCGAGCGCAGGTCAGGTGCAGTACGGAGTACTCAAGGGCGGCTGATGTCGCCGATCTGGCCACACTGCGGCGCTGGCATTGGTTGGATCCAGACATGCTGCTGCTCGCTGAATCGTGGATGGAACGAGATGCCCCGGCCATAGGCTTCTGGGCGCTGATCCTTGCCCTCCTAGCTATACCCATCAGCGTCTGGGCCGCCCGCCGTTTTAGCGAGCGCGACACCTACCTCTACTACGACCTCACCGAGACAACCCAGTTGCTCACCCCCAACGCCCGCCTGGCCAGCCTCACCATGCACCACGGCGACGCCCCCCTCAACGACCCGTACATCACCCTCCTCACCCTGGCCGTCAAGAGCCGCCGCGACATTGGCAAGGAACGGTTCTCTCAGGGGCCCTTGGTCATTGATGTGGGCGCACCCATCGTCAAAGATATCGACACCCGTTACTCCGCCGGCATCGAACTCATACCCGCTCTCGAGTACGACGGCACACGCATCCACCTCGGCCCTTCGCTAATCCACAACGACGCCAGCCTGACTATCCGCCTCCTCCTCGAAGGGGGACCCGACCTGAAGGCCCCACTGCGCTCCATGGAGAACGTCAAGCTCGTCCAGGGTGAACCCATCACCTCCCGGAACCGAGCTGTCATCGGTCTCATGATCATGTATAGCGCCGCACTCATCACCACAGCGATCAGTTGGCCGCACCTCAACAAGACCGTCATCGGCTCTGCGGCCTTCGCTGTGCTCTTGGGTGTCTATATCGCACACCGAGTCGCCGAAACCTTCCTCGGCCTGACCCTTTCCGGCCGGAAGAAGAAGCGTCGCTAACCGCCCAGCCTCTCTTCTGCGAACGCCGCACCAGACGACGCGAACGCATCCATAGCACCTGATAGCGCCCGTCCCCGGAGGCAGCTGCTGCCGCCTTTCGGCCGCGTCCAGCTCCATGGCGCGGTGGCGGGCGCACACGGTGCGCCCCGGCAGTGCCGGGCGGCTGCCCGGCACGGATGAGCACCGGGCGTGGCAGAGACCGGCTGCGGCCTGCCGGGCGGCGGGGCTCCTGGTAGTGCCCGAGGTGCGCGGCCAACGGCGGCCGCCGCGGACTCCGCTGACCCGCACAGGTGCCGGCGCGACCGGTTCTGCGTTCCCGCCTGGTGCTTGTGTTGCGCGGTGGCGTCGCGATCAGTTCATGGGGATCGCTGTTCGAGGGTCACTCTTCAACTTCGGCGGCACGGTGTTCTCCGGCGGCACGGTCGACTTCGAAGGCTGCATGGGCGTGCTGCCGACGGGGCTACCGCCGCAATCAGGCTCGGTGGTGCGGCTGGCTGCTAATTGGTAGGCACCCGCTCTTCCGCATCGCGACTACAGCACGCCGTGCAGGGCGTTCTCGGTAAAGTCGTCGTCCAGCTTGCGGTACCTGCGCATGACGGGCTGCCCCTGGCCCATCCGCCCTGCTTCTCCGCGACAGCGTCGGGGTTGCCGGCGCGGGCGGACTCGGTGACCAGGGCGCGGCGGGGGCTGTGCTCGGTGAGGCGCTTGTCGAGGCCAGCGCGCCGCCGGTCCTCAACGGGCCCCTGCGGTCACACCACGACGTCGCATCGGCACGACAGATCCGTCCTTCGAAGAAGCGTGCTATGCCCCAGTTAATCCGGTGTCGCAGGGTGGCGAAGCGTGGCGCTTTACGTACGGACCGCCATTACGGCCGAGTGACGGCAGGACCACCCGGCAGACTTCGAAGGCGTCCACCGGCGAGAGCAATGTCCATCCTTCCGATGAGTTGGTCTGTTCTCACCCCTTGAGCAGCGATGAAGGAGGCCGCGCACGCGTTCCGTGCGCTAGCCTCGCGCTTTCGCGACTGCGGGTGTCCGATGCTTGATCAAATAAGCGAGGAGCGCATCTGACCTGGGACGATGGGACTTGTCTAGGATCCATGTCGTCGTCAGGAAAGCTGCACTCCTCAGGTGAAGAAGACTACCGGGTCGTACCCCCGTGTCCGGGTCGAGGGCGGTGGCCGGCAAGTGGTCTCCCAGGCCGGGGCCGTGCTGCTGGCGGAGACGGTCCGCAAGACCGGGCTGGACAGTGCGATATCAGCGGCTTTGGCGCCATGGCGAAAGCAGCGGGCGGTGCACGATCCAGGCAAGATCCTGCTGGATATGGCGCTCGCGGTGGCGCTGGGCGGGGACTGCCTGTCCGATGTCGCCATGCTGCGGGCCGAGCCGGCGGTGTTCGGGCCAGTGGCCTCCGACCCGACCATCTCCCGCCTGGTCGACACGCTTGCCGGCAGCGGGAAGCGCGCGCTGGCCGCGATCCGCCAGGCCCGCGCCCAGGTCCGCGAACATGTCTGGGCGTTGGCCGGGGACACCGCCCCCGACCAGGGCGGACAGGTGATCGTGGACCTGGACGGGGTACTGGTGATCGCGCACTCGGACAAGCAGGACGCCGCAGCGACCTGGAAGCGGACCTTCGGCCACCACCCGATCATGGCCTTCGTCGACCACGGGGCGGGCGGCGCCGGTGAACCGGTGGCGGGCCTGCTGCGAGCGGGGAACGCGGGCAGCAACACCGCCGCCGACCACATCACCGCCACCCAACAGGCCTTGGCTCAGCTCCCGAAGAGGTTCCGGCGCGGGCGCCGCACACTGATCCGCACCGACTCCGGCGGCGGCACCCACGAGTTCGTCAACTGGCTCGCGGCGCGGGGCCGGTGGCTGTCGTACTCGGTCGGCATGACCATCACCGACACCATCCACCAGACCGTACTGAAGGTCCCAGCATCGGCCTGGACCCCGGCCGTCGAACCTGGTGGCGAGGTCCGCGACGGCGCCTGGGTAGCCGAGATCAGCGGAGACTGCCTGAAGGGGTGGCCGAAGGGAATGCGGCTGATCGTCCGCAAGGAACGCCCACACCCCGGAGCCCAACTGCGCTTCACCGACGCCGACGGCATGCGCTTGACCTGCTTTGCCACCAACACCCCCGGCGAGGCCATCGCCGGGCTCGAACTGCGCCACCGCCAGCGCGCCCGCTGCGAGGACCGCATCCGAGACGCCCGCTCCACCGGCCTGCGCAACCTCCCGCTCCACGGCCTCGCCCAGAACCAGATCTGGCTGGAGATCGTCCAGCTCGCCCTGGACCTGCTGGCCTGGATGCCGATGCTCGCCCTGACCGGCAAGACCCGCCGCTGGGAATCCAAGAAGCTTCGCTTCCGCCTGTTCTCAGCCGCCGCGCAACTCGTCACCACCGGCCGCAGCCGCTACCTCCGCCTCGCGGCGCACTGGCCCTGGACCGACGTGATCACCGCAGCGGCCGACCGGCTCCAAGCCCTGCCGAACCCCGGCTGACCAGCACCTTCGAGTCCCTGCGGACAGCATCACCCCACCGGAGCAGTGGAACCCGGCGCCTACCCGACGCGACAGCCGGGCCACCACCATTCTCACAACCAGCCCGCAACAGAGAAACGGCCCGCCGCAGAAACCGACGGACCGTCATGCAAGATCGAGGCTAGCGCGTATATGTCCATGGACTTACTGCAGAGTACTTTCGCTCAGTACCTGGGCGGTTTGCTGGTGGCCCTGACCACATTCGCCGCAGGGGCTGTGAGATCCCGTCGCTCCCGGGCATCCCGTGAGCTGGCGCGGCGGGCGGCTGACGCTCGCCGGGAGGCTGAGCGACCACGCGGCGTGCAGGTGGATCAGCCTCCGATGGGGGAGTCGTCCGACAGTCGACAGATGGAGTCATCATGAGGACGACATCACAGGAGCAGGGCCCCGATCCTTCCATCAACCGGGATCGGGCGTGGGCGCAACTGCTGGAGTCGGGCCTGCGACGGCACCGTGAGCCCAACGGCCGCCGCACGCTGTACGAGATCTCACACGCCTACGACCGCATAGTCCGGCACGCGCAGACGACACTGATCGAGGATGCGGGCAGCGAGGAAGTACTCGCGACGCTCAAGGTGATCCGGATTCTGCGGGACAAGCTCGACCACGACGAACGGATCCTGATCACCCGTGCACGCCAGAACAAGATCACCTGGCAGCGGATCGCCGAAGCTCTGGAGATGAGCAGCCGTCAGTGCGCCGAGCGCCGGCACCTGCAGCTGAACGGTGCCGTCAGCAGGCCGGACGGCACCCCGGTGCGAACCCAGAGCGAGCGTGTAGAGATCCTGCGGCAGGAGCGCGGGCGGCGCGCCGAACAGGCATGGGCGCTGCGCAACGGCGCGTCTATTCGGCGCCTGGCCAGCGCGCTGGCTGCCCTGGACGACCTCGACCAGCGCCTCAGCCGAGCCCGCGAGGCCCGCGTGACCGACGCGGTACTGCACACCCAGAGGATCTGGAACGGTGACGGCGACGCGCCACAAGCGGCCTCGTCGGCGACCTGGCCCGCAGCGCTACGGTGTGGGTGCCCGATTAATCATCCGGCCTGGTCAGGCGGCATGGTGGTACTCGTGGAGGGTTCCTCCGAGTCGATCTCGTCGACGGACCTCGAGACGTCTGGTCTGGGCTGGCTCATCGCTTGGGTGGGGGAGTGGTCGGAGTGGAGCGGCTTGGCCGAGAGCCCGGTGCGGCCGATGCCCGTTGTAGAAGATCTCGTACTCCCTGAGTGTGTGGCGGAGATGGCTTTGGTTCCAGATCAGTGTTGTGTCGAGGAGTTCGCGCCGGCAGGTCTGGATCCAGCGCTCCATGATGGAGTTCATACGCGGTACCCGGATGCCGGTGGTGACGACCTCCAGTCCGGCGTCGGTCAGCAGCGTGTCGAAGGCGGCCGTGAACTTGGAGTCGCGGTCGCGGATCAGGAAGCTGGCCTTGCTGCCTGCGTCTTCGAGGTCCATGACGAGGTTGCGTCCGAGCTGTACCACCCACTGCGCGGTGGGGTGTGCTGTGGTGCCCAGGATCCGGATGCGGCGGGTGGAGTGCTCGATGACGGCGAAGACGTACAGGCGTGCCCCGGTGAGGGTGCGGTTTTCGAAGAAGTCGCAGGCGAGCAGGGCGCCGGCCTGGTGGCGGAGGAAGTCCGCCCACGTCGTGCTCGCTCGTTCCGGAGCGGGTGGGATGCCGTGCTCCTTGAGGATCTCCCACACGGTGGAGGCGGCGACCTTGATCCCCAGGGCCGCGAGCTCGCCATGGATGCGCCGATACCCCCACGGGGGGTTCTCGCGGGCGATGCGGAGGATCAGGGCGCGGATCGAGCGGACGGTGGGAGGGCGTCCACGCCGTCTCGGTGCGCAGGTCGCGGCATGCTGCTGCTTGAGCAGGTTGCGGTGCCAGCGCAGGACCGTGTCGGGGCGTACCAGGAGAAGGAGCTGGTGCAGCTTGTGCATCGGGAGGTGGTGGAGCAGGCCGGCGAGGATGGCGCGGTCGGTCTCGGTGAAGGCCGGTCTGCCGAATTGGCGTTGCAGAACCATGAGCTGGTGTCGGAGCGCAAGGATCTCGATGTCCTTGTCGCGGTCGCTCATCGGCAGCAGGCGAAGGAGGGCGAAGGCGTTGGTCGCAGCGAGGTAGGCCAGGCGCAGCAGCACGACAGATCATGATGCCGTCTATGCCCCATGCGGATGAAGAGTTTGAGGTGAGGGCAGGACAGCCGGAGATCGGCGATCAAGTCCGTGACCTGGACGGATGATTTATCGGCACGCGCAGAGTCGCCGGCCGAAGCGATCAGCCACCTCGTCGGCCAGGGCGCGCAGCCGCACGAGGACGCCGACGTCGCTTCCTGTAGGGCTACTTGCTGCGGAAGCAGGGCGAGTAGACGTCGAACTGGATCAGGGGGTCGCCGTACTGGAGGTTCTTCTCCCAGGTCACGCTCATCTGGATCTTCGTCGCCAGGTGGGTGGCCAGGATCTCCTGGTTCTTGCTCATGCTGGAGTCCGGGCCGTTCCTGACGATCTTCCATCCCTGCCCGGGCAGGCTCGCGGCCAGGTTGGCCATGCCCTTACCCAAGGTGGTGTTGTCCTTCGAGTGCACGGTCCACATCTGGGACAGGACGCGGTCGGGGCTGTCGTCGTTGTCGTCGTCGCACGACATGTCGGTCGGGGTGCTCCGCGGCGGGAAGGCGCCCACCTGCCGGCCCGTGACGTGGGCCGTGTCCATGACGACGGCGGACTTGGTCATGACCTCGCTCCTGACGGTCGCCGCGTCGCGCTCGGGCGTGCCATCGCCCCCGCAACCCGCGGCCAGGGCGAGGACGCCCACGACGGCCGCACCCCGCCAGGCAACGGCGGGCCGCGTCACCGCCCGGGCTCCTGCGCGGAGACGAAGAAGCGGGAGTAGAGGGAGAAGGAGATCCGCGGGTCCCCGAGGCCCGTGTTCCGCTCGAAGGTCGCTTCGAGCTGGACGTGTGTCGCCAGGTGCGTGGCAAGGATCTCCTGGTTGCGGTTCCGGCTGGAGTCGGGACCGTTGCGCACCACGTGCCAGCCGTTCTCCGGCAGCCGTTGGGCGAGTGCGGCCATTCCCCCTTCCAACGCCGACTCGTCCACGCCGTGCAGTGACCACAGGTGCGTGACGTTGTGGAATGCGTCGGGGTCCTCGCCCTGGTCCCAGGGCAGTTCCATGGGGCCGCCTTCGGACACCCTTCCCTTGGCCTGCACCATGTCGAGCACGGCGCTGGACAGTTCGGAGACCTGGACTTTCACGTCCCGGGCGGAAAGCAACCGCGGCTGGTAACCGAGACGGTCGGACGCGTCGTTCATTTTCCCCACTACCTCGGTGCTCCGTAGGGCGACTGGTGTGTCAGTTTAATGTTGTCGTACCGGCCGACGACGACCTCGGCCTGGTTCTTCAGGCTGACCGACGGTTTGCCGTTGTCCATGTTCCAGTACGCACTGTGGTCGTGCGCGTCCGACGCCATGATGTTGCCGCCGAACGCCGGGTCCGTCGGAATGTTCCCGCCGCCTCCCAGGCCCATGAAGCGGCCGCCGTCGCGGACGACGTGGTCGAGGCCGCCGCCGCCCTCCGCCCACACGTGGGTGGGGTCCAGGCCGAGGTCACCGGGGTGCTTGGCCTGCATGCCCGGGCTGCCGACGGCGATCATGTCGTCGACGGGCAGCGGGTCGGCGACACCTACCTGGTGGTCGGGATAGTCGTACTTGGCGGTGTCGCCGATCAGCGTGCTGCCGTAGCTGTGGCCGATCAGCGTGGTGTGCGCGTGGCTTCCGGTGGCCGCCTGGTGGGCTGCCGCGTTGCCGTCGAGGAACTGGCGCAGCTCGGGCGCGCCGGCGTGCGCGTACGTGTCGTCGGTGGCTGCCGGGATGTCGTCGGGGGCGTTGTAGTCGAACCACGTGATGGTGGAGATCTTCGAGCCTGAGTCCTCCTGGTTGCTAGCCTGCCACAGGTTCACCCCTCGGTTGATGTCGCCGCCGATCTTGTCGAGCTTCGACGTCGTGCCGGGCACGTAGATGGCCGTGTGGTCCGCGGTGTCGGGGTTGCCGTTGGCCAGGATGACCTTGCCGTCGCCCTTGCCCTCGGGGTCGAAGCCCAGGAGGTAGGCCTCGGGCAGGCCGTCGGTGCCGGTGGCGTCGAAACGGGCCTGGATGGCGTCCATACCCTTGAGCCGGCCCCTGATGTGGGACGTGTCCCGGTACTTGTCGCCGTACATCGCGTTCCACACCGTCCATTCCGGGGTGTGGACCCCGCGCCCCGAGGGGTCCGCGATGTCCGCCCACTCCTTGGGCGGCGGGGGTATCGAGTCCAGCTGCGTCTGGTAGTTGCCGCGGGTCTCGGCGAGGACCGTGCGGTTGGCCTCGTCGCGTACGGTCGCGGGCAGGCCGTCGAGGGCGCCGATGCGGTCGGGGTAGGCGGCCAGGTAGTCGGCCTGGTCCTGCGGGGACAGGCTCTTCCACCAGTCGGCGTTGTCCTGCGGCTTGCCGTGCTTCGGCGGCGGTTTGAGGTGGCTGAGGTAGGACGCGGCGTCCTTGTCGACGCCGGCCATGTCCTTCTGGGCGTCGGCCCAGTCCGCCGCGGAGACGGTGAGGTCGTCGTCGGCCATGAGCTTGCGCAGTTGCGGCGCCCACTTGTCGTCGGCCGCGGTGGCCTCGCGCAGGGCGTCGGATATGCGGTCGGCGATGTCCTGGGCCACGGCGTGGTGCGGGTTGGGGTCGAAGTGGGCGGCCTGGTGGTCGATCGCACGGACCGAGGCGTCGGCGGCGCCGGTGACCGTACCGCCGTGGACGGGCTTGCCCTTGTCCTGGCCGCCCTCGGGATAGGTGACCGAGCCGTCGTCGCCGACGCTGAACTTGTGGGCCGCCGCGTCCGCGACGGCCGCGTCGAACTTTGCCTTGGCCGGCGTGATGTCGGCGACGAAGGCCCGCAAGGCCGTACTGACCAGGCCGCATTCGACCTGGATGTAGTGGAAGTTCTCCGCGACCTCACTGAGTTGGCGGTGCGCTGCGTCCGCGCCCACACCGGCGAGCTTGGCGACGCGCATCCTCGCGCTGATGCCGTTCTCGATGTCGCCCTTACCCTGGTCGGCCATGTCGCTGAGCGTGCGGTAGCCGTCGGCGAGGCTTTCGAACTGGGCGGGCTTGAGGAACTTCAGAGCGGGTAAGTCCACAGGTCAGCCCGCCTGGTTCTGACCGCCGACGGCCGGGGTGTCGTTGTAGCCGTCGTCGAGCTTGTCGAACTCGGTCCTGACCACCTCGTCGCTGACGCACAGGGTCGCGCCCGCCGCCTCCAGCTGCTTCTGCAGTGCCCCGCACCGGGTCAGCAGGCTGTTGACGTAGCCGCTTCAGGTCGGATGCAACTCGGCCTGGGCCGTGAGGCTTTCGAAGGTGCAGTCGGAGAACTGGAGGCTGGTGTCCATGCCCTGCTGCGCCTCGTAGAGCTTGGTGCCGGCCTTCGACAGGTTGTCCGCCAGCGTGCCCACACCTTTGGCGGCGGCCTTCCACGCGGCGATGTCCGAGGCCATGCCCGCGTCACCGCCCGTGGCGTCGGGAGTGCCCCCGCCGTCAGCGGCGGCGTCGGCGTGCGCCAGCGTCAGCACCGGCCTGTCGGCCACCTCCTGCTTGATCCCGGCCCATTCCGCTTCGAATGTCACGGCCCCCGCCCCTCCCCGATCACGCGCGTCACTTCAGGTGATCCTCGCCCCCACGCTACCGGGCGGCGCACGGGTCGGGGCATGAGTAGCCGTACTCAGTTCACCCCTCGGCCGGGGTCGGCGGTGCGTCGGGGGCGGACTCGCGCAGCACCGCGAGCAGGGCGAGCAGCAGGGCGCGCTGCCTGCCGGACAGCCCGCGGGTCGCCCGTGCCAGTGCCGCCCTGTGGGTGCCGACTGATCATCCGGGCAGTTCAAGCGGCGTGGTGGTACTTGTGGAGAATTCCGCCGAGTCGGTCTCGTCGGGGGACCTTGAGGTGCGATAAGCGTGCTGGCGGTCTGATCGACTCGGGTAGTGGGCATGGGTCGGTGAGGTCGATGTTGGTGGGTGAGTGAGGGGGCTGGGGAGCCGATGTGGAGGAGTGGGTGCTGCTGCTGGATGGCGTGTGGCACCGGAGCCGAAGGGGGATGGGTAGGTTCAGTGAGCTTGCCCCTGGGCGTGGCTGGTCGTCGACCAGCTGGTCATATTTCGCCTGCCGGGAGACGGGCTGAAATGGCATGGCGGATTTCGGGCGGGGAGGTCGGCGGGGTCTGCCACTGTTGAAGTCGTGACCTTCTTCGAAGCCTTCGCGACGCCGCCGCCCGCGCCTGAGCCCCGGCGGGAGCGCCGCCGCCCGTGGCATCAGCGTGACCACGTGTTGCCTGCGTCCGTGCCGGGGGATGCGCAGGTGGTCAGGACTGAGGCGGCGGCGGTGTGGGTGGGTGCGCTGCGGGCGTACCCGAACGGGTTTGCCTTCATGATGCGGGCGGTACGGCGGGAATTGCCGGGCGGTGGCGTCCGGCAGGGGTGGCCCTTGTGGGACCTGCGGCCGGATCCGTTCCGGTCGGCAGAGGGGAACACCGGGCTGCGGCTAGGGATCCAGTACGCCGATGGGCGGCGTGCGGCGACCGGGGAGGGGATCGGCCGGTCGCCAGTGGAGCCGGCCGGCCCGGAGAGCATCTGGCTGCTCGAAGGCGGCGGCTCCGGGAACGAGTTGTCCTGGCAGTCGGAGTTCTGGGTTTCGCCGCTGCCCCCGGACGGCCCGGTAACCCTCGTGAGCGTCTGGGCGGATGCCGGAGCGCCCGAGCAGCGCGCGGAACTCGACGGAGCCGCGATCCGGGCCGCCGCCGCCAGGGCGGTCGAACTCTGGCCGGAGGATGAGTACTTGGATGATCGGCCGGGCTACACGCTTGGCACGCTAGTCGTAGCGGGCCCCGATGAGGACGACGACCCGGTTACGGAGTGACGGCGACTGCTGGCGGTGCCGGGGGCGACGGTCGGACCCGCCGTCAGGGCTTGCGCAAGTTCCCGGGATCATCCAACTGGCGTGAGGATGCTGCGGGTTGGGATGGATGACAGAGCGGACACGGGATCCGTGATCATTCAGGTGTCTAAGCCGAGTGATCAAGAGGTTCCCGTGTCCGCTGTCTCATCTTCCCCGATCCCTGCCGTGTTGGCCAAGCTGGGTCCGCTCAGCACGGACGACGTGGCTGACCTGCGGTTCTTCCTGGACGCGGTGCCCGATCCTCGCTCCCGGCGGGGCCGCTGGTACTCGCTGGCCTCGATCCTGCTGGTCTGCGCGGCCGCCGCGGTCTCGGGAGCCCGGACCATCGACGAGCTCGCCGAGTGGGGCGCCCGTGCCGACGCCGGGCTGCTCGCCGCGCTCGGCGTGCGCCGTCACCTGCTGCGCTGGCGGCATGCGCCGTCCAGGTCGGCGATCGGGAGGGTCCTGGACCGCCTTGACGCCGATGCACTCGATGCGGCCGTCGGAGCCTGGCTGGCTCGCCGCCGTAGCGCCGCAGTCCCGGGCAGACGACGGGTGATCGCCGTGGACGGCAAGGCACTGCGCGGCTCCGCCCGCCTGAGCCGGCCCCGCCGGCACCTGCTGTCCGCCGTCACCCACGGCCGCCCGGTCACCCTCGCCCAGACCGAGGTCTGGTCCAAGACAAACGAGACACGGCACTTCCAGCCCCTGCTCGCACCGCTTGACCTTGTGGGTGCCGATAATTCGTCCGCGCAGGTCAGCAGCCTGCGGGCTGGTGACCTGGGTGCTGAGCAGATGGCATTGTTGAACGTGTTCAGCTATCAAGTTATGGATTGCTGAACGCGTTCCATTCTTGCCCTCTTTGTGCACCCATGCAGGTCGTTCGTAGGCCGCTGATCTGCGCGGATGAGTTATCGGCACTCGCAGGGCCAAAGTCCAGGTCTGATCCCGCCATCCGTGCGCCACCGGGCCCTTGTCCAGCTCCTTCTCCAGCACAGCGAACAGCGCGTCGCTCAGCTTGGGCAGCGACACCGACCCTGTCGAACGCAGCCCAGGCCGGCCCGCCTCCTGGCAGGCCCGCGGCCACAGTTGAACCGAGCGCACGCTGCCCCGTACCTCCCTGGCGACTTCTGCAGTGGAGGCTCCCGCGGCGAACCGCTCGGCGGCCTCCAACCGAATCCGCTCACGAAACGCCTGCCGCTCGGGCGTCAGCCCACCACCTTGCGGATACCTCATACAGACGGCATACCGCGACAATCACACACTGTCAGCCTGCCCCCAACGACATCCCAGCTACAAGCTCAGTAGAGGGGGACGGCGCCGGGCTCTTCGGCGGCGGACTGTCACAGGCCGTTTTGCCTCGCTCCCTCGGCTATGACAGATATGACATGTATGGTGGAAGTGTGACGACACGCGAAGAGGTCTACCGGCAACTGCGCGAGTATGCAGCGCACCTCACGCCTCCGCCGCCGTTCTCCGACCGGTTCGAGATCAGCGGCAACACCATCGTCATGATGATGAGCCCCGCGGGCCGGCATGAACGCGCCGCCTGGATGCTGGCCCACCAGCTCCAGCCGCAGCTCCCCGACGGCGTCATCGCCCACACCGGCGGAGATGTGGAGAACGCCGCCCTGGGTATCCTGCGGCGCCCGGATCTGGTCGTGCTGCCCTTTGCCGCGACGGACACCGACGACGCTTTCCCGGCCGAGGCGGTCGAGATCGCGGTGGAGATCGTCTCCCCGTCGAATCCTGAGAACGACTACGAGGGCAAGATCCGCGACTACCCTGCGATGGGCATCCCTCATTACCTGATCATCGACCCCCGCAACGGGACCGCGCACCACCACTGGAGTGTGGTCACCAAGCACGGGAACCCCGCCTACGACAATCACGTCGCTTACGTCTTCGGGGACACGATCCCCGTGGGGGGCTTGATCATCGAGACAGCCGAGCTTCCCCGTTACGGCGGCGCAGGCGCGTGACCCCGGGCGAACTGGTCCGCCGCCGTCGTGAAGAGCTGGGCTGGTCGCAGTCCCGACTCGCCCAGGCCGCGGGCACCGGGCAGGCATTGATCTCCCGCATCGAGCAGGGCCGGGTCAGCCCGACCGTCCAGATGCTGACCCGACTGGCCGATGCGATGCACGCGCACCTCAGCCTTTCCTTCTCTCCCCGCTGAACACCGCACATGCTGTCGTGTCGGTCGCGTTTCTGTACCGTGAGGCGGGCGATCTTCGCTGGGTCGGCGAAAGGCGGCGGCAACCGGTGCAGAGGCCTCGCGTCGGCGATGCTCGGGGTCGGGCGGTGCTGTGGGGCTCAAATATAGGATTCGGCCGCTGATCTGCGGGTTTGTCGTATCGTCAGCTGGCGATCTGGTACTCGTTGATGAGTCCGCCGAGGACTGCCGTGCGGTGGACTCGTTGCTCGGCGGGGTCGATGGGGCGTGGTGGTCCGGTCTCGGCTTGTGATGGGCAGAGCTGGCTCAGGGCGCGGTGGGGCCGGTGCTCGTTGTAGTGCTCCAGGTAGCGGGTGAGGGTTCGGCGCAGGTGCCGTTCGCTGAGGATGAGCGTTTGGTCGAGGAGTTCGCGGCGTAGGGTGCCGATGAACCGTTCGCAGTGTGCGTTCGCTTTCGGGGTCTGGGGCGGGCTTTTCAGGACGCGCAGGCCGGCGTCGGTGAAGACGGCGTCGAAGGCGTCGGTGAACTGGCTGCCGGGGTCGCGGATCAGGAACTTCCGGTTCGGGGTTTCCCTGGTGTCCATGAGAAAGTTGCGGGCAGCCTGGGTTGTCCATGGGCCGGTGGGGTTGGCGGTGACGCCGAGCAGGTGGGCACGGCGGTTCCGGTGTTCGAGCAGGACCAGGGCGTAGATGCGTGTGAGGTTGATGGTGTCGACGTGCAGGAAGTCGACAGAGACGATGTGCTCGGCCTGGGCTGTGAGGAACTGGGGCCTTCCCCCGTGAAGGTGGGCACGCGGTTATTGATCACGCGGCGAGTGTGAGTTTAGCGGTGTGGTGTCGGTGTTCGTATTCGTTGGGGCTGAGGTGGCCGTTGGCGGAGTGCCGGCGGCGGGTGTTGTAGCGGGTCAGCCAGGCGAAGACGGTTCTGCGGCAGGTGTCGGAGTCGCCGTAGTCGGTGGCGCCCTGGAGGGTCTCGCGTTTGAGGGAGGCGTGGAAGCTTTCGCAGGCCGCGTTGTCGGCGCTGGTGCCGATCGCGCCCATCGAGCGGGTGACCCCGAGCTGGTCGCAGAGGTCGGTGTAGGCCCGGGAGCCGTATTGCGCTCCGTGGTCGGAGTGGAACACTGCGCCGTCCAGGCGGCCGCGGGTCGAGGCTGCCATCCGCAGTGGGTCGGTGACCAGACTGGTGCGCATGTGGTCGGCGATGGACCAGCCCATGACCTTGCGGCTGAAGCAGTCCAGCACCGTCGCGAGATAGAGGAACTCCCCGCCCGCGAGCGGGAGATACGTGATGTCGCCCATGAGTTTGAGCCCCGGCTCGGTGGCGGTGAAGTCCCGCTGGAACAGGTCCGGGACCGGTGAGGCGGCCGGGTCCGGGACGGTGGTGCGCACGCGTCTGCGCAGGCGGATGCCGGTGATGGAGAACGTCCGCATGATCCGGGCGACCCGCTTCTCGTTGACCCGCTGCCCTTTCTCGCGGAGCTCGGCCGCCACTCGCGGGGAGCCGTAAGCGCCGCCGGACTCGCCGTGGATCTGACGGATCTCCTCGGCCAGGACCCGGTCCTGCCGCTGCCGGCCAGCCCGGACCTCGGCGCCGGCGAGCCACTTGTAGTAGCTGGACCGGTTCACGTCCAGGACCTGGCAGAGCCGCTTCACCTCGTAGGTGTCCCGGTGGTCGTCAACGAACTGGAAGCGGCTCCTCACCAGTTCGTCTCTCCGGCGAAATACTTGGCCGCCTTGCGGAGGATGTCCCGCTCGGTGGCGAGCTTGCGCTCACTTGCCTCGAGTTCGGCCACCCTCGCCTCCAGCTGCCGCACACGCTCGACCGGATCAGCGGACGCAACGGCCTCCCGAGGCCGGGCGCCCGGCGTCGCAGCCGCGGCTGTGACGCCACGGCGTTCGCGGTCCCGCAGCACCCACTCACGCAGGGTCGCCCGGTTGACGCCCAGGTCAGCAGCGATGCTCTTGTAGATCGCCCCGGGTGTGGACTCGTACAGGGCCACGGCATCGGCCTTGAACTCGTCCGAGTAGTCCTTCATCGCCATCGGCGGTCTTCTCGCTTCCTCCGGATCAAGCAGATCCAGTATCAGCGTGTCCACCACTCAGGGGGAGGACCCCTGTTTCCAGGTCGGTCCGGTGCGACGCGGGGCGGGATCGATGCCGGCCTGGTTGAGGATGTTCCACACAGTGGAGGCGGCTGTCTTGTGGCCGAGGCGGGTGAGTTCGCCGTGGATGCGCCGGTGGCCCCATTCCGGGTTGTCGGCCGCCATGCGGAGGATCAGGGTTTTGACCGCGGCGGCTGTGGGTGGGCGTCCGGGTCTGCGTCGCCGGTTGTAGTCCCATTTCTTCGCTACGAGTTTGCGGTGCCAGGCCAGCAGCGTGGCGGGGGCCATGGGGAAGAGCTGGGCCCAGCGGCGGCGCGGTATCAGGTGCGAGAGCGCGGCGAACCACAGGCGGTCGGCTGGTTCGTAGCGCACGCGCGGGACCTGTCGGCGCAGGACCGCGTTCTCATGCCGCAGCACCAGCAACTCCGCGTCCTTGGCAACGTCACGCCGCAGCAGCAACGCCGGCAGCGACAGCAGGCGGCGGGTGACGGCGTACACCGTGGACAAGATCACGAAACATGGTCCCAGACGAGGAAGAGCCACTGCTCAGGGACCTTGGCCGGGTTCCTCACAGCGACGGACTACAGAACCAGGCGACGATTCGTGTTTTTGAGCCCCACAGGCTCGCTCCGCCGTACGACTGGTGGGCGCCCGGCGTCTTTGACCGGGGCCTGCGGGTCGCTTCGCGCCTACCTCGGCGGCATCGCAGAATGCGGGACCGGAGCGACATACCTGGTGACGAGGTGAGCGAGGACCGGCCATGGCCAGTGCGAGCGCACGGGACGAACAGCCCGTTCACCGGGGGAAGGTCGTGGGCTGGCTGTCGAAGGTGTTCGAGCTCAACCCCGCTGGGCTCAACTGGCCGCGAGGGGTGTTGTTCCTGGACATGGCGCTGGTGCCGCTGGTCGTCTTCTGGGCGATCGGGCATGAGCAGTATCTTCTCAGCGCGTTGTTCGGCCTGTTGTTCGCGTGGCTGGCCGACCCGGGAGGCGGAGGCCCTGGAGGTGCTTGCCCCTACGTCGCGACGGGCTGGTGGACCGCTGTCCGGACCGAAGCGGAGTTCCTCGAACGCTGGGGGCGGCCGAAGAGGCGGTCGCCCTGGTTCGTCCCCTGGCCCGCTCCGGTCGACACCAGATGGAGTTCGCAGCGTGGCTGCCGGTGCGGCACGGCCACGCCGGTGAGGCGTTCGAGTTGATCAGCAGGGGAGTGGAGGACTGGTTCCTGGCCGTGGCCCTGCCCGACGTCGCCGCGGCTGCGGGCCCCGTTCTTGCTCCTCCGCGGGAACGGGGAGGAGTCCGGCAGGAACCGTCCAGGCTGCGCACGTCGAAGGGCCCCACCGTGACCGGTGGGCTGCTGCTGCTCAAGCGGCGCCCGTACCCCGATGTTCCGTTCCGTCCGTGACCTTCTTCAGGTGGTAGTACTGGGCGACGCATGAGGCGGGCCACGGCCCATTGCCACCGCCGCCGAACGGTTCGGTCATCTTGCTGATGACGAGGGGTTTGTAGGGCAGCACCGTTGCCCCAGCCGCGGTCTGTTCCCGCAGCTGGCGGTCCTGGTTGTCCCAGGCTGTGGCGCGCGCCCGCATGTCCGAATCCAGGTCGTGTAGCGACAGGGCCAGTAGGGCGGTGACGCACACGCAGATGGATACCGCGCCCAGGGCCACCGGCTTGATGCCACGTCGGAACCGCCGTACCGCCAGGTTCCCGAGCAGGCCGCCTGCGGCGACGAGCAGCAGGAGCAGCAGGAACAGGTAGTCGTTCCACAGCCTGTTGGCGCTGGCCACCGTGGAGCCGAAAGCCGGATAGGCGATCACCGTACAGGCGTATCCGGAGAGCAGCAGAGCCCCCGTGCCGGCACCCATCAGCAGGGTTGCCCTGCGGTCGGGCCGCGGAATGCCGCCGTCCGGGCGGCGGACGAGTGCGCCGATCAGAAGGCCCACGCCGACCGCGCCAATGTACTGGTAGTTCGTCAGCACGGTATGGACGACGTGTGCGTAGCCCCGCCCTGAGGCGTAGAGCGATTCGCGCGAGAACATGCCGTCCGCATGTTGGAGTTTGCGCCGGTTCCTGGATCCCGTTGAGGTGAGGAGCACGGCGGTGCCGGTGAGGATGCCCGCCGCTGCGGCAGCACACCACATGCGAGCGAATGCGAGCCGTCCGGCGGCGAAGAGGCGGCGTCCGAGCAGAAGGGCCGGTACGAGGAGGGTCAGCACGACAACGGAGGTTTCCTCCGACAGCGTGCCCATGACGGCCCCGGAAGCGCACGCGACCGCGATCGCGAAAGCCTTGCCCTGCCGCGAGGTCGCGAGCACGGCCGGGATCGTAGCGGCGGCCGCGAGCACCGGCGGCAAGGTGTGCGAAACCGACGACGCCGGCCAGAAGAAGGTCTTGTATGTGTTGGTGGAGGCGAAGCAGAAGACGGCCAGGAGCGTGGCCGCCGAGAAAAGCGGGACGCCCCGGGGTACCCGCCACCCGCTGCGCCGCCGCAGTGCCGCCGCCCAGGCCCACAGCAGGAGCAGCATCACGACCGCGCTGATCCCCGCGTACCACTGCTGGCCCGCCACGCCGAACCTTGCGTAGGCGGACACGAGCACCCCGTTGGCGATCCGGCCGTTGTCCGCGGAGTAGAACCGGTTCACCATGCCCAGGAATCCGTGGTCGCGCACGAAGGGCAGGAAGCACCACTCGTCACCGCTGGGGCGTACCCACCGGGCGGACCACGCGGCTCCGACGAAGAGGGCCAGCGGAATGAGCGGCAGCAGAGCCGAATCGGTCCTGGCGCGGAGCGGGGAAGCGAGGCCCGGGATTGCCACGGTGCGGCGCTCGGGGGTTTCCGTGTCGGTCTGCTCCACCGGCCGCTCCGGGGTCGGGGTCGTCTCGCCGTCCGAGCGGAGGGCGCTAGCCGGGGGAGGGGTCGTCCTGTTCCGTCCCCGCAGGACTGTTCGAAGCCACGGCAGCGGTGGCAGCCGGCCGGCGGCCGGAGTTGATGGCCCACCGGGCGAGGAGGAAGGAGATGGGGGTGACCAGGATCCCGGCGGCAAGTGCGGCAACGTTCTTGTCCATTTCGAATCGGCTGACGGCTACGTAGAGAAGCGCCCCAGAGGCCACCAGGTTGAAGCCGCTGGACAACGGATACCGGAGAAACGCGCGCCAGGTCGGACGTGTCCTGCAGGTGAGGTAGGAATTGAGCAGGAAGGAACCGACGGTACTGACTGCGTATGCGAGAACATGCGCGGCGAGATACGGGATCCATGGGTTCAGGGCGGTGTAGATGGCGAGGTAGACGGCGGTGTTGACGACGCCGATCGCCACGAAGGTGGCGAATTGCCGTTTCGGGGGGCGGGCCGCCAAGCGATTCACCGGCGCGGGCCGGGGGGGCCTGGGGGCGGGATGATCGTCCGTTTCCCGGATCACGAAGGACGGGCGGCGTTTGACCTCGTGGTAGATGCGGCCGACGTATTCACCGATGACCCCCAGGGTGATGAGCTGGATGCCGCCCAGCCCCACCACCGTCATCAAAAGCGTCGCGTAGCCGGGGACGGCAGCCCCGTGGAGGGCCACTTCGAAGGCGGTCCAGACCGCGTAGACGAGTGCGGCGAGAAAACACCAGAAGCCCGCGTAGACGGCCAGCCGCAGGGGGCGGTTGTTGAAGGAGAGCAGCCCGTCGATGCCGTAGTTGAGCAGACGCCGGCTTCCCCACTTCGAGCTGCCGGCGAGCCGCTGGGCGTTCCGGTACGTGAAGCTGGCCGTCGTGAAGCCGATCCAGGAGAAGATGCCCTTGGAGAACCGGTTGGTCTCCGGCAGCGACAGCACAGTGTCGACCGCCTGACGCGACAGCAGCCTGAAATCCCCGGCGCCGTCGAGTACCTCCACATCCATGAGGTGGCGCACCAGCGCGTAGTAGCCGCGGCTCAGTATCGTGCGCGCCAGGCCCTCGCCCTCGCGGGTCCGCCGAGGAATCACCTGGTCGTACCCGCGTCTGTGGAGTTCCAGCATCCGGGGGATGAGTTCGGGAGGGTGCTGGAGGTCCGCGTCCATGAGGACCACCGCTTGGCCCCGGGACATGCGCAGGCCCGCGAGCATCGCGGATTCCTTGCCGAAGTTCCTGCTGAGTACCGCGTATCTGACGCGCCGATCACCGGCACCGAGGTGGCCGATGATGTCCCGCGTGCGGTCGGTGCTGCCGTCGTCCACATAGCAGATCTCGTAGTCCAGGCCGGCCCGGCCGAGAACCTCCCCGACAGCCGTGTGGAACCTCTCGATGACGGCAGCCTCGTTGAAGCACGGTACGACCAGGGAAAGCTGAGGAGTCGCCAAAACCAGTCTCCTGACTCAGCACGCCGGGGCGGTGCCGCCTGCCTCTCAGTGGTGGGGTGGTCGTCCCCGGCAGGGGAAAGGACGCGCCCAGATGCATTCGACCCACATTCGTCGGCCGAGGTGCGGAACCACAGGGCTACGCGCCCGCGGACAACCCGTTTGGCCTGGCCGGACCGCGAGGACCGACTGCGCGCTGCGCCGGCGGATCTCTCGTCCAGCACCCGCCGGGTGGCGCGGTGGCCAGGCCGCCCCGCGGTGTGCCCTGCCGAGGCTCCGCCAAATGCCGCGTCGAAGTGGCACGGCGCCCTGGCGGGGGGACAGCATTCCTTCGGGTGGCCATCCCGGTCCCAGCGAATTCCAAAGAGGTGCCCGGATGTCCGAACGCACGATCATCCCGGCCGCCCAAAGTGCCGCGCCGAGCATCCGGCCCGAGCCGCGGCCCGGTGCACTGCGGTGGCTGATCGCCGTCAGCGGCACCTACACGCTGGTGCAGCTGATGCTGACGGTACCGGGGACGGGGCTCGGGTGGGACGAGACGATCTACACCAGTCAGGTGAGCGGCACGATCCCAGCGGCGTTCTTCAGCGCGCCGCGAGCTCGCGGCATCAGCTTCCTCGCCGCGCCGGTCGCCGAACTGACCACCTCCACCACAGCCCTTCGAGTGTGGATGGCGTTGCTGTCCGGCGCAGGGCTCCTCCTCGCGCTGTGGGTATGGCGGAACCTCGTACCTGTACGAGTGCTCGCGCTGGCGGGCGCGCTCTTCGCCGGGCTGTGGATCACGCTCGACTACGGCGCGCAGGTGATGCCGAACGTCTGGAGCGCATACGGGGTCATGCTCGCTGCCGGCTGCTTCCTGCGGGCTGCCCGGGACCGTACCGACCGTGCGGCCCTTGCAGGGCTGGTCTGCGGAGTGACGATCGCCGGCCTCATGCGACCGCCGGACGCGGTGTGGCTGGCGGCCCCCCTGCTGGCCGCCGCGCTGGCAGTGCCCGGATGGCGGCGGCCGTACCTGATGGGTGTGGTGCTGCTCGGGGTAGTCCTGGGCTGCGGCGAGTGGGTCGTGGAGGCGTACGTACGCTACGGCGGGCTGGCCGAGCGGCTGCGGCTGGGCAGCGACATCCAGGGCGGCATGGGACCGAACTTCGCAGTGGACGACCAGATCCGAGCCCTGGACGGGCGTGGCCTGTGCCGGCCCTGCTCCATCCCGTGGCGGCATCCGGGTACCGGCGTGTGGTTCTTCGTGCTGCCCTTTCTCGCCGTGGGCGGCGCTTTCGCGGCGACACTGGCCAGGCGTCGGGCGACCGCGCTGCTCCCGCTGCTGGTGGCCGCCTTCGTGTCCGTGCCGTACCTCTTCCTCATCGACTACGCGGCGCCGCGGTTCCTGCTGCCCGCATACATCCTGCTCGCCGTGCCGGTGGCCGACTGCCTGAGGTGGCTGGTCACCCGTCCCCGCGGCTGGTCGCGCCCGGTTGTCGTCACCCTCGCGGCCTGTGCGGTCGGCGCGCACCTGACGGTCCAGTTCGCCGTACTGGCGAGCACCGTCCAGAAAAACCGCGAGCAGCGCCGGATCTCCGTCGCCGTCACCGCCGCCCTGCGCCGGGCCGGCGTGCGTCCGCCTTGTACGGTCACCGGGGACGCCTCGGTTCCGGTCGCCTACAACACGGGATGTTCGTCCCGCGAAACGCGGGGCGCCGATACCAGCATCACGACACAGGGCGTGCTGGCCCTGGCCGGTCGCATGCCGGTCGCCGTCCTCGTCCTACGCGGGCAGCAGCCGCCGTCCTACGCCGTCACCTGGCGCGCCGTCCCCCTCGCCGACCGACTGCACCGCGCATACATCTCCCCCGCTGCCCCGGCCCATCCCGCACGGTAGGGCGGGTACGTGCAGCTCGCCCCAGCGCATCGCCGCCACCCGGCCACCGCACCCGCTACCCGCACCGATCACCGGGATGTCCTGCCCCGGTTCCATCCCATCGGCCGCTGCGTACCGCTCCGCGGCAACCCCTTCCAGCATGCGACCGCCACGCGCCCCGCAGTCCCACGCCACCCACGCCGTCGGCTCCAGCAGGTCGTTGCGCTCCCGACCTTCACCACCCGGCCCGGCCTGGCCGCATCTCCGCCGGACTACCGGCACCCGCCTGGCCCCGCCCGGGACGACCGCCCGCCCTCGCCGAAGATCAGCGGCCGACCCGCTGGCCGACGTGCTGAAGCACCGCACCGCAGATCAACATGAAGATGCTGCAAGGAAAGACGACGTCGGCGACGGCCAGTTCGTGCACAGCGCCGGCAAAGCGGGCCAGCGCCATCCCCGCGCCGAACACCAACGCTCCAGAGCCCCACAGCCGCGGTCGCAGGATGTCCTCCCGCCTGTGGGGCTCGGAAAGTCGTCGCTGCAGGTCAGGCGGTGTAACGGTACTCGTTGATGACGCCGCCGAGGATACGGGTGCGCAGAGGTCTGCGGTCTTCAATCTCGTCGGCGGTGGTGGGCTGTGAGTCGGCGCCTGGCGGTAGTTGGTTGCGGGCTCTGTGGGGGCGGTGCTCGTTGTAGTGCTGTTCGTAGGCGGCCAGGATGTGCCGGGCGTGGGTCTCGTTCATGATGAGGACGTGGTCGAGGACCTCGCGGCGGATGCTGCCGATTACCCGCTCGCAGTGGGCGTTGATCCGAGGGGCCCGCGGCGCACTCTTGAGGATCTCCATCTGCTCAGCTTCGAAGACGGCGTCGAAGGACCGCCCGTATTTGCCGTCGCGGTCGCGCAATAGGAAGCGCAGAGACTCCCTGCGCGTGCCCAGGTCGGCGGTAAGGTTCCGGGCTTGCTGCGCTGTCCACTCGCGTGTGGGATTGGCGGTGACGCCGGTGATGTGCAGGCGCCGGGTGAGGCGACCATCACCTGTACGGTCACTGTGGCCGCGAGTCGGTTCGCGCCGGGCCGTCTGGGAGAGCTGACGCCGGTCGTGCCGTTCGAGCTGGTCGATGCCGTCTTGTCGGAGACGCGGACCGTGCAGCGGCGGCTGCGGGATCTTCCCTCACGGGTCGGGGTCTACTTTCTGCTGGCGATGTGCATGTTCCCCGAGGTCGGCTATCGGCTCGTGTGGGCCAAGCTGACGGCGGGCCTGTCGGGGATGCCGGTTGTCCGCCCGAGCACGAAGGCACTCCGTGATCTGCGCCCCGACTCGGCAGCGCGCCGGTGCGTGCGTTGTTCGAGGTGTTGGCCGGGCCGTTGGCTCGGCCAACCATGCCGGGGGTGCGGTTCGGCCCGTATCGGACGGTGTCGTTCGACGGCTGCAGCTCGATCAAGGTGCCTGACAGCGAACGCAACCGGGGCTGGCTGGGGCGGTGCCCGCACGGCGGGTATCCCCAGGTCGAGCTGATGACGCTGGTCGAGACCGGCACCCGGGCCGTCATCGCGGCGGTCTTCGGCCCCACCCGGGAGGGCGAAACCTCCTACGCCACCAAGCTGTTGCACCATCTGGGCCCCGAGATGCTGGTGCTGTGGGACCGGGGCTTCGACAGCAACGACTTCCTCACCGCCGCGCACGCCACCGGCGCACAGGTCCTGGGCCGCATCCGCCAGCGCCGCCGCCCACCAGTCCTTCAAACTCTCGCCGACTCCTTCTATCTCTCGGTCATCGGGGAGGCGGTGGCTGGAACGGCGCCGGCTACATGGGCCTCGGCGGCCTCGGCGGTGCCAGCCTCTTCGGACTAAGCGGCACCGAGCTGAGCATGGACTTCGGCTTCGGCCTCGCCTTCGCTCTCGGCTACAGCAGCTGCAACGTCGTGATGACCCCTCCGCCTCCGCCGCCGCCCACGGCCGAGATGGGAGTACACGAGAACCCCGGCCCCCGCACCACGGGCCAGGCAGCCGGTGCCGGCACCCACGCCCAACCCGGGAGTGGTCGGAGTGGAGCGGCCTGCCTCAGGGCCCGGTGGGGTCTGTGCCCGTTGTAGAAGGTCTCGAACTCATGCCGATCACATACCGTCGACAAGGTCAGTGTCACGAGCTCAGTCCTTCCGGATGAGGAACCCCTGGTCGGTGGCGTGGGTGCATTGTTCTTCGATTGCCTCAGCTCCCTGGGTGGTGTCGTTGTGGGCGATGCCGACACACCGGCTGGTGTCGGCCGAGTGAAGTCGGAAGCCCTCGCCGCCGGTGGTATTGACGGGTTCCAAGCGGAACAGCGTGGCTTGGGCGCAGTTGTTCCGGGGTTCGAGCATGCCCTTGACCGGACCAGTGCTCATGACCGTCAGGCACCCCTTGCCCTCCACAGGGTGGTGCCACTGGATGCGGTAGAGGCCCTCGCCGACCGGTTCGAGGTAGGTGCGCGGCACCGTGGCCTGAGAGCAGGGGAGCTGGACGGCGACGGCGCTGGGGTAGGCGCCGTCGCGGTCGCGTCCGTCGGTCAGGCACAAGTTGGGCGTACGGGCGGGACGGATGGTGACCCAGCCGTCGGAGGGAAGCCGGGAAGAGGTGGCCGAACTGCGGGGGAACAAAACCCAGGCGGCCAAGGCAAGCGCCGGGACCATCAGCGAGGTCGCGACCGCCACCACGCGCCGCTTAGCCCTATGTTTTCGCGGGGGCACGGAGTTTTCACTTTGCGGTTGAGCCCCGGCCGTGGCTTCGGCATTGCTCGCGGAGCTCGGCACCACGGCAGGTACGGCAGCGATGCCTGTGGCGGCGATCCGATTCCTGGAATCCAGCCAGGCGCCAACCCTCGGCCCGTCCCCGCAGGCACGGACGAACGCGGCCAGCACGTCGGGGCGCGGCAGGCTGGTCCGTTTCAGGATGTCGGCCAGCGTGCTGCGCGCCAGCACGTCACCGTTTCGGGCGGCCTGCTCCTCCAAATCGCGGTATGTCAGCCCTGAACGCTCCTTGAGTTGCTGCATCAACTCAATGAAGCCGGCTGCGTCTCGGGCTTCGTACGGTGACAGCTCCCCCTGGTGATCCACGAACAGCATCTTGTCGTGGTCATTGCACAGGGGACAACGGCGGATTCCGCCATGCCCCGCTGTCCGGGACTCATTCCGGACAGCAGCGTGACCAGCCCGGACAGCCCGCTTCTGTCCGGGACAGCCGACGGCTCTTCCTTCAGCTGCCGGCGGTCAGCAGTGTCTGTGGTGCCCGAGCAGACGAACCGTCGCTGACGGCCAGGCCAGGCTGCGCGAACGGGCTCTCGCTCGGCTGTTGGATCCGGAGACTCGAAGGAGACAGATGCGCATCCGTTCAGTACTCGCAGTAGCCGCAGTAATCTTCACCGTCCTTATAGCGGGACAAGGCCAGTCCTTCGGCGTGGACTTCGAAAAACCGTTCGAAGACCAAATATCCACGCTTTCCTACGACACGGGCGGTGAGTCCTGCTTGGACGACTATGTCTGGAACCCTAAATCGATCTCGTACGACAAGATCGCCAGGGGCTGCTTCACCAGGAATGGCGACGTGTGGAGAATTCAAGACTCCCTTGCGGACGGAGACCAGACCTTCATCTACTGGGAAAACTGGCTCTGGAATGGCTCCTCGTGGATGCCATACCGATCCGGTTGGTGCAGCAACAACCTGGGCGCCCCCAATTGGGGTGTGTGCAACAAGGACTACTACGAGTCCTCCAGTACCAACTACTACAAACACACAGGCAGCAGGATTCGCTTCCAAGTCTGCCGTCGCGACCTCGTGAACACCGGCTGCAATCCTGGCAGCATCAGCGACGCACCGTGGATCAACAACAACGCATAAAGGGCTCAAGAAGATCTTGCTGAGGAGCTGTCCGGACTTGGGCCGGGCGGCTCCCTCGGTCTCCTGAGGTTGAACTCGTGATGTCGCCGGGTGGCTTGGGTGGGTCTGATTGTCGGGCCGGTCTCGGCGAGGCGGCCGTCTATGACCAGACCGCTGGCCGCCGCTGGTTACCTGGTGCGCTCAGTGCGGTCGTCGTACTCTTCGCGGGCGGTGATGACTTCTTCGATGTGCAGCACGGACCACTCCGTGAGCGCCTTCAGCGGTTCCCGCAGCGTCTGGCCGAGCGCGGTCAGCTCGTACTCCACGTGCGGCGGCACCTCTGGGTAGACGGTCCGGCTGACCAGCCCGTCGCGTTCGAGGGTACGCAGCGTCTGGGTGAGCATCTTCTCGCTCACACCCGCCAGCGCCTGCCGGAGCCGGCCGAACCGGGAGGTCCCGTTCCGGCCGAGTTCGCCCAGCACGAGGACCGCCCACTTGCTGCCGATCTGGTCGAGCAGGTCCCGCGACGGGCAACCGCGCTCGTACGGATCGAACGACGGTATGGGCCCGGTCACCTTCTCGACAGCAGTCATACGGCTCACCTCAATGCTATCGGTTCGGTAAGTACCATACCGAGAAGTGGCTACTCCCCAACAGAGAGTGTCCAGGTCATTCTGTGTTCCACCCCGCCGCGGACAGACCGCGGCAGGCGTGCGAGGCACGCGCGGAAGGAAGGAATGACCATCATGCCGATCGTCGTCACTGGAGCCACCGGCCAGCTGGGCAGGCTCACCATCGAGGCACTGCTGCGGCGCGGGATCCCGGCCGCGGACATCATCGCGACCGGCCGGGACATCGCCAGGATCAAAGACCTGGCCGACCGAGGCATCACGGTACGCCGCGCCGACTTCGCGGACACCGACGGCCTGGCCGAGACATTCGCGGGGGCGGACAGGCTGCTGCTGATCTCGGCCTCGGTCCCCGTGGACGAGCGGGTCACCAACCACCGCCGCGTGATCGACGCCGCGGCATCCGCAGGCGTGTCGCTAGTGGCGTACACGAGCACGACGCACGCGGACACGGCCACCACCGTCATCGGTGCCACGCACAGGGAGACCGAGGCGTATCTGCGGGACCGCGGAATCCCCAGCGTGCTGCTGCGCAACGGCTGGTACCTGGAGAACTACACCAGCCAACTGCCGCAGATCCTGCAGAACGGCGCGGTCGTCGGCGCCGCAGGCCAGGGCCGGATCAGCGCCGCGTCCCGCGCCGACTACGCCGAGGCCGCAGCGATCGTCCTCACCGCTGAAGGCCGCACCGGCGCCGTGTACGAGCTCGGCGGCGACGAATCCTTCACCCTGACTGAGCTCGCCGCCGCGATCTCCGCTGCGGCCGGAAAGCAGGTTACCTACGCTGACCTCCCGGTGGCCGGTTTCGCCCAGGTACTGGCCGCCGCGGGCCTACCCGCCGAACTGGCGGAGGTCCTCGCTGACGCTGACCGCGGTATGAACCGCGGCGAGATGTACACCGACTCTGGCGACTTGCGCCGCCTGATCGGCCGCCCGCCGGTGACCCTGGCCGAGGCACTCGCGGCCGCCCTGCATTACTGACTCTGTCGGTGATCTTGGTGGTCGGTGGTCGGTGGTCAGGTGCCGAGCGTTCGCCAGGACTTCGGCCGGTGAATTCCCTGCTGGTCCAGGAAGGTCTGGAAGGCTGTTGGCGGTCTCCCTGGAGGGGCGTCCTCGGTGAATGGCCGGCGGCTGAGTCGCTCGATGTTCACGGCGATGGCCGTGAGTACGTGTTGCAAGTGGGCTTTGGGCTGTCCTCGGTAGCGGCAGCGGCGCATTGCGTGTCCGTGGGCAAGCTCGTTCATGGTGCCGTCGACTCCGGAGCGGACCGCGTAGCGGGTCTTCCAGGCGGGTGTCTGCTGTTCGGCCCGGACGCGGAGTTGCAGGTCGCGTAGTTCTCGTGGGGGGAAGCCCACGGTTCGGGCGCTGTCGGTGGTGGTGCACTGTGTGCGGGCCGGGCAGGGGCGGCACTGGCTCTTGGCGAACCGGGCCACGATCAGGGGTGCGGCGGTGGGTGAGGATGCCGGGCAGGGCCTGGCCGTCGTTGGTGGCGGCCGAGGTGGTGGCCACGTCCGTGATCACGTTGACGCTGTCAGGTCACACGTCTCGGTGACGTGTGCGGCGAACCCCTTCCAGCGGATGATGTGCCCGTGGCGGACGTGGCGCGCCGTGGTGTCGTAGGGCGAGACGATCGCGCAGGAGGAAGGCGGCAGCCCGCCGTCGTCAGCGGTCCGCCTCGTCGCGGTAGTAGTACGTCACCACGATCTGCTGCAGCGCCTCGGCGTGCGGGCCGGGCCGGCAGCCCGATCCAGACCGGTGAAGGCGTTCCAGCAGCCGGCAGGCGTCCTCGCCGGCGGCGAGGATCCTGGCCTTGGGCCGGGTGGGGTTCTTGCCCGGCCGGACCTTACGGCCACAACGGCGCCCCCAGTCCTCGTCGGCCACCCCGGCCAGCAGGTGCGAGGCAGTGCGGGCTACTTCTTCCAGCGCGGCACGGACCGCCTCGGTGACCAGTTCCAGCCGGGTCAGGTCGCGCACGGCTGCCAGAACGTGGGTGGAGTCGGTGCGCTGCGTGCTGCGCTCGCGTACCAGTCCGACCTCCTTCAAGCGCACGAGCGCGAGATCGAGCAGGCGGTCGGCACGGTCGCCCTTGATGAGACGCTCTCGGAAGTCGGCCGGCACACTGTGGTGGAAGCCGGGATCGTCCAGCTCCATGGCCGGCGCGTACTTGAAGTCGATCCGGCAGCGGACCGCCTCAGCGGCTTGCCGATCCGATAAGTCCAGCAGGAACTGCAGCGCACAGACGGTGGCCAGCTGGGCGGGTGAGAGGCCCGGACGCCCGTCGCGCGGGTACCAGCCGGCGAGGTCCTCGTCGCACCACAGCCCGTCCAGCCGGTCCCTCACCCACATCGCCGTCGTACCAACCGGATTGCTCGCCCGCGCGACCTGCGCGGTCAGAGACGGAACCTGCTCACCGGAACGGGGACGGAGCATGTGATCAGTCAGGATGGTGCCGGGGTCCGCGAGCTCGTACTCGTGGACGGGGTTCGCCGGGCGGACGTTGTGCGTGTTCATCGCGAAGCGCTGCACGTGCTGCGTTCGGGCATCGACGCAGCCCACAGCGATGCCTGCAGCGGTGACGCCTGGCCGCCCGAGGTCCTGCACTCGTACGAGCGTGTCCTGTCACTGGCTCGCGAGGAGGCCGTGCGCGGTAGTCGCTCCAGGCGCTCCGACCCTGGGACGGGGGTCGACATCGATGTCCGGGACGACGGGCAGTTCGAAGTGCTGTCGGACTTGGTTCCCTACACGATCCACGCCGAAGGCCGGCGAGAAGGCCGGCTGGTCTTCAGTGCCGGCGACTCGGGAACGGCCCTGTGGATCGAGGTCACACAGGAACAGGAAGCAGCGCTCCTGTCCCGATTGGGTCTACTGGGGATCCCGTCGTGTGCGCTCACCGCCCTGGCGCGTGAGCGCTAAGCGCTCGCCGAGCCGGGCTCGCGGAGCCAGAGGATCAGCGAGGCCAGGCGGAGTCCGGCCCGGTAACGGTCTGCGAGCTTGTCAAAGCGGGTCGCTACCGCGCGGAACTGCTTGAGCCGATTGAAGCATCTCTCGACAACGTTGCGGTGCTTGTACGCTTCCGCGTCGAAGGCGGGTGGCCGACCATCTCGGGAGCCCCGACGGAGCCGGTTGGCGACCTGGTCAGAGCGTTCAGGGATCGTAACGGCGATGCCATGACGCCTGCACCAGGCGCGGATCGCCCGGGACGAACAGGCATTGTCCGCCAGGACCCGATCCGGGCGAGTGCGCGGCCGGCCCCGCCCGATACGTGGAACACGGACAACGTCCATGACCGCCTCGAACACGGTGGAGTCGTCCACGTTGCCCGGTGTGAGCGCGAGCGACAGCGGCAGGCCGCGGCCGTCGACCGCCAGGTGAACCTTGGTGGTCAGGCCGCCCCGGGACCGACCGAGGGACTGCCGTGCCGCCGAGCGTTCCGGATCTTCCAGTTTGTCCCCGTCGGTCTCCCCTTTTTACGGGCGCCGGCGGCGTGCTGATGAGCGCGGTTGATCGTGGAGTCCACCGAAAGCGTCCACTCCAACGCGACCACCGCGTCATCACGGACCTTGAACGTGCTCCAGCAGCTTCGCCCAGGTGCCGTCCGCGTCCCAGCGGGCGAACCGCTCATAGACCGTCTGCCACGGCCCATACCGCTCCGGCAGATCACGCCACGGCGCACCCGTCCGGGGCCGCCAGAGCAACCCATCGACGACCTGCCGGTGATCCCGCCAGGGGCGCCCACACCCGTCCGCACCCGGAAGAAGCGGCTCTATCCGCTCCCACGCCGTATCTGTCAGCTCGCCTCGACCCGTCACAATATCTTTATCAGACACGGCGTAGGGCCGACGTCAGGTTATGTCCGCCGTCGGCTGGGGGCGGCTCAACCGGTCGCGGCCGTCTTGAGCTTCTCCAACTGCAGGGCCAGCAGCGGCTGGGGGAACTCGACCCCCTGGTCGACATTCGTACCATCCAGTGTGACGAAGGTCGCGAGCGTGGCACCGACGCGAATGGGCACGATGCGGTAGACCTCCCCTCCTGCGGGGGTGAATTCGAACATCACCGCGTCGTCCCCGAGCGGGGCGGACGTGAGTGACTTCACCCCGGTCTTGCCGACCGAACCGTCCTTGCCGGTGATCGTGAAGTTCGGGCACGCCGCGATGGCCGCCTTCAGGTCGTCCATCGCCTTCTCGGCATCGCCGGACTCATAGGCGGCGAGGTACAAGTTGAGCACCACCGCGGGATTCGCGGTCTGCGAGTAATTCTGGAAGATCGCTGACTTCCCGCGCCCGCCGAAAATTGCCTCCGGGATCGGCCAGCAGACGGCAGGGGTCACCGTGACGATTTGCCCGCGGAGATCGCCGACGGACTCCGGCGCTCTCGCCGTGTAGCCGGTCGGCAGGTCCTTGGCGGTAAGCAGAGCGCCCTTCAGCTCAGCCGCGCTGAGCGTCTTCGCAACAGGTGCGGAGGAGACAGGGGCCGACGAGGCGGGTACGCCGACCGGGGGCTTGTCAACGCTGCCGCTGTCACTGCTACACGCCGAAGCGCCGAGACTCAGCACGGACAGCAGGGCGGAGCTCACCAACACGGTGCCGGTGCTGCGCGGCATGATCTTCCTCAGGGTGTGGTGGTCATGGCAAAGCGTGTGAATAGTGGGGTCGGCGCATCACCTTCAAACGCCGGTTTCCCTCGGCTCAGTTGATCATGACTACAGAGCACCGGTCCACACGATTTCACACCCGGCCGCACCTTGGGCGACGGGACGCCGCACATCCAGACGGGTGAAGTGCATCCCACGGCAGACTGACGCAAGCCGAGTTCATAGCGACCGTGTGCGCAGCGCGGCGGCCGAGGCCGCACGCCGGGCCGGGCGCCCGGTCACGACGCGCCCCTATCCGGCGGGCAGTCTGCTGCGCCCGGCGTGGATCAGATATCTGCCCGCGGCAGACCGCACCGCCTGTACCGATACCACCTCGTGCAGGCGGTCCATGCTCGCGTCCAAAGCCAGTTCCGCCTCGGCCCCCGCCCGGCGCGCAGCCCGCGCTACCAGATAGGCCACCGCTGACTCCACATCGACCACAACGCCCCCCCATAGCCCGATTCAGCACCACTCAACGAAGCTATGCCCCTGACGGGTCATAGCCGCTAAGTGATCTTTCGTCGACCTCCCTGCTCAATTCCGCCGCTCATCCACAAGGACGCCAGGGTGCGGGAAGAGCTCGGGGCCTCCCCCTGAGTGGTGGACACGCTGATACTGGATCTGCTTGATCCGGAGGAAGCGAGAAGACCGCCGATGGCGATGAAGGACTACTCGGACGAGTTCAAGGCCGATGCCGTGGCCCTGTACGAGTCCACACCCGGGGCGATCTACAAGAACATCGCTGCTGACCTGGGCGTCAACCGGGCGACCCTGCGTGAGTGGGTGCTGCGGGACCGCGAACGCCGTGGCGTCACAGCCGCGGCTGCGACGCCGGGCGCCCGGCCTCGGGAGGCCGTTGCGTCCGCTGATCCGGTCGAGCGTGTGCGGCAGCTGGAGGCGAGGGTGGCCGAACTCGAGGCAAGTGAGCGCAAGCTCGCCACCGAGCGGGACATCCTCCGCAAGGCGGCCAAGTATTTCGCCGGAGAGACGAACTGGTGAGGAGCCGCTTCCAGTTCGTTGACGACCACCGGGACACCTACGAGGTGAAGCGGCTCTGCCAGGTCCTGGACGTGAACCGGTCCAGCTACTACAAGTGGCTCGCCGGCGCCGAGGTCCGGGCTGGCCGGCAGCGGCAGGACCGGGTCCTGGCCGAGGAGATCCGTCAGATCCACGGCGAGTCCGGCGGCGCTTACGGCTCCCCGCGAGTGGCGGCCGAGCTCCGCGAGAAAGGGCAGCGGGTCAACGAGAAGCGGGTCGCCCGGATCATGCGGACGTTCTCCATCACCGGCATCCGCCTGCGCAGACGCGTGCGCACCACCGTCCCGGACCCGGCCGCCTCACCGGTCCCGGACCTGTTCCAGCGGGACTTCACCGCCACCGAGCCGGGGCTCAAACTCATGGGCGACATCACGTATCTCCCGCTCGCGGGCGGGGAGTTCCTCTATCTCGCGACGGTGCTGGACTGCTTCAGCCGCAAGGTCACGGGCTGGTCCATCGCCGACCACATGCGCACCAGTCTGGTCTCCGACGCGTTGCGGATGGCCGCCGCGACTCGCGGGAGTCTGGACGGCGCGGTGTTCCACTCCGACCACGGGGCCCAATACGGCTCCCGGGCCTACACCGACCTCTGCGACCAGCTCGGGGTCACCCGGTCGATGGGCGCGATCGGCACCAGCGCCGACAACGCGGCCTGCGAAAGTTTCCACGCTTCTCTGAAACGCGAGACCCTCCAGGGCGCCCACGACTTCGGCGACGCCGGCACCTGCCGTCGGACTGTCTTCGCCTGGCTGACCCGCTACAACACCCGCCGCCGGCACTCCGCCAACGGCTACCTCAGCCCCAACGAATACGAACACCGACACCACACCGCTAAACTCACACTCGCCGCGTGATCAATAACCGCGTGCCCACCTTCATGGGGGAAGGCCCGGCCTTTGAGTGACTGCCCTTACCCAGACATGCCGCATCTCCCGTACCTCTTCCCACCAGGGTGGATGGGTTTATCGGCAGGGGCAAGGCTCCACGAGCAGCCTTCCCTGCATCGGACGCTCAACTGCCACCGCGCACCGCTGAACCCGGACATCAGGGCTGTGACCAGCACGGATGCAATATCCTGCACCTGCAACGTCACTGACGTTCGCTGCCCTGAACGTTGTGGCGTGGGCAGGCGGGTGGGAGTGTCGTGTCGAGCCGGTACACGGCGGTCTCCTGCGGTGTGGGCGCCCGGTCCACTGCGGCGCATACGGTGGTGATGGCCGCAGTCGGCCGGGGCAGTGGCACGTTGTAGGTGAAGGTGGCGACGCCGGTACCGACGGCGAGTATGTGCCCGTCGGGGCTGAACGCCATGGAGGCCGCGTAGGCCCGGCCCGTATCGAAAGTGGCGCGGTCCTGGCCGGTGGCGATGTCCCACAGACGCAGGCTGCTGTCGGCACTGGCGGTTGCGAGTGTCCGCCCGTCCGGGCTGAACGTGACGGAGGCCAGCGGTGACGTGCCGGCGGCGAAGGTGGCGCGGAGCTTGCCGGAGCGCAGGTCCCACAGGGAAGCGGTCCCGTGCACCCCGCTGACGGCGAGTGTCCGCCCGTCCGGGGCGAACGCGAACGATGTGGGCAGCTGGGCCCGGGGCGCGGCCGGAGAGGTGAGGGTGCGCAGGGTGCGCCCGGTGGCAGCGACCAGGAGCCGGACGGTTCCGTTGTCTGCCCGAGCCGCTACTGTCCGCCCGTCCGGACTGATCGCGATAGGGCGGAACATCGCCCGGCCGGACGCTCGGAGTTCAATCGGCGAGAGACGGTCGGCGGCGAGATTCCAAGAGCGCAGGGTCCCGAAGAGGTCGTCGGTGATCGCGGTACGGCCGTCGGGGCTGACCGCCACACTCTCCACATGACGGGCCAGCTGGCGGCAGTGGTGCGTATCAGTGTCAGAGGGCGGTAAGTGACGTACTGCCCGTTTCGCGCTTGCAGGTGGGGCTGTCGGGCTGGTGGTGGCCTCTTCGGGTGGCTATCGCCGTGGCTGGGTGAACAACCCCTGCTCGGACTCGATCAGGATCCCGCGTTCGACCAGCCGCTTCAGCTTCAACCGGACGTTGTTGACGTTGCTGGGCGCGATCTCCAGAGCCATCGCCTCGCAGACCGCCCGCGCCCGCAGCGGGGCGTCGGCCGCGGCGAACACCCGCCATGATCTGCCGGTAGGCCGGATGGTCCGGCAGCTTCGTGGCCGGTGGCGTCGGCGGGGACGGATCGGGCAGGGCCAGCAGCGTCTTGCGGGTGATGCGGACTTCTTCGGCGAGGCGGTCGAACTCCGCCAGTTGCGCGTTGAGTTCGGCGATGCGTCCCCGCGTGGTCTCGGCCTGCGTGGCGATCTCGCGCTCTTGCTCCTCCAGGCGCGCCAGCACCGCTCCCAAGGTCAGCTCGCTGCCGCTCACGCGCTGCGCCAGGTGGGGGTGGAGGTCGCGGTCAGTATCCGGGCCATCCGGTCGCTTATGGCCCAGTACACCCTCGACTCGGCAGAGGCGGGCCGGTGTTCGTAGTCCCGTACCAGCCTGCGGTGCAGCGTCATGATCCCGTTCACCTGCTCCACCACCCACCTCTTGGGCTGCGGGACGAACCCGCTGCCCTCCGGGTTACGCTCGACGACTTCGACGTCGATGCCCACCTTCCGCCCGTGGTCGATGACAGCGTTCTTGAACCCCTGGTCCACCAGGGCCTTCTGCACCGTGTCGGTGTCGGCGGCGACCTTGTCCAGCAAGGCGATGCCGGCGGCGTTGTCGTGCGCGGACGCGGCCAGCACCACCACCGCGATCACCAGACCGAGAACATCAACTGCCAGGCCGCGCTTGCGGCCCGGGACTTTTTTTGCCGCGTCCCTTCCGGTGGTGTCGGCGGGCACTCCGACGGCCGCGTGCAGGCTCTGGGTGTCGAGCACCACCAGGCTGGGGTCGGCCTTGCGCCCCCGGCTCTCGCGCACCTGCCAGCGCAGCAGGTCGTGGATGGTCTGGTCGGTGCCGTCATCGCGCCACGTGTAGAAGTAGTACTTCACCGCGCCGACCGGGGGCAGGTCGTGGGGGAGGTAGTCCCACTGGCAGCCGGTACGGGACTGGTAGAGTAGGGCGTTGACGATCTCCCGCATCGCGTAGGCGCCCTGGTGGCCGCTGACGGAGGGATGCCGAGCCTTCCAGGAGGCGATGACGGGCTCGATCAGGGCCCACCGCTCGTCGGACAAGTCGCTCTTGTAGGGCTGGCGGTCGCTCACGAAGAACACTCCAGCACGACAGAACTCCCCGATCAGCGCCGATGCCCCTGCGCCACACGTTCCAGCGACAACAAACGCGGCATCACGTCACATACCGCCCTCTCACAGGACTGGACATCGCCATCGTCTCGAAGGACCGCCCGTATTTGCCGTCGCGGTCGCGCAATAGGAAGCGCAGAGACTCCCTGCGCGTGTACAGCCTGCGTCCAGTGGCAGTGTCGAGGTGGAAGAAGTCGGCGGCGATGATGCCCTGGGCCTGGCTGGTGAGGAATTCCCTCCAGGTCGGTCCGCTACGTCGCGGGGCCGGGTCGATGCCCGCCGCGTGCAGGATCTCCCAGACCGTGGACGCGGCGATCGGATGACCGAGGCGGGCCGGCTCGCCCTGGATCCGCCTGTGGCCCCACTGCGCGTTCTCTCGAGCAAGCTGCAGGATCAGCTTCTTGAGCGCCATTTTGGTCGGCGGCTGCCCTGTACGGGAGCGTCGGGCGTTGTAGTCCCACTTCGCCGCAATGAGCCTGCGATGCCGGGCCAGCAGCGTGCCGGGCGTGACAGGGAAGACTTCGTGCCAGCGGCTACGGGGTATCAGCCTGGACAGGGCAGTCAGCCAGAACCGGTCCGCGGGCTCGTAGCGGACCGGGCCGGCGATCTGACGGCGTAGCACCGCGTTCTCATGCCGGAGGACAAGCAGCTCCGCGTCCTTGGTGGTGTCGCGGCGCAGCAGCACCGCAGGGACGGACAACAGCCTGCGAGTTGCCTTGTACAGCAGTGAGACGATCCCGTGGACATGGTCCCAGCCCAGGTCTCTCTCCAGAGTTCCACCTGCAGCGACGGCTTTACGAGCCCCACACCCCGACCGCCACCGGAAGGCGTGTGCCGAATTCGGTGGCGCCCGCCGGTGGCGGTGACGGTGGGCACGCCGGGCGGCCGGACGCGGTGGGATCCGGCCCGACGGCCTGTCCTACAGGCCGCGCCCGCAGCTCGTACGCCCCGCCCCGCCGCTGATCCGCGTCAACTGCTCGCGGGTGGCGGGCGCGTGCGCAGACGGGACGCCGATCACGCGCAGGCCCGCGAGCTGGATGTCCAGATGGCGCTGCCACGCCTCGGGCGCGATCGGGCCCGCCGTCTCCACGATGCCGCGCAGCGCCCAGGCGATGGCCATGACGTCGCCGAGAACGACGCCGGGGCCGACATGGCCGTATTCCCGCGCCTGGTCGAGGAGTTCGGTGATCAGGTCGCGCAACAGCTCGACCTGCGCGGCCTTGGAATGACCGACGGCCTTGACCGCGTAGCCCCGGTGGTCGCTCAGCGACTGGCCCATGGCCCGCAGGAAGACCTCAAGTCCCGTACCGTCGCTCAGCGTCAGGGCGCGGCGGGCCTGGTCGACCATCTCGCGGACCATCAGCCCGACGATCTCCTCGACCAGCGCCTCCTTGTTGGGGAAGCGGCGGTAGACCGTGCCGACGCCGACTCCCGCGCGCGAGGCGATCAGCTCCATGCTCGCCTCCGTGCCGAATTCGGAGACGACCTCGCGCGCGGCCTCGATGACCAACTGCTGGTTGCGTACGGCGTCCCGCCGCATCGGCCGGTCCCGCGTGTCGTGCACTGCCATCCGTCACTCCCGGTCGATCGGGCCGTTCGTACGCCGGTCGGTCACTCCGGCTTGTCACCTACGACCGTACCGCCGGGTACCACCGCCATCTGCGGGTGCGCGGGCTCGTCGGCGAAGTCCACCAGCCGGGTCTTCTGCCGGCCGACCGGGATCAGGATCGCCGCGAAGGCGGCGACCAGCAGCGCGGCACCGAGCATCGCGAAGCCGTTGGTGTAACCGGACTCGCGCGGCAGGCCGTCGGCGGCCGGGCTCGCGGTCACGACGCTGGCCATCAGGGCCGCGCCGATCGAGCCGCCGATGGTACGGATGTTGGCGTTCATACCGCTGGCCACACCGGTCTGCTCCGGCGGCACCGCGGCGACGATCAGGCTGGACATGGCCGAGAAGGCCAGGCCGAAGCCGATGCCCATCACGCCGGTGGCGATGTACAGCTCCCAGGTCGCGCCGTGCGCGAAGGCGAGCAGCGCCAGCGAGACGGTGCTGATCAACGACCCGATCAGGACGACGATCTTGCCGCCGATCCGCTGGGCGAGACGGCTGGCGCCGAGACCCACGACGAACATGGCCACCGACATCGGCAGCAGGATCAGGCCAGACTCGGTGATGCTCGAACCGAAGCCGTAGCCCGTGGACTTGGGCGTCTGCACGAATTCCGGCAGGAAGGCGAAGGTCGCGTACATCCCGATGCCGAAGAGCAGCGCGACCAGGTTGTTGGTCCACACCGCGGGCAGCCGCATCATCTTCATGTCGATCAGCGGGACCGCGGAGCCCACCTCCACCCGCACCCAGGCGTACGCCAGCACGACGGCGGCGATCAGCAGGCCGACCACCTTGCCGGACCCCCAGCCCCACACCGGTGCCTGGCTGAGCGCGACCAGCAGGGCGACCAGCCAGCCGGAGAGCAGGACGGCGGGCAGCCAGCTAATTCGGCCGGGCGTGCGGATCGGCGACGCGGGAATCAGGAAGTACGCGGCCACGGCGGCGATCACCGTCATGATCATCGGCAGCCAGAACAGCCAGTGGTAGTCCAGCGCGCTGACGATCGGTCCGGCCAGCACGATGCCGAGGCCCGAGCCGACCGCGATCAGCGAGGCGATGGCGCCGACCGCGCCGTTCAGCTTCTCGCGCGGGAATTCGTCGCGGATGATGCCGAAGGCCAGCGGCAGCACACCGCCTCCGATGCCCTGGATGACGCGGGCGATGATCATCACCTGCACGTTGGTGGCGAGCGCGGCCAGCAGCGAGCCCACCGCCAGGGCGGACATCGTCGCCACGAAGACGCGTTCCTTGCCGATCATGTCGCCGACGCGGCCCATGATCGGGGTGAATATCGACGCCGACAGCAGATAGGCCGTCAGCACCCAGGTGACGGTGTTCTGGGTGGTGTGCAGACTCTCCTGGATCGTCGGCAGCACGGGGGTGACCAGGGACTGCAGCAGTGCGTAGGCGGCCACACCGGCCGCCAGAACCGCGAACGTGACCTGGTGGTTCGTTCGCCGGGTCTCGGACGCCATGGAACTCCTCAGACTAAGAAACGGAACGACCATTCCGTTAGAGGGTGAGCCTAGTGCATCGGGAATGGCGATTCCGTTTCCAGGCGGCTTCGGGGGCTGAGGCGTATCGCACAATTCACGGTGTCGCGGACGGGAATAAGCCCGGCGTGCGGATCTCCTGCGGATCGCGGGTGTTGCGAGGACCGTGAGAGCCCAAGGTCGCCGGTGGCCTTCGTGCCTGCTTCGAGGCCGACGAAGACGCCGGCGAACTGTTCTCCCGGGCGAGACGCGGGACCAGGGCGCGGATCGGGCTTTGGCGCGGACCGATGTCCGCCGGCCGATGTCCGCCGTCTGACGGCCCGCGCCTCGTGCGTTGAGCCGCGAACGCCGGCCAGGTGGCGGTTTCTTCGCGGCGCCCGGCACCTCGGCGGCGAGCGTGCTCAGGAAGCGTCAGTGCGGGGGAAGACGTATTCGTCGAGCACGATGCCGAGGGCCACGGCGGCCGGGATGGCCACCAGGCCGCCGATGATGCCGAGCAGTGAGCCGCCTGCCAGGACCGCGACGACGGTCACCACCGGATGTACGTCCACGGCGAATTTCATGGCCCGCGGCATGATCAGGTAGTCCTCGGCGACCCGGAATCCGATGTAGAAGGCCGCGGTGGCAAGGGCCACCGGGAGCGAGACGGTCAGTGCCACCAGGCTGACCACGATGCCGCCGACCGTCGAGCCCACCACGGGGACCATGTCCATCAGCGCCACGAAGAAGCCCAGCGCGGCGGCGTAGGGCACGCCGACGACCTCGCACCACACGAAGGTGGCGACGCCCGCGATCGCGGAGGTCGCGATGTTGCCGAGCATGTACCGGCCGACGCGGCTGAGGATCTCTTCGGTGACGGCCTCCACCCGGGGGCGCCGGGTACCGGGGACGAAGCGGTAGCAGAACTGCTTGATCGTGGGCAGCGCCGCCATCACGTAGAGGGTGACGGTGATCACGATGACGGCGGACGTGATGAGGCTGATCACCAGCTGGCCGGCCCCCAGCACCCCGCCGGCCACCTGGGACGCACCTCCGGCGCTCAACCGCGACTGCGCCTTCTCGATGAGGTGGTAGCGGTCCTCCAGCCGCCCCAGGGTGGAGTGGTGGTCGTGCAACTGCTGGCGCCAGCGGGGTATCCCGTCGCTCAGCGCGTTCACCGCGTCGGTGACCGGCGGGATGACCAGAGCCAGGAACGCCGCCAGCACACCGGCGAAGCCGGCGAGCACCGCCGCCACCGACCAGCTCCGGCGCAGGCCGAGCCGCCCCAGCAGGGCGACCACCGGCTCCAGGCTGACCGCGATGAAGACGGCCAGCAGCAGGAGGGTCAGCAGCTCGCTGAGCTTGAGCACGGTCTGCACCAGGAGCCATGCCAGGCTCCCGCCCAGGGCCAGCCCGAAGCCGATCTGGAACCAGGAACGCCGCGCGGCCGGCACCCCGCCGAGCCTGCGCCGCCACCCTTCGGCCGCCTGACTTGCGCCTGGTACGCCGCCCGGGGGTAGCTGCGGGTCGGCCGCGTCGGCCGCGCTCTCGGGAGGGTCGGTCCTGCGCCGGGCCGTCTCGGGGCCCGCGTCTGCGGGACCGGCCTTTTCGGTACCGGCCGCCTCGGCGCCGACCGCTTGTGAACCGGCCGCCTCGCGACCCGCAGTCCCGGTCCCGGCCGCATCGGTGCCGCCCTGCTCCCTCGGAGCCTCGGCGCCGTCCCGCCGGTGCGGGTCGGAGACGGCGGACCCGGGCCGCGATGACGCCTGGGCAGGCATGTCTGGCACTGCGCCATCCCCCTTCATGACGACGGTCCTGGAGTCGGTTCCGCGATGCCGCAGCCCGGACCCTTCGACCGACAGCACAACCTGGCGTCCGCCTGCCCCCGTGCGAACGGAAGATTCGCGTCGGCCAGGGCCTCCTCCTCCCGACTCCTCCCGACTCCTGCCGATTCCTGCTGACTCCTGCCGACTCCCTCCGCCGCCGGACGTTCTCCCTGACAGCGCCGGTCGGCGGACGAGTGCGCCAAGGAGAACGGAGAGGGCGCCCGGAAAGTCGGGTTGGGGTGTCACGGCGGTCCGGAAGCCGGGTAGCGCCCGTCGGGCGGCGACGGGGGGCGGCAACGCTGGCATCATCGAGGCCTCAAGGCGGCGCACCCCGAGCCGGCACTGCTCAGCAGCCGCCCAGAAGGAAGAGCGGATGAGCTTGCGTTTCGAGGAACTCGACTGGGCCACCACCCCGATGGGCGACATCAGCCTGCGCCGGCGGCGCGACCCCGCCTCGGGCGACGACGTCTACGAAGTGAAGCTCGGGGACGAGTTCCTCATGTCCAGCCTCTTCACCGCGGGCGAGACCGCACTCACGGAACTCGCCCTGGCCGCACTGCCGGACGAGCCGGTGGATGTCGTCGTCGGGGGCCTCGGCCTGGGCTATACGGCCGTGGCGGCACTCGACGACCCGCGGGTGGCGTCACTGACCGTCGTCGACGCGATCAGCAAGGTCATCGAGTGGCACCACAAGCACCTCGTACCGCTGGGCGCGCGGTTGACCGCCGACGACCGCTGCCGCCTCGTCCACGGCGACTTCTTCGCCCTGGCAGCCGGAACCGACGGCTTCGACCCGGCTGTGTCCGGGCGCCGATTCCACGCCGTTCTGCTGGATGTCGACCACTCGCCCGAGCACGTCCTCCATCCGCGGCATGCCGCGCTCTACCAGCCCGACGGACTGCGGGCCCTGGCAGAACACCTCCACCCCGGCGGTGTCTTCGCGCTGTGGTCCAACGACCCGCCCAGCGACGCCTTCACCTCCCTGCTCGGCACCGCCTTCGCCCACGCCGAAGCCCACACGGTCGCATTCGCCAACCCCTTGCAGGACCGCACCGCCGCCAACACCGTCTACGTCGCGGTCAAAGCCGCGGGCGACCGGTAGCAACACCCTTTCCCTGCCGGCGTTGACCAGGCCGCGGCCGACCCCGTCCTCGGCGGGGGACGGCCCGACGACCAGGAGGGCGCAGGCCGCGGCGCACCGCGCAGCCACTGGGGAAAGGTCATCCCTGCGTCTCCCCGAGGCCCGCGGCCGGGGGCTCGGTCCGGTAGGCCGCGGCTTGGAGGGTGAACATGGCCGCGTATTCGCCGCCGGCGGCCATGAGCGAGGTGTGGGTGCCGTCCTCGATGATCCGGCCGTCGCGGAAGACGTAGATGTGGTCGCACTCGATGACGCTGGCCAGCCGGTGGGAGATCAGTACGGTGATGCGGTCCTTGCGGCGGCGCCCGCGCAGGACGGCGGTGTAGACGGCGTGTTCGGCGCGCGGGTCCATGCTGGCGGTCGGCTCGTCCAGCAGGAGCAGCGCGGCGTCCTTGTACAGGCCGCGGGCGACGGCGAACTTCGCCCAGTTGCCGCCCGACAGTTGCTGGCCGTCCTTGAAGCGGCGGGACAGCGGGGTGGCCCACTGCCGCGGCAGGTCCGCGATGACCGCGTCCGCGCCGGCGTCCACGGCGGCCTGGTGGGCGCGCTGCGGATCGGCCTCGGTGATGGTGCCGGTGGAGATGGTGATGTTCGCCAGTGCCGACAGCGGCCATTCCACGGGGTCCTGGAGCACCATGGCGACCTGTGCCTGGACGCTCTCGGCGTCGACCTCCATGACGTCGGTGCCGTCCCAGCGGATCGCGCCGGAGGCCGGTTCGTACAGGCCGGCCAGCAGCTTGGACAGCGTGGACTTGCCCGAGCCGTTGGCCCCCACGAACGCGACGGTGGAGCCCGCCTGCAGGCGCATCGACACGCCGTTCAAGGCGGGCCTGGCCGCGTCGGGATAGATGAAGGTGACGTTGTCGACGGTGATGGTCCCCACCTGGGAGGCCAGGCTCCGGCCGGTGCTGCGGGGCATCAGGGTGCGGCACTTGTCCAGGAAGGTCGTCAAGTCGGTCACCCACAGGGCGTGTTCGTAGACGACGTGGGTGGCCAGCACGATCCGGGTCAGGGTGGACTGCGCCGCCCGGATCGCCAGCACCGCGCCGCCTCCCGACGCCAGCGGCAGCCAGCCCGCGATCGTCATCCACGCCAGCGCGGCATAGGTCAGCCCGGTGGCGGCACCGCCGATCGCACGGCCCACCAGGGCGGTCCGGGCCTCGGCCCGGCCCAGACGGGTGTCCTCCTCCTCGATCGCCACGGCGATCCGCTCGTGCTCGGCCAGCAGCGCCGGCTGCGCGGTCGAGGAGCGCAGCTCCGGGGCGGAGGTCTGGTCCAGCAGCAGCCAGGTGAACAGCCGCATACGGCGCTGGAGCGTGCTGTACCGCACCTGGGACAGGAACCGCAGCCGCGCGGACCGCACGGAGGCCAGACCCTGCGGGATCACCGAGGCGATCAGCAGCGGCAGCAGCAAAGGGTGCAGGAAGGTGAGCACCGAGGCCGCACCGGCCAGCGACAGCAGGGCGGAGGCAAGTTCGAGGATCTGGGCGATCGACTCGCGTGCGTAGTACAGGCCGCGGTCGTTGGCGCGGTAGGAGTCGTCGGACCAGTCCGCGTCATCGACGGCCTCCAGCCGTACGTGCGCGGTCAGATGCAGGAACTCCGTCTCCACGATGCGGCGGACCTTGGGCGTCAGCCGCGCCTGGTAGAAGGTGACACCGGTGTCGAGGACCGCGCGCGCCATCAGCAGACCGGCCACCAGGACCAGCGAGGGAACGGCCGCACGGATGCGGTCCGGCGTGGCACCCTGAGCGAACAGGGCCTGCAGAACGCCGATCGACGCCAGCAGCCCGAACGCCGCCATCGCGGCGGACCCGAGCTGCATCACGATCACCGCCGCAGTCGCGCGCGCATCAGCGCGCCAGGCCATGACCAGGACCCGACGGACGATCGCAGGCAGCCGGCCGAAGATCGTCCGCAGACCGGCACGCGCCGCGGCGCCGTCCCACGTCGACCAGTACGCGTCCTTCAGCTCCTCTCCCAACTGCGCGCCCTCCGGCGAGGCCGGCGCCGAAGCAGGCGGTAGCGGAAGCCCACCGGTGCGCTGACCCGGTACCTCAGCGACATCGTCGGCGGGTCCTGGCGACACTGGCCCGGTCACAGTCGCCACCCCGGCACACCTGACCTGGACAAGGACGAAGGCTCCGCCCACGCCGGCTCAGGCCGAGAGTGCAGGCACCGGTCCCCGCCGCGATGCCCATGCACCGATTGTCCGCTCGCCCACGTCGCCATACACAGTCCGGCGCCGCGCGGAGTTGCTTCCGTTCCCGAGTAGCTCCCGGTTTGGACGCCCCAGTCGCCAGGGGAGGTGCCAAAAGACTGACGTGCTGCGCTGGGCGCACATCCCACCGGGGGTTGCGCAGCTTGCGCCTTGTCGTGTTGTTCGTTCGTGGCGTCCGAGGTCAAGTAGATCCTCCTGAGGGCTCTTCCGGCCAGACGTGGAGCCCAACGACTCGGCTGGGATATCGAAGGCGTGTGTTTCGGTCGTTTTCGGAACCCCGGGGCATGGGCGGCGCCCTGGGCCTTGGAGATGAGCAGGCAGGCGCTGACGAGGCAGAGGGCGCCTAAAGGAGCGCCGCTTGAGGTCCGTGACTCGCGGTGAGGCGGCCTTGGCGACCACCTTCGGCGGCGCGGGGTGTGCACCGTCATGGCTCTGCACGAGGAGGAAGAAATCCGCATTTGAGTTCCACTTCAAGTTGGCCCTTTCGTGGCGCGGGCACAGCGGTCTCCTGATGCTGCTTCCAGCGGATCCTTGGCTTGCTGGGTGATGGTCATCGTTCCGGCCTGTCGGGGCGGCTGGGCGGAGCCAGATCGGGCCGGAGGGCGACGGTGTCGCGGAGGAAGCTCCGCTTGGAGTAGAAGGTTCGTTCTGTCGTCCAGCCTCGGGTGATGAGGTACCTGCCCAGCCAGTTGTCGATGCGCTCCATCTCCTGGAGGACTCCATCTGTTGCTGGTTGAGGATGCTGCGTGAGCGCAGGTATTCCAGTTCGCACTGGCAGAGCACGACGTCAGGGGCCGAGAGGAGGGAGCAGTGGTCGAGGAAGATTCCGTAGATGTGTCCGGTGCGCATCGACTCGCACTGGATGTCGTACCGGACGCGTTGGAAGGGCGGCACGGCGCGGACGTGGAGGCCCAACTCCTGGCTCAAGTAGTCCTCGAAGCGGTCTGGGGAGATGATGAGGCCGAGAGTCTTCCATCGGATGATCACGGTGGTGGCGGGGCGGCACACTTCCTGCGGGGGCACGCGGACGAGCACGATCGGCTCGTCGGGCCTGTGGGGCGCCGTGCGGTTTGACAGGTGGACGCCGCCCAGGACGACCCAGGTCCCAACGTCCTCGATTCGGTCACCGTGCATGCTCGGCTCTTCCTTCGTTGATGCGGCTGCTGCGCGTGTCGGCCGGTTGGCGGGCGGGAAGCGAGTCCGTTGGAGCGCAGTGCGGGGAGTCCGCCGCTCGCTACGGTGTGCGGCGGAAGGGTGCGCCTAGGGTGAGGCGGATGAGCCATGGCGATATCGGTCAGATGATCTTGGACGAGGTGTTGGCGGATGCCCGTCTCGCGGTGTGGGAATTCGACAGTGCTCGGGCCTGGCTGGAGGAGGCCTGTCGGCATCCGATGGAGCCGATGGCGGCCGAGGTGTGGGTTACCGATCCGGATTTCGAGCATGTCCTGCTGGTCAGGCATCGGGTGCGCGGATGGGTTCCGCCGGGCGGCAAGGTGGAGCCGGGGGAGGGGCCGCGTGGGGCAGCGGCTCGGGAGCTTCAGGAGGAGACCGGCCTTGCCGGTCATCTGCTGCCCGAGCCCGCGGCTGTGGCTGTGCGGTCCTACCGAGCTGATTGGTCGCCGACGTTGGGCTTGTCCTACGCGGCGATCCTGCCGCGGGGCGTTCCGGTGAGCGGGGAGCCGAACCAGCCGGTGGCATGGTTCGGCTTGGACGAGGGCTGGGACAGCGTCTTTCCCGAGGACCGTGAACGGATTCGTACGCACGCCCGGCGCCTGGCGGCGCTGCGGGCGGTCGGCTCTCGTTGAGCAGTGCATCTGCCCGCCGGTCACAAGATCCCCTCGATCCGGGTCAGCGGGTCACGTCCGCTGGAGTGGTGTGACGACGGCCACTCGGTGATCTTGTTTTGAGGCTACGCGGTGAGTTCGGTGGGCAGGGTGATCTCGTCGTTTTGTGACTCGTTCGGGTGGGTTCGGGTTTTGGTGAGGAGTTCACGGCTCATGTAGCGGCGGGCTTCGGTCCATTCGTCGTTCTGCTCGGCCAGGACGGCGCCGATCAGGCGGATGACGGCGGTGCGGTCGGGGAAGATCCCGACGACGTCGGTGCGCCGGCGGATCTCCTTGTTAAGGCGCTCCTGGGGGTTGTTGGACCAGATCTGCCGCCAGATCTCACGCGGGAAGGCGGTGAAGGCCAGCAGGTCGGCCTGGGCTGTGTCGAGGTGGTCGGCGGCCTTGGGGAACTTGGCCTCCAGGGCGTCCAGGACGTTGTCCTTGCCGAAAACCCCGTCCGTGCAGGTCAAGCGGCATGCTGGTACTGGTGGAGGATGCCGCCCGAGTCGGTCGCGTTTCGTATGTCGAGGTGGGCGATCTGGCCTGGATCGGTGATGGGCGAGGGCAGGGGGTGCAGTGGTCGGGCGTTGGCGATGCCTTGGTGTGGTCGGTGCTCGTTGTAGAACTGCTCGAACTCGCGTAGTGCGTGGAGCAGATGCCGGTGGTTCCGGATGAGGGTGCGGTCCAGTGGTTCGCGGCGGCAGGTGAGGACCCAGCGTTCCATGATCGCGTTCATACGCGGTATGCGTACACCGCTGGGTGTTGACTCGATCCTGGCGTCGGCGGGGATGGCGTCGAAGAGTGCGGGGAATTTCCCGTCGCGGTCCCGGATCAGGTGCCGTGCCCGGCAGTGGGTGTCTTCGAGGTCCATGACGAGGTTTTTGGCCGTCTGCGTCATCCAGGCCGCGGTGGGGTGCGCGGTGGCGCCCGGGATCCGGATCCGCCGGCTTGCGTGCTCGGTCACTGCGAATTCGTACAACCGTGCTCCGGGTGAGGTGACGGTCTCGAAGAAGTCGCAGGCCAGAAGTACGTCTGCCTGAGAACGCAGGAAGTCCGCCGACGTGCTCGACGCCCGTTCGGGGGCGGGTGGGATACCCGCGTCCTGGAGGATCTCCCAGACGGTGGAAGCGGCTACTCTCACTCCGAGGACGAGCAGTTCGCCGTGCCGTCGGCGGTAGCCCCAGGTCGGGTTCTCTCGGACCAAGCGCAATACCAGGGCTCGGATCGAGCGGACGGTTCGGGGGCGACCCCCGCGATTGGGCCGGGACCGGGCGGCGTGCCGGCGAGCGACCAGGTCGCGGTGCCGGCGCAGGACGGTGTCCGGCTGCACCAGCAGCCGGACACGGTGCAGCGCGTCCTTGGGAAGGCGGTGCAGCAGTGCTGCCAGGAACGCCCGATCCCCCGCAGTGAAGCCGACTCGCTGCCCGTTCAGCTGACGTTCCAGCACGATGATCTGATGGCGTAGCGCCAGGATCTCCGCGTCCTTGTCCTGGGTCGCTCATCGGCAGGAGGCGCAGAGCCGCGAACACGTTCGCCACGCTCAAGTACGCGAGTTTCAACGGCACGAGTGATCATCATGCCGAGGTGATCGTCGTCCCCGCCAGAGCACCACAGCAGCCTCTACATCCGACAACACACAGAAACCAGCGCACTGCTCTGACCAGGGTGGACGAGTTTCGGCAAAGACACGGCCAGGTGGCCGATCCGAAGGCGTTCACCGTGAACGGCGGCACCTGCGACCTCGGCGGGTGAGGGCCGGCCGCCGCTGAGACGGCGGCGACCGGTGCGACACCACGGGCGGGCCGCGACACATCCGCGGCCCGCCCGCTCCGGGTTGCCGCCCGCGCCGGACGAGAGCGGCGGCGGCAGCTCCCGTTCCCTGTGCGCGCACGTGAAGGGGCGGGGGGGCCGAGGAATGTGCGCGTTCACTCCGCTATTTCTGTTAGCGCTAACGCACAGATCGGTACGACACATGTCCTCGCGGGGTGGGGGAGTATGTGTCGTACTGGTGACGGCGGCAGCGTGCATCACCCCGCGATCCGTGTCAACCCTTCCCGCGACGCGTCACGCGGTACATGCCGGTATCCGCAGGCCGGTCGGCGCCCTCCCCGACCCTGCGAGCAGGCCGCCCCGCGGCCACCGAGCCGGCGCCCTCTCGCACCCCGGATGGCCGGAACGCAAAAGAACCCCACACGAGTCAACAAGAAGCCGGACAGAAACATTGACGACCGGTCAGCCTCTTCCTAGGCTCACTGGCGCTGAAGTGTGAGCGTTCTCATGAACCGGGCCAGCCGCGCAACCGTGTCCTCGCGCCGTCTCCCGCGTTCAGTCCCTCCCCCCACACCGGAGGTCATCATGACCGACTCCCACCGGCGCCCCGTGGCCGTACCCCGCCGCCGCCGAACCCTGCGTCCCCGTTGGCGACGGGCCGCCGGCGCCATGGCCGCCGCCGCCGCGCTGGCCCTCTCCGCCCTCACCGGAGTGCAGACCGCCCAAGCCGCGAACGCCGGGCCACCGCAGCGCCCCGCGCACGTGACGACCGCGGCGAGTGCCCCCGCCGCGGGCTCGTCGGCCGCCCGGCCCTCGGTGGCGTCGCTCACCGCGCCGCCCATGGGATGGGCCTCGTGGAACTCGTTCGCCGCGAAGATCAACTACGGCGTGATCAAGGCGCAGGCCGACGCCCTGGTCTCCTCCGGCATGAAGGACGCCGGATACCAGTACGTGAACATCGACGAGGGCTGGTGGCAGGGCACCCGGGACTCCGCCGGCAACATCACCGTCGACCCCGCCGACTGGCCGGGCGGCATGAAGGCCATCGCGGACTACCTGCACAGCAAGGGCCTGAAGGCGGGCATCTACACCGACGCGGGCAGGAACGGCTGCGGCTACTACTACCCGACCGGCCGCCCCGCGGCGCCGGGCAGCGGCAGCGAGGGCCACTACGACCAGGACTTCCTGCAGTTCTCCCAGTGGGGCTTCGACTACGTCAAGGTCGACTGGTGCGGCGGCAACGCCGAGGGGCTCGACCCCGCGAGCAGCTACTCGGCGATCAGCGCGGCGATCGGCCGGGCCACCGCGCAGACCGGGCGGCCCATGGTGCTCTCGGTGTGCGACTGGGGCAACGGCTCCCCGTGGAACTGGGCGCCGGGCATCTCCAACCTCTGGCGGACCAGCCAGGACATCATCTACTACGGGGAGAGCCCGTCGATGAGCCGGGTCCTGGCCAACTTCGACGCGGCGCAGCACCCCTCCGCGCAGAGTCCCGGCCACTCCAACGACCCGGACATGCTCGTCGTCGGGATGTCCGGCTTCAGCGGAGCGCAGAACCGCACCCACATGGCGCTGTGGGCGATCTCCGGCGCCCCGCTGCTGGCGGGGAACGACCTGGCCGCCATGAGCAGTGACACCAGGGCGGTCCTGACCAACCGCGAGGTCGTCGCCATCGACCAGGACGCGCTGGGAAAGCAGGGCACCAAGGTGGCCGAGGACTCCTCCGGCCTGCAGGTCTACAGCAAGGTACTCTCCGGCGGCGGCCGCCGGGCCGTCGTGCTGCTCAACCGCACCGGCGCGGCCGCCGCCGTCACCGTGCGCTGGTCGTCCCTCGGCCTGACCGGCTCCGCCGCGGTGCACGACCCCTGGACGGCCACGGACCTGGGCAGCTCCACCACCGGCTACACCACCAGCGTCCCGGCGAACCAGGCGGTGCTGCTCACCGTCACGGGTACCGACGGCGGCCAGCCGGCGCAGGGGAAGCAGATCGTCGGCGGACAGTCCGGCCGCTGCGTGGACGTGCCGAACGCCGGCACGGCCAACGGCACCCAGGCCCAGCTCTGGGACTGCAACGGCCAGGCCAACCAGTCCTGGACCTACACCGCGGGAAAGCAGCTCACCGTCTACGGGAACAAGTGCCTGGACGCCGACAACCGCGGAACGGCCCCCGGGACGGCCGCCATCATCTGGGACTGCAACGGCCAGACCAACCAGCAGTGGAACGTCAACTCCGACGGCACCATCACCGGCGTGCAGTCGGGCCTGTGCCTGGACGCGTCCGCCCAGGGCACGGCCAACGGCACGAAGCTCGACCTGTGGACCTGCAACGGACAGGCCAACCAGCGGTGGAGCCTGCGCAGCTCCTCCTGACCGGGCAGGTGCCGCCGCCCCCAGGAGCGACCCCACCGACGCCGTCCCGACGGCCGGCGGTCCCGTGACATCCCGACAGAAGGGAAGGACCCAGCAATGATCCGAACATGGCTGCGCGGATTCAGGCGCAGCGTCCTGAGCGGCGGTGCCGCGGTGGCACTGGCCGCCGGTGTCCTGGCCGGGACGGCCGCGCCGTCGCACGCCGCAGGACAGGGGCCGTGCGACATCTACGCCGCCGGCGGCACGCCCTGCGTGGCCGCGCACAGCACCGTCCGCGCGCTGTACGCTTCCTTCGGCGGCAGTCTTTACCAGGTGCGGCGGTCGTCCGACAACACGACCCGCGACATCGGCGTGGTGGCGGTCGGCGGCCGCGCCGACGCGGCAGCCCAGGACTCCTTCTGCACCGGTACGTCCTGCGTGATCACCACCGTCTACGACCAGTCCGGCCACGGCAACGACCTGAAGTACCAGGGCCCGGGCGGTGCGGGCGGCTCGGACACCCCGGCCAGCGCGACGACGCAGTCGCTGACCGTGGCCGGCGGCAAGGCGTACCCGCTCTACATCAAACCGGGCAACAGCTACTGGCGTGACGGCCACCAAACCGGTGTACCGACCGGCAGCGCGCCCGAGGGCGAGTACATGGTGACCAGCGGCACCCACGTGAACAGCGGCTGCTGCTTCGACTACGGCAACAGCGAGACCGACCGCAGGGCAGACGGCGCCGGTGCCATGGACGCCATCTACTTCGGGACCAGCTGCTGGTTCGGCGGATGCTCCGGCAGCGGGCCCTGGGTCGAGGCCGATCTCGAATACGGCCTGTACTCCGGCGGCAGCCAGTCCTGGAACAGCAACCAGAAGGCGTTCACCAATCCGTACGTCACCGCGATGCTCAAGAACAACGGCACCTCCAGATTCGCGATCAAGGGGGCCAACGCCCAGTCAGGGGGCCTGAGTACACTGTGGGACGGCGCCCTGCCACCGGGCTACAGCCCGATGAAGAAGCAGGGCGCGATCATCCTCGGCAGCGGGGGCGACTGCTGCAACGGCAACACCAACCAGTCCCAGGGCACCTTCTACGAGGGCGCCATGACCTCCGGCTATCCGTCGGACGCCACGGAGAACGCGGTGCAGGCGAACATCGCGGCCGCCGGATACGGGGGCTCGTCGACCGGCACCGGCGGCACTTCGGGGGCGTTGCACGCCGTGGGTGCGAACAAGTGCCTCGATGTGCCCAACTCCTCGACGGCCACGGGCACGCAGCTGCAGATCTGGGACTGCAGTGGCGGCGCCAACCAGCAGTTCACCCGGACCTCCAGCGGGCAGTTGACCGTCTACAGCGGGGGCAGCCAGCTCTGCCTTGACGCCAGCGGGCAGGGCACGGCCAACGGCACCAAGGTCGTCACCTGGACGTGCAACGGCCAGAGCAACCAGCAGTGGAACGTCAACTCCGACGGGTCGGTCACCGGGGCGCAGTCGGGCCTGTGCCTGGACGTCACCGGCGCCTCCAGCGCGAACGGCGCGCTGGTCGAGCTGTGGTCCTGCAACGGCGGCTCCAATCAGCGGTGGTCCCTGTCCTGACCGCCGCGCCGCGACCGCGGACGCCCGGCACCGAGGCCGACTGCCTCGGCGCCGGGCGTCCGCGGTCGGAGAGCCTTCCGCACCGCACCGCACCGCGCCGATCCGCACCTCGGGCCGCACCGAGCCGGGACCGCCGGCAGGCGGGCGGACCGGCGAACCGCCCCCACTCCAGGGCGGGGGCAGTCCGTCTCACCCGCTGCGGTCCGGTGAGAGGCGGCGCAGGAAGCCGGTCGCCGCAGCCGACCACTGTGGGTGCCGATGCGCGGTGGGGTGTGGTGCTGTGCCCAGGATCCGGATGCGGCGGGTGGAGTGCTCGATGACGGCGAAGACGTACAGGCGTGCCCCGGTGAGGGTGCGGGTTTCGAAGAAGTCGCAGGCGAGCAGGGCGCCGGCCTGGTGGCGAAGGAAGTCGGCCCACGTCGTGCTCTGTCGTTCCGGAGCGGGTGGGATGCCGTGCTCCGTGAGGATCTCCCAGATAGTGGAGGCGGCGACCTTGATGCCCAGGGCGGCGAGCTCGCCGTGGATGCGCCGATACGCCCATGAGGAGTTCTCGCGAGCCAGGCGGAGGACGAGAGCGCGGATGGAGCGGGATGGTGGGTGGGCGTCCGCGCCGCTTGGGTGTGCAGGTCGCGGCGTGACGCCGTTTGAGCAAGTCGCGGTGCCAGCGCAGGATCGTGTCGGGGCGTGCCAGCAGCAGGAAGCTCCGGAGCTTGTCCATCGGGAGGTGGTGGAGCAGGCCGGCGAGGATGGCGCGGTCGGTCTCGGTGAAGGCCGGTCTGCCGACATGGCGTTGCAGAACCATGAGCTGGTGTCGGAGCGCGAGGATCTCGATGTCCTTGTCGCGGTCGCTCATCGGCAGCAGGCGGAGGAGGGCGAAGGCGTTGGTCTGAGCGAGGTAGGCCAGGCGCAGCAGCACGACAGATCATGATGCCGTCCATGCCCCATGCGGATGAAGAGTTTGAGGTGAGGGCAGGACAGCCGGAGATCGGCGATCAAGTCCGTGACCTGGACGGATGATTTATCGGCACGCGCAGGGTCACCAGCGTGGAAGTCGACCCGGCCGTGGCGTCTGACGCGGCTGTCGCGCTGCACGAGGCGGGCCTGTTGCCGGAGTTGGTGGCCGACGGGTTGCTCGGCCACCCGCAGGCCGCCCCCTACGACAGAGTGATCGCGACGATGGCGGTGCGCTCGGTGCCCTTCGCGTGGGTCGAGCAGACCGTCCCCAGCGGGGTGGTCGTGGCGCCCTGGGGCACGCACTACTCCCACGCCGATGCCGTGGTGCGCCTGACCGTCGCCGACGACCACAGTCGCGCCGAAGGGCCGTTCACCAGGCCCGTGGAGTTCATGAAGGCACGCACGCACCGCCTGGTCAGGGCCGGACACGCCGAATGCGTCGCCGGCGGCGACGTCGCGGCGGCAGCCGAGTCCGTCACCAGTACCGACTTGACCGCGACAAACCTGGGGCACCCGTTCAGCTTCGTCGCCGGCCTGTTCGCTGGCCGGGACGCCTTCAGCGTCTCGGACCGCCGCGGCACCGACGTCAGCTTCTGGCTGTACGGGATCTCGGACCACTCCTGGGCCGCGGCCGTTCTCCACGACGGTCGGCAGACGTCGACCGTCTACCAAAGCGGCCCCCGTCGCCTGTGGGACGACATCGAGGCCGCACACCGCTGGTGGACCGGTGCTGGGCACCCCGACATCACGCGGTTCGGCCTGACCATCACCCCTGACCGTCAGACGGCATGGCTTGAGACCCCGCAGCAGCCGTTGCCAGCGCGGCCCTACACGGAATCAGCAGCTCAGTGCAACGCGTGACCCGTCCGGGCCCGAGGCTGCAGAAAGAACCGGCCTGTGGGCATCCCGGGTGGCCAAGCACGTCGCCCGCGCCCGTCGACGGAACCCGAACGCCGCACCAGCTGAGGTGATTCGCACTCTGGAGTGGATGTACGTGCGCTCCATGTCCGGACACGAACGCCTGGCGCTGTCCCACCCCGCGACGGCGAGCGCCAGGTCGTGGGAAGCTATGCGGCGCAGCCGACCCACGTCGAGACCGCCGTGGTTGATCCCGTCGTGCAGCGCCCCGTGCCCGCGCTGTTGCTCCCGCGCCGGCGCCGGCTTTACCAACGGCTTCACCGCACCATCGGTGCACAGCACCGGGTCGGTCAGCTCATCACGCCGGGCGGTCAGCGCCTCATGCGGACCGTCGCGGAACCCCGCCAATACATGCCAACCGGCCACAGACGATCGCGGGATGCACGACACTGGACACGACGGCCCCTTCGTGCAATGGGCATTCTTCGCAGAACATCGGGGCCTTGAAGTGCTCGGCCCAGCTCGGGTGGGCGCTCCCGGCCGGCGCCGGCACGGAGGTCAGCGGCATACCGGTGCAGGGGGCCCACTCGTCGCGGTCGACGCCCTCGACCCCGAACGGGACCTTGCCGGAACCGGTCGAAGTCGTCCCAGCTGATGATGCGCTCGCAGGCCAGGCCCCGGCGCCGGATCTCGTCGGCGACGAGGTGCGGCGTCATCACCTCGCGGGTTGCCCAGGTGGATCGGGCTCGACGGGCTCAGCCCGGAGGCGACGACGATCGGTTTCCCGGCGGCCCGCGCCCCGGCCTCGGCGATGACCTCGTCGGCGAGACGAGAGACCCAGTCGGCTTCGGCGGCGGTCGGCGACACGGTCGGTGGACTCCTTCGGCGGGGTCGGCGTCAGGGCTCGCAGAAGGGCCGGGGACACCGCCCAGACCGCCGCGAATCGGTACTGTGGAAGGGAGCTGATTCCCTCGAACATCCGAACGAACCCCCGGAGGCACTGTGACCGGCGAGAACGCGCCCGCCTACGACGTCGCCATGACGCACTTCATCGTGTCCGCCGACGTCGAACGTTCGCGTCGCTTCTACACTGAGGTCCTCGGCGGCCGGGCCCTGCGCTCGGGCGTCCCGTCGATCATCGAGTTCCACAACGGCTGGATCATCATCAACGAAGGCGGCGGCCCCACCGACGACAAGCCGACCGTCGTGCTGGAGACGCCGCAGGACCCGGACCGGGTCAGCAGCTTCCTGAACCTGCGGGTCTCGGACATCCACGCCGTGTACGCAGAATGGTCCGCGCGGGGCGCCGAGTTCATCACGCCGCCGATCGAGAAAGGCTACCCGGAGATCCGCTGCTTCCTGCGGGACCCCGACGGGCACCTGATCGAGGTGGGGCAGACCACGCGTCCGGGTGGGTGGCCGCCCAAGGCCCCCTGACTGCAGGGCCGCCCGGGGAGCCGCCGCACTCGGAACCACGGGGACCGAAACGGCGGCGACTGAGGCGGCGGTGACCGAGAACTGAAGACCGGACGCCGGAGACGGCGGCTCGCGGCGGACGCCCGGGTTCCCGGGCTCCGCCGCGCCCGGCTGGTCGGCCTGCAAGCCGGAGCGGACCGGTATCGGGCTACGCCAGACTGTCTTCTCGCCGACGTCGAGTTGGGCCAGGACCAGGCCGCTGGTGTGGTCGAGCGCGGCGAGGAGGTGGATCTTGCGGCCTCCTGCGCGGGCGGCTCCGCGCAGGCTCTTGCCGTCGACGGCGATCCCGCGCAGGCCGGCGGCCTGCGGGGTTGCCCGGTGGCGGTCGGCGAGCCAGCGTCCGATGGCCTGGTCAAGGACGTCGCCGTCGACGCGGGAAAGGACTCGCCGCAGCGTTGCCTCGCCGGGCACCGGGTGGTGCCCGGTCAGCACGTCGGGCGGGCCGCCGAGGGCGGCCAGCACGGACTGCGGGGCGTCGGCGGCCCATGCGCTGATCGCCGGGAGCGAGGTCGCTCCGGTCAGTACGGACGAGGCGGCCAACGCTTAGGACATGGACGAGGGCGTGCCGTATCCCGCGCGCGGCTCGCGGATCGGGGACCTCGGCCAGACGTTCCAGAGGTTCAGGAGCGTGCACCGGCCTGAGAGGATCCTCGCGTGTTCAACTTCGGGATCGAGAGCTACCAGCCGCAGTGGCTGGCCGGCCGCAACGCTGTCATGGCCACCCAGGGCGACCGGCTGCGCGCGCTCATCGGCCGCGCACTGACCCGCGCCTGGCTGGTCTGGGACCTCCAGGACAACGAATGGTTCCCCGACTGCCCCGTCCTGCTCGACTTCGACGGGGAACAGGTCGAGCTTAACCACCACAAGTTCGATGACCTCTCCATCACCTGGAACAGCATCGACCCCCACCAGCCGGTCCTTTGGCCCGACTTCGACCTGCAGTGGCGCCACGACGCGCGCCCCGAGCTGCACGCCCTCCAAGGTCAGGTCCTCCAGGACGTCGAGCTCCTCGAATGGACCGGCAACGACGTCGCCCAAGGAGCGGTCGACCTCAGCTTCCTCTTCCCCAAGGAGCGGCTGACCATCGTCAACGCCCTCGACGAGAACGGGCTGACGTTCGGGCTCCCTGAGGCGCACCACCGGCGTCACTCACTGCGCTGACGAGCAAACCCCACACCCGGCGTTCTCCCAAAACGGACATCGCAGGACTTTGCCGAGGCCTTGGCCGGTGAGGGTGAAGGAGCCGTCGCGCACCCTCACATGGACGCAGTCGATGAAGACGACCGGGTAGACCGCCCCGGGTCGAGGGGCCGGTTCTGCCATTCGGCCATGCCATCCGTGACGTTGTCGGTAATCGTCGAGATCGTCGACTTGGACATGCTGGCCCCGTAGACCTCGGCCAGATGCGCGGAGATGTCGCCGTGGGTCAGGCCCCGGGCAGTCGTTCGTCGTTGAGGGAGCCGCCGGTGCGGGCGCGTAGTGAATCGAGAAGGTTCCCCAGCAGCTGATCCGGCTGCTGGGTCGCCCACTGGCCGGCCATTGCGGTGAGGTCGTAGAAGGCGCCGGAGTCGTTGCGGCTTCGATCAATTCCCTGGGACTACGGTCGCGCACCCCGCGCAATTGCGGGCGGAGTGACCAGCAGCGACGCAAGCGTTCGAACAACCAGCACGGGGGCGGCGGCGCGGAGCAGCGGGGCGAGCAGGTGCGGTAGCTTTCCGCGCTGTGGGGCTGAGCTGCGGGCAGCGAGGCCGGGGCCACCGGCCGGTGACGGGTTCGCCGGCACCGGCCGGGACCCCCGGTCCCGCCGTACTCTTCGTCCGTTCCACCGCCGGACCGCAGCCCGAGGAGAGCGACCACCCATGCCCATGCAGTCCTGGTTCACCGACGCCAAGCTCGGCATATTCATCCACTACGGCGTCTACGCCGTCGACGGTGTCCCCGAATCGTGGGCCTTCTTCAACGGCGGGCTCAGCCGGGAGCAGTATCTCGCCCAACTCGACGGCTTCACCGCCGCCGCCTACGACCCGCGGCAATGGGCGGGGCTCTTCGCCCGTGTCGGCGCACGCTACGCGGTGCTGACCAGCCGCCACCACGACGGGGTGGCGCTGTGGGACACCGGATACGGAACCCTCAACGTCGCCGAGCACACCCCCGCGGGGCGCGACCTGGTCGGCCCGTTCGCGCGGGCCCTGCGCGAATACGGCCTGAAGGTGGGCCTGTACTACTCCCACTCCGACTGGAACCACCCCGACTACCCCAGCGTCTCCCACCCCGAGCCGCCGAACGACGACGTCCGCACCCACCCCCTGGTCGTTCCGGCCGGCGGCCGCGAGGACCCCGCCGCCTGGCAGCGCTACCTCGCCTACCGCGACGGCCAGGTCGGCGAGCTGATGCGGCGCTATCGTCCCGACCTGCTCTGGTTCGACGGCGAATGGGAGCGCAGCGAGGAGCAGTGGGGCATCGGCCCGCTCGCCGACCTGATCCTCGCCGAGAACCCGGACACCGTCCTCAACGCCCGCATGCTCTCGCGCGGCGACTACGCCACCCCGGAGCAGGGTCTGCCGGTCCACCCGCCCCGGGGCCCCTGGGAGCTGTGCCTGACCGTCAACGACTCCTGGGGTTATCAGCACACCGACCACCACCACAAGAGCGTGCGCCAGTTGGTCCGCTGGTTCACCGAGACCATCGCGATGGGCGGCAACCTCCTCCTGGACGTCGGCCCGCGCCAGGACGGCACCATCCCCGTCGAGCAGATCGAACGCCTCGAAGGCCTCGGTGCCTGGAAGGTCAAGCACGACGCCGCCGTCCACGGAACCGTCGCGGGCATGCCGCCCGGGCACCACTACGGCCCAAGCACCCTGTCCGCCGATCGCCGCACCCTCTACCTGATCTGCTACGACGCCCCCCGCGGCCCGCTGGCCCTGCGCGGCCTGCGCAACACGATCAGGCGGGTCACCGTCCTGGGCACCGGCACCGAACTCCGCCACCACGTCACCGGTGGCCTCGGGGACGTGCCCGGCCTGAGCTGGATCGACGCCCCACCGCCCGCGGACCTTGACGACCACGCCACCGTCCTCGCCGTCGAACTCGACGGCGAACTCGACCTTTACCAGGGCCACGGGCGTACCTAGGCCGAATCGCACCATGAAAGCCCCCGGCTTCCGACGGGATGGCAGGATTGCGGGCCACCGCACCGGTGATGACTGGGGGCTCACGCCATGCCGCAGGGATCGGTCCACGCGCTGTTCGAGGAGTGGGCGCGGCTGACCCCGTCCGCGCCCGCCGTGGTGTGCGGCGCGGAGTGTCTCTGCGGGTGCCGATTAATCATCCGGACTGGTCAGGCGGCGTGCTGGTACTCGTGAGGTGTTCCGCCCAGTCGGTCTCTTCGGCGGACCTCCAGGTGTCTGATGTGCCTTGGCACGCTGCTCGGTTCGGGTAGTGGGCGGAGCGGAGCGGCTTGCTTCAGGGTGCGGTGCGGTCGGTGCTCGTTGTAGAAGGACTCGAACTCACGAAGCCCGTGGAGAAGGTGGCTCTGGTTCCAGATCAGGGTCCTGTCGAGGAGTTCGCGCCGGCAGGTCTGTATCCAGCGCTCCATGATGGAGTTCATGCGCGGCATGCGGTTACCACTTTTGACGATCTCGAGTCCGGCGTCGGCGAGTACGGCGTCGAAGGCGGCCGTGAACTTGGAGTCGCGGTCCGGGATCAGGAACCTGACCCTGCTGCCTGCGTCTTCGAGGTCCGTGACGAGGGTTGCGTCCGAGCTGTACCACCCGTTGCGCGGTGGGGTGTGCGGTTGCGCCCAGGATTCGGATGCGCCGGGTGGAGTGCTCGATGACGGCGAAGACGTACAGGTGCGTCCCGGTCAGGGTCCGGGTTTCGGAGAAGTCGCAGGCGAGCGGGGCGCCGGCCTGGCTGCGCGGGGGAGTCTGCCCAGGTCGTGCTCTGTCGTTCCGGCGCGGGTGTGATGCCGTGTTCCTTCAGAGTTTCCCAGACGGTGGAGGCGGCGACCTTGATGCCCAGGGCTGCGAGTTCGCCGTGGATCCGGCGATACCCCCAGGAGTTGTTTTCTCGGGCGAGGCGCAGGATCAGGGCGTGGATCGGGCGGGCGGTGGGCGGTCGACCACGCCGCTTCGGCACGCAGGCCGCGGCATGGCGCCGTTTGAGCAGGTTGCGGTGCCGGCGCATGATCGTGTCGGGGCGGGCCGGCAGTAGGAGTCGGCGCAGCTTGTCCATCGGTAGGAGGTGGAGCGGGCCGGCGAGGATCGCACGGTCGGTGTCGGTGAAGGCGGGCTTGCCGACCTGACGTTGCAGGACCAGCAGCTGGTGCCGGAGCGCAACGATCTCGATGTCCTTGTCGTGGTCGCTCATCGGCAGCAGGCGCAGAAAAGCGAAGGCGTTGGTCGCGGCGAGGTAGGCAAGGCGCAGCAGAACGACGGATCATCATGCCGCTGATCTCGCAGCGAGGGCATCGGGGTGAGGGGCTGGCACAGCCGGAGACAGCGATCAAGGTCGTGACCTGGGCGGATGCTTTATCGGCACCCGCAGAGCTGGTCCGCGACCTGGTCGCGCCGCTTGCTCCCGGCAGTCTTCTGGCGATCACGCACGCCAGCCCTGATTCCGATCCGAAGATGATGCGGGCCGCCGCCGATCACTACGACCGCGCGGTGATCACAACCCGGCTGCGGACCAAGCCCGAGATCGACCGGTTCGCAGTCCGTGCCGGCCGGGAGATAGAGGTGCTGGAGCCCGGCACCGTGTTCCAGCCGTATTGGCGGCCCGAAAACGGGCAGGTCCCGCCTGGCCTGTATCACGGCTACGCGATGCTCGCGCGCCTGCGATGACCCCGTCCCGTCTCGGTGCCCGCGCCACCGGCCGCGTGGGCACGCGATGGGGCCCTCGCATTCCAGCCGCGGTGTTGCGTGTGGCCGAGTCCACCCACGTGGTGCCCTGAGTCCACTCCCGGTCGGTCACCGGGCCCTCCTAGCGTCGCAGGGGTAGAGGCAGTCCCGGCCCGCGGGAACGCGACCGCCACGGTTAAGTTAGCGCTCACACTCCAAAGTGGGGGGATGGAGAGTGCATGACACATCACCGGGACATCTTCCGGCGACCGTTCACATGAGACTGACACAACCTTCAGCGGAACCTCAAGAGGTGTGCAGGGACCGACCGAGGGAGGTTCGGGGATCCGGCATCCCGCGACGCGATGCTCGCGGAGCCTCACGGGGTGGCCTTGTTGACACCGCGAGCGGAGGGGAGCACTCTGCTCCCGCCGCCGGACCGGGCTTTGCATGCTGTCGGTCGGCGCCTCCGTCCAGCATTGTTAGCGCTCACACTCGGCTGGACGGTTGACCTTCCTCAACTAGCCCAGGGAGATCCCTTTGTTCAGCACGGCAACGAGTCTGCTGCACCCGCCGGAAGGCGCGGGCAACGGCGGTCGGGCGAACGCCCACGCCGGCCGCGACCGCAGGCGAGCCGCGCGTTTCGGCCGCCTGCCCACCGCCCGGTATCTGGTCGCCGCCCTGGCCGCCGCCGCCCTGGCCGCCTCGGGGCTGGCGGCCGCCGGCACCGCGCGGGCCGCGTCACCCGCACCGGTCGCCGCCGCCCCCGCGTCCACCAGCCAGTTCCACGGAGTGAACTGGGCCGACCCCAACGACAACTTCATCACCGGGCCCAACCTCCCGGTGGGGCTGTCGCAGTCGGACAGCTACGCGACCGTCTACGCGAAGTCCACCGCCATCCTCAAAGGCTTCCAGGGCCTCGGGGCCAACACCGTCCGCATGGGCTTCAACGCGGCGACCACCTCGGGAAGTTGGTGGGGCAGCTACACCGCGGCGCTCGACGCCGCCACCGATCTGGGCATGAACGTCATCGTCGCCCCCTGGTTGCAGGGCGGGAAGGTCAGCGACACCGCGTCCTTCAACCAGATGTGGGACACGATGATCAACAAGTACGGTGCGAAGAGCAACTTCTACTTCGACATCATGAACGAGCCGTACTCGTACAGCGCGACCGACCTGAACAACTTCGAGGCGTCGTGGCTGGCGCGCTACCCGAACCTCCCCCGCGGCCACGTGATCGTTCCCGGTATATGGGACGCGAGTCTGTGCTCCCCCGGCAGCGACTCCCGGCTGTCCGGCACGCTGCTGTCCATCCACATCTACGGGATGTTCGGTGACTCGCACACCACCGAGGCCGCTTGGGTCAACGACTTCACCAACCAGCTGTGCGGTCACGCCGACCGGGCGGTGCTCACCGAGTTCGGCGTCCCCATGAACACCGGCGCCAACTACAACGGCCCCAAGGACGGCAACAACGACCTTTCCTACCTTTACGGCATCACCGACACCGTCCGCAACCTGGGCATGGGCTCGGTCCTGTGGACCGGTGTCAAGAACGCGACCCAGACGCAGGGCCCCGGGCCGTGCGAGAACGCCTCCTGCGCCATCACCACCCTCAGCGGCAGCGGCACCAACCTCTCGGTGAGCGTGACCAACCAGTCCGGTCTCGACCGGCTCCAGTGGGGCTGGGGCACCGGCACCAACCCTGGCGGCGGGACCGGCACGGGCGGCGGCAGCGTGCTGCGCGGCGCCGGCTCCAACCGCTGCCTGGACGTGCCCAACTCGAGCACCACGAACGGCGTCCAGACCGCGATCTGGGACTGCAACGGCGGCGCGAACCAGCAGTGGAGCCTGACCTCGGCCAAGGAGCTGCGGGTCTACGGCTCCAAGTGCCTGGACGCCTACGGGTCAGGGACGACCGCGGGCACCAAGGTCATCATCTGGGACTGCAACGGCGGCGCCAACCAGCACTGGAACGTCAACAGCGACGGCACGGTGACCTCGGCCCAGTCCGGCCTGTGCCTGGACGTCACCGGCAGCTCCACGGCCAACGGCGCCCTGGTCGAACTCTGGAACTGCACCGGCGGCAGCAACCAGAAGTGGAGCAGGCAGTAGGCAGTAGGTAGCAGGCGGTCGTGCCGGGACCCGGACGGGTCCCGGCACGACCGCTCCCCCGCGGCCACCCGGGTGTGCGCGCGGGCGGTACGCCCCTGCGGGCTGCCGCCAAAGAACACCAAATCGCTCTTGACTCCCGAGCAAGACAAGCCGTGCGACAGCCTCGCTGCCGTCGCGCGGACGTTGCGAAACCCCCGCCGCACCCGGGCGGGGGTGAGCCGGCGAGGCTCGGCGGGCCGTTCCCAGGGGCGACGCAGGTCCTCGGCGAGCGGACGGGCGAGGCGGAGCTGGGTGTGGGCGGCAATGATCAGCCACGTCCACAGGTCGGCGGTGTCCGCGTGCCGGATCTTTGGGGCGGTCCAGCCGAGGGTCTGTTTCATCAACCGGAAGGTGTGTTCGAGATCGAACCTGCGGAGGAATGCCTGCCACCAGCGGTCCACGTCCGCCGGTGCGGCGGCGGTCGAGGAGATCCAGAGCCAGACCGGTTTGGGGTCGCGGTCGCCTGGCAGGCGTTCGACCTTCAGCCGCATCAAGGTGCCGTGCAAGATGGGTAGTTTCTCCTTCGCCAGGTCCAGCCAGGGACCTCGGTGGGTGAGTCGGGGGTGTATCCGGTCCCAGGCCCTCGCTTCGGCCTTGCCGTAGCGGGTGGTGTCGGTGACGGTGGTGACGTCGGGTTCGTGCCAGCTGTCGAGTCGTGCGAAGGACAGGACGCCGCCGTGCTTGCGGGGCCGGCCGCCCTTCGGGCCGCAGTGGGCAGGCCCGGCGTCGCGGAGCATCACGCGGTCCGAGCGCAGGCGTCCGACCAGGACGACGGGCAGGTCCGCGAGCGCATGGGAGAGGAAGGCGACGTCGTAGCCGGAGTCCATGACGACCCAGATATCCGGGTCGCCCTCGCACCACTGCCCGGCGTGCATCAACCTATCGATCACGCAGCGGAGTTGGGTAGCGGTGACCGCCGTCGCATCGTCAGCCCGGTCCAGGCGGAGGGCGTCCAGCAGCGCGGTCCAGGAGGTCCGGCCGGTCTCCAGGACCGCGACGAAGGAGTACGGCCAGCCTGGCACGAACTGGTCCTTGCTGCGGTTCCCGCGCCCGTAGACGTGACAGAACAACCGGTCGTCACTGGTAGGGGCATCAGGCCGCAGCCAGTTGCTGACGTCGACGGCCAGCACGATCCGCCCGTCAGCCGCGCGGGGCAGCGGCAGGCCGGCCAGGGCGCGGCGCAGGCGGGCAGGTTCGCACCAGCCCCGGTCCAACGCGGCGTACAGGGCCCCGTGCCCACGCCGATACTCGGCAGCAAGGCACAGCTCAACCAGCGTCTTCACCGGCCCGTCCGTACACAGCACCGCGTCCGTGAGCTCGAAGAGCGCATCTGCGCGGGCGTACAAGGACTCGTAGAACTCGACCCGAAAGCGGGACAGGACACCCATCGCATCACCGGCGGAGCCGGGGACAGGCAGACTCATACGCAGCGGCCGTTCTCTCGTGCTTCGTTACTCGACATCTCGAAGCGTGGAGAACGGCCGTCTCGGCCGTCCCGGAAAGAACCGCAGATCAGCAGGTCGGGTGACGTGCGAGGTTAAACGCCAAGCTGAGAGCGCGTTTGAGATCCGGCATCCCAGCTGTTCGGGTGGCTCGTTGGGCAGGGTGCAGGTGGGGTGCTGGGTACCTTGTATGCAGCCCGGTTGGCGGCTGTTCCGCAGACCGATGTTGTCGGGGGCAGGTGGTTTGATGGGCGCGTCGGCGCTGGTGGGGCGGTGCCGGGTCGTAGAGGGGGAGGCATGGCACGTACGACGCCGCAGCGTCCGGTTGATATGGGCGCGGAGTTTCCGGAACTGGGGGGAATGACGCGGGCGGCGGTTCGGCTGCACCCGACGCCGGGGGCACCGACGGTGCACGACAGCTCGGTGGGCGGGCCGTTGTTGTGGCCCGCGGATGAGGAGTGGCCGCGTTTTGATCCTGAGCGGCCGCCCTATGGCGAGGCGGCGTCCGAGGACACGTGGGAGGAGCCGCTGATCCCGGTCGCGCAGCTGTATGCGCGGGACGTGCCGGGCCTGCCCTTCCCCGAAGGGACGGACGTGCTCCAGGTCCTGTGGCTGCCCGTGCCCGCCCTCGATGGATGCTGGCCGGCAGTCCAGTTGCGGTGGCGGGCGGCGGCCGAGGTTCGACAGGTGCTGGCCGAGCCGCCGGAGCTGGAGTTCGTGGAGGTCGACGAGCATGTTCCCCGGCCGTGCGTGCTGGACCCGGAGACGATACGGGAGTTCGCAGAGAGAGGACCGGTTTCTCCTCCGGTGGTTCACGCTTCGGCCAGTGTGGGTGCCGATTAATCATCCGGCCTGGTCAGGCGGCATGGTGCGATGTCCTTGTCGCGGTCGCTCATCGGCAGCAGGCGGAGGAGGGCGAAGGCGTTGGTCGCAGCGAGGTAGGCCAGGCGCAGCAGCACGACAGATCATGATGCCGTCCATGCCCCATGCGGATGAAGAGTTTGAGGTGAGGGCAGGACAGCCGGAGATCGGCGATCAAGTCCGTGACCTGGACGGATGATTTATCGGCACCCGCAGACGCCGGCTGGTCGGGCTGTTCGCTGGGATGTACTGCGCGGGCCTGCGCCCGGAAGAAGCTGTCGCCGTCGCTCTGCCGGACTGTCGTCTGCCCCGGTCGGGCAGGGGCCGGCTGATCGCGCACCGCACCTTGCCGCAGGCGGGAAAGCGTGGAGCGCGGCGGAGGCACCGTGCCGCTGCACGACTCCGACTGCACCTCCGCCACCGGCTCGTGGCGCACCGCCCTGGCCGCGCTCCCCGGGCTGCCGGACCGCTGCCAGGCGTGCGGCCTCACCGTCGGCCCTCTGCGTGGCCACGGCACACCGCCTGTGGCGGGGTGGTCCGGCGGCCGTGGCCGGAGCGGCTTCCCTGCACGGTAGTAATCTGGTTCCTTCTACGAGGGGCGGCGATGTGAGCAGGCAGGAGGGCGCGGCGGCCGGGCGACGCGCGCCGGGCGAGTTGGAGAACGAGGTGCTCGCGGCGCTGTGGGCGGCCGGTGAGCCGGTCGGTGCGGGCGCCGTACGCGAGCAGGTCGCGGGCGATCCCGCCTACACCACCGTGCTCACGATCCTGATCCGGCTGTACGACAAGGGGCTGGTCACCAGGAAGCGTGCGGGGCGCAGCTACCTCTACTCGCCCGTGCGCGACGAGGCCGGGCATGCGGCGGCCGGGATGCGGGATCTGCTCGAGCACGGCGGGGACCGCGCCGCGGTGCTGGCACGCTTCGTCTCCGAACTGCCGGACGAGGACGAGAGGCTGCTGGAACAGCTGCTGCGCGACCACATGACGGGTCCCCACCCCACCGACGGCGCCACGCGCCCTTCCGGCACGCAGGACTGACCGTGCCGGACACGGACGGTCGCGCAGCCGGGCGAGGGGGGTTCCGGTGCGGTCCGGGAGGGTGCTCCAGCTGTCCCGGGGGCGGGCCGGTACCGGCACGGACGGTGTGGACGTGAGCGGCACCGGCTTCGGCCTGTGCGCGCCTCTGATGGTCGGCACGCTCCTGGCGCTGATCGCGCCATGGCTCCGCGATTTGCTGCCGCCCAGGTCCGCGGCGTGGCTGCTGGTGTCCGCCGCCGTCGTTTCGACCGGGGTGTGGGCCGCGGGCCTGGCGATGATCGGCTCCACGATCGTCGGCCAGATCCCCGAGGTGGCCGAGGCCGGGCGCTGGTCCCCGCACGTGCTGGCCGCGCACGCCCCCTTCGACCGGCCGGTGGGCGCGGCATGCGCCCTGGCCCTGATCGGCTGCGCCGCCGCGCTGGTCGTCGCGTCGTGGCGCCGTATCACCGTGCTGGTCGGCATGTGGCGCGAGTGCCGCGATCTGCCTGCCGCCGGGGATCTGGCGGTCGTGGACGATCCCGCGCCGACCGCCTTCGCCCTGCCGGGGACTCCCGGCAGGGTCGTGGTCTCGTCCGGGATGCTCCGCGTACTGTCCCGGGACGAGCGGCAGGCGCTGCTGGCGCACGAGCGCGCCCATCTGCGGCACCATCACCACCTCTTCCTGCTCGTCCTCCAGGTCTCCGCGGCGGTGAACCCGCTGCTGCACCCGCTGGCAAAGGCGGGCGCCTTCACACTGGAACGCTGGGCCGACGAGGCGGCGGCCGACGTCGTAGGAGGCCGCCCGCTCGTCGCGCGGGCCATCGCACGGGCGGCCCTTGCGACCAAACGCCCTCCGGAGCAGCCACTCGCGGCCACCTCCGGCCCGGTCCCGCAGCGCGTCACCGCCCTGCTGGCACCGCGCCGGCCCGCCCGCCGCCCACTGGTCGCCACCGTCGCGGTCCTCATGACGGCCTGCTGCGCCACCACCGCCCTTGCCGCCCAGGACGTCGACGCCCTTTTCGACGCGGCCACCCCGCCGTCCCGCCCCGCCGCCACCCGGCACCTGCCCGACCGGGACCGGCCCGCTGCGGCCGGCACGCCGGTGGTGCCGGGGCGGACCCGTTCCGGGGCGGACCGGGCGGGGCGTGTCAGCTCCGTGCCGTCTCCAGTTGCTCGGAGGGCTCGGGCTGGACGTCCGAGCGGCTGACCGCGAGGTAGGCGACCAGGGCGACGATCAGCAGGGCGAGCACCAGCGTCACCGGGCCGTCACCCAGGCCGAGTCCGCTGCTGCTCCTCGGCTTGCCGAGCCCGTCGGCGATCGAGGCGCCCAGTGGCCGGGTGAGGACATAGGCCGTCCAGAACGTCAGGACGGCGTCCCAGCGCAGCCAGTACCGGCCGGCCGCCGGGATCGCGATGAGGACGGCGAAGAGGACCGCCGAGGAGCCGTAGCCGAGGTGCGCGGTGACGGCGGTGAGGTCGCCCAGCGCCGTGCCCATGGCGAAGGTGGCCATGACGGCCGCCCAGTAGAACGCCTCGCGCCGCGGCGTGTCGATGCTGTGCACGGACAGGGTGCCCTCGGTCGCACGCCATGACGCGAAGACGGCGGCCAGCACGATCGCGTACAGCAGGCTGGAGACGGCGTACGGGACGCCGACCGCGACGTGGACGACGTCGGCGGCCATCGTGCCGAACACGCCGACCCCGGCGACCGCGGACCAGTACGTCCACGCCCGGTAACGCGCGGCGCGGAATTGCGCCACCAGGGCGGCGAGGAATCCCACGAAGCCCAGCAGCACTGCGAGCGGCGGGGCCATCACGCCCACCAGGTAGTCCGAGACCGACTCGCCCATCGCCGTCGACAGCCCCTTGACCAGCCAGAACACGGCGGTGATCTGAGGGACGCGCAGGGCGCCCGCGGTGGTGAGGCCAGGTCGGGAGTGGCGTGCGGAGAACATCACGGAGGTTCCTTGCGGGGCGCGGCGACGGCGGGGACCGCCATCGATCACGCGGTCCGCCGTGATACTACAACTCGTAGGAGATGGCCGCGAAAGGGCCGCGCCCCGTGTAGTACCGCGGTACCACCGGCGCGGCACGGTTCAGCCTCCGGTACCAGGAAATCGCGCTGGCCGGGACCTAACGTTGCAGGTGAGGCGCCGGACCCGCGGACGCCGGACCCGACAGGAAGAGCACCCATGATCGACGCACGGCAGCTGACCAAGCGCTACGGCGCGAAGACCGCCGTCGACAGCCTGGACTTCACTGTCAGGCCTGGCACGGTGACGGGCTTCCTCGGTCCCAACGGCGCGGGCAAGTCCACGACGATGCGCATGATCGTCGGCCTCGACGCCCCCACCGGCGGCTCCGTCACGGTGAACGGGCACCGCTACGCGCGGCACCGCGCGCCGCTCCAGGAGGTCGGCGCCCTGCTGGAGGCGAAGTCGGTCCACCCGGGCCGGTCCGCCTACCGTCACCTCACGGCACTCGCGCTGACGCACGGCATCCCGCGGCGCAGAGTCGACGAGGTCATCGAGATCGCCGGGCTCGGCAGCGTGGCCACGAAGCGGGCAGGCGCTTTCTCGCTGGGTATGGGACAGCGGCTCGGCATCGCCGCGGCGCTGCTGGGCGACCCGCAGACGGTCATGCTGGACGAGCCCGTCAACGGTCTCGACCCCGAGGGCGTCCTGTGGATCCGCACCCTGCTGACCTCCCTCGCCGAGGAGGGGCGCACGGTCTTCGTCTCCTCGCACCTGATGAGCGAGGTCGCCCTGGTGGCGGACCATCTGATCGTCGTAGGCCGCGGTCGGCTGCTGGCCGACACGACCGTGCAGGACCTCGTCCGCGCTGCGGGCGGCGACACCGTGCAGGTGGCCACGCAGGACCCGTCCCGGCTGCGGGACGTCCTGGCCGGTCCGGGCGTGGACGTCACCGGGCGTGTCGGCTCCGAGGAGCTGCAGGTGACGGGCCTGACCGCACGGGAGATCGGTCTGAAGGCCGCCGAGCATGGGATCGCGCTGTTCGAGCTGAGCAGCCGCCAGGTGTCGCTGGAGCAGGCGTTCATGGATCTGACCAGGGACGCCGTCGAATACCACGGCTCCACCACCGGCAGCGGGATCGTCGAGTCACTCGGGAGGACGGCATGACCACCCTCACCGCGACCGCGCAGACGCCCCCCGCGGCTCCTTCCCGTCCCCCCTACCGGGTGACCGGGCGCCGGGTGCTGGCCTCGGAGTGGGAGAAGCTCTGGTCTCTGCGCTCGACCTGGATCACGCTCGGGCTCGGCCTGCTGTTCCTCGTCGCGTTCGGGCTGATCGCGTCCGGGCGGTACGAGTCCACGTACGGCTCCCCCCACATGGACCACGACTTCGCCATGTCGACCGCCGTGAGCCTGTCGCTCTTCGGCACCAACTTCGCCCAGCTGGCGCTCGGCGTTCTCGGCGTGCTGGTCACCGCGGGCGAGTACTCGACCGGGATGATCCGCTCCTCCCTGGCCGCGGTGCCACGCCGACTCCCGGTCCTGTGGTCCAAGGCGGCCGTGTTCGGTCTGGTCGCGCTGGTCGTCGCCCTGGTGGGCGTGTTCGTCGCCTTCCTCTTCGGCAGCCGGATCGTCTCGGGCACGCCCGCCGCCATGGGCATCTCGCACGCCGGTGTCGTCCGCAGCCTGCTGGGCGCCGGCCTCTACCTGGGCCTGGTCGGCGTGATCGGCACGGCGCTGGGCTCGCTGCTGCGGTCGGTGGCCGGCGGCATCTCCGTCCTGGTTGCCACCCTGATGCTGATCCCCGGCCTGGCCTCGCTGCTGCCCTCCTCGTGGCGCGACGACATCACCTGCTATCTGCCGAGCAACGCCGGTGAGTCGATGTTCGCCCTGACACACGACAGCACCAGCCTGTCGCCCGGTGCCGGCCTGCTGGTCTTCCTCGGCTGGACGGCACTCGCCCTGGCCGGTGCCGCATACCGGCTGCTGCGCAGCGACGTGTGACGGCTCGCACCATGATGAGGAGGTGCCCCTCATGACCTCCCAGACCGCCGTCGCGGGCGCGCCGGTGACGTCCTTCTTGGACGCCTCGGACGACGTGACGCCTGCGGCGTCCATGACGGACATGGGCGCGATGGGTCCGCTGGTCGCCCGGTTCTCCCGGGCCGGCCGGCGCCTGCGGCAGGCCGACCGGGCGCACCCGTGGGTGCTGGACAGCGCGCTGCTGGTGCTGGTCTTCCTGGCGTTCTGCCTGCCCGACCTGCTGCACGGGGAGGACGGCGACGGGCCGCGCCGCTTCCGGCTGGCGTTCGCCCGGCTGCCTGTCGCCGGGATGCTCGCCCTCCAGGCCGGGCTTGTCGTGCCGCTGCTGTGGCGGCGACACCGACCTGCGGTGGCCTTCGGCGCCGTGGCCGGCGCCTTCGTCCTCCAGTTCTGGCTGGGCGCCGCGCTGCGCGCGGACATCGCGCTGTTCATCGCCCTGTACAGCCTCGCTCTGCACGGGCGGCTGCGGCAGCTGCCCTGGGCCTGCGCGGTCACGGCCGCCGCCATGGTGCTGGTCGCGGTGCGGGCGTCGGCTGCAGTGTCCGTCGGGGACGCGCTGTTCTTCCTGTTCAGCACGGCGACCGCGGCGCTGGCGCTCGGCCTGATGGTGCGGGTCCGGCGGGCTCAGCTCGCCGGGCTGCGCGACCGCGCTGCCCGGCTGGAGGTCGAGCGGGACCAGCGCGGCCGGCTCGCCGCCGCGGCCGAACGCGCCCGGGTGGCCCGCGACATGCACGACATCGTCGGCCACAACCTGGCCGTCATCATCACCCTCGCCGACGCCGCCGGCTATGCCGGCGCCGCCGCCCCGGAACGCGGCAGAGAGGCCCTCCACCTCATCGGCGAGACCGGCCGTCAGGCACTCGGCGAGCTCCGGCGCGTCCTGGGCGTCCTGCGGGAGGCCGCCAGCGGCCCACAGGACGGTCCTGAACTGCACCCGCAGCCCGGCCTCGGCGACATCGGCAGCCTGTGCGAGGGTGTACGCGCCGCGGGCCTCGACGTCGTCTACCGCACCGCCGGCGCTGTCGAAGCCCTCGACAGCGGGGTGCAGCTCACGGTCTACCGCATCGTCCAGGAAGCGCTGACCAACTCCCTCAAGCACGCCGGCGCCGGCACCCGCGTGAACCTGGCGATCATCGCCGAGCCCTCCCGGCTGACCCTCAGGGTCCAGGACACCGGTGCGGGCGGCGACACCCGCGGCCACGAGCCGGTCAACGAGGAGGGCCACGGCCTGGTCGGCATGCGCGAGCGCACCGCCCTCTACCGGGGAAGCCTCAGGGCGGGTCCCGACGGCACGGGCTGGACAGTCGAGGCCGTGCTCGACCTCACCCCGCTGGACGGTGCCGGATGACCACCGTGCTGGTCGTGGACGACCAGCCGCTGCAGCGCTACGGTTTCCGGCTGCTCCTCGGCTCCGTTGCTGGGACGGAGGTCGTGGGCGAGGCCGCGCACGGCGCGCAGGCTGTCCGCATGGCGGCTGAACTCCGCCCCGACGTGGTCCTCATGGACGTCCGCATGCCCGGCATGGACGGCATCGAGGCCACCCGCCGGATCACCGCCACCGGCGGCCGCTCCCGCGTCCTGGTGCTGACCACTTTCGACCTCGACGAGTACGTCTACGCGGCCCTGCGCGCCGGGGCCAGTGGCTTCCTCCTCAAGGACGCCCACCCCGAGGAGCTGCTCTCCGGTATTCGCGCCGTCGCAGCCGGTGATGCGGTGATCGCCCCCGCACTCACCCGCCGCCTCCTTCGCGAGTTCGCTCAACTGACTCCCTCCAGCCCCGTCGCGGGCCCGGGGTTGGACTCCCTCACCGACCGCGAGCGCGAGATCCTCGTCGCCGTCGGCCAGGGCTGGAACAACGCCGAGATCGCTTCCCACTTCGTGCTGGCCGAGTCCACGGTGAAGACGCACGTCGGCCGGGTCCTCGCCAAGATCGGCGCGCGCGACCGCATCCAGGCCGTGATCTTCGCCTACGACCACGGGCTGGCACGCCCTCACACCGAGTGAACCGCAGACCCCCGCGCTCCGGGGAGGGTGATGACGAAGTGCGCGCCTCCCAGGGGACCGGGAGCCTCGGACAGGGTGATGTCGCCGCCTGCGTTTCTGGCCAGGCGGCGGGCCAGGGCAAGGCCGAGGCCCGCTCCGTCGTGGCCGTCGCAGGGGTCGGCCCGGCGTCCGGCCTCGAAGACCGCGGGGCCCAGGACCGCGGGGACGCCGGGGCCGTCGTCGCTCACGTGGACCTGCGCTCCGCGCGGAGCCGGCACGCACTCCACGAGGATCTCGTGCGAGCCGTAGCGGTCGGCGTTGTCGAGCAGCGGGGTGAGGATGCGTTCGAACAGCGCCGCCGGGACGTCGGCGGTGACCGCCCGCCCCTCGACGGTGACCGGGACCGTCTTCGGCGCGGACTCGGCACGCCGCCGGGCCAAGGACGCCGCGACCTCGCCGGGGGCGCAGCGGCCGGGATCGGCCGAGCCCGCTCGGGCGTCGGCGAGCAGGGCCTCGCAGATCTGCGCCATCGCCGCGGCGCTCGCCGCGATGGTCTCGTGGGAGGCCGCCTGCTCGGCCCGGCTGCGTGGCCGCGTGGTCAGCCACTCGGCCTCGGCGGTGATCCGCGCAAGCGGCGTGCGCAGCTCGTGTGACAGCTCGGCGGTGAGCTGATGCTCGTGGCGGACGAGGGCCGCCAGCCGGTCCAGCAGACCGTCGAGGTTGCCGGCGAGGTGAGCGAGTTCACGCGGGCGCTCGTGGGTGCCGAAGCGCCGCGAGGCTTCGTGCTCGCTCCACTCGGCCGCCTGGGCGCTCATCGCCCCCACTGGCTGGAGGGCGCGGCCGGCGACCGCCCGCGCCACGAGGTAGACGCCGGCCAGCAGCGCGAGCGCGAGCCCTATCGAGCCGAGGAGCACGTACCTGGCGGTGGACCGGTACGGGTCGAGTGCAACGGTCGCCACCACGGTGCCCACCTGGCGGCCGCCGGCCGGGGCCACGACGGGAAGGGCGTACAGCCGGTTCGCGGCGGGCTCCGCTGTGTCGGCGAACACCGAGGACCGGCCGGCCAGCCGGTCCGCCTGGCGCTGCAACGCGTCGGGCGCGGCGGGGCGCTCGACGGCAACCCGGCCCTGGTAGATCCACACGCCGACGTCCAGCGCCTGGTCGTCGCTGGGCTCGTGCACGACGATCCGGCCGTCGGCCCGCGCCTCGACCGTGGCCGCCACCGCCGCGGACCTCGTACGCAGCAGGTCGTCGGCCTGACCGCGCAGTTGGGCACCCAGGATCAGGTTGGCGGCGATCGTCAGCACCGTCACCCAGACCGCGGTGGTGGCCAGCGCCAGCAGGGCCAGCCGCCCGCGCAGCGTACGCGGCCGCAGCACGGGCCGGGACGGCCGCCGCGATCGCCGCCCCGGAGGTCGTGCCGCCCAGGCCGAAGCCCGAGACCAGGGGAGGAGCCTCACGAGAACCGGTACCCGACGCCCCGCACGGTGCTGATCGCATGGCCGCCGCCGGCCTCGCGCAGCTTGCGCCGCAGCCGCGTCATGTACTGGTCGAGGGTGTTGTCGCTGACCCGGGCCCCCTCGGGCCAGGCCGCCCTGAGCAGAGCCCGGCGGCGTACCACAGTGCCCGGCGCCGCGGCCATCACGCAGGCCATCAGCCGGAACTCGGTCGGCGTCAGCGGCACGTCCCGCCCGTGCACCTGGAGGACGTGCGCCACCGGGTCGAGCCGGACACCGGACGACTCGACGGTCGCCTCCCGCCCCGCCCTGCGCAGCGCCGCCCGGACCCTGGCGGCCAGCTCCACCAAGTGGAACGGCTTGGCGAGGAAGTCGTCGCCACCGGCGGTGAAGCCGGACAGCCGGTCCGGGAGCGTGTTGTGCGCGGTCAGGAACACCACGGGGACGTCGATGCCAGCCGCCCGCATCGCATGGCACACGTCCCGTCCGTCGGAGTCGGGCAGCCCGATGTCGAGGACGACGGCGTCCACTCGTGTCCGCGACCGTAGGGCCCGCAGCGCGCCCGCCCCGTCGCCGGCGGTGAGGACGTCGAAGTCCTCCTCCCGCAGGCCACGGGCGAGTATCGCGCGAAGGCCCGGGTCGTCCTCCACGACCAGGACGCGATGAGAGGTCACCGTACGATTGTCACCGATCCCGGCGCTTCCCCGGCGGCCCCTCGTATGCCCCGGCCCCGGTGACGTGCCCACGGTCGCGCTCATGGGCCGAGGTTGACACGCGCAGCCTGAAAAAAACCTGACTGCGTGCCGCCACCGCAAGCACTCCGCCACACCTTGCAATGGAATTCCATCGCAAGGCCGTGACCAGCGCGAACGCACCACGGGCAGGTGCGGGTCGGCCGGAAGTCGGAACCCACCCCCGGCGCCCCGTCGCGCTTGTGTGCGCACCACTCGTGCGACCAGGGTGGAGCCGATATCCAGGGGCCAGGGCGGTCATGTCGGCGCCACCGGTGCGGGCGAACGCATCCCTTCGAGGTCTCGACAGCTCCTGGCCGGAGAGCACCTCACGTTAGTGACTACAAGCTTGTAGACGCTACCGTCGCGACATGACGACTCCCACCACTCCCGCCACTCCCACGACCCGGCAGGGCGCCGCGGGAAGTAGCGCACTGAACAAGGTGCCCGAGGTCACGGTCTGGTTCTGGATCATCAAGATCCTCTGCACGACGGTCGGGGAGAGTTTCGCCGACTACATCAACACCACGCTGGGCTTCGGCCTGACGAACACCACGCTCTTGTTCACCGCGGTGTTCGCGGTCGTGCTGACCGTCCAGTTCCGGACGAGGCGCTACAGTCCGTTCCCGTACTGGCTCACCGTGGTCGTGGTCAGTGTCACCGGCACCCTCTACACCGACATGCTCACCGATCAGCGACACGTCCCGCTGTGGCTCAGCGCGACGGTGTTCTCCGTCCTGCTGGCGCTCGTCTTCGGGGTCTGGTGGCTGCGCGAGCGGACCCTGTCGATCCACAGCATCACCACCTTCCCCCGGGAGGCGTTCTACTGGCTGACCGTCCTGGTGACCTTCGCGCTGGGCACGGCCACCGGCGACTGGACACTCGAGCTGACCAGTTGGACGCCCGAAAAGTCGGTGCTCCTGCCACTGGGTCTCATCGCGGCGGTCACCGGCCTGTGGAAGTTCGGTGCCAACCCGGTGCTCTCCTTCTGGCTTGCCTACATCCTCACCCGCCCGCTCGGCGCCAACATCGGTGACTGGCTCGCCTCCCCGAAAACCGCGACCAGCCCCGGCGAGCCCGTCGGGCTGGGCCTCGGCACCTTCGCCACGAGCCTGATCTTCCTCAGCGCCATCCTGGCGACAGTCGTCTACCTGGCGGTCAGCCGCAGCGACGTCGCCGAGACCTACGAACTGACCCACGAGTCGCCGGTCACCACCAACCCGCGCAAAGAGCGCATCGCACTGGGAGGCTTCGCAGCGGTCGCCTTCGCCACCGTCGCGCTGCTGGTCTGGGCCCACCACCAGCCGCACGTCACGTGCGACCCGACCGGTCAGAGCGAGACGCTGCCGGCCTGCCCGAAGGCTGCCATGACCGCCGGCCAGACCGCGGCGGCGGTGACGAAGTACGAGAGGCTGACGCAGACGGCGATCGCGCAGGACAAGGCGGGAAGCACCGCGGCCTCGCACGCCACCGTGCAGAAGATGCGCGACGACTGGGACGCGGACGCCACCTCGCTCCAGGCGGTGGACAACACCACCTGGACCCTGCTCGACAACCAGATGGACGAGGTCCTCAGGACCTACGCCATCGACCACGGCGACATCAAGCCCGCCCCGGCCGCCGAGCAGGAGAGGCAGCTCGACGTCCTGCTGGGTGACTTCACCAGTCACCACTTCTGAGCAGGCGACTCGCAGGGCGAGCAGCGATGATCGCGAGCGGCGCGGACCGAGGGAGTCCGTCCAGGACGTGATCCAGGTTCAGGTGACGCACTGATGTGATCACCAACCTCGCGAACCTCCGACCGGAGCCCCGGACGAGGAAGGACGGTCGGTGGATCGGGGCGGGCACGTACCGCCGCCGACCCTGCGCGCCCACCGGCGCCGGGGACCGGCGCTCCGGGCCGCTCCGGAATCTCCCGCACGACCTTCGTCGACACGGCTGTAGACCCCACTGGTAAGGTTTGCCTTGGCTAATTGATCGGCGGTGGGCTGAACTGGCCCGGGGAGGGCACCTTCATGTGGGACAACATGTTCCCCAACTTCCTCATAGGTCTGCGGGAAGGCCTTGAGGCAGGGCTCGTTGTCTCGATCCTCGTGGCCACCCTGGTCCGCGGCGGCAACAGGGAGCGGCTGCCCCAGGTGTGGACCGGCGTCGCCGCCGCGGTCGGCCTGTCGCTCAGCTTCGGCGCGGTGCTGACGTTCAGCTCGCAGCAGATGGCCACCACCGCCCAGGAGGCTTTCGGCGGCTTCCTCTCGGTGGTCGCGGTGGCCTTCGTCACCGTGATGATCTTCTGGATGCGCAGGAACGCGCGCAACCTGTCCGGTGAGATCAAGGAGAAGGTGGCCGCCGCGCTCACCGTGGGCGCCGGTGCGCTGGTCGTCACCAGCTTTCTCGCGGTCGGCCGCGAGGGCCTGGAGACCGCGCTCTTCCTGTGGACCAACGAGCAGACCGCGCACGGTTCCGGCGCGGGCCCGCTGCTCGGCGGGGCCATCGGGCTCGTACTGGCGACCGGACTGTGCTGGGGGCTCTACAAGCGCGTGTTGAAGATCAACCTGACCAGGTTCTTCACCTGGACGGGCTTCGGGCTGATCGTCATCGCGGCGGGCGTGCTCGGTTACGGCCTGCGCGACCTCCAGGAGGGCAAGGTCCTGCCGGGCGGCGGCTCGTACCTGGTGGACGTCTCGGCGCACGTCGACGCCACCTCGTGGTACGCGCAGCTCGTGCAGGGAGTGCTGAACCTCACGACGCAGATGACGTCGCTTCAGGTCGTGTCGTACGTGGTGTACCTCGCCGTGGTCATGAGCCTGTTCGTGCGGGGGCTGCGGGCCGCGCCGGCGGCGAAGTCGGCCGCCGCCGCAGCGTCCGCGACCGTGATCGCCGCCCGGCGCGTGCCGCGTTGGACCGTACCGGTGGCCGTCGTCGCCATCCCGGCCGTCGCCGCCGGCGTCGTCATCGCCGCGTCCGGGGGGAAGAAAGCCGCCGCCTCGACCGTGAGTGTGTCGGAGGCGGACTGCGGCAAGGGTTTCACGGCCCCGCACCCCGGCCGCCAGACGTTCCGCATGCACAACACCGGCAGCAAGGCGTCCGAGGTCTACCTCATCGACCCGGCCAGCAACGCGGTGTACGGCGAGATCGAGGGCCTGGCCCCCGGTACCACTCGCGACCTGGTCGCCACCCTCGGCAGCGGCGCATACGCCTGGCGCTGCGTGCCGACCGGCGGCAAGGCCGTGACCTCCGCGACGGTACGGGTCAGCGGCGGCGGTTCCGCCAAGCCCGTACTGCCGCTCGCCGCCTCGGAACTGGAGCCGCCGCTCGCCGCGTACAGGACGTACGTGGACGCCGGGCTCGACAAGCTCCGGACGCAGACCGCCCAGCTCACCGCGGACCTCACGGCCGGCGACCTCGGCGCGGCCCGCACCGACTGGCTCACCGCGCACCTCACGTACTCCTCGCTCGGCGCGGCCTACGGCACTTTCACCGAATTCGACACGAAGATCAACGGCCGCAAGGACGGCCTGCCCGGCGGTGTCACCGACCCGGATTTCACCGGCTTCCACCGCATCGAGTACGGCCTGTGGCACGGGCAGTCCGCCGCGACCCTGCGCCCCCTCGCCGACCAGCTCGTGAAGGACGTCACCGGGCTGCGCAAGGCGTTCCCCACGCAGCCCTTCGACCCGTCCGACCTGCCGCTGCGCAGCCACGAGATCCTCGAGAACACCCTCCAGTTCGAGCTGACCGGCGACACGGACCAGGGCAGCGGCAGCAACCTGGCCACCGCCGACGCCAACCTGGACGGCACCCGCGAACTGCTGGACGTGCTGCGTCCGCTGATCATCCGCCGGGCGCCGCAGCAGCTGACCGTCATCGACGCCGACATCGCCCGGCTGCGGGGCCTGCTGGACGCCGCGCACCGCGGCGCCGCCTGGACGCCGGTCGAGAAGCTGGACGCGGCAGCACGACAGAAGGTCAACGGGGCGACCGGGCAACTGCTGGAGGACCTGGCACCTGTGCCCGACCTCCTCGAGATCCGGAAGTCCGCGTGATGAGCACGCCCCCTCCGCCCGCCACCACACACGTCGGCGCCGTACAGGCGCCCGACGAGCGAACCCGCGCTCCGCGCGCGCCCGCCCGGCCGCACGCCGCCCGCCGCCCCGAAGGGAACCCTCCGATGTCCGCCGACTCCCCCCGCCCCGAGGGCCACGAGGCCCCCGCGGTGCCGCAGGGCACCTGCCCGATGGGCGCCGGGCGCAGGTCCTTCGTGAAGACCGTGTTCGGCGCGGGAGCCGGCACCGCGGCGCTGGCTGGCGGCGGCTTCGCGCTGACCTCGGCGGCCGGCGGCGCCGCCGCGCACGCGTCGGACACCGTGGAGCCGGGGCGGGCCCCCGCCGTACCGTTCCACGGCGTGCACCAGGCGGGCATCACCACCCCCGCGCCGGCCGCGGCCACCTTCGTGTCGTTCGACGTCATCGCCGACAACCGGGCCGAACTCGCCGGCCTGCTGCGTACGATCACCGACCGGGCCCGCTTCCTGACCGCCGGCGGCACCCCGGCTGACCTCGGCGTCGGTGCCCCGCCCTCCGACAACGGCATTCTCGGCCCGACGGTCCCCGCCGACGCCCTCACCGTGACCGTCGGCGTCGGCGCGTCCCTCTTCGACGACCGTTACGGCCTGGCCGCCGCCAAGCCGCGCCGCCTGAGCCCCATGCGGGTCTTCCCCAACGACAACCTCCAGGCCGCCGAGTGCCACGGCGACCTCTCGCTGCAGATCTGCGGCGGCAGCACGGACACCGTGCTGCACGCCCTGCGCGACATCGCCCGCCACACCCGCGGGGCGATGCAGATCAAGTGGCGCATCGACGGCTTCCAGAACGCCCCTCGCCCCACGGGAGCGCAGCGCAACCTGCTCGGCTTCAAGGACGGCATCGCCAACCCCGACGTGTCCTCCACCCGCGAGATGGACCGACTGCTGTGGGTCACCGACGGCCTCGGCGAACCCTCATGGGCCACCGGCGGCAGCTACCAGGTCATCCGGATCATCCGCATGCTCGTGGAGTTCTGGGACCGGGTCTCCCTCACCGAGCAGGAGAAGATGTTCGGCCGCCGCAAGGACACCGGCGCCCCTCTGGACGGAGCCGAGGAAACCGACGCCCCCGACTACCCCAAAGACCCCGACGGCAACGCCATTCCGCTGAACGCCCACATCCGCATGGCCAACCCCCGCACCGCGAAGACGGACGACTCCCGCATCCTGCGCCGCGGCTTCAACTTCGACCGCGGCATCGACTCCGTCGGCAACCTCGACATGGGCCTGGTCTTCTGCTGCTACCAGCAGGACGTCGTAAGGCAGTTCGAGGCCGTGCAGACCCGCCTCGTCGACGAACCACTCGCCGACTACATCTCCCCCGTCGGCGGCGGCTACTTCTTCGTCCTCCCCGGCGTGCACGACACGCGCGACTGGTTGGGACGAGGACTGCTCAACACGGGCTGACGCCTGTCGGCAGTCACGATCCCCCGGTAGCGGGGGCCGTAACGCCCGGGCATTGTCCCAGCCTGGCAGGCTTGTCGCAGTCTCACCAGAACGAGACCGGCGATCTACGCATCACGAGTCCGTACTCAACGACGCCCCGCCCTTGCCGCCGCCCGCACTGGCATCGCCGTGGGAGGGGCCGGATCCGACCTGGCGCTGGAGACCGCCGACGCGGTGGTGGTCCGCGACGAGCTGGCCACCGTCCCCGCCGTCGCCGCCTTGTCCCGCGTGCGGCGCCTGGTGGTGCAGAACCTGGTCATCGCCTCGGTGTTCATCACCGGCCTGGTCATCTGGGACCTGGCCGGTACCCCGCCCCTGCCGCTGGGTGTGGGGCCGGGCATCAGGGCTCCACTGTCATCGTCGCCTCAACGGGCTGCGTCTGCCGGCCGACGGCGCCTGGCGCCGCGCCCGCGCACACGGCGCTGCGTGTCCGCTGCCCGACCCCGCTGCCCGGCATGTTGCCCGACCGGTCGGCGCCGGGCTTGCGGGGGCGGGCGCGAGCGTGCAGGCAACTCCTGCGAGGATGCCCCGGTGACCAGTGCTGATGATGCCGCCCGTCAGGCGCTTGTCCGCCGCGGGTTCGCCCTGGAATACACCACACTGGCCTGGAATGTGGTCGGCATCGTGGTGCTCGCGGTCGCCGCCGTCTCCGCCAGGTCGGTTGCGCTGGCTGGCTTCGGCCTGGACTCCCTGATCGAGATCGGCGCGTCCACCGTGGTGGTGTGGGAACTGTCGGGCACCGGTAAGGAGCGCCGGCGCCGTGCGCTGAAGCTGATCGGCGTCGGCTTCACACTCCTGGTCCTCTACCTGCTCGTGCAGTCCACCTGGGCGCTGGCCACCGCGTTTCGGCCGCATCACTCGCCGCTGGGCATCGCCTGGACCGCAGTGACCGCCGCGGTGATGTTCGTCCTTTCCGCGGGCAAGGCCCGCACCGGCGCCGCCCTGGACAACCCGGTGCTCACCATGGAGGGGCGGGTGACTTTCATCGACGGCTTGCTGGCCTCGGCCGTACTGCTCGGCCTGCTGCTCAATGCTCTGGCCGGCCTGTGGTGGGCAGACCCGGCAGCCGGATACGTGCTGGTGTACTACGCACTGCGCGAGGCCAAGGCGATCTTGTCCGTCGGGCACTGACCGCCCGAGCTGGTCGAACACCGCACTCGCCGCCGACCGGCGTGTCGCTCCCTGCAGGCACCGGCGTTCGCGGGCGCAAGGCCGAGGTCGGTCCCCGCCCGCCGCGAGATGGTGACGGTTGTCCACAGGCCGGCCGTCGCAGGCTGTCGGAGAGGTCGCCGTGACCGGCAGGCCGCCGTCGAAGACTGCGCGCGGTCCCGGCGGTGGCGGCAGATCGGCCGTTCGCACACGTGGGGCACGTACCGACTCGCCGCCGACCGTTGGGGCAGTCCCAGAAAGCAGATCGCCCGGGGTTGGACTCGGCCTGATCGATCGAGCAGATCGAGTGGACTGCGAGGGCTGTCAGGGCAGTGCTGTGCTCAGGCGGACGGTGGTGCCGTGCTCGGCGGTGGAGCGGGTCTGCACCAGGTCGCAGAGTTGGCGGATCAGCCACAGGCCGCGGCCGCCGATCTGCTGCGGCGTCGGACGGGACCGGCCGACCAGCGGGTCGTGGATGTAACCGGTGTCGTCGAACTGGCAGATGGGGGTGTCGTCGCTGCCCCAGGTCGGGTCTGTACGGTCTCCGGCGCTGTTCCGTAGTCGGTGGTGACGGTCGGTGGCAGTCATTGGAGGAGGATGCGGTGGCGGAGGAGGTCGAATCCTGCTCGGCCGTGCATCTGCCGCATGATCTTCTTTGTTCGGGTGTTGATGCCTTTGGTGCGGCCGTTGCTCCAGGGGAGTGTCAGGCCGGCGTTGACGGCGGCGCGGTCGAGTTCGAGGCCGTGGCAGAAGCTGTGCAGGTGGGGCAGGTCGGCGCTGCGGGCTTGGGCGATCCATTCGGTGAGCTTGGAGTCGTTGCCGTCGGTGGGTGTCAGGAGGGCGGTGAGCTGGGTCGTCTCGGGGCAGGCCGCGGTGAGGGGGGCGAGCAGGTCGGTGTCCTTGGTCCACAGGTGCTCGGGGTGGGTGAGCAGGAGTCGGGGGAGGTGGCGGGGGTGTGACGGGGCGGTCGCCTTCGGCGCGGCCTTGGTTGAGGTAGCGGACCTGCAGGTTGGCGCTGCCGGTGTGGCCTAGCTGCCTGATTTCGTGGAGGAGGTGGGTGACGGGGACGGCCGGGGTCTCGGACCGGCGTCGATGATGATCGTGGCGTAGCGGTGGCGGCGGCGCAGGGCGAAGTCGTCGACCCCGATCACCCTCGGGATTTTCACTGTCGGCGGCGGGATGCCTCGAAGCAGCCGCAAGGCGGTGGCATAGGAGATCGGCGTGGCCAGGAACCGCGCCAGGTGCGAAGCCGCCCGGCCGCATAACTCCTTGACCACCTCCGAGACCTGGCCGGTCAGACGCGTGGTGCGGCGCTGCAGGCGCTCCGGCAGCCCGGGGACCTGCTCGCGGAAGGTCTGCCGCCGGCAGCCCAGGACCGGGCAGACCAGGCGCCGCACCCGGACATCGATGACGACCTGCCGGCCGTCGACCGGCACGTCCGCAACCGTCCGGCCGTGGTAGCCGTGCACCTTGCCCGTCGGGACCCCACACATCGGCCAGGGCAAGGGAACCTCCGGGGTCCGAGCGGCTACCCGGATCACCTCACCGTCGTCCACCACATCGTCGATGACCAGCCCCGAAAGCCCTGAAAACACCGTCGCCACCAGGGCGTTGACATCTCGCACACAAGTTCAACGACACCTGTCGCCCACCGTCACCACCGACTACGGAACAGCGCCAGTCGCTGGACAGACCCGCCCTCTACGCTCTCCAGGGCGTGGGATGGGGTCCTACGTTGCTGCCCCGTGCTCGGCGATCCTCTCCAGGAGCACAGTGACGAGGTACTCGTAGACCGGTGCGGTTGCTCCGTCGTCGAGATCCAGGTAAAGGACGCCGAGGCTCTGCGGGAACTCCTGCCGCACCCGGGCCTCGCGAGCGGCCGGGGCGTCCAGCCACGCCTGCTCGGATTCTGCGTACGCGCGCAGGCGGAGCATCCGCTGCCATGCGGCCGGCAGTTCCGCGAGCTTCACCGAGTTCCGAAGACCGCGCCCTGCCACGACGGCCAGTGGGGTTATCGCCCGCGCGGCATGTGCCTGCGCGTACTCCTCGAATACTGTCGTATCCACGTCCGCCTGGCTCGCGAGGGCACCGGCCAAGAGCCCCACGCAGGCATCGCTGATCCGGACCGCGGACCGGCGTGTCCACGGGACGACGGGCCGACCGTTGAGGGCGTTGTCCGGCCCGACGTGTCGCAGCAGGGATGCGGCGTTGGCGTGCACGAAGAACGTCGAGGTGGGCACGTAGAAGCGGCGGTACAAGCTCAGCGCGCCGGCACCTTCCAGCGTTGTGCCGACCAGTTCGGCCATCTGGCGGACGTTCAAGGGCTGGCCCTTGTCCCCGAAACTTGCGAGCGACTCGTCGACCGCGCCCTTCGAGACGAAACCGTCATCGACGAAGTAGCCGACGACGTCGCCCATCGCCTTGATGTTCGCTGCTTTCAACCGTGCGACCACGTCCGGCTTGTGCAGGCAGTACAGCCCGAGAAGGCACCCTTCCACGGCGGCACGGGCCAGCAGCACGGACGCTTCCCGGTGCCGGCCGCTCGCCGCTCGCGGGTCTCCCGCTGGAGCCACAGCAGCCGAAGCATCGCCAGCTGCGCCACGTCGGCCTTCGTCTCGTCGTCGTCGGGCCAGCTCTCGCAGGTGACAAGAGAGCGGGCTGCGGCGCGCACTCGGCGGCGGCGGAACGGCTCGGGGTGGAGAATGCCGCGCACCATGTTCATCACGAGGGCGCGTAGGAGGGAATCCAGGCGCCCACTCTGCCGGGCCCCCGGCTCTGGTAGCACCCCAATTACTCAATGTGCGCGGTCGGATTGGGCTTCAACTGCTATCGCAGGCGCGTGGCCTCGATGAGAGCGTGCCGGGTGGTGCAGGGTGCGCATGGAGGGGCTGGCGAGCACGGTGGCCGGCAGGAGGGGGCAGGCCGAGGGTGGCGAGGTCGTAGAGCCAGGGCATGCCCACGGAGTACTCGCGCCGCTGGAGGTAGGTGGCGAGGTCGGGCACGATGCCGAGTACACGGTAGAGCCCGGCGACGACGGCGGCAGCGATCCGAATCGGGTACGCCCGCTGCTCGATGACGGACCAGGAGAGCATCAGCCCAGTCCTGAACGCCGCCTGCCCCGGCAGCTGCCCGACCGGCTGAGCCACGACCTGGCCTGGGCCGGAACCCGGCCTTCAATCCGCAAGGTCAGTACCCAGAGTGACGAGTGGCTATCCTCATCACTGGCATACGCGACTCGACGGCATGCGGATCTACCCGTCCCAAAGGCATCTACGTGCCGGGGGAGGATGCGGCGAGCGCCTGTCGGGGCCCTACAAAAATCGGGCTGGCACGGAGTTCGTTGCCCAGGAGCAACGACCCTGTCAGGCAATTGACCTGACGTGCGGCGGAACAAATCCAGTTGATCTGAAGCAGGTGACGAGTGGAGCCGCGTCCGAACGGATGAAATGGATCGACTCGTGAGGACCTGACGGATTTTTTACATCTCGCCGACCGTACGTTGATACCCAGAATCCAGGTCGCTCTCGCAAAACAGTAGAGGATCGATGAATGCGTAATCGTAGGATTGTCATTCCCATCGTCGCCGGCGCCCTCGGTGTGCTGCCGCTCGCGGCATCGGCGTCCGCGGCCAGCAGCGGCAGCACGCCGGTGACGGTCACGGTCACCACCGGCACACTCGACATCACCGTCCCGGCGGGTCCGGTGTCCCTGGGCACGGTGCCGGCCCTCGCCACCGCCCAGACAGTCAGCGCACAGCTCGGCAACGTCACGGTGACGGACAGCCGGGGCGGCACCACCGGGTGGACGGTCACGGCCAACGGGAACGACTTCATCGGGCCCTCCTCGACCATCTCCGTCTCGACGGCCGGCTCCTCCACGTACACGTCCCCTCTCGCCGCCGTCACCGGCACCGCGAGTGTCGCGCCCAGCGATCTCAACCCGCTGTACCCGCCCGGTCCGGTGCAGACCGCCACCGGAGTGGTAGGGGTCAACAGCGCCACCTGGAACCCGACCATCACGCTCAATCTTCCCGCGAACACCGTGGCAGGGACGTACACCTCAACGATCATCCACTCCGTCGCCTGAGCACACTCGTGACATCTCCAGAGGCCTGGCACTTTGAGTAGTTTCATTCCCGCCCGGGTGCTGGCAGGCATGGCGATCGCCGTGTCGGCCAGCGTCCTCGCGCCCAGCACCAGTACCGCCGCCCCGGCGCCACGCGGCACACACCACGATCCCGGAAGTATCGGCATCCGGCTTGTCGATGTACCCGCCAAGCTGGCCGACGACCCCAGAGCCCGGGAATACATCATCGACAACCTGGTACCCGGCACGATCATCCACCGCCGCATCCGGGTCGTGAACAAAAGCACCTCTACGCAGCACGTGGACGTGTATCCGGGCGCCGCGGCCATCACCCACGGTTCGTTCATCGGCGCGCGGGCCGGCACCCGGAACGACGTGACCACCTGGACGAAGCTGGGCCATTCCAGCCTCGACATCCCAGCAGGCGGCAACGCCGACGACACCGTGACGATCGCGGTACCCGCCGATGCGGCACCCGGTGAGCGATACGCCGTCCTGTGGGCCCAGGTTTCCGACGCTCACGGCGCCGGCGGTGTCACACTGGTCACCCGTACCGGCATCCGTCTCTACCTTTCCGTCGGCGGCGACAATCCCCCCTCTGCGGCCTTCACGGTCGATACGATGACCGCCGAGCGCAATCCCGCCGGGGACGCGATCGTCATGGCCCAGGTGCACAACACCGGGGGCCGCGCGGTGGACTTGAGCGGCACGTTGAGGCTTTCCAAGGTCTCCGGGAACCTCACCGCAGGCCCCTACGCGGTGAAGCTCGGCACGACCCTGGCACCAGGCCAGTCCGAACCGGTGACCGTCCCAGTGACCGACCAGGTGGCAGACGGACCGTGGAAGGCCACCATCGATCTGAAGAGCGGACTGCTCGATGAGACCGCCCACGCCCGGATCACCTTCCCCCACACCCCCGGCATCGCCGCCGCGGCCGCCGTCATCTCGCCACACGCCCCTTCCCGCCCGGTGCTCATCGGCGTAATCGGCGCGGCGCTCCTCCTCGGCATGGCCACCCTGCTCACTGCGGCCCGCCGACGCAGACGCCGCGGGAACACGTGATATCGAGGGCGAGGACGTCCGCGCGGCGGCGGTCGGCCCGCTGACCGCCGTGTCTGGGTCAACCCGGCCCAGGCCACCGCCACCGTGCGCTGCGTGCTCGGGCCTGTTCGCCGCGGCGCCCGCTTCGGCCGCATCCGCGACTCGGCAGAAGCCATCGACCTGGAACTGACGCAGACCCTCGCCTACCACCGCTCCGTCGAGGAACTCGACCCCGTCCACACCGCGCTCGTGACCCTCCGGGGGGTCTGTCAAACGAGCGGTGTAACCGGGTTGTTGGGGTTACTGGCCGGCTGCTGAGAGTCGGCCGTCGAAGGTGATGTCGAAGGCGTTCAGGGCGGTCTTCCAGCGCATGGTCCAGCGGGCCTGGCCTTTGCCGGTGGGATCGAGCGACATGATGGCCATGTAGACGCATTTCAAGGCCGCGGTCTCGTTCGGGAAGTGGCCGCGGGCCTTGACCGCCCGCCGGATCCTGGCGTTCACCGACTCGATGGCGTTCGTGGTGCAGACAATGCGACGGATCTCGGTGTCGAAGCGGAGGAACGGCGTGAACTCCTCCCACGCGTTCTCCCAAAGCCGGACAATCGCCGGATACTTCCTGCCCCATGCGTCGACGAACTCCGCGAACCGATCGAGTGCGGCTTCCGTCCACGCCGGACAGGCGCTTCTGCCGCTTCTTGACGATCTTCGGCTCGAAGCTGCCCTCGCGGTCGCGGGGCACGGCTATCTCGACCGGTCCGACGTCTGTCAGCACGGTCTTGGCCCGGGTCCCGTTGCGGCTGTTGCCGCCGTTCTTCCCGGCAGGGTCGTGCTTGTCATAGCCGAGGTGGTCGGTGATCTCGCCTTCGAGAGCGGACTCCAGGAGCCGCTTGGTCAGCTGCTGGAGCAGGCCGCCCTCGCCGGTCAGCTGCAGGCCCTCGGCCTGGGCCCGGCCGACCAACTCGTCGATGAGCTGGTCGTCCACCGCCTTCGCCGGCTGCGGCTCAACTGCCTTGACAGGCTCGGCCTCGGTCACGTTGTCGCTGGTCATCGATGCATCTTCCTTGATCAGGAGTTACACCGATCGTTTTACGGACCCTCACCCGGATTCGTACCCCTCCCGGTGTGCCGGCATCCCTGGCCGAGAACGGCGTTGGGGCGTGAAGGAGTGTGATCGGGCGCACGTGCTTTCCGGTTGCGCTGGGTGACCATGGTTTCCGCTGGCAGAACGGGGCCGTCCCCGATCCGAGGCTGGGCCGTTCGGGTGGTAGAGCGGATGGCGGCTTTAAGTGGTGGGCAGTCCTGCCTCCTCGACGAGAGGGGAATGGGCATGGTGCAGCAGCTGGTCCAGGGCGGGTTGACCGGGGCGGGCGGCGGTCCGCGTCTCCAGCGGGTCCTTCTCGCGAAGGGACCGACAGGGCGTTACCGAGGAGGGACCCTGGCCGGGGTGCAGCCGGGGCCCCTCGGCGGATCGGGGCGCGTGCGGGTCAGCGCTGGAGGGTGAGCAGTCCTGGCCGCCAGGGCAGCAGGTTGTAGGAGGTGCCGTCCGAGGAGGGGTTCCTGCCCTGGTAGAGGAACTGGAGGTTACAGGGGTCGATGGTCATGGTCTCGTCGGGGTTGTTGCGGATCAGGTCGCCGTGGCTGATGTCGTTGGTCCAGGTGGCGCCGCTGTTGGCCTTGCCCGCGAAGGGGCTGGACTCGCTGGTGGCCTGCGGGGTCCAGGATCCGCCGAGGCTGGAGGCGGTGAACGAGCGGAAGTAGCGCCCGTGCGCGCCCATCGCCTCGACGATCATCAGGTACTGGTTCTGACCCTGGACCTTGTAGACCTGCACCGCCTCGAAGAGGTTGGCCTGCGAGTCGCTCATGACGGTGGTGTAGGAGGAGCCGAAGTTACCGGGGAAGTTCCCGTACGGCATGCTCGACCGGTAGATCTTGCCGTTGTCGCCGGCGAAGAACAGGTACATGTTCTGTCCGTCACCGATCAGGGTCTGGTCGATCGGGTTGGACGGGGAGATGCTGCCGGTGAACAGCGCCTGCTGCGAGGACCAGCTGTTGGGGTTGGTCGGGTCGCTCGTCGTCCGGTAGAAGAAGGGCCACTGGCTCCACTGGGACGCCAGCACCCAGATGTTCTTGGGCGCGAAGTAGAACAGCGTGGGCGCCACCGTGCCCGAGTTCATTCCGATCTGCTGGGCCGACGCCATGTCCGACCAGTTCGTGAAGGGCGCGAACGCCATCGAGCCGTACGACCCGGACTGGTTGACGGTCGAGCCGTAGACCAGATGCTTGCCGTTGTAGACCACGGTGTCGAAGTCCTTCAGCGAGACCCATCCGTTCGCCGGCTGCGCCAGCGGACCCGTCGACGACCAGTGATACGACGACGGAAGGGTGCACGGGCCGCCAGTGCCACCCGTAGTACCGCCGGTGGTGGTACCGCCCGTCGTGGTGCCACCCGTGGTCGTGCCACCTGTGGTGGTGCCGCCGGTGGTCGTGCCTCCGGTCGTGGCTCCGCCGGATGTGGTGCTGCCGGTGCAGGTGGTGCCGTTGAGGGTGAAGGTGCTGGGTACGGAGTTGCTGGTCGTGAAGGCGCCGTTGAAGCCGAAGCTGGTGGAGGCGCCGGTGGCCAGGCTGCCGTTGTAGGAGGCATTGGTCACGGTGACCTGGGAGCCGCTCTGGGTGTAGGTGCCGTTCCACAACTGGGTGACGGTCTGTCCCGAGGGGAAGGTCCAGCCGACCCGCCAGCTGGCGACCGCGTCACCCAGGTTGGTCACGCTCACGCTGGCGCCGAAGCCGCCTGACCACTGGCTGGTGATGCTGTAGTCGACCTTGCAGCCGGTGGCTGCCTGCGCCGATGTCGTCGCGAACGAGATCCCCGCGGCGGCCAGCACCATGGAAAGCAGGGTGATCAGCATCGGCTTGTAGCGTTTGAATGTATACCTGCGTTTCACAGAACACTCTCCTTGAGTGAGGGGCATGGAGGCCATCGGCCGCGCCGCGGCGCGGCGGCGGCCGTCAGGCGGTCGTGCGGGTGCCGCCGTTGAGCTGGAAGGTGTTCGGGGCGCGGTGTCCTGACCGGCGAGGAAGCCGGCCCGCACGATGTGTTACCGGGCAGGCGCGTTGGCCCGACGGCTTCCGCGAGTACGCCAGGGACGTAGCGGCCCCGACCCGGCCGGAGGCAGCGAGGGAGGCGTGCCGGGCCGACCGGGCCCGAGGCGGCGAGCGAGACGGTTGTCGGCGCCTGCTCTCAACCGCGCACCGGCGGGCCGGGCTCGCGCGGTGACACCGCCCGAGGGGCTTCAGCGGCGCACGCGGGCCGAATGGTGTCGCGTGTCGAGGTGGTCGGACAGGCGCGAGTCACGAGTGTTCACGCGGGGATCTCCTTGCAGCGTGGGGGTGTGGGCAAGGGGGCGCGAGGGTAATTGTTAGCGCTAACATGAACCGGGGGGCGGTCTGTGGGAGGAGCATCAGCTCTAACGACGGCACTGTGCGGGACCGGAGTGTGCGGTGTCAACCCTTGGCGCAGTGCTCCCCGGCCGCTCGACGATCCCCACACCGGGAGCCTGCCGAACACCACCCCGCCAAGGCCGTCGGCATCACAGGTCGGCCCTTCAACGCCGTACCGGCATCGCAGGCGGGGTCACCAACTGCCAGGCCGGAGTCTCGCTCCACCTGGCTTCCCAACAGCCGGTATGAGCTGGACCGATTCCGGTGAGTTCCATGACGACTGGGGCTTGAAGAACCAGGCTGCGGAAGACACCCGGGTGGTGCCGCTGCCGCCCCGACTGGTGCTGATCTTGAAGGTGTGTATCCGGACCCATGGCGTGGCGGAGGACGGGCGGCTGTTCTTCAAAGAGCGGCTCGGTGTGCTGGAGTCCTCCAGCTGCGACCGGGCCTGGCCCTCATGACCGTGTGCGTTTGCGGGATTCATTGCAGGCCACGGGGTTACTCATGGAGAACGTGGCTGACGGGCGAATGTGGTCCGCACAGTCTCCCGGCGCGGAGGTGGGTCGGTCGTCACGCGACCGCTGACCGCTTGACCTGCGGGATTGGTCGCGCCGAGGGCACACATTGCCCGTTTGTAGGGTTCTCACGCCGGAAAGAGCAAAGGTCCGGAGGTTACTCTCCCCGGCGTTTCCACAGGTCAGAGGGTTATCTGACGCAGTGTCGGGTCTGCCGCGCCACAAATACGCCACGCGCTCCGACCTGATAACTGATTATCCATCAGGCGGCCACGGTGAAACTCGCGCTGGAAATGATTGTGCCTCCCTGTCGCGTTGGTGTCACGTCGATGATCGGTGTGGAGGATCGCAAGGGGGACGCGTTTGAGGCTGTTCACGCTGGGTGATGGAAGCGCTGTGGAGGTCGTGCCGCAGGCGCTGGAGTTCGAGCGGGATCTGCGGGGGCTGGTCGAGGCGAACATGCCGGCGCTACTGGGCGTGCGGTTCCTGGCGTCCGAGTACAGCACGGGTCCGGTGCACGGTGGGCGGATCGATTCGCTGGGGATCGACGAGAACGGTGCTCCGGTGGTGGTGGAGCACAAGCGCGGGCGCGATCCCGGGGTGATCACCCAGGGGCTGTTCTATCTGGCGTGGCCGACCGATCACCGGGCGGAGTTCGAGGCACTGGTCCGCGACCGGCTCGGGGTTCCGGCGGCGTCCCAGGTGCTGTGGAGCGCGCCGAGGCTGACCTGCGTCGCGGAGGACTTGACACGCTACGACCGGCACGCGGTCGGTGAGATCCGCCGCTGCATCGACTTGGTCCGCTACCGCTTCTTCGGCGCCGGCCTGCTCGGCCTTGAGCCGGTCGTCACCGCCGCGGCCCGCGACCGCGGCCGCCCCGGAGCGGGGTCGGGCCGCGCGGGGCGTATGCCGAAGACGCAGTCGGCCGACGACGCGATCGGCGAGCTGCGGGACGCCCTGGACGAGGTGCTGGTGTCCTTGGGCGAGGACGTGCGGCGGATCGAGCGCAAGCAGTACCGGGCCTACCGCAGGCGCGGAACATCGCCTGCGTCGGCCGGGACCGCCGCACCGAGGTCCTGGTCTACCTGCGGGCCGACCCGAAGAAGGTCGACCTGATCCCCGGGTTCACCCGGGACGTGACCGGCCTGGGCCATCACGGGACCGGAGGCCTGGAGATCCGGCTGCGTACCGAGAAGGACCTGGAGCGCGCCAACGACCTGCTGCGGCTCAGCTACGCCGCGGCGTAGTCGGCTGCTGCAGATGGCGTCGATGGGCGTCGGCCGGACTGGGCGGCACAAATCGGCGTGGCCGTGGCTGTGCACCTGGCGTCCACGGGCTGCGCCTGGGCTCACTGGCGGTATTTCGCGGCGGTGTTGTGGGAACAAAGTGGAGGCTCGGGACGGGTCCTTTCGTCGGCGGACAGTGCGGGGCGGTGTGAATTCCATGATGCTGAGAAAACGCATTTTGCCTGACGGTGTTTTCCGTGTTATCTCTCGCCCGAGCAGCCTCGCGGGACGGTCGGCAGGCTGGTGGCGCGCCCGCAACTGGCTCTACGGGACTGGCTGGAGACTGCGGCACCCGATGATCACGGGTCAGGCGCCGAGCGAGCGGCGATGCTCCTGGTAGTGCCCACCCAGGGCTGCGGCGTTCGCCAACCCGACCCGCAGCGGATCCTCGGCCTCCTGCAGGGACAGGCCCAGGACGAGCGCATCGTCCTGATAGTGCTCGAAGCCCAGGCGGCCGAACGTCTCCGCGAGCCGGGCGAAGCCGGCCTGGTGGTCTGCTTCGGTGGGTACGCTGCCCTTCGCGGGCCAGGGTTGGACGGCAACGGCGGCGCAACCGCCGGACAGCCGGTGGATCGCCGAGCCGCTCGGCGCTGGCCCCAGGCCGAAGCCGCGCCACTGAGCCTTTTCCATCATCGGTCTGAGCTGGCCAGATGCAGGGCGAGGACGGCCTGGATGAGGGCGGTGATCCGGGTGGTGGAGCACCGGAGTTTGCGCAGGAGCCGCCAGCTCTTGAGGGTCGCCATGGCCTGCTCGACGAGGGCACGGATCTTCGCGTGGGAGCGGTTCACCGCCTTCTGTCCCGGGGAGAGTGTCTCCCATCGCCCCCAGTACGGGATGCGGACCGTGCCGCCGGCGCCGCGGTAGCCCTTGTCGGCCCAGCAGGTGACGTGGGCCCGATCGAGGGCGTCGATGATGCCGTGCTCGCGGGCCGCTCGGATGTCGTGGACGGCTCCGGGCAGGGCCGGCGAGGCCCATAGCAGTCGGCCGAACGGATCGGTGAGGACCTGCACGTTCATGCCGTGTTTCTTGTGTTTCCCGGAGTAGAAGGGCCGGTCCGCGGCGGTGCGGTCGATCGGCAGGAGCGTGCCGTCCAGGAGCACGAACGCCTTCGTCGAGGCGGTGCGGACGGCATCGGCCAGGGTGGGAGCGAGGACGGCCAGGAGGTCGACGGCCTCGGCGACATAGCGGTATGCCGTCGTGGTCCCCACGCCGAACCCGGTGGCGAGCTGGGCGTAGGTGTGTCCGACGCGCAGGTGGGCGAGGGTGAGAAGGGCTTGGCGGCCGGCGGTCAGCCGTCGCCAGCGGGAGTTGATGGCACGGCGGTGCCGCCGCAACTGATCTGCAAGGAAGCGGAGGGCGGAACTGGACACGTCCACGCCGGACGGGTAGACAAGCATGCGAAGCCTCTGGTGGACACGGTTCTCTTGGTCGACAACCCATCTACCAGGGGCTTCGCTTCGTTGTCACCCCAAGTGCGCAGCCACGTCAGCAGGTTGGAAAAGGCTCACTGCGGATATACGGCAGCGAGCTGGACTGGCGCGGAACTACGCGACGTTCAGGGCAGGTTGGCGAACTCCGTGGCAGGAGGTAGCCTCTACGTCACCCGCCGGGGGAGAGCAACCCTCGCTCGGAAAAAACACCGCCACGCGGTCAGGCATACGGAGTACGGCCGACGTACTCCGGTTCGTGCCCGACAGTGGATCGCCTTCTGGCCCTCTATAGGAGGGCGGCGAACGCAGTACCTGTACCGCCAGCAGGAGAAGGCTGAGCCAAGCAGCCTTGAGCACCGCCTGAGTCTTCAGCGTCGGCATGAAGCTCGGTCCCGTCGTCGTTATTGACCGGGCTGAGCAGCATGCTGTTCCGCCCTCACCTGTTTCTTCGGTGAAAGGATATCGCTATGGCTTTTTTCGTCATCCTACGTTTCTTCCTGGCGATCTTTGGGCACATCTCCCTCCGGTTTCCTCTCGCGAGAGGTCTCCGCCGGCAGAGGAACGATCTCGCACGGTACCTGTACTGGTCCGACCGCTCGGTCCGAGAACTGGCCGAAGACAACGGAATCTCCCTCACCCGGTCCTGGTATCCCACATCGGTGAAGACCCCGGGAACGATCGCCGGCATTCCGGCGCCCCAGATGGAGTTCTCCCCGACGGGTGGCCAGGACCACGACCGGCGGGAGATCGCCCGCAAGGTGATGCGTGCGGTCATCCATCAGGCAAATGTTGCCTTTGAATCTCCTCCTCCCGCTCACTTCGCCCAGGGGGTGGGGAGGGTGGACTTCGCGCGATTCCTGGGAGGGCCCCAGGCGGACAAGGGCGTCATGCTCCACATCGCCACAAGTAGCACGAGTGGGGAGCGGGTCGACCTGATCCTCTTCGGGAGCCTGGACAATCTGGCCGGATTTCGGCGATCGGATGCCATCGATACGGGCTGGTACTCGTCCGCTTGGTATGCCGTCGCTGAACTACTTGAGAGCAGGGGCACCCGGAACACATCGCAGTGGGACGATGAAGAATCCCGGTCGCTCGAAATCCTGAAAATCGCTGTTGCGCAAGGAACGGATTCGGAAACAGACCATGAGAGCCGCCCATGGGCCAGGGGGTATTCTCTCGGGCGGGCCGAACAAGCCGAATGGCTGGCCCATATTTATACCCATGTCCGGGTGGATCCGCAGCGTTGGGACCTTCGAGGCGACCCCTGCGAGGGAGCAGGCCAGATTCTCATCGGAGCGCCGCTGTGGGTGCGCACAGCCAGCCCGCAAGCTGTCGTCCGATACGGGAAACTCCGCAGTGCGCACGGGCGACGGTAGACGCGCAGAACGAAGTAGTGCTGCAGCAGCCCATGAGCGAACCCGTACGCCGGCCAGGGACCGGATCGGCCCCCCCCCGCACGGCGAGCCCAGGGTCCAAGGAGTTGACGACCGGACCGTGATCTGGCCCGCCGGCCATGCCGGGCGAGGTCGGGTCTGCGTGAGCCTGCTGCCCGGCTCCGCCCGCCACCGGACTCTGCCGGGCCTCGGCGCCGGAACATTTGTGAGAATGACCGTGCGTGACGCCCATGGCCCGAGGCTGCCAGGTAGCGCCGGTTTTCGTTCCGGTGTTCCTACCGAAGCCGACTTATGCCCTCGACCGATGGCCGCTTACGGTGGAGGGCAGGGGCGCGGCGCGGCCTGAGCCCTCGGCAGTTCAGTGATCGGGCGAGTGCAGTCCCGTCAAAAGCAGACCCAGCAAGGTGCGGATCGCATCGGGCCGTCGATTGGCCTGCGTGGGGCGCAGCGAGGAGATCGCCATCAGGCATACGCGGACGTCTGTGACGGAGGTCTTTCGCCGCAGGACCCGCTGCTGGTGTGCGCGGGCGACGAGTTGTTCCAGTGCTGCGGCGTGGGCCCGCCGGTCGTTGTGGAACGCGTCGCCTGCCGTGTGTGAGCCCAGCAGGGCCTCATTGAGGCCGGGGGCCCGGATCTGGTGTTCCGCGAACTGGCGGATGACTCCGCTGAGCGCGGTCCAGGCGTCCGGCTCCGCCAGTGCGGCCTGCATGTCAGCCCGGCAGGCCGCCACGTCCCCGGCAAGGGCCGCGCTGACCAATTCCGTGCGGGTGGGGAAGTGCCGGTACAGCGTCGCGATGCCCAGGCCGGCACGCCGCGCGATCTCGCGCATGGGAAGGTCCACACCCTCCGCGGCGATGGCCTGACGGGCGGTCGCAACGATGTGTGCATGGTTGTCGGTCGCGTCGGCCCTGACTTTCCGAGTCACTTTTCTCCGCGTCCCTCTCAGTTGCTCCCGAAGTGGAACAGGTGCTCCGGAAAGATGTTTACCTCATCGAAGCGCCCGGAGACTCCGGGCGGGAGAGGTGATCATGTTTGCTGTGCAGTTCCAGCGGTTCGGCCCGCCCGAGGTCCTGACCCTGGGCCCCGCGCCCGAGCCGCACCCCGGTCCTCACCAGGTGCGGATCGCCGTCAGGACCGCGGCCGTCTCACCCGTCGACCTCGGACTGCGCGCCGGCTCGTCCCCCATGAGCAAGAACCTCGACCTGCCGCACATTCCCGGCGTCGATGCCGCCGGAGTGATCGACGAGATCGGCGCCGGGGTAATGGACTACGCCGTCGGTGACGAGGTCTTCGGCGCGGTCGACGTCGCACGGCTGGGCGGCGCGAGCGCGCAGTACGCGGTCCTGGACTTCTGGGCGCATAAACCACACGGCATGACGTGGGCCGAAGCCGGCGCGGCGGGCACTGGCATCGAGACCGCAACCCGCGCCCTGGACCTGCTCGACATCAAGGAGAACACGACACTGCTGGTCGACGGTGCGGCCGGCGGCGTCGGCAGCATTGCCGTGCAGCTTGCGGTGGCACGCGGCGCCCGCGTGATCGGCACCGCACGCCCCGACAGCCACCCGTTCCTCAGGGAACTGGGGGTGGAACCAGTGGACTACGGGCACAGTCTGCCCGCCCGGATCCGCGCGCTGACCGCCGCTCCGGTCGACCGGGCACTCGACGTCGCGGGGGCCGGATCGCTGAGTGAACTGATCGAACTGACCGGTACCGCGGACAGCGTCGTCACACTGGCCGACTTCAAGGCTTCAACCTACGGAGTTCGGCTGTCCATGGGCCGCATCGGCGGCCAGCCCGACGGCGTCCACGGACTCACGTCAGCCACAGCACTCGCCGACCGGGGCCGCTTCCGTGTTCCAGTCCGGGACACCTACCCGGCCCATCAGGCAGCACAGGCACACGAGACAGCCGCACGACCGCCCCGACGGGGAAAGATCGTCCTCGACATGACCCATACCAGTTAGACCAAGACCGAAACGACTGAGCGCTCTACTGGTAGCACCCTCCTATTTCCTCCGGCCGACACTGCCCCCGCCGGGCAGGCTGGGCCGGCTGACGCCGCCTACTCCTCGTCGTCCTCGTCGTCCTCGTCGAGCCCGGCTGCGTCCGGGTCGCGCAGCGGCCGCAGGCCGCCGCCGGCCGGGGTGGAGGCGGTGAAGCTGTAGCGGCCCAGGACGTTCAAATTCTTGTGCTTGAGCGGGGAGAGCCGGGCCACGTCCTCGCCCGGGATCTCGTCGCCCTCGGCACAGAGCTGGGCGACGGCGGCGTCGATGTACCGCGTGGTCCAGAGCACCACGGCATTGGCAGGGGGCTATCCGATCTTGGCCTCCCCGAACCTTCCTCGGTTCAGGAGTCACCCTTGGCTGGCACACACGCACCACCTCCGTTGGGCAGTGCGCGACTCACCAGCTGCATCCTGCAGAGTTGAACACAAGAACTTGACAGGGAACACCGCCTCTGCACTCGCCCGCGAGCGGTACTTCCGCCATCCCCGCCTGCCACCCAGATACGGTTGCCGAAGGGATTTGAAGACCAGGCCTTCCATACCGACCGAGGACCACGTCAGCCATTCGGCGGCGGTCGCCGGATAGGTGGTTGAGGGACACAGCGCCAGGCGCGGACCCAGGCTCTGTTCTGCGAAGAGCTGTACCAGGGCTGCGCGGCGGGCGGTGTAGGGCTGCCTGGTGAGGTCGACGCCGCGGCGCAAGAGATCGAAGGCACGAAGTGGGCGGGCCACTGTTCGGCTAGCTGCGACGTTGCCGTGGCTGAACGGTTGAGCCGGCCTTGGAGCCGTTCGAACGCCAGCCGGTTGTTGTCCCACACGATCAGCTCGCCATCGAAGGCGACGTCGCCGTCGAGTGCGAGCTTCTTTGGGGCCGGTCGGTGTTGCCCAAGGCTCTAAGGTGAATCGGCGCAGCTCAGCAGCAGTACCGAGGACGTTATCGGGTGCAACAGGTGTTGCGCTATCCCTCGCCGAGGTGAGCATGCTGCCGACCTCGGCAGACCGCCCCAGCGCTTTGGCAGTTGCTTCCCTCGACCGGCCTGCAGAGGGCGACACCGGTCAGTAACCCATGGCCGGCGATCCGTCGGTGCGACGGTCGGTCAGTGCCTGTTGGGCGGACCAGGAGGTCCCGTTGAACTGGGACCACCAGATCAGGTTGTCCGTCCCCGCCCCCCGCCACGCCATGACGGGTCTCGTCACGCGATCTTGTGGTCTCTGACGGCAGGGCGGATTCAAGTTCCGGGTAGGGGTGGGTTGCCGGTGGTGCCCCAGATCCAGAGGGCGTGTTCGGGTGCGTTCCGGATCGCTCGGGTGGTCTTGGCGATGTTATCGCTCCCAACAGTCGTAGCCTGCCGATGGCCAGGTTCCGCAAGGAGGCCATCGCCCGCGGCGCGCTGCCGGTGTGGACGGTGGAGGTGTCCTCGGCGAAGGTCACATTCTGACGTGGTGGCTTGAATTTTCGATTCCCCAGTGCCAGCGCACGTATCCGCCCAGGTCGGCAGGGCTGGCCTGGTGGGTGTCGAGGCTGGTGACGGCGTAGACGGTCTCCCGGGTCTGTCGCTTGCCGGACTCCTGTCGGCGCCGGGGGATGCGTAGCGCCAGCCGTGCTTCGGGGATGGCGATCCCGCCCAGGTTTGCCGCGATGGCCCTGGTCTTGAGCGAGCGGGACTCCCGCCGCCCGTGCCCGGCGTGGGAGACGGTGTGCGCCACGGGCACCTTCTCCCACGGCAGCGTCTTGAGCTGCGCCGACGCGGTCGGCTGATTGCCCTTGATCACCGCGATGTAGTGGGCCTTCTTCTCCTGCACCAGCCAGCGCACCTGGTCCTTGACGCTGTGCGGGGCGTCGAAGGTGACCACGGTGCCGGCCAGTTCGAGTGGTTCCAGCAGCGGGCGGAAGGCGGCCGTCTCGTTGGTCTTGGCCCCCACCTCACGCTGGGCCAGGGTGACGGCGGGGGCGTGGGTGACAGCGGACAGCAGGTGCCGGTGGCGCTGCTGGCGGTGCGCGGAGCCGGACAGAGCCTTGCCGTCCACCGCGATCGCCCACCGCGGCGCCGAGCCGGGTGGAGTGCTCGATGACTGCGAAGACGTACAGGTGTGCTCCGGTCAGCGTGCGAGTTTCGAAGAAGTCGCAGGAGAGCAGGGAGCCTGCCTGGCTGCGCAGGAAGTCGGCCCACGTGGTGTTCTGGCGTTCGGGAGCGGGTGGGATGCCCTGTTCTTTGAGGATTTCCCGGACGGTGGAGGCCGCGACCTTGATTCCGAGGGCGGTGAGTTCGCCGTGGATGCGGCGATATCCCCACGAGGAGTCCTCGCGGGCGAGGCGCAGGACCAGGGCGCGGATCGAGCGGGCTGCGGGCGGGTGTCCGCGATGCCTCGGTACGCAGGTCGCGGCATGCTGCCGTTTGAGGAGGTTGCGGTGCCGGCGCAGGATCGTGTCGGGGTGTACCAGCAGCTGTAGATGGCGCAGCTTGTCTTTGGGCAGGTGGTGGAGCAGGCCGGCGAGGACGGCGCGGTCGGTGTCGGTGAAGGCAGGTTTGCTGACCTGGCGTTGCAGGACGAGGAGTTGGTGTCGGAGCGTAAGAATCTCGATGTCCTTGTCACGGTCGCTCACCGTCAGCAGGCGCCGGAACGCGAAGGCGTTGGTCGCGGTGAGGTAGGCCAGGCGTAGCAGCACGACAGATCATGATGCCGCTCATGCCCCGGGGAAGGCAGGCAGGCGATCAATACTGTGATCTGCGCGGATGAATTATCGGCACCCGCAGGGTTCGGTCGCGGTGGCCGGGCGGGGGTCGTGTCCGCGGCCCGTTCGGCGAGCAGCCGTGCCGGTGCCGCTGCGAGGATGCGCTGGAGTGTGGCGGGGGGCAGGTCGGCGATCTGGCCGATGGTGCGCACGCCGTACCGGTCCAAGACATTGAAGGTGGCCTTGCCGACGCCGGGCAGCGCGGCGATAGGGCGGGGGCGCAGCCACAGCGTGGCCTTCTCCGGGCCGCCGGCCACGTGGACGGCCTGTCCGGGCGGTGCTGCGGCGGCGGCCATGGCGGCGATCATGCGGTTGGGGCCGAGGCCCGCGCTGGTCTGGATGTTGTCGATGTGGGCGGCGATGCGCATCCGGGCCATCTGCAGGATCGCGAAGGCGTCCTTGCCGAAGAACCGGACCGCTCCGATCAGGTCGCACTGGACGGCGTCGGGTGGGACCGCGTGGACGGTGGGGGTGATGCCGGCCAGCAGGTCCAGGACGTGTGCGTAGCGTTCCTCGGTCAGGTCGCCGTGCAGGTGGAGATGCGCGATGTGCTGCCGGCTGCTCATCCGGCATTGCCCGGTGAGCGGTGGGCGAGGCGCTGGAGGTCCGCGGAGCGGGTCCCGGCGGGGCGGAGGTCGGCGTAGGGGTGGAGTTCGGCGCCGGCGGTGCCATTGGCAAGGGTGCGGCCGCCGGGCTGGGGCGGGGTGGGTGTCGGCCGGCCGGCACCGAGCAGGTCGAGCGCGGCCTGGGGGCCGTGGTCGCGGCGGGCGGCGGCGATCTCCTCTAGGTTCCAGGCCATCGTGCCTACGACGGTGCGGCGGGTGCCGCGGGCCTGGACGGTGCCGCGCACCAGCAGCAGCCCGCTGTGGAAGACGGTGTGCGCGACCTGCTCGTGGGAGTCCTCGAACAAGGCGACGTCGACCAGGCCCGAGCCGTCTTCGAGGGGTCAGGAAGATCACCCTCTTCCCCGAGGGGATCGGCGGGGTCTGGGTGGCAGAGCGCACGCCTGCGACGAGGACCTGCTGCCCGGGCCGCATCCGGGCCAGGTGGGCGGCGTCGGTGGCGCCGATCTCGCGCAGCAGGCGGTGGTGGTGGACCATCAGGTGCTGGTCGACGTCCACGCCGAGGGCGGACAGTTGGGCGCCGAGGATCTCCCGGCCGGTCATCTCCGGCAGCCCGGACGGCTCGCCGCCGCCGACGGGCCCGTCGGCGATCGGCACCTGGCCGGGCCGGGCACTGCGGGTCCGGGACTGCCGGTGCAGCTCGTTGATCTGCAGCAGCAGGTCGCGCCGGGTCGTCGCGGCCTCGTGCAGGCCGGTCAACGCGCCGATCTCCGCGAGGCGTTCGGCCAGCGGGCGCGAGGGTCGGGCGCGCTGCCAGAAGTCCGACAGCGACTGGTAGGGCCGGCCGGCCTCGATCCGCGCCGCCTCCTGGTCGGTGATGCCGCGCCACCCGGCCAGCGCCAGGCGCACCCCGAACGTGTCGTTGACCGTCTCCACCCGGTACCGCGCGGCGGAGCGGTTGACGTCGACGGGCAGTACCGGCACGCCGTGGCGCCGGAAGTCCGCGATGACCACCCGCTTGGGCCACATCCCCGGGTCGTGCTCCAGCAGCCCGGCCAGCAGCGCCGCCGGATACCGGCTCTTGAGATACGCCGACTGCGGCGTGCCAGACCCGCACGGGGATGCCGTCGATCTGGAGGCCAATCCACACGGTGCGCCACCAGGTGCGGTGTCCTGTTGGGCGCGGCCGCCGGCGCAGACGCTGCCGAATCGGGTGCGGCCGGTGCGGCGGCCGGTCCGTGATGGGTGTCGCACGGAGCGGCTTGGTGGCGGGCGCGGCCGGCGCGGCGCCGGGCGTCGGCGGTGATCGGGGCGCCGTCGGGGTGGGCCCGGACCGCAGCGGTCATGGCCCACCGCCAGGTCGCGGCGTACTAGAGAAACTCGCCCATATCGAGGCACACCGAGAGCGCATAAATGGCCCGACCTTTATAGGAATCCCCATTTTTTCTCAGATTGCCGCTCGCGCCATCGACGCAGATGAGAAGCGATGATTAGGTGTGCTACCTGCGAAGCTGCTCCACAAACAGGCGCGCATACCGACTCCAATCGATTCGGGCACTCTTGATTCTTTCCCTGGCCCGCTCCGAAGGCAGTTCATCTTCCATGTAAGCCCAGGAGATCAGAAGGAGGGATAGAGTCTTTCCCGCCTCCGTAGGCATTTTGTCCATGATCTCCCAAATTTCATTCCCCATGGGGTGTCGAAGGTTCACTCGGACGCTATACAACCCAGGAAGGAAGGAGACATCGAACATCTCGGGACCGTTCCATCTAGCCGGTTCAATTATAGTTTGACGTGCATTCCCATCATGGACCGGCGCGTCCAGTAGTACCTGCCCCTCTCCCGGGGCTGCCTCGGAATTCGACGAACTGGGTTCTACCGGCTCACTGCTGCCAGTCTCTTGGCTCGTCTCTGCTGGGGGGACCCGATGGGGCGGAGGCTCAGGGATCGACGCAGGATGTTCCCCCAGGGAAAAGTGCGTCGACTCCCAGAGTCGCCGGAAGCGGTCAATCTCGGACGGTGTTGTCTCGCGTCTCGCGAGAGTAAGGAACCCGTCTACTAACGCCTCCACTTTAAGCCATCGCGGAACACGGCGGCCGGTCAAAATATTGGCGACGGTCTGATGCGACATGGAGTCCCGAGCGAACTCGGATCGGGCGATCACCCTGCTGATCTCACGGGTGCTCGGAAATCCAGCTAGCCGATAAAGATCGTGCAAGGCTATCAATAGTTGACGGTGAGGCCCTGGTGGGACCTCCGATTCAGTTGGCAGCGCAATCAGGCTCAGGTTTATTCCTGTCACCATCCCCCCTGGCGGCGTTCACTGACTGTCTTTAAGGAAGTGATCGACAACTGCTTTGGCCGCACCCCCGACCGCCGCCGACACCAAAGCAAGCCCGACTCGGAGCCCGCTTCGTTCCCATGTTTCGCTTGTTGAGTTCACGGCAATCGACTGTCGTTCGGGGTTTGGCTCCGGGTTCTTTTTCCGCGTGGTGCTCATGAATAATTCTGAGACCACCATGGCACCCAGGCGACACTCGTGAACGCCAGTTGACAGCATTTTACGGATCTGACCAGGAGCGAACAGGGCGGTCACTGTGTAGTTCAGAGAAAGAGCGGGCACCGCGACAGCGTGGGCGCGGCAGAATCCGTAGGCCCCGAAGGCTTCGACGGTCTCCCAGACCTGGTCGCGCACGGCCTGGTCGTAGCCGCGCCCGGCGGCCGCGGCGTGGAACCAGGCTTTTGCGGGCGGTTACTGCGCCGGGTTCCAGCCGTCGCTGCCGGCGAGGTAGGCGGCTGCGGTGTAGGCGGCGGCGTTCGCGGCGGACAGTTGCGGGCGGGCGGAGTTGACGGTCGCGCCCGGGCCGGTGTTGGCGTATTCGCCGTAGCGGCCCGGCGTCCAGGTGGCGCCGGAGATCCCGGTCCACGGACCGGTGGTCCTGATCGCTGCGGGCAGTGCGGTCTGGCGGACGACCATCTGCGGAACGTTGTCGCCCGAGGGCTTCCAGGCGCGGCCCAGGTAGAGGCGCCCGGCGGCGAAGGTGCTGGTCACGGTGTCGCCGGTGAGCAGGATGCCGTACTGGTTGCTGCCGTAGGTCGCGGGCGCGGCCAGGTATCCGCTGGTGAAGCCGTCGTCGCTGAGCAGGTTGATGTGTGAGCGGTCCACGACCAGGGTTCCGTTGCCGAAGATGAAGTCGACGTCGCCGTCGATCTGACCGCCGCGGACGTACTGCCGCAGGCTGTTGCCCGCGGTGGAGTTCCAGGACAGCAGGGTGTCCTGGTGGCCGGAGAAGTCGCAGTCCAGGTACGTCTGCCGGTCACCCTCCATGGCCAGCGCCACGGCCTGGGTGCCGGTCACCGAGGGGTTGGCCTGCCGACTGAACAGATTGCGGAAGGTGACGTGCTGCGCGGTGAAGCCGTCGGCTTTCACGTGGACGGTCGCCGAACCCTCGGTGCCGTACGTCCCGCCGCCGGGCTTGGCCAGGCCGTTGTAGCGGGAGCCGTCGATCCGCACGTCGGCGGGGTTGCCGGTGGCGCCGGCCAGGGTCAGGTGCAGCTTGGCGGCGGGGACGGTGAGGTACTCGGCGTAGGTGCCGGCGGCGACCGAGATCGTGTACAAGGTCGCCGAGTTGTCGGGCACCGCATTGACCGCGGACTGGATGGTGGAGAACTGCGCCCCGGTGTGAGCGACGGTGAGCGTGACGCCGGCGGCGGCGTGCGCGGGAGTGGCGGCGAGGCCGGCGGCGCACAGCACGCCGGCCAGCGCCGAGGTCAGGGCCGGCCCGCGGGACAGGGAGAGCATCTAACCGTCCTCAGGGGTGGGGTGAGGGACGATGAACGCATTACGTGAGCGCTGACATTCACTACTGCCGTACCGCGGTGCGAACGCGAGACCCGACACAGACAGAAGCGCTTCACGTAACGAAGTTAGGACCAACTCCCGCTACTGACAAGACATCGGGCCGTAGATTGTCGAAGCGCTTCGATCCCGGAGCCGGGCGGTCGATCCGCGGGTGGACCAGCTCGACCAGTGTGGCCGAGGACGTGGCCACCGGGAGGTCGTCGGCTCGAAGCCCGGTACGGACACTGCTGCGCGAACCTCTCGAATGGTTCGGACCGCTGGACCAGACGCCCCCCGCAAGCCCCGGCACCGCGGTTGTCATCTGGGACCGCAACGGCAACCGCAACCAGCGGCGGATTCAAACTGATCGGCAACCCGCCATTGCGTCACGGTCCGAGGCGCGCGAGCATCGCGCCACCGGCGCCCGTCGGGTGCCGGGTGACTGACCCTGAGAGAGACTGCTCCAGATGCAGATGTACGACAATCCGGTGATCAGCGGTTTCTATCCCGACCCGAGCGTGTGCCGGGTCGGCGATGACTACTACGCTGTGAGTTCGAGTTTTGAGTATTTCCCGGGACTACCTGTGTCCCACAGCCGCGACCTGGTCCACTGGCGCCAGATCGGCAACGTGCTGGACCGGGCGGGCCAGCTGGACCTGCCGGATCACACACCGTCCTCCCGTGGTATCTACGCGCCGACGATCCGGCATCATGACGGTCTGTTCCATGTGATCACGACACGGGTGGGTGCCGGCGGAGTTCCCGCCGGGCATCTGATCTTCACCAGCGAGCGGCCGGAGGGTCCGTGGTCCGATCCCGTCCCTTGTGATTTGCCAGGTGTTGACCCCGACCTGGTCTGGGACGAGGAGGGCGTGTGCTGGTGTGTGTTCTCCGGTGTCCGGATGGCCCGCATCGACCCCTCGACCGGCGCGGTGCTGGAGGGCCCCTGGCCGATGTGGTCCGGATCCGGGGGGCAGTATCCGGAGGCGCCGCATCTCTACCGAATCGACGGCTGGTGGTACCTGCTGGTCTCCGAGGGGGGTACGGGCGACGGGCATGCCGTCTCCATCGCCCGTGGCCGCTCGGTCCGCGGGCCGTTCGAACCGTGCCCGTCGAACCCCTTCCTGAGCCATCGCAGCACCGACCTGCCGATCCAGAGCACCGGCCACGCCGATCTCGTCCAGGCCGCAGACGGCACCTGGTGGCTGGCCATGCTGGGCACGCGTCCCCGCGGGGCCTTCCCCCGATTCCACGTCATGGGGCGGGAGATGTTCCTGGCGCCGGTGCGGTGGGAAAACGGCTGGCCCGTCGTCGGCCCGGTCCAGCTCCGGCATCCGGCCCCCGCGGCCTGGCATCCGCCGGCGCCCGAACCCACGAGGGACGACTTCGACACCCCGGCGCTGGCGCCGAGCTGGATCTCCGTGCGCAGCCGTGCGGCCACGTCGGTGTCCCTCGACGAACGGCCCGGGTGGCTGACGCTCCACGCGACCGGGCGGAGCCTCGACCGTCCCGGCTGCACGTTCGTCGGACGCCGTCAGCAGCACCTGGACTGCCGGATCTCCGCCCACATCGACCCGGGAGAGGGCCGGGGCGGACTGTGCGTGCGCATGGACGAGGCCCACCACTACGAACTGGAGGTGAGCGGCGGGCAGGCGAGGGTTGTCGCCCGGATCGGACCGCTGCGGCAGACCGTGGCCCAGTGCCCGGTACCGCCCGGACCGCTCACCCTGGTCATCGAGATCCGCACGTCCGGTGTCCTGCCCCCTTCCGTCACCTCCTCGGACGAGGTGGAGCACGGCCCGCTCGGCATGGAAGCCGGCGGGCCCGACACGCTTGCCTTCTCGGTCGCCGGCACCGACACGCTGCTGGCTGAGCTCGACGGGCGTTACCTCTCGACCCAGCTCAGCACCGGCTTCACCGGCCGAGTGATCGGCATGTACACCATCGAGGGCAGCGTCGCCTTCGACTGGTACGACTGCACGCCAGCCACGCCTCCAAGCGAACGCGGCGAAGCAGACAACGCCTGACGCGGATGACGGCGGTCAGCAGATACGGGCCGGTGTGACCATCTCCCAAGTCGGTGCGGCAGGCTCCAGTGCGATCTCCGCCGGGGGTAGCGGTGCTGTGCGGGTGCCGGGTCGGCGTCCGCGCAGCACCGCTGGCCCGCGGGTGGCCGCGGGTGGCTGGTGGTCAGGCGGTGCTGCAGGGGCCGCCGTTGAGTGTGAAGGTGGCCGGGGCGGGGTTGGTGCTGCCCTGGTTGGCGAGGAAGCTGATACTGACGGAGGCGCCGGCGGGGATGGTGCGGGTGTAGTCCACCGGCGTCACGGTCACGGTGCTGCCGTTCTGCGCGGGGGTGCCGCCCCACATCTGGGTGATGGTCTGGCCGGCGGTGAAGGTGAAGGCCGGGGTCCAGCCGGTGAGTGCGGCGCTGCCGGTGTTGTTGATGACGATCTCGCCCTGGAAGCCGCCGCTCCAGCTTCCCGTGACCTGGTAGCCGATCCCGCAGGTGCCCGTCGGGCCTGTAGGTGGGCGAGGCGTCGCAGTTCGCCCTGGATGCGGGTGTGTAGCCCCGGGTCGGATTCTCGTTGGCCAGGCGCAGGAGGAGTGCGGTGAGTTCCTCGGAGATCGGCGGGCGTCCGGTCCGGGGAGGCTCCTGTTTCTGCTTCCGCCGCAGGAGTCGGCGGTGCCAGGACATGAGGGTGCCCGGGGGTGGCGAGGCGGTGACGGCGCAGCCTGGTCGGTAGGTGTCGGGCCAATGCTGCGAGGACGGCGCGGTCCGGCCATGTCAGGCGCGGCCGGGTGCCGGGCTGTCGACGCAGTACCCGCGACCTCATGGCGCAGCACCAGGATCTCGACGTTGTTGTCATCCTCCGAGCGGGACAGCAGCAGGAGCAGTCCGAACAGCCGGACGAAGATCAGACAGATCACACGCAACGCCGTACAGTCGGAGCATGCCATGATCACCTGGAACCGCAAAGAGCCTGGTCAGCGGCCGTGCGCCAGTTTTGGCACCCTACAGGCGGTGTCATGGAGAAGCCGGCTTCGTCCTCGAAGGACCAGCCAGGCCCCACAAGCCGCCGCTAGCCTTCCCCACGGGGCCAGGCCTCCTGTGACCCACCCGGCCACGGCATCGTCGTCCCGCTCCATCGCGCGTCGAGCCGGTACCGGGCAGGACCAGCCGTTACGGACCAGCAGTTTGCGCACGCTGGATCGTGCAGGTCAGGTGGAAACGCCGCCCGATTACCGTCTTGGCCCGGGAGAGCGTCCACCGTGGGTGCTCCCAGCGCTGCGCGGCCGGCCCCCTGGCCAGCTCCGCCTCCAACTGGGCGAACTGCTTTTCGCTCAGCCTCGGCAGCGACGCCGGCCCCTGCGACCGCAAAGAACCCGGACCGCCCTCGTCCCACGCCTGCCGCCCACCGCTGTAACGACCGGACACTCACACGCCACCGCTGGGCGATCACCGAGCTCGCCTCACCGCCCGCGAACCCCTCCGCCGTTCTGAGTCGTAACTCCTGGCGGAACTGCTGCCGTTCGGCGGTCAGCCCGCACGATTTGCGAGCTGGACGCGAGGCACTCAACGAGAACCTCGCCCGCATCGTGCCGAACGTCTTTCACGACCCTCTCGCCTCGCTCGACGACATGCGCTGGCAAGCAAGGAGGGCCGCTTCCGAGGCGCGAGCCATCGAGGATCTGGCCGGACCGATGGGTGACCCGGTGTGGCGGGCGGAGATGACCCACCCCTGCCCCGTAGTTGTCCTGTGCCGTCAACTCCGCGTGCTGACGCGGACTCCCCTTTGTCGGACACCCGGCGCATGTCGTGGTGGTCCCGGAGACGCACACGCTGTCCCTGGTCGACCTCGGCGATGGCGACCGTTCGCGCAATGCCGCGGACACAAACGTCCGCCATCCGGACAACGACCCGAATCGCGTGGACAGGCAGCGCGCGGGATGTCAAGGTCCCGCCATGCGTCCCGTGATCCGACTGTCCCGGAACCGCGCCGCCCTTGCGGCCGTCGCCCCGCTCGCACTCGTCCTCGCGCTCGCCGGCTGCTCCCCGCAGGACGACTCCACGGCGTCCGACACGCCGTCGTCGTCCGGGGGCGGAAGCTCGGCGTCCACCACCGCAGCCGACGCCTGCCCGTCGGGCGCGCTGCCCACCCACTCCGCCGGCACCCTCACCATCGGCACCGACAACCCGGCGTACGACCCCTGGTTCTCGGACAACAAACCCTCCAACGGCAAGGGTTACGAGTCGGCGGTCGCCTACGCCGTCGCCAAGCAGCTCGGTTACACCGCGGACCAGGTGACCTGGAAGACCGTGCCGTTCAACTCAGCCTTCGCGCCCGGCGCGAAGAGCTTCGACTTCGACATCAACCAGGTCTCGATCAACGCCGACCGCAAGAAGACCGTCGACTTCTCGCCCGGCTACTACGACGTACGGCAGACGGTGATCGCCCGCAAGGGGTCGAAGATCGCCGACGCGCACTCGATCGCCGACCTCAAGGACGCCAAACTGGGCGCGCAGATCGGCACCACGAGCCTGGACACCATCACCGACGTGGTGAAGCCGTCGAAGAAGCCCGCCGCCTTCCAGCGCAACGACCTGGCCGTCGCCGCGCTGAAGAACGGCCAGGTGGACGGGATCGTGGTGGACCTGCCCACCGCCTTCTATATCACCGGCGCCGAGGTCCAGGACGCCAAGGTCGTTGGGCAGTTCGCCGCCGCCGACGGCACGCCCGAGCAGTTCGGGCTGGTGCTCGACAAGGGCGGCCGGCTGACCGCGTGCGTGTCGAAGGCCGTCACCGCGCTGCGCACCGACGGCACGCTCGCCGCGCTGGAGAAGCAGTGGCTCTCCGACGCGGTCGACGCACCGCTGCTGTCGTGACGGTCCGGGACGACCCGGCTCCGCCGGACCTCTACCAGCCGTCCGCTCGGCGGATCGAACGGGAGCGCTTCCGGCGTGCCAGGACCCGCCGGGCCGGCCTGCTGGCGGCCGGCAGCACGCTCGCGACAGCGGCCGTGCTGGTCGCGCTCGTGGTCAGTTCACCGGGCTGGTCGCGCACCCGGGAGACCTTCTTCAACTGGCACTACGCGAGGAAGTCGCTGCCAGACGTGCTCCATGGGCTATGGCTGAACGTCCAGTTGATGGTGGTGTGCGGCGCGATCGTGCTGGCCGCCGGGCTGCTGGTGGCCGTGGTCCGTACGCTGCGCGGCCCGGTCTTCTTTCCGCTGCGCGCCCTTGCCACGGCATACGTGGACTTCTTCCGCGGGCTGCCGCTGATCATCTGCCTGCTCGCCGTCGTCTTCGGATTGCCCGCGCTGCGGCTGAACGGGGTTCCCAACGACCCGGTCGTGCTGGGCGGCTTCGCGCTGTGCCTGACCTACACCGCCTATGTGGCCGAGGTGTTCAGGGCCGGCATCGAGACCGTGCACCCCAGCCAGCGCGCCGCGGCCCGCTCGCTGGGCCTGACCAGCGCCCAGACCATGCGGTACGTGGTGCTGCCGCAGGCCGTGCGCCGGGTCGTGCCGCCGCTGCTCAACGACCTGGTGTCGCTGCAGAAGGACACCGGTCTTGTCTCCATCGGTGGTGCGGTGGACGCGGTCGCGGCGGCCCAGATCGTCGCGTCTCGGTCCTTCAACTACACGCCCTACGTCGTCGCCGGAGTGATCTTCGTGGCGCTCACCATCCCCATGACGCGCCTCACCGACTGGGTGACCGCCCGGATGAACCGGCGCCAGTCCCAGGGCGGCGCCGTATGACCGCCGACCCGCCGGCGAAGGACGCCGTGCCCGCGCCGGCGGACCCGCCGGTGCTGTGCCTGGAGTCGGTGCGCAAGACCTACGGCGGCTCCCTGGTGCTGCGGGACATCACCCTGGACGTGCCCGCCCACACCGTGACCGCGCTCATCGGCGCCTCGGGCTCCGGCAAGTCGACGCTGCTGCGCTGCGTGAACCTCCTGGAGGAGGTCGACGACGGCGCCATCCTGCTGGACGGTGCGGAGATCACCGACCCGCGCGCCGACCAGGACGCGGTACGCCGCAGGATCGGAGTGGTCTTCCAGTCGTACAACCTCTTCCCGCACATGACGGTGCTGGACAACATCACCCTGTCACCGCGCCGGGTGCACAAGGTGCCGCGGGCCGAGGCGGAAGAGCGTGCGCGCGAGCTGCTGGGCAGGCTGGGCCTGGCCGACCGCGCCGGGGAGTACCCGGACCGGCTCAGCGGCGGACAGCAGCAGCGGGTGGCGATCCTGCGGGCGGTCGCCACCAGGCCGCGGCTGCTGCTCCTCGACGAGGTCACGGCCGCGCTCGACCCCGAACTGGTCGGCGAGGTCCTGGCCGTGGTCCGCGACCTGAAGGAGCAGGGCATGACGATGGTGATCGCCACCCACGAGATGGCCTTCGCACGCGAGGTGGCCGACCAGGTGTGCTTCCTCGACGGCGGGGTGGTGCTGGAACGCGGCACTGCAACCGAGGTCTTCGGCGCGCCGCGCGAGCGGCGCACCCAGGACTTCCTGCGGCGGATCACCGCGGCGGGGCGGCTGTAGGCGGCCCCGCCCGGATAGGGGCTGTGCGGGTGCCGATTAATCATCCGGGCTGGTCAAGCGGCATGCTGGTCCTCGTGGAGGGTTCCGCCGAGCTGGTCTTGTCGGCGGACCTCCGAGTGCCTGATGTGTCCTGGCCCGCTGATCGGCTCGGGTAGTGGGTGGAGCGGAGCGGCTTGCTTCAGGGTGCGGTGGGGTCGGTGCTGGTTGTAGAAGGTTTCGAACTCTTGGAGCGCGTGCGGAAGGTGGCTCTGGTTCCAGATCGGTGTTCTGTCGAGGAGTTCGCGCCGGCAGGTCTGTATCCAGCGCTCCATGATGGAGTTCAGACGCGGCATCCGGACGCCGGTGGTGACGACCTTCAGTCCGGCGTCCGTCAGTGGCGCGTCGAAGGCGGTCGTGAACGTGGAGTCGCGGTCGCGGATCAGGAAGCCGGCCTTGCTGCCTGCCTCTTCGAGGTCCATGACGAGGTTGCGCCCGAGCTGTACGACCCAGCGTGCGGTGGGGTGTGTGGTGGCGCCCAGGATCCGGATGCGCCGGGTGGAGTGCTCGATGACGGCGAAGACGTAGAGTCGGGCCCCGGTCAGGGTGCGGGTTTCGAAGAAGTCGCAGGCGAGCAGGGCGCCGGCCTGGCCGCGCAGGAAGTCGGCCCACGTCGTGCTCGCTCGTTCCGGGGCGGGTGGGATGCCGTGCTCCTTGAGGATTTCCCGAACGGTGGGATGTCTTTACCGTCGTCGCTCATCGGCAGCAGGCGCAGGAGCGCCAGGGCGTTGGTCGCGGTGAGGTAGGCCAGGCGCAGGAGCACGACAGATCATGATGCCTTCATCCCCTGCGCAGGCGAACATCGAGGGGAAGGAGCAGGCGCAGGTGGAGACCGGCGATCACGGCCGTGACCTGGTCGGATGATTTATCGGCACCCGCACCGACATGCTCGACGCGATATCCCTCTACTGGTTCACCAACAGCGCAGCGTCGTCCGGCCGCATCTATTGGGAAACAAATCGGGCACCCTCGCCGGCCCGAAACTGACGCTCCCGGTCGCGGTGACCGTCTGCCCGAGGGACATCCCACGCCTGCCACGAAGCTGGATCGAAGACACCTACAGCAACCTGATCCACTACGGCGAGGCCGACGAGGGCGGGCACTTCGCGGCCTTGGAACAGCCAGAGATGCTGGTCGGCGAGATCCGCACCGGCCTGCGCACCCTTCGTTCCTGACGCCGACGCGCGAGTCCGGCTCACCCAAGGCGCCGCGATGTCCGGTGGAAACCGTCAGGCAGCCACGGCCCGGCCCGCCGTCGGGTCCGCACTGCGGACCGCCACCACCGCCTGCAGCGCCGCCCGCCGGAACGGCACGCCCCTCCCGCCGCAGGGGGAGCCTTAATGGAATGATCGATCCGGATTATTTCCGGCCTTGACGGTTGCAGCAGGCTTTGTTTCTTGACTAAACGTTCCAGATATTGTTCACTGCAAGGACCTGAGGGCGCTCGCCCTGGGCGCACCTTGAGTAGAAGGCAGGGAACATGGACGAGCGGAGACCCCGTAGGCCCCTGGCGTGGCGCTCCTGAGCGGACGGACATCCGTCACCTCAAAGCACGCTACTTCTGGGCCATGGAGGACTACGTGAGTTTCCCGCCTGGCTCCAGCTGCAAAGAGGGCTTCCGCGGTTACGGTGAGTATCACGACACGTACACCCGGATCCACGGCCACTGGTACATCGACAGCAGTCTCCTGATCCGCTTCCGAGTGGACCCCGTCCCGAACTGGACTGCGCCCGCCACGTCGGTCACGTAGCCACCCACCCCACCATCCGGCTCGTCATGAGCCCTCTTCCCAGGAGTCAAGACAGTGAGCACCATCGGCGTCGGTATCATCGGGGGCAGCCAAGGAGGCTGGGCCTCCATCAGCCATATCCCTGCCCTCAAGGCGCTGCCCGACTACGAGCTGCGGGCCGTCAGCACCTCGCGTCAGGAGTCTGCACTGGCAGCGGCAAAGGAGTTCGGAGTCCAGGGCGCCTATGACAACCACACCGACCTCCTGGCGCACTCCGGAGTCGACGTCGTCGTAGTGGCAGTGAGGGTGCCCTATCACCGTGAACTCATCTCGGCGGCCATCGAGGCCGGCAAGACCGTCTACGCCGAATGGCCCCTGGCCCTGAACCTGGACGAGGCCACCGAGCTCACCAGGCGTGCCGAAGCCGCCGGTGTGCGCACGGTCATCGGCCTCCAGGGGCGCTACCACCCCGGGCTGCGCTACGCGCGCCGGCTGATCGAGGAGGGACGTCTTGGCCGAGTCATCGGCACCACCATGGTGGCCTCCGGCATGGTATGGGGTCCGCAGACAACCAAGAACCACACCTACTGGTTCGACAACAGCCAGGGGGCCACACCGCTGACCGCCGCCGCCCTCCACGCCGTCGACGCACTCAACGTCGCTCTCGGCGAGTTCGAACACCTTTCGACCAACCTCGTCGTGGGGCGGAAGGAAGTCATCGTCAGCGACGACGGCGGCAAGGTCATTCCGGTGACGGCCCCGGACCAGATCTCCCTCATCGGCACGCTCGAGGGCGGCGCTGCGGCTTCCGTCTTCTATCGCGGTGGCGTGTCCCGCGGTGACAACTTCCGCTGGGAGATCAACGGCACCGACGGAGACATCGTGGTGACCGCACCGTGGGGCAACCTTCAGGTGACCGACCTCACCGTGGAGGCCGGATTCGGTGAGGATGCGACGGTAACCCCGATCGACATTCCTGCCGAGTACACGCGCGACATCCCGGATGGCCTCTCGGGGCCGAGCCGGAATGTGGCAGCGCTGTACACGAATCTGGCACGGGATCTGCGGGATGGCACGCACACCGTCCCCGACTTCGCCTACGCCCACCGTCGGCACCAGTTCCTGGACGCGGTGGAGCGCTCTTCCGCCGAACGAATCGGCCAGACCCCCCGATAGTCCCGCGCGTCACATCGCCGCACTTGACGGGACAGGGTGCGGTGCGAAATGCCCACCAAAGGTGGCACAGGACCATCTCCGGGCACCGCGTGAGGCACCCGCCGGTCGGCAAACGTGAATCTCATCGCTGACGACAGGTCAGGAGTCGGCTCATCCGATGTCGACCACGACCCTGCCCTGTGCCGCACCGCTCTCAACGACCTCATGGGCTGCGGCGATGTCAGTGAGGGTGAAGCTTCTGGGGTCGAGCATCGGCTTTAGCGCCCCCGCGTCGGCGAGGGCGGCAGCCTCACGCATGATCTCTCCGTGCCGTTCCCGCCCGCGCCCGGTGAGCAGCGGCAGCAGGGTGAAGATGCCGGAGTAGGTCGCCCCACGGAAGGAGAGGGGAGCGAGAGCATGGGTTCCCCAGCCCAGGGCACTGACTACGTGGCCGGTGTAGGTGCGGGCGGCCTTGAAGGAATTGTCGAGCACGGCGCCACCGACGGTGTCGAAGATGACATCGAACCCCTCACCGCCGGTGCACTTGGCCATGTACTCCTCCACGGGGGTGGCCATGTAGTCGATGGGAGTGGCTCCCAGTCGCTCGACCGCCTCCAGGTGCGAGGAGGACGCGGTGGCGAAGACTTCAGCACCGCGGGACCGTGCGATCTGCAGGGCCACATGGCCGATGCCGCCGGCTCCGCCGTGAATGAGGACCTTCTGTCCCGAGTGAACCCGCGCCCGGTCCACCAGCCCCTCCCACGAGGTGATGAAGACCAGGGGCAGGACCGCGGCCTCGCGCAGCGTGAGAGAGGCGGGCTTGCGTGCAATGAGACGGGCATCCACCGCCGCGTACTCCGCGAGCGAGCCCTGTACATCTCCGACACCTCCGGTCAGGCCGAAGACCTCGTCGCCGGGGGCGAAGTCGTGGACGCCGATACCGACCTCCTCGACCACACCTGCCATGTCCAGGCCCAGGACGGCTGGAGGTGTGCGCCTTGCGTGGGGCGCCTTGCCGGCCCGGATCTTGGCATCCAGCGGGTTGACGCCACTGGCCGAGATCTTGACCAGCACCTGGCCCGGTCCTGGAGCGGGCTTTTCGATCTCCCGAAGGACCAGGGGAGTGTCGAACTCTTCGAGAACCATCGCGCGCATGAGCGTGCCTTTCCTGTTTATCGGATCCTGTGCATCGGATGGTGATCGCGGACGCCGCCGGCGGGAGCCGCGTCCCTGCGTCGGGCCGAGCAGGCCACGTCGGTGGGGCGCTCGCGTGCGTTGTGATCAGGTGTGGTCGGCGACCAAGCGCCGTGCCGCGGACTTCGCCTCGTCCACGACGGCCCTGTCCTGCAGCAGGCGACCAGAGGTCAGAGCGCCGTCGATGAGGAGTCCTATGTGCTGGGCAAGTGCAGCGGGACTCTCAGCACCTGCCTGCTCGCCCAGCTCGGTCAGCCACGCCTGACGTCGTCGGATGTGCCGCAGAGTGATGGCGCGGGCTTCCGAGTCGAGGTCCGTCTCGATCGCCGCACTGACGAACGGGCAGCCGAAGAACCCGTGGCGGTCGAAAGCGTCTGTCAGAGCGTCGAACAGGCCGACGAGACGGTCTCGAGGGCCATCACCCGCTCGTGCGGCGGCTTCCTGTAGCTGCGCCATCCAGGAGTCGTCTGTCCTGCGAAGATACGCCGCTATCAGCTCCTCCTTGGTGCGAAAGTGCACATACAGTGTCGACTTTGCAACACCCGACACCGCCAGGACCTGATCGATGCCGACGCCACGCAGCCCGTGAGCGTAGAACAGCTCGGCCGCGGCAGCGAGAATCCTCTCCTCCGACTTCGTCTTCCTGATCTGCGTCGCCATGACTGCACCTCCTTAATCAGACAGACTAGTACGTTTGATTAAGAAACCCAAGCCGACGCCTGCGCCCATCAGGAACCCAGGGGCGGCTGCACGCACCGTGGGGAAGTGACCCACGCCACCCAGCCCAGGGGGCATCTAGTCTGCACACGAGGCGTCACCGGCGATCACTTGGCCGCCCCATACCCGGCGTGGCGGTGGCCGTGGAGGGGCAGCGCTGTGGTTGTCGCCGATCCTCCCCGGGCGGACGCATGACCTGTCCGCCACCCCATGTTCATGGCTTTGACCAGGGATCGTTTCCCGTGCGCTCATTGGCAAGAGTGGTGCCACTTGTGAGCGGACCCGATTTATGAATTCCGTGGCAACGGTGGGCCTCTTCGAGAGGGACGCGTTCACGTGAAATCCCATGAATGGAGTCCGTCCTGCCGGGCGAAGCCACAACTCGCCGACGTGCAGGACTATTTGGCGGACTATGTGCCTCGTGATCACCCCTCTTGCGACCTGGCGCGACCGGGGGGAAATAGTCACGAACATCGCAAATATCGCGAGGAGGAAAATGCCGTTTGTCAACGTAAAGCTCGTGGAGGGCATGTTCTCGGAGGAAGAAAAGCATGCCATGGCAAAGGTGCTCAGTGACGTAATGGTCCAGTTCGAAGGATCTGAAGCGTTTCGCGAGGTTGTTTGGGTTCTCATTGAAGAACTCCACCCCGACGGTTGGCATATGGGTGGGCGTCCCTTCCGCGGACCGGCGTCACTCGGCGAGGTCCTGGGGAACTCCAAGAAGATCATAGAATCGATCGACGGCAACCCGACTACGCGCGAAGAGTGGGCGAAGGCCGCACCGGTTAATGACCCCAGGACCTGACGGCGGCTCGGCGTGACACGACGCCGGTGCGTGGACCCGTGGCGGCCGTCTTGTGGCCGACCTGAGGTCGCGCGCGGTCGCTCGCGTACGGGCTCGTCGGCGGGGCGCGTTACTTGACCGATCGTTCCTGATTGCGTAATCTACCGGTATGGCACGACTGAGGGAGTTCGACACCCAGGCCGCGGTGGAAGCGTCGATGAACGCCTTTCGCCGCAAGGGCTACGAAGGGACGTCGATCCAGGATCTGGTGGATGCCACCGGACTCGGTCGAGGGTCGCTCTATGCCGCGTTCGGCAGCAAGGACGGCCTTTACCTGGCTGCAATGGACCGATACCGGGAGAAGTACTCCACGCCCTTGATCGACATCCTTCGCGGCGGGGCACCGGCTCTTGACCTGCTGCGTGAAGTCCTGGTCGGCACGGTCGACGAAGTGGTGCGTGACGGCAACCGGCATGCCTGTCTGATCGTCGGCGCGGTCACTGAACGCATTGCCCACGATCCTCAGGTTGCCGCACACGTGCGCACTACGACGTCCTCCTTGGAGGACGCACTGTGTGAGGTGATCGCCGAGGCCCAGGCGGACGGGCAGCTCTCCGACAACCGGTGCGCTCGGGATTTCGCCCGCTATCTCCTCACCTTCATGCAGGGAATCCGCGTCATGGGTGCCATCGCCCCGGACCGTCAGGCGCTGATGGAAAACGTGGAAACCGCCCTTATGCCTCTCGCGCCGGCCTGATCTGCACAGACGGCGGCTGTAGATAGGCGAATCCTCCTTCGCCTGACCAGCCGGACCTCCCACACGCGTACATCAGTGGGGGGCGGCCGGCCGGCATGCCCAGACAGCGGGCCTTGGTGCCCCGAAAGCCACCCTGGGTGCGCCCCGTACGTCATCGCATGGGTGGCGTGGCCCGGACACCGCAGGGGCCGGCGGTTGCATGCCGGCCAGCGGAGTGCCGCAAGCACCGAGAGCATCGAACGAGAACCCCATACCCCCTACGTGTGATGTGGATCCGCTATGAAAGCAGTAGGACTGTTCAGCTTCGGCGGCCCGGAGGTACTCCAGGTCGTCAATCGAGATACACCTCATGCCGGCATCGGCCAGGTCCGGATCCGCGTCGGGGCTGCGGCCGTCAGCCCGGCGGACACCATGATCAGAAGTGGCGTGTCACCCCTGCGGTTCCATGGTCCGGAGCCCATCATTCCCGGACTTGACGTGGCCGGCACGATCGATGAGGTTGGCGCTGGCCCCGACCTCGGGTTCTCTGTCGGAGACAGGGTGATGGCCATGGTGAATCCGACGTTGCCCAGAGGCGGCGGATACGCCGAACAGGTCGTACTGCCTGGCTCCTGGGTCGTACCGGCGCCGGCGGGAACCACTGACGCCGAGGCAGCCACGGTCCCACTCAACGGACTGACCGCCCTGCGTGCACTCGATCAGCTGGACTTGGCGACGGGCAGCACTCTCGCAGTGACGGGTGCCGCCGGAGCGGTCGGGGGTTTCGCGGTGCAACTGGCCAAAGCTGCCGGGCACCGCGTGCTGGCGGATGCGTCGTCAGCAGACGCAGAGTTGGTCGCTGCCCTGGGAGCAGACGAAGTCGTTCCCCGCGGTTCTGACGAGGCCGAGCGGTTCCGCGCTCTGGCCCCTCGCGGTGTCGATGCCGTAGTGGACGCGGCGGTCATCGGAGCTCCCCTGCTCGGCGCGATCCGCAAGGGGGGCGGGCTTGCCTCCGTGCGCGGTGTGTCCGGGCAGGGAGCGTTCGAGGAGGCGGCCAAGAGACAGGGCGTGCAGCTTTTCGCAACGTTCGTCCACGACTACGACGGCCGTCGGGACAAGCTTGAGCTGCTCCGCCGGCTCGCCGACGAAGGGGAGTTGACGTTGAGGGTCGCAGGCCGTTTCCCGCCCGAGGAAGCGGCGGACGCCCACCGCCTCCTCGAAGCCGGGGGTGTGCGCGGGCGCCTGATCCTCGAGTTCTGACAGCGCACCGGTGCGATGACGGCCGGGCGCTCGGACGATTCACGGCCGACGCTGCCGCAGGTTGAGAGCCGACGGCAGCGCCAGGTGTCCTAGTTGACGGAGAAACACATGTCGGATCTGCAAACTCTGGCGGACGTCGAGGAAATAAAGAAGACCACGGCCCGCTACTGCCGCTTTGTGGACATACGGAAATGGGCTCGGCTTCGGGAACTGTTCCAAGGGGGATTCACGGTTGGGGGCACTACCACGAGGAGTACCGCAAGGAGAGCGGCCGGTGGTTGATCCGCCGTCTGACCTTGACGCGCCTGCAGCTGGATCCCCTCCCGGGTGGCTTCCCCGACGCCTGACCGGGTGTCATGACGGAATTGCTCCGTAGCGCCCACCGTGTGAGGCCTCCCTACTCGAATTCCTGTGTGGTTCTGGCGGTGGCCGGCTGGAGAACACTCGACGTGTGAGCCAGCCCACATGGACGTAGACAGGCCGGACATGCGTCGCGCCCACGATCCCGCGAGATCAAGGGCGGCGACGGACTCCGTCACCAGAATTGGCTGCACTAGCCTCGATCTTGCATGACGGTCCGTCGGTTTCTGCGGCGGGCCGTTTCTCTGTTGCGGGCTGGTTGTGAGAATGGTGGTGGCCCGGCTGTCGCGTCGGGTAGGCGCCGGGTTCCACTGCTCCGGTGGGGTGATGCTGTCCGCAGGGACTCGAAGGTGCTGGTCAGCCGGGGTTCGGCAGGGCTTGGAGCCGGTCGGCCGCTGCGGTGATCACGTCGGTCCAGGGCCAGTGCGCCGCGAGGCGGAGGTAGCGGCTGCGGCCGGTGGTGACGAGTTGCGCGGCGGCTGAGAACAGGCGGAAGCGAAGCTTCTTGGATTCCCAGCGGCGGGTCTTGCCGGTCAGGGCGAGCATCGGCATCCAGGCCAGCAGGTCCAGGGCGAGCTGGACGATCTCCAGCCAGATCTGGTTCTGGGCGAGGCCGTGGAGCGGGAGGTTGCGCAGGCCGGTGGAGCGGGCGTCTCGGATGCGGTCCTCGCAGCGGGCGCGCTGGCGGTGGCGCAGTTCGAGCCCGGCGATGGCCTCGCCGGGGGTGTTGGTGGCAAAGCAGGTCAAGCGCATGCCGTCGGCGTCGGTGAAGCGCAGTTGGGCTCCGGGGTGTGGGCGTTCCTTGCGGACGATCAGCCGCATTCCCTTCGGCCACCCCTTCAGGCAGTCTCCGCTGATCTCGGCTACCCAGGCGCCGTCGCGGACCTCGCCACCAGGTTCGACGGCCGGGGTCCAGGCCGATGCTGGGACCTTCAGTACGGTCTGGTGGATGGTGTCGGTGATGGTCATGCCGACCGAGTACGACAGCCACCGGCCCCGCGCCGCGAGCCAGTTGACGAACTCGTGGGTGCCGCCGCCGGAGTCGGTGCGGATCAGTGTGCGGCGCCCGCGCCGGAACCTCTTCGGGAGCTGAGCCAAGGCCTGTTGGGTGGCGGTGATGTGGTCGGCGGCGGTGTTGCTGCCCGCGTTCCCCGCTCGCAGCAGGCCCGCCACCGGTTCACCGGCGCCGCCCGCCCCGTGGTCGACGAAGGCCATGATCGGGTGGTGGCCGAAGGTCCGCTTCCAGGTCGCTGCGGCGTCCTGCTTGTCCGAGTGCGCGATCACCAGTACCCCGTCCAGGTCCACGATCACCTGTCCGCCCTGGTCGGGGGCGGTGTCCCCGGCCAACGCCCAGACATGTTCGCGGACCTGGGCGCGGGCCTGGCGGATCGCGGCCAGCGCGCGCTTCCCGCTGCCGGCAAGCGTGTCGACCAGGCGGGAGATGGTCGGGTCGGAGGCCACTGGCCCGAACACCGCCGGCTCGGCCCGCAGCATGGCGACATCGGACAGGCAGTCCCCGCCCAGCGCCACCGCGAGCGCCATATCCAGCAGGATCTTGCCTGGATCGTGCACCGCCCGCTGCTTTCGCCATGGCGCCAAAGCCGCTGATATCGCACTGTCCAGCCCGGTCTTGCGGACCGTCTCCGCCAGCAGCACGGCCCCGGCCTGGGAGACCACTTGCCGGCCACCGCCCTCGACCCGGACACGGGGGTACGACCCGGTAGTCTTCTTCACCTGAGGAGTGCAGCTTTCCTGACGACGACATGGATCCTAGACAAGTCCCATCGTCCCAGGTCAGATGCGCTCCTCGCTTATTTGATCAAGCATCGGACACCCGCAGTCGCGAAAGCGCGAGGCTAGGCTGCGGGGCCGAGGTCTCCCTCAAGGAGCGTTTGTACGATCTGGGGCCGGTCCCAAAGGGCCAGGATCTCGTTGGCGATGGCCACGACGGGCAGGTGGTCCTGGTGCCGCACCTTGACGGCTGCGGCTTTCAGAGTGCGCGGGACGGCTCCGGCCTTCAGCAGGACACGCCATTCCTGCACGCCGAGGGCCAGGAACTCCAGTGCGGTGAGCCCGGCGACCTCCAGGGGGTCGGCCAGTGTGCCAGGCATGGCGGTGAGAGTGCGCAGGTGGGGCAACCCGGCGACAGGCGCGAGATTGAACGGCGCGCCGTCCCAAGCGCCGAGGGACAGGACTTCCAGGGTGGGATGGGCGGCGGCCTGGATCGTCTCAAGGCATCCGGTGCCGACCCTGGCCACGGCAGGAAGCTCGTCTCCGCGGGGGTCACGGCGTTCCTCCTGTACTCGGCCCAGAACGAAATCGGTGAGGGAATCGGCCACGAGCTCGGCACCGAGGCTCTCCGCGTGATGGACCAGGATGATCTGCCCGAAGTGCCCGCGCGGGCCGGGGGTCAGGTCGAATGCGAACACGTCGCCGCCGTTGCTGCCGAAGCCGATCCAGCCCGGTGAGCCGCCCAGGCCCTGCACCGCGGCGTCCGGCAGGGTACAGATCGCATCCGTCGCGCCGAGGTCCCAGCCGGGGTAACGGGACGCCGCTTCGATGCTGAACAGGTGTTCCACGCCGGAGATCTCGCAGCCGACCGCCTTGTCGATGCGCATCGCCGTTTCGAAGTCGTGGCCCCAGTCCCCCCCAGCCACCCGGTAGAGCACCTTGAGCTCATCGGACAGCGTGACACCGAGGCGTGCCTCGGCGGCAGCGATCTCCTCTTCCGTCGCGCCGATGGCGTCGGGCAACCGTTCGCGGAGCGTCCACTCCAGCAACTCAGGATCCGCCGATGGTGCCGGTACCGCCCCGGGCACCGGATCGGGGCGGCGGAGCCAGGGTGCGGGAAGGGAGCCATCGGCCAGGACGAGCACCCCCAGGTCCGGGTAGCCGTAGACCGGTTCCACAGCCGGGCTCGGCCAGACCAGCCCGAGCGTGGTCCGTCCGTCCGGTTGAGCCTCCGCCCTGAATGCGACCTCCTGGACTCCGCCGCGCGTGAGCGCCCTCTGTATGTTCTCCGCCGCGATCCGCGCTGTCGACGACATGGATCCCCGATGGGCGATGCTGTATCCGGATTGACTGATGCGTCCTGCCACACGGGCCGACCGGGCTGCACGCCACTCTGTGTCGTCCGCCAGCATGAGCCGGAGTACGGGTTCCCAGGCCGCGAAGTCGCATACCGATGGCAAGGGGGGGCTCTGATCAACCATGCGCAGACCATACGCGGAGCCAATGACAGTGGAAGCTGTGACTGAGCGCTTCAGCTGGCGGATGTGCACGAGAGTTGGCGAAGCGAAGTGAGGTCGTGGCCTGTCCAGCGTTACGACCGGTGCCTTGTCGCACTGAGGCTGTCGGATTCTCACGGGTACTCGTTCGTGCTGTCGGATTTCGTCATCGGCGCGCTGGCAGCTCGATCCCCAGCGACCTGCTCGCTCATCCGCGCCAGGACCCGCTCGGCGACCGCGAGTTCGTCCCGCTCGGCCCGTACTTGGTCCAGCTGCTTGACCAGCTATTCTTCCAGCCCGTCCAGTTCCGCCCGAGTACGACGGCCAGGGCCACATCCAGCAGGATCTTGCCCGGGTCGTGCACCGCCCGCGGCCTGCGCCACGGCACCGGCGCCGGCGCCGCCGATATCGCGGTGTCCAGACCGCGCTTGCGAACCGTCCCGACCAACAACACCGCCCCAGCCGGCGAGACCACCCCGCGGTCGCCGCCCTCGACACGAACACGCGGAGCGAACCCGATAGTCTTCTTCACCTGGGAAGTGCCTCTCTCGCTACCACGTACGGGACCCTCAGCAAGTCCTGTCGTTGCAGCTCAGAGGCACTTTCTGCGTTTTCGATCACCTGCCGGACGGCACCCACTCGCGAAAGCCCGAGGCTAGCAATGCGCAGTTCCTGGGTAATTCAGCAGAAGGGCAGGCATGGCAATGGGCACGGTTACCACCGACGACGGCACAGTCATCTTCTACAAGGATTGGGGCCCTCGCGACGGCCGGCCGATCGTCTTCCATCACGGTTGGCCGCTGAGCGCCGACGACTGGGACAACCATATGCTCTTCTTCCTGGAGCACGGCTTCCGAGTGATCGCGCATGATCACCGCGGCCGCGGCCGCTCCAGCCAGACCGCAACCGGCAACGACATGGATACCTACGCGTCCGACGTCGCAGTCCTCACCGACGAACTCGACCTCCAAGGTGCCTACCACGTCGGGCATTCGACGGGTGCAGGCGAGGTCACCCGCTACGTCGCCCGCGCCAAGGCCGGTCGTGTGGCGAAGGCAGTGCTGGTCAGCGCCATCCCACCCGTCATGCTGAAGTCGAAGTCGAACCCCGGCGGCCTGCCGGTCGAGGCGTTCGACGAGCTGCGGACCGCTCTCGCCGCCAATCGTTCCAGTTCTACATCGATGTCCCCTCGGGTCCGGTGTTCTCCGAGACCGACTTCACTGAGGATCTCAAGCGGATCGACGTTCCCGTTCTCGTCGCGCACGGCACCGACGACCAGGTCGTCCCCTACGCCGACTCCGCGGTTCTCTCGGTCAAGCTGCTCAAAAACGGAGCAGGACGGTGGCACTGCTGATATCCCACAGGCGCTCGGCGTTCGCGGCGTCGAGTGCGTAGGCGGCGACCCCCGGCACGCCCAGTTCAACGGGCCGTGAGGTCACCTGCGGGGCCTCATTGACGTCTTCGAAGTAGCGGCCCCCGATGCCCTCGACCAGCGGGGAGCCGGCGAGGAAGACGGAGGTGGCGGCGCCCTGCTCGATGGTCTTGCGGTAGGGCTCGGGCGTCCTCAGCCCGCCTGTGTGCCGCTGGAGATTGGTGGCGATCGCACCGGGGTGCAGCGCGTTCGACCTGATGCCGTCACGTGGCCAGCGCCGGTCCGCCTCGACGGCCAAGAGCACCTCAGCGGTCTTGGACTGACCGTACGCGCCGAGCGCGTCGTACGGACGGAAGCGGAAGTCGAGGTCGTCGAAGACGACGGGGGAGAACAGGTGCCCGCTCGAGGACACAGTCACCATGCGTGCGCCGTCCGCCTCGGCGAGTGCCCGATGCAGGCCCAGAGCCAGGGCGAAGTGGCCCAGGTAGTTGGTGGCGAACTGCTGCTCGTGGCCGCCGGTGCCCCGCTCCAGCTCGGGCAACATCATGATCCCGGCATTGTTGACCAGGATGTGCAGGGGGCCGGACCAGCCGGCGGAGAACGCAGCCACCGAGTCCAGGTCCGCCACATCCAGCCGGGCGACGTGAATCGCCTCGTTGCCGGTCCTGGCCCGCAGATCGGCGGCGACCTCCTCTCCTGCGTCGGGGCGCCGGACAGCAAGTGTCACGTCGGCGCCCGCGGACGCCAGCGCACGGGCCGTCTCCACTCCGATGCCGGAAGTGGCGCCGGTGACCACGGCACGCTTTCCTGACAGGTCGACACCGTCGATCACCTGGGAAGCGGTCGAGTGACGGTCGAAGGGACCACGGAAAAGCTCGGACATGAGCGCTCCTCGGGAGGACACGGATACGGGCTGCTCCGCCGCATCTGGCAGGACATCGTTCATCGACTGTGTGCGCCGGTTGCGGCCGTGCTCTGCCACTGTGCGGCACGTGTGGCGGGCCGCCCGGGACCGGCTGGGACAGGGACTGGCAGGTCCACCCGGACGGGTTCCTGGAATCGGAACTGCGCGCCTAAGGGAGGACGCAGAAAGCGGTGAACCGGTCCCTCGACGTCATAGTGGCTCAGCGAGGCATGTTGCATCGCGGTGGCCGGCCTCCGGACGGTGTTGCCGACCCTGACCACGCCCAAGGTGATGCGTCCGCCGGACAGCGGCACTTCGTTCACCGAGCGCTCAGCCGACCCCGCATGCGGAGGCAATCGGTCAAGGTTCCCTACCTTGTTGGCACGGGATCGGGCGAGCCCTTCGTATGGTTGGCCCACCCGGGGTGTCGGGTATGGCTTTCAAGGTTCTGCCGCTCGTGGCTTCCACTGATTGGCCGCCCGACGCCCAACGACGACTCGGCTGCCAATTAGGAATTGCGACTCGATCGCTCCGTAGGGAATCGACAGCGACGTCGTCCGTGGCACGAACGCACTGTCCGACGCACGGAGGAACCGAGTGGCCGCCATCTGGGCCGGTATCGACGCAGGTAAGACCCATCACCACTGCGTGGTGATCGACGAGACCGGGGGTCGGCTGCTGTCGCGACGCGTCGCTAACGACGAGCCGGAACTGCTCCAACTGCTCGCCGACGTCTTGGCTCTGGGCGACGAGGTGACCTGGGGCATCGACCTCGCCGACGGCGGTGCCGCCCTGGCCATCGCCTTGCTCCTCAACCACGGCCAACGCACCTACTACATCTCTGGGCGAGCCATCCACCGCGCCTCCGAGGGCTACCGCGGCGAAGGCAAGACTGACGCCAAGGACGCGGCCGTCATCGCCGACCAGGCCCGCATCCGCCGCGACCTGCACCTCTTGCGGACTGGTGACGAGATCGCTACCGACCTGAAGCTGCTCACCGTCCACCGCTCGGACCTGGTCGCCGACCGCACCCGCACCGTCAACAGGCTCCGCGCCCACCTCACCGGTATTTTTCCGGCCTTGGACCGGGCACTGGACCTCACCAACACCGGACCACTGACCCTGCTGACCGGCTACCAGACCCCCGCCGCGCTTCGACGCCTCGGCCCCCGGCGGCTGGAGACCTGGCTGCGAAACCGCAAGGTTCGCGGCGCGGGCCAGATAGCTGAATCGGCGCTGGAGGCCGCTGGGAATCAGCACACCAGCCTCCCGGGCGAGAAGATGGCCGCACGGATGGTCCGCACCCTGGCCAGCCAGGTAATAGCGCTCAACCAGCAGATCGCTGAGATGGACAAGCTCATCGGCGCCCGATTTCGCGAGCACGGCCACGCCGAGATCCTCGCGAGCCTGCCGGGTCTGGGCCCCATCCTCGGTGCCGAGTTCCTGGCCGCCACCGGCGGCGACATGGACGCCTTCGGTAGTCCGGACCGGCTCGCCGGCTTCGCCGGCGTCGCACCCGCGCCTCGCGATTCGGGCAAGATCAGCGGCAACCTCCGCCGTCCGCAACGCTACAACCGCAAGCTCCAGCGGGTCTTCTACACCTCCGCGCTGATCAGCATCCGCTGCTGCGAGGAATCACGGCGCTTCTACGACCGCAAGCGCGCCGAGGGCAAGCGCCACACCCAGGCCGTCCTCGCCCTGGCGCGACGACGCGTCAACGTCATCTGGGCACTCCTGCGCGACCAACGCTGCTACCAGCCAGCACGGCCAGGGACGCCCGCACCTGCTGGGACGAGTTGAGCCTCGGTCAATTACTCCTTGGACTCGCCCGCACGGTTTCGATCTACGGCATGCTCTTTGCGATCTCGAATCCGGACATCTCATCCCAAGGAGTTGCGCTCCAGAGGTGGAGCAAGGCCTTCCAGATACGGTTGGCGAGCGGCCAGTCAGGAGTGTCCCCGGTGAGAGTGACCGTTGCGAGCAGGTCACAGCCCCAGATGCCCTGTTCGTCTCCAGGCGATGCAGCGATCACCGACTCCGCGATCCTCTCCACTCCTACGTGCAACTCAAGGGCCAGCCAGTCAGCCGTGGGATCCCCGGCAGGCCCCCTGGTCGCCAGCGAGCACACGGCAACCTCGTCCACGAACGGACCAGACCGTTGCGCCACTAGGAGATCACCAGCTGGCAGGAGTTCGTCCAGAAGGCGGCTGACCGCTGCCTGCCCGTTCTCCTCGTCCGACCGACAGAAGAACGTGAGTTGGTATGCCACGGTCGGATCCCGCCTCCCCCAACGACTCGTCCCGATCATGATAGAGGCCGTCGTTCCATACCCCTGGGACGCCAGGGCGGCGCTCGGCGTGGCCAGTGGGGCTTGACATACGGCATTAGGAATCAGTGGCAAACGATCAAACTTCGCTGGAACAGGACACGGGCGCGCAGGTGGTGTGACTGAGTGCTTCAGTCGGCGGGTCCCGCCGACTGAAGCACTCAGCATCCCTGCGTCCCCGGCTGGGACGGGAAGCCGTGGCGCGACGGTGGCAACCCAAACCCCTGGCAGCCGGCCCGGAAGATTTCAAGTCCAGTGAGACGGTCGTGACGTTATGGGGTTTGTGGTGTGGGGTCGCGGCGTTTGGCCGGGTCGTTGATCCACGCCTGCTGGGGTGTCCGGGGTGGTCGGGGGCGTCGGCCGAAGCGTTCGGGATGGCGGGCGGTATGCGTCGGCGAGGGTGACGGCCCGGTGGTCTCGGACCTCCTCGGCGGTGCCGAAGTGCATGCTGGCGGGCGTGTGCCAGCCGATGCCCGAATGCCGGTGCTCGTGGTTGTAGTACGCGATGAACGCCTCGAACCACTCGCGGGCGTGGGCCAGCGAATCGAACTGCTCGGGGTGGTCGGACATGTACTTCACGGTCTCGCTCGGGCGGGGGCCGCAGACGGCGGTAGTGGGTGGTCCGGGAGCGGCCGGTCAGCCGGCAGGCCGCCGTGACACCGGGCTTGTCACCGATGCCGGTGAACGCGTCGTCGACCACCGGTTCGGCGGCAGCGTTCAGTCCGCGCTCTCGGAGATCGTTTCCAAGAGCGCGGAAGCTTTTCCCATGACCTCCAGCGCAGCCTTGTTCCGGGCCGGTTCCTTCTCCAGCCGTTCCACCTGGCGGCGCAGCCTCTCGTTCTCCGCCCCGGCAGCCGGCCTCTTCGGCCTCGCCGGGCTGGTGCGCTTGTCGACCAGCTTCTCCAGGGCCCCGGCGTCCCGCGCGGCCCGCCATTCCTTGACGCGCGAGTGGTACAGGCGTTCGCGGCGCAGGACCGCACCCTTCTCGCTGTGGGGTGCGGCGTCGTACTCGGCCACGATCCGTAGCTTGTACTCGGGGCTGAGGGTGCGGCGCTTCGGCCGCGCGGCCGGGTCGGGTCCGGCAGGCGTGGTGCTGGTCATGAGGGGGTGGGTCTCCTGTCGTGCCCTCTCAAGCTAACCCGACGAAGCGGGACGTCTCACTCAAGGCTGACAGAGAGGGGTCGATCCGGGCATAGAGTGCTGTCGCGAAAGTGTCCAGGTTTGTCTTCGCACACTGACCATGGGCGCCTTCGCGCCACATCCGCAGGCGAACCCTTGGACCGGAGTTGGGGAGATTCTGCGAACCGTCCGGCCCGAAGGGTACTCCTTGCTAATGTCCGTCACCCGGAGTGAGGCTGCGGGAGAACGGGGGGCGGGCCGAGTGGAGCCGTTCTAGGGAAAGACCGCGCGTCCGCGCCGTATCGAGACGGGCGAGGAGACGTACGGCTCCGGGGACACCAAGCAGCAGGCCACGCGCTTCTACCTCGACGAGCTGCTCGACGACGTGGCCGAGCGCGCCCTTCGGCACGGCAGCAGCCGGCCGCACCCCCCGGTGCGCCTGCTGCGGTGCCGGCGCAGGAACGCGAAGGCGTTGGTCGCGGTGAGGTAGGCCAGGCGTAGCAGCACGACAGATCATGATGCCGCTCATGCCCCGGGGAAGGCAGGCAGGCGATCGACACCGTGACCTGCGCGGATGAATTATCGGTACCTGCAGACCGGGACCAGCGCCACCATCCCCGACACGCAGGCCGCGGTCGCCCTGGAATCGTCGGGCAGAGCACACACCCGCCTCGCGATACCCGCGATACCTACGCGCCCCGGCCGATCGTCGGCCGGGGCGCGCTGTCACACGAGGCGAGGGCCGGTTCAGCGGCGCGTACGGAACCGGCACGGCCATTGCGGCACTCTGATTCCATGGGGCTGAAGTCCCATAGAGGCAGGCCAACTCCTGTGAGGCAGCCGTGAGTCACGATCCGGTAGTGACCAACTCCGAGTTCTACAAGGTGATCTTCGAGAACGACCGCGTCCGCGTCCTCGAATACCGGGACCAGCCGGGCGGCAGGACCACACCCCACGACCACCCCGACAGCGTCATGTACACCCTGACCTCCTTCGCCCGGCGGCTCACCTCCGGCGACCAGCAGCGCGATCTGGAACTTGAGGCCGGCCAGGCACGCTGGATCGGAGCACAGGAGCACGCCGGGGAGAACATCGGTGACACCGAGACACATGTGATCTTCGTGGAGCTGAAGGAACCCGCGCCCGCGCCCCAGGCCCAGAGCCCGTTGGGGCCCAGCCGGACCTGACCGGAAGCCGGGCTGCCGACAGCGGCCGGGCGGATGTGATGCCTGACCTCGGCGGGACACTCGCGCAGGGCCCGGCCCCTGCGCGGTGGCGCCGTACGCCACACCGGCCCCGCCCGCCGTACTCGCCGCCACCGGTTCGCTGGCCCAGGGGCGCGGGACGTGTGCGCGGTGCATCCGTGGGCGGGAGGGCCGTGCCCGGGTCGCGCTACAGCGGGCGCTGGTGGCCGTCCTGCCCGCTGACTGACGGCTATTGCGGCGAGAGCCGCCGGCCTGGTGTGTTCCGGCGGCGGCTCCAGCGGAGCAGTTCGTCGGCTCCCCAGACGATGAAGGGGAACGGGGCGATGACGGCCAGTTGTGCGGCGCTGAGGGAGGCGGTGCCGAAGATGTGCTGGAGCGGGGGCGTGTAGATGACAGTCGCGGTGAAGGCCAGTTCGAAGGCGATGCCCCACAGCAGGAGCGGGTTGGAGCGCAGACCGATGGTGAACAGGGAGGCGTGGTCGGTTCGGGCGGCGAAGGCGGTGCCGATCTGGCAGGCGACGATGCCGGCGAAGGTGATGGTCGTGGCCTGCAGGTAGGCGTGGTGCAGGGCCGCTCCGCCGTCGGTGGCGTCGCCGGGGTACCATCCGGCGCGCCAGAGGGTGAAGAAGAAGCCGCCCATGACGAGCGCTGCGGAGATGGTGCCGAGGAAGAGCCAGGCGCGGATGAGCAGCGGGCGGTCGATGACGCCGGCGGTGCGGGGGCGCGGCGGGCGGTTCATCAGTCCGGGTTCCGCGGGTTCGCGTCCCAGCGCCAGGGCGGGCAGAGTCTCGGTGCCGAGGTCGACGGCGAGGATCTGCAGGACGGTCAGCGGCAGGGGTATCGCGCCGCCGGAGAGGGCGAAGACGAGGAAGGGCACGACCTCGGGGACGGCGTGGGCGAAGATGTAGAGGACGAACTTGCGGACGTTGTCGAACACTCTCCTTCCCGCGTCGACGGCGGAGACGATGGTGGCGAAGTTGTCGTCGGTGAGCACCATGGTCGCCGCTTCGCGGGCGACGTCGGTTCCCGAACGGCCCATGGCCACCCCGATGTCCGCGTGCCGCAGGGCCGGTGCGTCGTTGACGCCGTCTCCGGTCATCGCCACCACTTCGCCCCGGGCGCGCAGCGCTTCGCAGATCCGGAGTTTTCCTTCCGGGGAGGTCCGGGCGAACACGATCTCCTGGTCGGCGGAGACCAGGGTGTCCAGGTCGGTGTCGCTCATCGCGTCCAGTGCCTCGCCGGCGACGACGGGGCTGCCCTTGTCGCCGATGCCGACCTGCCGGGCGATCTCGGCGGCGGTCAGTCCGTAGTCACCGGTGATGACGTGGATACGTACCCCCGCGCCGTGGGCGGCCTTGACCGCTTCGGCGACGCCCGCGCGGGGCGGGTCGGTCATCGCGACCAGGCCGATCAGGGTCAGTCCGGTCTCCGCCCGCGTCCGGTCGTCGGGTACCGCTTGGCCGGCGGGGAGGACCCGCTGGGCCACGGCGAGCACCCGCAGGCCCGACGCGGCGTAGCGGTCGATGACGGCGCCCAGGTCCGTGCGGGCAGTCTCGTCGAGGTCCTGGTCCTGCCCGCCGGCGTCCAGCAGGCGGGTGCAGCAGGGCAGTACGGCCTCGGGTGCGCCCTTGGTGTGCACGACCGCGCCGCCGGCTCCGTGTGCGGTGCCAGCCCGGTCGTCGGCTGCCGTGCCCGCGTCGTCGTCCACGGTCGACATGCGCTTGAGATGGGCGTCGAAGTGGAAGACCGCCCTTCGTGCGGCCTTGCGCCGTGCCGGGGTGACCGCCACGCCCAGGTCCGATGCCAGCCGCAGCAGGGCCAGTTCGGTGGGGTCGCCGCTGCCGCCGGACTGGTTCCCGCCCGGGGCGTCGGCCGTCGTGCAGGCGGCGCCGGCTGCGGCGAGCAGCCGGGCTCGCGGATCGTCTCCGGCGCGGGCGGCGTCGAGTTCGGCGCCGGGCAGCCACATCCGGGTGACCCGCATCCGGTTCTCGGTGAGCGTGCCGGTCTTGTCGGTGCAGATGACCGTGGTCGAGCCCAGGGTCTCCACCGCGGAGAGCCGTTTGACGACGGCTCCTCCACGGGCGAGTTCGCGCACACCACCGGCCAGGGCCAAGGTGATGGTGGGCAGCAGGCCCTCGGGCACGTTGGCGACGATCAGGCCGATCGAGAAGCTGATCGCGGCGCTCCAGCCGAGTCCGGCTGCGACGCCCACGGGCAGGAAGGCCGCTCCGATGAGCACCGCGACCACCGCGATGATCCAGGTGGCCCGCCTGACCTGCTTCTCCAGAGGGCTGCGTTCGGTCGTATCGCGCTGGGAGAGTGTCGCGATCCGCCCCAGCTCGGTGTGCATGCCGGTACGGGTGACGACTGCTTCGGCCTCGCCGGCGCCGCAGGTCGTGCCGCTGAAGACCAGCTCCAGGGCTTCGAGCAGGGGCCCGGCCGCTGGGCCCGGGTCGGCGGAGCGGCTCACCGGGAGCGATTCGCCGGTCAGCGAGGACAGGTCCAGCTGGACTGAGCCGTCGATGATGCGCGCGTCCGCGCAGACCCGGTCGCCTTCGGCGATGACCAGGATGTCGCCGGGCACCAGGTCGCGGGCCGCGATCTCGCAGCGCGTCCCGTCTCTGACCACTCGGGCGGTGGCGGGCAGGAACGCGGCCAGCGCCTCGACGGCGCGTTCGGCCTGCATCTCCTGGGCGAAGGCGAAGCCGGCGTTGAGCAGGATGACGGCGATCACGGCGACGGACAGGGCCGGGGTGCCTCCCGCCCAGGCCAGGACCGCCGCCAGCATCAGCAGGATCGCCAGCGGCTGGGTGAACTGGGACAGAAGTTCACCCGGCCAGCGGCGCCCTTCGCGGCGAGTCAGCTCGTTCGGCCCGTAGACACGTTGCCTGCGGGCGGCCTCGCGGCCGGCGAGTCCTTCCCTGGACGTGCGCAGATCGCGGAACAACTCGGCGGGCTGCCGGCGCTCGTCCCCGTCCTCGGCGTTGTCCGGATCAGGCAGTACCGGCGGTTTCGGCGGGCCTGTTCCGTTCGGCAGGTCGATGCCGGCTGACAGCACCATGGGGGTGTCCTCCTGGACTCTTCGGCGGAGCGGGGAAAGCGGCGGTCACTGCGCGGCCGACGCCGCACTCGCGGCGTCCTGCGGTACGACGACGACGGGGCAGGGTGCGTGCTGGACGCAGTGCTGGCTGACGGACCCGAGCAGGACGCCGGCGAAGCTGCCGTGTCCCCGGGTTCCCACCACCAGCAGGTGGGCGCCGCGTGCGGCATCCCTGAGCACCTGGGCCGGATGGCCCTCGATCACCCGGGTCGTCACCTCGGCGTTGCTGCCGGTCTCCGCGGTGACGCGGGCCACCGTTTCCACCAGGGCCTTCTCGGCGGCCGCGGAGAAGTTCCCGCCGTCCGGTACGGACGGCAGGTAGCCCCAGGAGTAGCCGTACATGTCGGGGTACTGCCACGCGGTGACCGCCTGGACCGACGCGCCCTGCGCCGGCGCGTGTGCCAGCGCCCAGCGCAACGCGGTCTCGGAACCGGGCGAACCGTCCACTCCTACGACGACGCGCGGAATCTGCGGTGCGGGCTGATTCATCATGGGAACTCCTAATGATCGGTGGTGATGGGCTTTCGGGGACCGTGCGGGCGGAGAACGCTCGGCCGGCGCACCGGGACCGGATGCGCGGTGATCGTGGTCCCGGCGCTGCCGTCCAGGACCGCGGCGGCCTGGGACAGGGAGCCGATGGCCGCTCTGCGGCCGGTCGTGGTGACGAATCGGGCGCAGGCGTTGATCTTGGGGCCCATGGAGCCGGCCGGGAAAGTGGGGATCGCGGCCAGGTCGTCCACGTCGATGCGCTTGCGGAGCGTCGCCTGCGGCGTGCCGAAATGGCGCATGACACCCGGCACGTCCGTGAGGACGAGCAGCCGGTCGGCGCGCACGGTGATGGCGAGGAGCGCTGCGGTGAAGTCCTTGTCCACGACGGCTTCGACGCCGCGGATCCGGCCGTAGCCGTCCTCGGTGACCGGCACGCCCCCGCCGCAGACGATCACAGCCTGCTGCCTGAGCAGATGGGTGAGGGTGGCCTGTTCGAGGATGCGCTCCGGACGGGGTGAGGGGACGACGCGCCGCCAGTGCTCCCCGTCGAGGCCGATGTTCCAGCCATGGAGGTCGGCGAGCCGGCGGGCATTCGGCTGGTCATGGACCGGTCCGACGAACTTCGTCGGCCTGGCGAAGGCCGGGTCCGAGGCGTCCACGACCGTCTGGGTGAGGATGCCGAGGACCGGCTTGGTCACCCCGGCGTTGCGCAGTTCCTGGACCAGCCAGTAACCGATGATCCCCTGGGTCCGGGCGACCAGTACGTCCAGAGGGTAAGGGTGTGTCAGGGACGCATCGTTCTCGCTCTCCAGAGCGAGCATGCCGCCGTGCTGTCCGTTGCCGTGACAGACAATCAGCTCGTGGTGTGCGGCGAGCGGGGCGAGGGCCTCGGCGGCGGTACGGATGTGGCCGAGCTGGATCGCGGCGTCGGGATTCTCGCCGCGCCGCAGCAGGGCGTTGCCGCCGAGGGCGACGACGATGCGCACGTCAGTCGCCCAGGGCTGCGACGAGGACGGCCTTGACGGTGTGCAGGCGGTTCTCTGCCTGGTCGAAGACGACCGACGGCAGGCGCAGCGGGATGCGTGTCTTCCACTGCCGATGACCTGCGCGGTGGCCGTCGGCAGTACGAACCGGCGCTGCCGCGCCGCCGTCTGCCGTCTTCGCGGTCTCTGGAATCGGGGTTTCTTCGGACGCCTCGCTGTTCACCTGCGTACTCAATTGAGCTCTTCCTCGCTTCTGTTCTCCTGCGGAACGGAGGACCTGGCGGCAGACACACCATTCCTGTCTCGGCAAGGGCGCCGAGAGCCGGCGGCTGCCTCACACCAGCGCGTCGGCACCGTTCAGCGCAGCGGAGGTGTCGGTCTTCGCGCGGACGCTCGGCGGCACGGGGCCTGCGGCGGCGGCCGTTTCACGGGCGAGGAAGGATCCGAGCTCGCCGATGGTGCTCATCAGGGGTGCGGGGAAGACGACCGTCGTGTTCTTGTCGACGCCTATCTCGACCAGGCTCTGCAGGTTGCGGAGCTGGAGCGCCAGCGGGTGCTCCATCATGATGTCGGAGGCGTCGCCGAGCGCGGCCGCGGCCAGCGATTCGCCTTCGGCGTTGATGATCTTCGCTCGCTTCTCCCGCTCCGCTTCCGCCTGGCGGGCCATCGCCCGCTTCATGCTGTCCGGCAGCTGGATGTCCTTGAGCTCGACCAGGGTGACCTCCACGCCCCATTCGGTGGTCGTCACGTCGAGAATCTCGCGGATGTCCAGATTGATCCGGTCCGTTTCCGAGAGCGTCTGGTCGAGGGTGTTCTGGCCGACGACCTTGCGCAGAGTCGTCTGCGCGATCTGGTTGATCGCCGTGTGCACGTCCTCGATCGCGATGACGGATTTCCTGGCGTCGGCTACCCGGAAGTAAGCCACGGCCGAGACGTCGACGCTCACGTTGTCCCGGGTGATGATGCCCTGGGACTGGATGGGCATGGTGACGGTCCGCAGTGACACCCGGTGCAGGACGTCGACGAACGGGACGATGAACCGCAGCCCTGGTGAACGTGTCCCGACCAGACGCCCGAACCTGAACAGCACCCCCTGCTCGTATTGCTTGACCACCTTGACCGCCATGGCGACGGCCACGATGACCAGGACGGCCACGATTACCAGAAGGACAACCAGAAGTGCCATGGTGCTGCTCCTCAGAAAGGGGGATGCACAGTTCGTGTGCGTGTTCCGGGATCGTGCTGCCTTCACATCAGGATTGCTCGGTGTCCGTGCGCCCGGCAGGGGCCGAACGGTCCACGAACGCGTCACGTGGGCAGTGGCCCAGCATCCGGTGGACGCTCAAGTGATCGTCCGGCGATGAGCTCGCACACGCTCCGGATGTATGTCTCCTCCAGCGGAGTCGCCCAGGTGTGCACGTCCAATGCGCGCAGCCTCCTGAGTTCGACGGGGTCCGGCACCTACTCGGCCCGGCCGGTGACGACCACACTCCATCCGCTGCGTGCCTCCTCGTTGAAGCAGTCCGCCTCGAAAGCGACGACCGCGCGGTCTACTTCGACGGCCATTCGGGAGGTTTTGGAGGTGCGGACGGCAATGGCGGAGCCCTGATCCAGGACATACCTGACCGGGAGGATCGCAGGCAGGGCGTGGTGCGTGAAGACGATGCGCCCGATCGTGATCGTCGCTAGCAGCCTCATACACTCCTGGGCGCCCAACTCGCGATATGCCGTCGGTGGTGAAGACTACGTCGGATGGTGGACGCTTCGACGCGGTGGCCGAGGCGGCGCAGTTCGCCCTGGATGCGGGTGTAGCCCCAGGTCGGGTTCTCTTCGGCGAGGCGCAGGATCAGGGCGGTGAGTTCCTCGGAGATCGGTGGGCGTCCAGTCCGGGAGGGCTTCTGCTTCCACTTCCAGCGCAGCAGACGGCGGTGCCAGGACAGTAGTGTGCCCGGGGTGACGAGGCCGGTGGCGACGCAGCCTGCTCGCCAGGTGCCGGGCAAGGGCGGCGAGGATGGCGCGGTCCGGCCACATCAAGCGCGGCCGGCTGCCGAGTTGTCGACGAAGCACCGCGACCTCATGGCGCAGCACGAGGAGCTCAACGTCCTTGGCGTCCTGCGACCGTGACGGCAGCAGAAGCAGCCCGAGCAGCCGGACGAAGATCAGGTAGAGCACATGCAACGCCATGCGATCCGAGCATGCCGTGATCACCTGGAGCTGCAAAGAGCCTGATCAGGGACCATGCGCCAGTTTTGGCACCCCACAGGAGTTGACATCTCGCATGTAACGTCAACGATGCCCGTCGCCTGCCGTCACCACCGACTACGGAACAGAGTCGTCGCTGGACAGATCCTCCAATGAGGGCTCATGCAAGATCGAGGCTATGGCGTCAGTCAGTTGAAGCCGGTAGCGCGGTTCTCGCTGCGCGGGTCCGCCGCAGAGTGGTCGTCGGGTCCGGCTATGCGCGACTGGCGGCGCCAGGCCCGTGCGTGGTTGACCGCTTCCGCTGCGGTTTCGGTGTGGCCGTCCAGGTCGAGGGAGACCACCGCGGGTGAACCATCGGCGGGGCATCTGGCCTGCCATTGGCCGTTGGGGGCAGCGACTGCTGAGGGTGTCGCCGTGCTGTGCTGGCTGGGTACGGCCAGGCTCACCCAGTAGCTGTTGCTCGCGGCGTGTCCCTGTGTCTGGGCTTCGACATTGCCGGGCTGAACCCCTGTGGTGGAGAACAGGACGCAGTCGACGTCCAGGGCCTCGTACTCGGCGAACAGCTCCGCGTAGTGGATCTCCATGCCGAGCAGGAGGCCGAACCGGGCGCCGTCGAGGTCGAAGGTCACCGGTGTGCTGCCGGGCGAGTACATGTACAGCGCCTTGGTGCGTGACAGCCGGCGCTCGTCGTAGCGGGTGACCACTGCGCCGTGGTCGGAGATGACGTACAGGCTGTTGTGCGGTCGGTTGGCCCCGGTCAGGCGGTGCGGTGCGGCGATCACGCACCACAGTCGCAGCTCCGCGGCCAGGTCGGCGATCTCGGCGAGTTCCTGCTGCGCGACCGGCCACGGGTAGCGGTCCCAGTCTGCGGGGCCGACTGCCTCTGGGCCGGTGGCGGACATGATGCGCTTGTTCGGGAAGCAGATCGCGCCTTCCGGGAACTGAACGATCCTCGCTCCCTGGCCGCGGGCTTGACGCATCAGGGCACGAACCTGGCGCCCGCTTTCGCGCAGGGCGTCGATGTCGCGAGGGTCCTCGTGTGCCGGGGTCTGCGCGACAGCCAGCCGTACCGCCCCGGTGGCCCCGGCTGCCACTACCGCCGGCGGGGCATCGGCAGACGCGGGCGGAAGGAAGTGGCGCAGGGCGGCGGTGTAGGACTCTCCGGTCCGGGCGGCGCGAGCGCGTACCTGGCGCTTGAGATTGTGATGGGCGGTCATGGCGGCCTTCCACGCCTTGAGCGACAGCTCCCCGGCAACCTCGCCCGAGGCGATCGGGCTGCAACAGCGACCTGAGACTCCGGTCCCTTTGCCCCCCATGTCAGACCGCGCCGGGGGCGGTCGCGGGAGGTTGGGCGTAGGCCACGCCCCCGCTATCCTGCCGCCGTCCTGCCGAGATGCGCAAGCAGACTCGCGGCCGCGCGTTCGATTCCAGTCTTCGCCGTAGTGCTGTCGGATCAGAAGTGACTGACAACTGCTGTCCGATCTCGGGTTCTGGATCACTCTTGGTGCCAGAGCCACGGAGGGTCACCAACCCCGCGGTCATGACAGGTCGTGACCCACGACCTGCGCCTGCCCACGGGGCTACCCAGCCTTCACCGAGCGGTACTCGGCGCGGTCCGTGCCGGCGACGGCGCGAAGGTCTAGGCGATCCGGGATTACGGGTTGCGCGATCTCGCCGCAATGGCTACTTATCGGTCCCGGTGTAGGAGATGGGGGGGAAGGCCACGGCCGTGTCGACTCCCAGTCGGTGAAGGCAGCCGAGACCGTCGGCAAAGCCTCCCGCGGCTACGACGCTGCCAAGAAAACAAACGGTCCCAAACGCCACCTGGTGGTCGACACCCACGGCCTTCCGCTGCTGGTCATCGTCACCCCCGCCGACATGGCCGACCGCGACGCGGCCAAGGAAGTCCTCTTCCGGCTCCGGCTGATGCACCCCGAGATCACCATCGTCTGGGCCGACTCCGCCTACGCCGGAAAACTCGTGACCTGGGCGAAGAAGTACCTCAACCTCACCATCAAGACCGTCAGCCGCCCCAAGGACACCACCGGATTCAACGTCCTGCCCCGCAGATGGGTCGTCGAGCGCACGCACGCCTGGATCATGCACGCTCGCCGACACGCACGCGACTACGAACGCCTCGTCCAGCATTCCGAAACTCTCATCACCTGGGCCGCCGTCACCCTCATGACCCGCCGCCTCACCCGCACCCCGGCCCGCGCCCGCGCCAAGCCCGCCCCCAGCACGCCGGCGCCCAGGGCGAACCAAGCGCCGCGTGAGGACACCGGTGCCAGGAACCCGCCGTCTCGGGGCCGCGTCCCCGCTGCCGGCGGCGGCAGGGCAGCCGCCGAAGCGCGGCTGCCCTGCCAGAACCCCATCCCGACAGCCGCGGAGCCCGGACCGGTAGGGCGCGAGCGGTTGCTGATGTGGTCCCACCCGGCTCCGAGGTTCAGAGGCGTTCAGTCAGCAGCTCTCGCGCCTCGCAGGCGCCGTGACCAAACCCGATGGTGCTCAGGCCTACTTATTGTCGATTCTTCCAGTGAACTCCAGGATCGTGGCCGCGAGTGCTTCAGGAGCTTCCTGCGCGATGAGGTGGCCGACCCCCTCAAGATGCACCGCGGTGACCTCGCCGGCGGTCACCTGACGGAAGGTCATCTCGGTGATCCTTCCATGGGCGGCACCCTCAACGGTGAGTACCGGGACGGCGATCGGGTGTGACTCGGCCAGAGCCTTGGTTGCGCCTTCGTCGGAGAAAAGGCCTCGGTAAAGACCTTCCGTACCTCGCCAGGCGTTCGGGCGCGCGTAGCTTCGAACGAACTCGTCGACGTCGCTTTCGCCAATGGAACCCTTCGTCCCGTTCATCATCGGGAAGGCCCAGTCGGTCAGGAGTTCGCGCTCGTGGCCCGGAAGGAGCATTCCGGGTATGCCTGGAGTGCCGAGGAATCCGACGTGCCAAGAACCGTGGTTGTTCACGTCGGCAAGAGCCTCGAGTCCGAAACCGGCCAGGGCCGTCTCGATTCCGGTGAAGCTGATGACGTCCTCGGGGCGCGTTGCCGCGAAGCGGAAGCCTGTGCCGCCGCTGATGTCCTGGCAAAGGATGTGAACGGGACCCGCGCCGATGTGCTCGACGAGATGATGCAGGTCCTCGGCTGCGACCGCCTCGCCGTACTCGGTGTCGGCGTTGCTGGAGTCGCCGAACCCGCGGAGGTCGAGGGCGAAGACCCGGTGGTTCTGCGCAAGCAGCGGAATCAGCTTGCGGAACGCCCACCAGGTCTCCGGCCAGCCGTGCACCAGGAGGATCGGAGAGCCGTTGGTGCCGGCGGAGACATAGTGCAGTCGCGTTCCGTTGACGTCGGCGAGGTGATGCGTGACGCCGGGAAGGGTCGCGCCGGAGGGTGTGGTTGTGGTCACGTGAACTCCCAAATGGGCAACCTGGTTGCCAACCAAGGTAGGCAACCAGGTTGCCTTTGTCAAAGGTGGCCGTATGCTGGCTGCATGTCCAGATCAGGCGCCGATCTCGCCCTGCTCCTGCTCGCCAGCTTCCGCACTCTGGCGGATCGAGCCACGGCCGAGCTCGCCGAGCGCGGGTACGAGGACGTACGGCCGGTGCACGACTTTGCCCTCCACTCGATATTGTCCGGCGCCGACAGCGCCTCCGAACTCGCTCGCAGAATGTCGGTGACGAGACAAGCGGCCGCAAAGACGATCGCCGCACTGGAGGAACGCAATTACGTAGCGCGCCAACCTGACTCGACCGATCGTCGACGGACGCGACTTCGCGTCACCGAGCACGGACTCGCAATGTTGCAACAGGGCGAAGCGATCTTCGACGAGCTGCGTGAGCAGTGGGAGAAACAGGTGGGTGCGGCGTCACTCTCAGCACTCGAGGTGACACTCCGATCGCTCGTGGGGGACAGTGCGATCCGGCTCGATTCACCGGGCTGGATCGCGCGCGACCCGGACGTGTAGTAGGCCCTCCCGTACCTCCCGTATCACGCCGCTCCACCGCTCGAAGTGAACGGACGAACGAAAAATCTGCAAGGAATACTCGTTCGCTCCCGCGCAAGATCGGCGGCTGATATTTCAGAGGACAGAAACAGGCACTGGCGTATGCAGTCGTGGGTGCGGCGTTCAGGCATGCCCGGCATGATCGGCAGCACCGGGGCGAACCGGTCCAGTCAGGGCGCCGGGTTAGGGTGCACCCATGGAAAGGATCTTGGTGGTAGGTGTTACCGGTGCGGGCAAATCCACGCTCGCCCAAACCTTGAGCAGTCGTCTGGGCCTGCCCTACCACGAGATGGACGCGCTGTACTTCAACGGCCCCAACTGGGCCATCAACAACAAATTGACCGAAGACGTATCAAGGCTCACCACCGAGCCTCGCTGGATCATTGACTCTATCGGCTATCCGGAATTCCGTGACCTGCTGTGGGACCGGGCCGACACCGTGATTTGGCTGGACTATCCCAAACGCGTCATCATGCCCCGCGTATTGCGCCGGTCCATCCGGCGCACCGAGAGCGCCGGCCGGTGGCACGGACGCCCCTTTCGACGGGCGGCGGATGCAGTCGACCGGGGCGGGCGCGGACGCGGGAGCCGTCCAGGCGCACGCGGGACCAGCCCAGCTCGCCCGTCAGATATCGGCCACAGCCCGCGTGCAACGCAGCGTCCCTGCCGAGGTTCTGCGGTTCCTGATCACCGAGGAGGTCACCGACCGCGACGCCGCACCTGGCGCCTTCGGTTGACGACACCGCGCCCGGCAGGAACGGTCTTCCGTCCCAGGACGGGTCCCACCAGGGCGGTCCCACCAGGGGCGTTCGGGGCACGCGCGGTCTCGATACCCCGGCGGAGACCCCTCGGCCCGCAGGGCGACGTGGACACCGGCGCTGTCGTCCGGGGCCGGTCATCTTCAGCGCTTGAGACCGAAGAGCGCTGTCGCATTGTCGGAGGAGAACTTCTGCCGGTCCTCGTCGGACGCGAAGTGTCCGAGGAAGGAGGTGATCTCGTCCTGGGTGGGGTGCTGGAAGGGGTAGTCGGTGGAGAAGATCAGCCGGTCGATGGTGGTCACCGACAGGGTGTGTCGGAGCAGCGCGGGGTTGAGCATGCCGGAGGTGGTGATGTGGAAGTTCATTCGGATGCAGTCCGCGACGGAGCGTTGCAGACCGGCGACGCGGGAGAGGCTGTCGGCCCGGTCGAGCCAGAACAGCAGCATTTCGCCCCAGTGGCCGAGCACGATCTGAAGGGTGGGGTGCCGGTCGAAGGTGCCGCGCAGGATGAGCCGGAGCGCCGCGGTCGCGGTGTCGAGGTGCCATCCCCATCCGAAGGTGGCCAGAGCGAGGTCGGGCAGTTCGCCGAGGCCTCGGTAGGAGGCGTCGCGCACGGCGTCCGAGGGGATCTGCGGGTGGATGAAGACCGGCTGGCCGAGTTCCGCCGCGGCGGCGAAGAATCCGTCGTAGGCGGGGTCGTCGAGGAAGCGGTCGCCGGAGCGACCGTAGACCATCGCACCGACATGGCCCAGGCCCTTGGCTCGCACGAGCTCGTCGACGACGTGCTCCGGGGAGGACATGGGCAGGGTCGAGAGCGCCCGGAACCGCGTCGGGTGCTCGTCGACGGCCGCAGCGGCCGTGTCGTTCGCGGCGCGGCTCAGGTCCCGGGCCGGGCCTGCGGAGAGCGGGTGGGTGCCGGGCGGGGTCAGGGCGAGGATCGAGAGGTCGATGCCCTGGGCGTCCATCGCGGCGATCCGGTCCTCTCCGAGGTCCTCCAGGCGCTGACGGTGGTCGCCCATGTCGTTGAAGGCGAGGCTCTGGTCCGGCCGCGGCAGGACCTTGAGCGCGGACGTGAGATCCGGGGCGGCCCAGTGTTCTTCAATGGCGACGAGAGTCATGGTCTTTCGTCCTTCGCTCGGGCGGGCAGCACGACCGGCCTGGCCCCACCGGTACCTGTCAATTGACAGCAATAATTGACGAGACTAAATTACCTGTCAAGCGATAGCAATCAGGGATGAGAGCGGGGTTCTGGCAGATGAACGACGAGGAGACTCCGAGGCTGTTCGAACTCGCCGATCTCATCCTGGCGGTGAGCCGGCACATCGGAGCGTCGAAGGAGGGCGAAGTCGAGTCGGGGACGCCCCTGGAGGGAGCGGTGATGCGCTATATCGACCGCAATCCCGGCACAACGGCCGGCGCGGCCGCCGAAGCCACTCGGATGATCTCCAGCAACTTCGCGCGGGCGGTACGGCGCCTGGAGAAAGGGGGCCTGGTGCGGCGCGAAGCGGATCAACACGATGCGCGGCGGGTGCTCCTGTATCCCACCGAGAAGGCGCAGGAGAACCTGCAACGACTGCGCGAGGTCTGGAGCCACCTCCTCGAGGAAGCGGTGACTGATTCCGACGAGATCGATGCCGTGATCTCGACGCTGCGGAACATCGAGACCAGGCTGACCGCCCGGCCCCGCCCCGGGGCCCGATAGATCCGGCGGCTGCGCCGCGTCCCACCTGCCAGGACGCCGCTTCGGGACCCGGCCTGCCTCGCCACCCACCCGCAGCAGGCGCTCAAGGTGCCACGTGGAGCATGTCAGTGAATTCGTGCAAGTCGTTCGAGGTCACTGACACGCCCGTGCCGGACGGCTCCGGCCGATCGCCCGCTCGCAGCCGCCCGGACAGGAGGAGTCAGCGCAGGGCGGCTGTGATCACGTCGGCGAGGGCGGTGGTGGGCCGTCCGATCAGGCGGCGCAGGGGGCCGGTGTCGGTGAACAGTTCGCCGCGGCCCAGGCCGAGGTCGGAGTCGGCGAGGATCCGGGCCAGTTCGGCGGGCACGCCGGCGCCGGTCAGCGTCTGGGCGAATGCGTCCGCGGGAAGATCTGTGTAGGCGATGGGCGTGCCAGTCGCGGCCGAGGCGGTGGCGGCGAGTTCGGCCAGGGTGAACGCCTGGTCGCCCCCCAGCTCGTAGACGGCGCCGGTATGGCCTTCGGCGGTCAGGACGGTCGCGGCGGCCTCGGCGTAGTCGGCGCGGGTCGCGGCGCTGACCGTGCCCTCGCCGGCCGCTCCGAGGAAGGTGCCGTGCCGGAGAGCCAGGGGCAGCTGGTCGGTGTAGTTCTCCAGGTACCAGCTGTTGCGCAGCACCACGGCTGGAGCGTCGCACTCGCGCAGGTACTCCTCAGTGGCGCGGTGGGTGCCGGCGAGGATCGTGCGGGCTGTGTCGGCCCGCGTCATGCTCGTGTACGCGATCAGGGAGACCCCGGCCGTCAGTGCTGCGTCGATGGCGCGGCGGTGATGGGCCAGGCGCTCGTCCACGGGGACCGAGGCCGAGATCAACAGTAGCTTCCCGGCCCCCGCGAAGGCCGCCGAAAGGCTGTCGGGGTCGGCGAAGTCCGCCCGGCGCGTCACGACACCACGGTCAAGAAATGAGGTGGCAGCGGTGACGACTGGTGAGGCTGTGACCGACGCGACATCGTCGTGGGACCCGTACGAGCAAGGCTGCCCGTCACGGGACCTGCTCGACCGGATCGGCGACAAATGGTCGATCCTCGTCCTCGGTGAACTCGGCGAACACGGGACATCCCGGTTCACCGAGCTGCGCAAGCGCCTGTCGGGGGTCAGCGAGAAGATGCTCACCCAGACGCTTCGCGCCCTCGAACGCGACGGCCTGGTCCTGAGAACGGTCCACCCGGAAGTGCCAGTGCGCGTCGAGTACAAGCTGACCCCGCTCGGACACACGCTGCGCGGTCCCCTCAGGGGGCTCACGGAATGGTCCCTGCAGCACATGGCCGAGGTCCTCGCAGCCCGCGAGGCATACAGCACCCGCGCCCAGCAGACCGGCTGAGCCCTGACTCGCAGAGGGCAGCGCCCGGCTCGGCACCTCCGAGCCCACTCCGCTCAGTTCCGTCAGCATTTGCCGTCCGGCCCCGCTGAGCACGAGTTCCGCAGGCGCGCGCCACGCCGCTCTCGCGCCGGGGGACGGGAGTCCATGACCGTGAAATCCGGGTGGCTTCGCCGGCCAGGTCATCGTCGAACCCGACGACCACCTCCAGCTCGGCGATCGTCCCGTCCTCGCCGTCGATGGCTCGCAGGGTGTGGGGCATCGCGCGGGCGGCGTGGCGATGATGAACGCGTCCTTTGCGTCGGTTTTGGCCTCCGCGGTAGACGGCCGGGTGACGGCGGTGGCGTGGTGTTCGCCCTTGCCGACGTCCAGGCCGAGGAAGACGTCGATGTCGCCGGGCCCGGTGACACCACCCCCCGGATCATGAACAACAAGGGGGGACAAGGTCTGTCAGGTTTTCCAGATCCCCGCTCGGGACCGGCTGGTCCTGGCGTGGGTGGCGAAGCCATCGAGGGGGTCTGTTCAGCGGACTTCGGCGCCGAGGGCGATGTCGAAGCCGGCGCCGTTGCGGGCCAGCCCCATCAGCAGGATGCCGGTCCATTCGAGGACCGAAGCCATCTTGAGCCCTCCCGTGTCGAGGGGCCGCAAGCCGATGCTCTCCAGAAACGCCGCGACTTGGGCCTTCGCTGCGACGTCGTCGCCGGCAACAAAGACGTCCAGGGGCGTGTCGTGAGCGAGGACGTGGCCGAAGACCGAGTTCAGCGCCTTGACGACGGGTGTGCCCTTGGGGGCGGCAGCAGCGATCTCCTGGGCCGCCGAGCTGTCCGGGGTGGTCGCGAGTCCGCTGGCGTCGGCGTTGAAGGGATTGGAGATGTCGACGAGGATCTTGCCGGCAAGCGCGTCGCCGTAGCCAGTGACCACGTCGACTGCGCCGGTGTACGGGACGGCCACGATGACGATGTCACCTGCCGGCGTTGCGCCGAGCGCGCCGACGGTGGCTCCGTGGCCGATCTGGTCGGCCAGCGCCTGAGCTTTGGCGGTGTTGCGGCTCATGAGCTCGATCGCGTGGCCGTGCTTGGCTGCCCGGGTGCCGATGGCGGTGGCCATGTTGCCCGAACCGACGATGCTGATGGTGGTCATGACGTGTTCCTTTGCTGTCTATGGAGCTGCCGGTAAGGAGTGCGTTGCCGGTCTGATCGGCTGCATCAAGCGCTTCGGCCACGCAGCATTGGCTCGCGGACTAGTTGCGCTCGCGGGCGACGTGCTCGCGTACCGCGGGGATGGTTTCAGCGGCGAAGCGCTCGATGACGTCCTGGTCGTCGCTGGCCAGAATGAAGATGCTGACGCCATCCTCGACGGCCAGCCGGGTCAGTGCCTCCGGAGTCTGCTGGCCCGGGAAGATGTTGAGTAGACGGGTGATCTCGCGGGGATCGCGGCCGGCGGTCCGGGCGGCATCGTCGATGATCGCGTTTCCCTTGGACACGCCGCCCGGCGCCATCATCGGCAGCGACGGCAGCCAACCATCGGCCTTGCGTCCCACCAAGCCCTGCATCTTCGGCTTGTGGGCGCCGAGCCAGATCGGGATCTCGTGGGCGGGCGCGGGTCCACGCTCGGCGCCGTGGACCGAGTAGAACTCGCCGTCAACATCCACGCCGCCGGGCCCGTCGGCATCCCAGACCCCGCGGATGATGTCGATTGCCTCGTCAAGTGCCGCAACACCCTGTAGCGGGGTCAGCCGCCGTCCGCCGATCGCCTGCACGGCATCCCAGTAGAAGCCGGCTCCGAGTCCGAGGCTGGTCCGTCCACCGGAGAGAAGGTCGAGGCTGGCCGCCGCGCGGGCGAGTACGGCGGGGGGCTGACGCAGCGGCAGGTTCAGCACGTTGCCGGACACTCCGATGCGCTCGGTCCGCGCGGCCACCCAGCTCAGCAGAGTCCAGGTATCGAGAAAGCTCGACTGGTAGGGATGGTCCTGGAAGGTGACGAAGTCGAAGCCGAGCCGCTCACTTAGCTGCGCCAGCTCGACCGGACGGTTCGGCGGGGAGTTGGTGGGACCGATGAATGTTGCGAAACGCAGGGGATGACCGTAGTCAGGCACAGATGTCTCCTTCAGTCGTTCGTTCGCGGTCAGCCGCGACGTCGTCGCGCACAGGTTGTCGTCAGATCAGGGCGCTGACGATTTCGTCGAGAGGCTCGGGCTGGCCGGCCTCGTGGTGAAGGCTGGTGCCACCGCGGATCAAAGCACCGCGGAGGACAGCGGCGGCACCAGCGGGGTCAGGGTGACCGCCGAACTCCAGCCGCCGGTCCGGGCCTTGGCCGATCCGAAGACCAACTCGCAGATTGCCGCCGAGCCGACGACAGTGCTCGGCACGGAAAGCTTGGGCCTGTCGGGTTCGGGGGAGTTGTGCGGCGCCGGCTGACGTAGTCGGTCGGCAACCCACCGAGCAGCAGGCCGATGGCGCCACCGACGGCGGAGGCAATCGCGAAGCCCAGCACGTAAGCAGTGATGACCCACTGCCGGTTGGCGTTCAGAGAAGCCCAGGTCGGCCTGCGCCGAAGGCAAGGCCGCGTTCACGACAGTCGCGTCCAGCAGGGTCATGATCTGGGCGATCACGACGATGCCCCGAGCCGTCCACCGCCGCTCGTAGTAGGGATTGTGCGTAACCGAAGGTTGTGCCGCGTCGGCTTTCGCGGCGACTGAGACGCCGGGGCCCTGGATGCCTGGTTGCTGCGCATTTTTCTCTGCTCCTCGTGCGGTCAGGCCGGAGCACCGACATGAGGCACTCCTCAGGTCGGCACTCGCCGTCAGATCTGGCTGAACCCGCCGTCGACGACGAGGTTCGCGCCGGTGATGAAGCCGGCGTCCGAGGAGGCCAGGAACAGCGCGGCAGCCCCGATCTCCTCGCTGGTTCCCAGCCGTCCCAGCGGGATGGCGGCGGTGATCTGTTTCCGAAACTCGGGGGATACGGTGCTGAAGAGCGCGGTGTCGATCGAACCGGGACTGACGACATTCACCCGGATACCGCGGACCTTCAGCTCCGCGGCCCAGGTGCGCGCGAGTGAACGGACGGCGGCCTTGCTCGCCGAGTAGACACCGGCACCGGGGACGCCCTTGGTCGCGCTGGTCGTGCCGTTCAGGATGATCGACGCACCGTCGCTCATCAACGGCAGCAAGTACTGAACGGTGAACACGGTGCCGCGGAAGTTCACGCCCACAATCGCATCGAACGTCTCCGGGGTGATGCTTCCCAACGGGTCGGACACCGACCCGAGGCCCGCGCTCGCAAAGAGGACGTCGACTCGTCCGTGGTGCTCCCGCACGGTCTCGGCCAAGCGAGCCAGGTCGCTCAGATTTCCCGAGTCCGCCTGTACGCCCGTCACATTGTGGCCGATGGCCGCGACCGCCTCGTCCAGTCTTTGCCTGTCTCGTCCGGTGATGAACACGTAGGCGCCTTCGGCGACGAACAACTTGGCCGTTGCCAACGCCATCCCAGAGGTTGCTCCAGTGATCACGGCGACCTTGCCATCAAGTTTGGGCATGTTGACCTTCATCTTCCTGTCGGCCGAACGACCGAACGGCCGTTCGGTGCGGGGACCTGCTAGGTGTGTGGGGCCGGCGGGGTGACGCCGCTCGTGCGAAGGGCTCCGCAAACGGGGCTGGTCTCCCGTTCGTGTCTGCATGCCTACCGTAGCAGATGCGTGCACGCGCATGTAAACGGGCGAGCATCCAATTTTCGGATATACTGCCGATCGTGAGGGCACCCGTGTCGCAACCGCGAATCATCTCCCCGGACCAGGTCAACGGCTGGTTCGCGCTGCTGTTCACCCACGCCACGGTCACCGGGCGGATCGACGCCGTGCTGATGGACCAGCACAAGATCTCGTTCAGCACCGTCGAGATCCTGTGCTGGCTCCTGGAGGCCGAGCCTCAGTCGGTTCGAGGTCTGTCTGGCCAACTCGTCAGCGTCAGCCCGACCAGAGCATCACGGTTGGTCCAGGAACTGATCGATGCGGGGCACCTACAACGTGGAGCCGACCAAGGCGACGGTCGGGTGTCGCTCATCAGCTTCACCAAGAGCGGACGGCACTTCGCCGAGACAGTCAGACGGACCTTCGAAGCTTCGGTCAAGAAATATTTCGTCGATCCGCTCAACGACGATGACATCGCTGCCATCTCCCGGATATGGGCCAAGCTGGAAAACGCAGAAGGTCCTAGCTGAGGGAATCCGATTCGCCCTGATCGCTGCCCCTCTCCCGGCGACACGAGACCGGTCGGCGGGGCATGCCATGATCAGCTGGAACCGCAAAGAGCCTGATCAGGGACCCTGCGCCAGTTTCGGCACCCCACAGGCACTGACACCTGACCCACAGCGGTAGCCGAACCCTCCGCCTCCGAGCTCGCCTCGGTGATCGAGGGCGTGCCGCGCGCAACGCGGACGGAGCGCCCGTCAAGGGCCCTCGCAGAGGCGCGGCACTTCGGCACCCCGCACTCGACGGGGATCCCATGCCTCCCCGTTGATCCGGGCGATGTGAGCGTTGACAATGGGACCTGGCCCTCTCCTTCGGGCCTTGTGCCGCAGCGACATCCCATGTATCACTCACTACGGTGTTGGCGCATCAACAGGACCTGCCAGCCCGTCTGGAGGGACAGCTGATGTCTGCCCCTTCCCTCTCCCCGCAGGACCGGGCCCGCCGGACGGGGCGACTCAGGGCCTTCTCCCCCCACTCAGCTCGGCCAGGAGGTCGACGAAACCATGACCCATGAGACAGTCCCCACAAGAGCGCGTGCCCTCCAGCGCCTGGCCGCGACTCCACGGGCGATAGCCCTGGCTTGCACCGGGCTTCTCCTGTCCCTCTTCGTCCCGCTGGTCGTCGCAGGCGGTACCCAGCCGGCGGCAGCGCTCGGCAATGGGCTGGCGCTCACGCCGCAGATGGGCTTCAACGACTGGAACGCCTACGGCTGCAATGTCTCCGAGTCGCTCATCAAGTCCACCGCCCAGGCCATGCACACCAACGGCATGCAGGCGGCCGGGTACACCTACGTCAACATCGACGACTGCTGGCTGACCCACTCCCGGGACTCCTCCGGCCGGCTGGTCCCCGACCCCGCCAAGTTCCCCGACGGCATCAAGGGCACCGCCGACTACGTCCATTCGCTCGGCCTGAAACTGGGCATCTACGAGGACGCCGGCACCGCCACCTGCGCCGGCTACCCCGGCAGCCTCGGCCACGAGACCGTCGACGCCCAGTCGTTCGCCTCCTGGGGCGTGGACTACCTCAAGTACGACAACTGCAACAACAACGGCGTCAACGCCCAGTCCCGGTACACCGCCATGCGCGACGCCCTGGCCGCGACCGGCCGGCCGATCGTGTACAGCCTGTGCAACTGGGGCCAGGACAGCGTATGGACCTGGGGGACGAACGTCGGCAACAGCTGGCGCACCACCGGTGACATCAACGCCAGCTGGTCCAGCATGCTGTCGATCTTCCACAGCAACGTCGGCCTGGCCTCCTATGCAGGACCCGGCCACTGGAACGACCCCGACATGCTCGAAGTCGGCAACAACGGACTCTCCACCACCGAAGCCCGCAGCGAGTTCAGCCTCTGGGCCGAGATGGCCGCACCGCTGATCGCCGGCACCAACATCGCCTCTGCCAGTGCCGACACCCTGTCGATCTACACCAACTCCCGGGTGATCGCGGTCGACCAGGACTCGCTGGGCCGGCAGGGCACCATGGTCTCCTCGTCGAACGGTCATGACGTGCTGGCCAAGCCGCTGGCCAACGGCGACGTCTCCGTGGCCCTGTTCAACGAGACGGGCTCCACCGCCACCATCTCCACCACCACCACCGCGATCGGCAAGGACGGCGGCGACGGAGTCTCCTTCTCCACCCTGACCGACCTGTGGTCGGGAGTCACCTCCACCAACAACACCGGCTTCATCAGCGCCTCCGTGCCGGCCCACGGCACAGTTATGTACCGCGTCAGCGACGGTGCAACCACCGGCGGCACGACGTCTGGCGGCACGACGACCGGGGGGACCACCACCGGTGGCACGACCGGTGGCACCACGGAAGGCGCCTGCACCGCCACGTACACCACCACCAACAGTTGGTCGGGCGGCTTCCAGGGAGAAGTCAAGGTGACGGCCGGCAACGCGCCCGTCAGCGGCTGGACCGTCGGATGGACCCTCGGCAGCGGGCAGAGCATCACCCAGGTGTGGAACGGCACCCTCACCACGAGCGGCTCGACGGCCAGGGTCACCAACGTCTCCTACAACGGATCACTACAGCCGTCCGCCTCCACCACCTTCGGCTTCCTCGCCAACGGCACCCCGAACACGCCCTCGCTCACCTGCACCAGCCCATGACACGGACTCCTCGGGTGAGGACGTACGACACGATCTGAAAGCGGACAGGCCCGACGCCTTCCCGACGGCGCCGAAGCCGGACAGGCAACATCCGGTTCTCGGCGCCGGCCGGTCGGCACGCCCGTCAGGAGCGGAACCGAGGCCGTCCACCTACGGCGTCGAGCGCCCGCGCCGCGAGGTCGGCGGGACAGCGTGGGCGGGGACCACATACCGAGCCCCTGCTCGGCGCCCCACCCCTCGAACTGCTCCACCTCGGTGAACCCCAGCTTCGCCGCCAGCCGCATCGAGCCGGCGTCGGCGGTCTGCGTGCACAGCACCACCGGCTCACCCCGACACGCCCCTGCGAACCAGCCGAGGGCCGCCGCACACGCCTCGGGCCTTGCACCTGCTACCGGCGAACGAGCGGGACAAGGACGCGGAGATCCTGGCCCTTCGCCATCAGATCACGATCCTGGAGCGGCAACTGAACGGCCAGAGAATCGGCTTCACAGCGGGCGATCGGGCGTTCCTGGCAGCGATCCTGCACGGCACCCCGAAGGACGTACTTCGGCGTATGCGGTTGCTGGTACGGCCGGATACGGTCCTGCGCTGGCACCGTGACCTGGTCGCCCTCCGGCACGCCGCTCGATCCAGGCCCCATCGCGGGGGCCGACCGCGCACCGTCCGCTCCATCCGAGCCCTGGTCCTGCGCCTGGCCCGGGAGAACCCCAGTTGGGGCTACCGGCGCCTGCACGGCGAACTGCTCGTCCTCGGAGTAAAAGTAGCCGCCTCAACGGTCTGGGAAATTCTTCGGGACGCCGGCATCCCGCCTGCCCCCAAGCGCGCGTCGAACACCTGGGCGGACTTCCTGCGCTTCCCAAGCGACGCCCTCCTGGCCTGCGACTTTTTCGAAACCGTCACCCTGTCAGGAGCCCGACTCTCACCGACGCCGGGATCGAGGCAGTCCCCAGCGGCGTGCGCGTACCGCGCATGAACGCGATCATGGAACGCTGGGTGGAGACCTGCCGACGAGAACTGCTGGACCGCACACTCATCTGGAACCACCGACACCTCCTCCACGTGCTACGCGAGTTCGAGCAGTCCTACAACGAGCACCGCCCGCATCAGGGCATCGCCAACGCCCGTCCACGGCACCCGCTACCCGCACCAATCACCCATCCGGAGCAGATCGTCCGCCTCGACATACGAAAACACGACCGACTTGGCGGCATCCTCCACGAGTACCAACATGCCGCTTGAGGGCGCGGCTTCCTGTACCAGGCACGGGCCACCATGGAGCCCGGCCGCACCGTCACGTTCTCGAATGGGGCTACACCGGCGGTCCCAGCCTGCCGGCCGCCCCCCGCCCTCTGCCGCAGGAACACCCCCGCTGCCTCCGCGACGACTGACGCCACCGAACCCCCAGCGCATGCCGAGTGCGTCGAGCTCCCCGCCCCGGCCCTCGCCGAGCTTGTCGGCCTGCGTACGCGGCCTCTGACTGCCCGTCGATCTCACCCGGTCAAGTGCGCTGCGGGGCGCCGTCCCCGGTCACGCTCCGACTCGGACGTGGCAGCGCTGTCAGGTGACGGGCGGGCGGGTGAACCCTGCTTTACAGGAGATCCGCGGCGGCACGCCGAGCCCCATCATCCCCGATCATCCCTTGGTCATGTCCCGGTCATGTGTTGGTCAGGGTATAGCGGCATTGTTTGGCGCGACGGCGGCAGGCCAGGCAACGTCACAAGCCTGCACATTCGATGTCGGCAGATCGGCCACGTGCCGGACGGAGGCGCGGCACTTTCTGATCCCGGCCTGGGGGAGGCAAAAAAACCTGAGAGAGTCCGCCCGTCGAAACGCGGCGCTCAGGCAAGGACAGGCCGCGCATGGCATGCCATAGAACATGGACGCAAGTCGGTCTTCCGTTCCAGGTTGTCCAATATTGCAGTGAACCAAGGAGAGTTCTTGTGGGTAAGTGGATTGCAAGAGTGTTTCTCGCCACGACCGTGGCGGTCGGTCTGAGCGTGTCCGCCCTGTCTCCCGCTCAAGCGTCTGATGCGTTCTGGAAATTCCAGACTGTCTATGACGGCAGCCACGAGGGGTGCCTGACGGGCGGGAAGTTCTCCGGTCCGACGGCCGGCACGTTCGTAGGGCCTTGTGTCGGCGGCAGCGCTTACCAGGAGTGGGTCTTCATAACCAATAATTCCGACCACTACAATCAGCTCGATAATGTCGGGGAGTTCGGCGAAAGTGGTGCCCCCTACCTCAACCATTTTTGCCTCACGGTTGACGGCCCTGGCCAGCCTGTATATATGCGATCCTGTGTGGATGGAAGCAATCTTCAGGCGTGGCGTTACGACGCTTCTGCCGGGGCTTTCTTCAACAGGGCAGGGGTCTGCATTCAGAATGGTTCGGGCACCAGTGTGGTGGGGGTTTCGGGAGACTATGCCTGCGTCCCATGGGCGGGTTCGCACACCTGAACTGCTCGGCGCGCCCACCATCGCCTGACAGGAGCGCGAGTCCCCGTTAGCCTCGATCTTGCATGACGGTCCGTCGGTTTCTGCGGCGGGCCGTTTCTCTGTTGCGGGCTGGTTGTGAGAATGGTGGTGGCCCGGCTGTCGCGTCGGGTAGGCGCCGGGTTCCACTGCTCCGGTGGGGTGATGCTGTCCGCAGGGACTCGAAGGTGCTGGTCAGCCGGGGCTCGGCAGGGCTTGGAGCCGGTCGGCCGCTGCGGTGATCACGTCGGTCCAGGGCCAGTGCGCCGCGAGGCGGAGGTAGCGGCTGCGGCCGGTGGTGACGAGTTGCGCGGCGGCTGAGAACAGGCGGAAGCGAAGCTTCTTGGATTCCCAGCGGCGGGTCTTGCCGGTCAGGGCGAGCATCGGCATCCAGGCCAGCAGGTCCAGGGCGAGCTGGACGATCTCCAGCCAGATCTGGTTCTGGGCGAGGCCGTGGAGCGGGAGGTTGCGCAGGCCGGTGGAGCGGGCGTCTCGGATGCGGTCCTCGCAGCGGGCGCGCTGGCGGTGGCGCAGTTCGAGCCCGGCGATGGCCTCGCCGGGGGTGTTGGTGGCAAAGCAGGTCAAGCGCATGCCGTCGGCGTCGGTGAAGCGCAGTTGGGCTCCGGGGTGTGGGCGTTCCTTGCGGACGATCAGCCGCATTCCCTTCGGCCACCCCTTCAGGCAGTCTCCGCTGATCTCGGCTACCCAGGCGCCGTCGCGGACCTCGCCACCAGGTTCGACGGCCGGGGTCCAGGCCGATGCTGGGACCTTCAGTACGGTCTGGTGGATGGTGTCGGTGATGGTCATGCCGACCGAGTACGACAGCCACCGGCCCCGCGCCGCGAGCCAGTTGACGAACTCGTGGGTGCCGCCGCCGGAGTCGGTGCGGATCAGTGTGCGGCGCCCGCGCCGGAACCTCTTCGGGAGCTGAGCCAAGGCCTGTTGGGTGGCGGTGATGTGGTCGGCGGCGGTGTTGCTGCCCGCGTTCCCCGCTCGCAGCAGGCCCGCCACCGGTTCACCGGCGCCGCCCGCCCCGTGGTCGACGAAGGCCATGATCGGGTGGTGGCCGAAGGTCCGCTTCCAGGTCGCTGCGGCGTCCTGCTTGTCCGAGTGCGCGATCACCAGTACCCCGTCCAGGTCCACGATCACCTGTCCGCCCTGGTCGGGGGCGGTGTCCCCGGCCAACGCCCAGACATGTTCGCGGACCTGGGCGCGGGCCTGGCGGATCGCGGCCAGCGCGCGCTTCCCGCTGCCGGCAAGCGTGTCGACCAGGCGGGAGATGGTCGGGTCGGAGGCCACTGGCCCGAACACCGCCGGCTCGGCCCGCAGCATGGCGACATCGGACAGGCAGTCCCCGCCCAGCGCCACCGCGAGCGCCATATCCAGCAGGATCTTGCCTGGATCGTGCACCGCCCGCTGCTTTCGCCATGGCGCCAAAGCCGCTGATATCGCACTGTCCAGCCCGGTCTTGCGGACCGTCTCCGCCAGCAGCACGGCCCCGGCCTGGGAGACCACTTGCCGGCCACCGCCCTCGACCCGGACACGGGGGTACGACCCGGTAGTCTTCTTCACCTGAGGAGTGCAGCTTTCCTGACGACGACATGGATCCTAGACAAGTCCCATCGTCCCAGGTCAGATGCGCTCCTCGCTTATTTGATCAAGCATCGGACACCCGCAGTCGCGAAAGCGCGAGGTTAGGGATTCGACCTGCTGGGCGAGACCGACATCGCGGATCGCCCTCTCTCTGCTCGATCCGGAGCGCGCCAGCGGCAGTTCGCCTGACGCCGCGCGGAGGGCGGAGCCCGGTCGGCCGATCAAGCGGTGTGTTGTCAGGTTCTGCGGGATCGCGGTCGTCACCGTGCGCGGGGCCGGCGACCGCCCCGGTGACCCGGACGCGGCCTGAGCCGAGGTGCCCCCGGCCGCCGGGCGGCGCCGTGACGGCGCGCAGCCGGCTGCGCGGGCGCCGTGACGACCGGGGGCGGAGGCCTCGGCCGCGGGGGTGCCCCCGCCCGGGTCCCGGTCACGCCGGGGCCGGTCGGGGGCACCCGCCGTTGGCGGGGGGAGGTCAGCCCGACGTCAGGTCAGCCCGACGTCGCCGGTGCGGCCTTCAGCCGGAGGTCCGTACGGACCGTGCCGTCGGCGCGCACCTTGGCCTTGTGGTCCGCGGTGAGGTAGCCGGGGTCGGCCGCCCGCAGGGTGTGCTTGCCGGGATCGGCGACGAACAGGGTGTAGAAGCCGTCACCGACGGCCGGGTCGTCGGGGGTCGCGACGGTGACCGCCGTCACGTCCGGGTTCCCCGGATCGGCCACGGTGGCTCCGACCAGGCCGGCGCCGGTGTCGCTGTCGCTGACGACGCCGACCGCCAGGCCGCCGGAGACCGGGACCAGGTTGCGCGTCCCGACGTAGACGTCGTCGACGGACCAGAAGTAGCCCCAGTTGGCCACGAAGTGGAACCGCAGCTGCACCTTGTGTCCGACGTAATCGCGCAGCGGGACGTGCACGGACTCGTGGTCGTAGCTCCCGCCGCCCGAGGAGGAACTGGCCCAGGCGGTCTTCCAGGTGGCGCCGCCGTCGGTGGTGACGTCCACGCTCATCTGCTGCTGGTTCGGGTTGTAGACGAAGGCCGTCTTGAAGTCGAGCTCGGCCGACCGGTCGCCGGAGAAGTCGTAGACCGGGCTGATCAGCTGCGAGTCCTGGTGCGGGCCGATCGGCCCGTTGTCGCTCTCCACGACGGCGAAGGAGCCGCTGCCGCCGGTCGCGTTGCCGCGCGTGCCGGGATCGTCGAACTCCCATCCGCTGTCGGTGCCGGGGGCGCTGACCACGGTCCAGCCCTGCGGGGCCGAGGTGGTGGAGTCGAACGTCTGGGTCGCGCCGTCGGTCTTGGTCGTGTATCCGGCCGCCGGCGTGGTGGCGTCGGGGTCCGCTGCGAGCGCGAAGTCCTCGACGACCTTCTTCCTGGCGACGCTGACGGTCCGTTCGGCGGGCTCGTAGCCGGGCGAGCCGGCCATGACGCTCAGGCCGTAGGAGGCGCCCTCGGGCAGGGAGAGCTCGTAGTCGCCGGTGGCGGGATCGGTCCAGACCGGGGCTTCGGGTGACCCGTCCACCGCGACCTTCGCATAGAGCGGCCAGCCGTGGCCGGAGCCGTCCGTCACGGTGCCGTGGACCTTCTTCCGCGGGATCGCGGCCAGCCGGAAGTCACGGGTCAGCGACTGCCCGTCGGCCATGGTGAGGGGGACGGGGCTGGGCGTGGTGTAGCCGAAGGCCCGGACCGTCAGGTCCGTGATGTCACCGGCCGGCAGGTCCAGCTGGTACGCGCCCTGGCTGTCCGTCGTGGCGACGTTCAGGCCCGAGCCGATCTCGGCGTGGGCGACCGGCTTGCCCGTCGCGGCGTCCGTGACGGTGCCGGAGAGCGTGCCGTGCGGACCGCTGCGGAACGCGCCCAGGCCCGCGGGGGTGCCGAGGCCCGTCGGACCGTCGTAGCCGGCGCCGGCGTTGCACAGGTACGTGACGCTGCAGGTGCCGTTGGTGCCGGAGGTGACGTCGTTGAGCCCGGCGCCGCCGGTCGCGTACGGGTAGGCGGAGGGGTAGGTGCCCGGGCGCGGGGCACCCGCGAGGGCGTACACCGCGGCGATCAGCGGGCTGGAGGCGCTGGTGCCTCCGAAGCGCTGCCAGCCGATCACCTTCGTGCCGTACGTGCTGTAGACGGCAACGTTGTCAGCGACCGCGGAGACGTCCGCGACGCTGCGGCCGCTGCACCCGGTGTCCTGCTGGTAGTCCGGCTTGGCCTGGTACGTCGCGCAGCCGGAGCCGGGCCCGTAGTTGTCGCGCGACCAGACCGTCTCCGTCCAGCCGCGGGCGGTGTCCGGCGCGGGGGTCAGGTTGGTGCCGCCCACGGCGGTCACGTACGGCAGCGTCGAGGGGAACATGACGCCGTACCGGTTGTCGCCGGTCGCCGCGACCACGGCGACGCCGGGGTGGTCGTAGGAGGCTCCGTAGGTGGCCAGGTCGGTGGCGAAGTCGCCCACCCTGCCGTACGAGTTCGAGACGAACTTCGCGCCCATGGCGACCGCCCGGTCGACACCGGCGGCGAGATTCTCCATGCCGTCGTTGCTGGTCTCGATGAGCAGGATGTTCGCCGCCGGGGCGGTGGCGGACACCATGTCCAGGTCGAGGGATATCTCACCGGCCCACCCGTTGCTGGGCTGCGGGTAGGAGGTGCCGCCGCGCTGGTCGACCTTCCTGAAGCAGCCGTTGGCGGTCGTGCAGGCCGGCAGGCCGTACTGCTCGCGGTAGACCGCAAGGTCGGCCTCCGCGTTCGGGTTGTCGTACGCGTCGACGATGGCTATGGTCTGGCCGGCGCCGCCGTTCGCGGGCAGGCCGTAGGCGCCCTGGATGTCCCGCGGGCCCAGCCCGTCGGGGGTGGCCGCGCTGCTGAGCCTCCTTACGGGAGTCTCGTCCGCCACCCGCATCGCGAGGCAGGTTGCGTGGCCGGGGCTCGGTGTCCCGCAGACGGGTTCGAGCTCCGTCCCGTCATCCTGCTGCGCCGGGTCGGTCGCGGCGGGCGTCGACGCCGCGGCCGTCGAGGTCTGCACGGGTACGGAGCCGGAGGCCGGTGCCGCCTGCGCGGGCGTCTGAACGCCCAGCAGTACGAAGGCCGCGGCGGCGCCCAGGGCGGCGGCGCCACGGCCGAGTTTGCGGAAGCCCGTGGCGGCGCTTCTCGCGGGGTGGGACATCGACATCGTTCACCAATCGGTAGAGGACCTCTCACGGGCCCGTTCGTTGGCGGATCCAAGAATCTGCCGAAGATCAATTACGGTGACTGGTGGGTTACATGTCAACGGATCGCGCGTTGCAGGCACATTGCGCATCAGCCCATACCGAGAACAAGCACGACATTCGCACTTGCCCCAACAGGCAAAGCTCAGGGGGCTGTTCGGAATCGGATGACCCGACACGGTCGACGGGCGCAGCCCACGGGCCGCCTGGAACACCTGTCGGGCTCGGAAAGTCATCGCTGCAGGTAGCAGCGGTGGGGCAGGCTCGGCTGACACCATGTCCGCGTGATCGTTTCGTTGCTGTACAAGGTGGCCCGCAAGCTGCCGTCCGTCCCTGGAGTGCTTGCTGCGCAGCGACACCGAGAAGGCCGCCGAGGTGCTCGTGCTCCGGCATGAGAACGCGGTCCTGCGTCGTCAGATCGCCGGCCCGGTCCGCTACGAGCCCGCGGACCGGCTGTGGCTGCTGCGCTCTCCGGCCCTGATACCCCGTCACCGCCGGCAGGCTGTCTTCCCATGCCCGGCGCGCGGCTGGCATGGCACCGCAACCGGGAAGCAGGGTGAATCCTGCTCGCCCGTGCATCTGGTGCGCGATCCGTTTGGTCTTGGTGTTGACGCCCTCGGTGGGGCCGTCGCTGTACGCAAGTGTGAGCCCGGCGATCACGGCGTCGAGGTCGCGGTCCAGGCCTTGGGCGAAGGCGTGCGCGTGAGGCAGGTCGGCCGCTCGGATGTGGGCGATCCAGGAGGTGAGCGCGTCGGCATTGTCGGCATGCGGCGCCAAGAGCGGGGCGAAGTCTGCGATCGCCTCTGCCAGTTGGGTCATCTCGGGGCAGGCCGCGGTGAGCTTGGCCAGGAGTTCGTGTTGCTCGGCCTTGAGGTTGTCCGGCCTGCCCGAGGCTCTATCCCGAGCTGGTCCAGGAAGGTGTCGATGGCGGCGAGAAGCGGCGGGACGTCTCCCTTGTGCTGGGCGTGCGGTCCACCGGGGTTGGAGTTGTACACGACGCTGTGAACAGCCGCGTCAAAGGGGTGGCTTCGGGTGACCAGCCAGCTGTCCGGGTGGCCGGGCGGGTGATCGGTCGGCGGCTCCTGCGGCGGCGAGATGAACAGCCTGCTGTGGTCGGGGAGTTCCGCGCACACGATGTAGTCGCTGAGGCCGTATTCGACCGTGCATCCAGGCCACGCCGGCGCAGCGGGGTGGTGAGGTGCGCATATCCGTGCGCCTGATCGGAGGCCGAGGGGCTTTCGTCCAGGTCGAGGGGGCCATGGGTGCGGGCAGTGACCCTGCCACCGTGTCGTGCGATGGCCACCGCTATCTGGCCGGCATCCGGTGGCATGCCGCCTTTCTGGGAGGAGCGCCTGGTGGGAACGGGCTGGGCGGGATGATCATTTCCTGCGTGCGCCGGCCACGGGCATGTTGCCGGCGGCCCGGGGCGGCGAGGTGGTCTGCAGCGCCGGACCGGGCGGCGTGGCGACGTGCCGCGGGTGCGGCACCCGGTACGGCAGCAGGACCGCGACCTGCGCGCCGAATCCCTCTCCGGCCGCGGCCAGTTCCCTGGTGAGGGCGTCGGCCTGCGCGGCCAGCAAGGACAGGCGGGCGGCGATCTTGTGGCCCTGAGCCGTGTCGAGGGCGTCGGCGAACTCCGCGCACACGCGGAGGAAGTCGCCGAGTTGCGGGAGCGCTCCGCGCTGGTGGTCGCCGGCGTCCACGGCTGAGGCGATGGAGCGGGAGACGTCCCCGGTGTGCGCGGAGGTGATGACGTCCTGGATGAGGGTGCCGAGTTCGCCCTCGGGCTGAGGCTGCTCATTGCGCCAGGGAGCGTCGGGCCGCAGCACTCCGGCAGGAACCGGGGGCGGGCTGGCCCGGCCCGCTTCGTACTCGGTGTCGTACCGGCCCTGGCCGGTGATGTCGCCGCCGGGGCTTCCGCCAGCGCCAGGACGGTCGAGTCGTCGTGCTCGGTCCAGTAGGCCAGGGTGATCCGGCGGCTGGGCCGCGTCGTACCAGGACTCGAACGGCTCCAGCTCCCCGCGCCGAGCAGCAATCCGCAGTTGGCCGAGCCGTTGGCCCCATCTGAGCCACCAAACGAAGCCGCAAGTTCGACCTCAGTAGTTGTCTCGCCGGGCGCTGCTAGACCGAGTTGGGGTCGAGACGATTAGTCGGCACCCCGTTGTTATAAGTAGCTACACCGTTACCCATCGACCAGTCCGCTTGGGCGACTGTGAACAGGTTGAAGAAGACGTCCTCCCGCCGTAGGTGCAGCTTATCGTGCAGTTCGTCTACGACAGCCTTGTAGAACTCGGCCTTTTGCTCAGGGCTTGCGACGTCAAGGAAATCAAGCTGGATAAAAACACAGTTCTCTGACCGGTAGATGCCGAGGTAGTCGGGGTCGTAGAGGAAGTTCTCGATTTTGTGTTCGGTGATGACCTGGAAGCGATCTTCGGGCACACCCAGATGTTCGATCATCTTGTCGTACACGGCGTTCGCAATGGTCTGGCGGTATTCTACCGACTTCCCCTCCACGAGGTCGATCCGTGCGAGTGGCATGACAAACGTCCTTCCTTTGCGCAGAGGGGGCGCGGCACCATCTCTACGATGCGATCATAATCACGGTCCCACGTTTTTCTAGCACCACAGCCGGGTGTGTCCAGCTATCGGTATAACTCGGGCGGTGTGAGTTATCGAGGTTGAACTCGTGATGTTGTAGCGGGCCGACGGTCCGCGGCCCGTGGGGCGTTGGGGAAGCCTGCGGCACGCACAGCATGGCGAGTTTGATCACTGAACGGCAGCGTGTGCGGTGTGAACGGTCGGCTGTCGGCGGGCGGGTGCCGGTGGGCGAGGTCGACCAGGGCCGGGCCGTGTCCGAGCCGGGCGGCCAGCATCGGACCGGCATCAGCGGTGCGCTGCGCGGCGGCCTGGTCATAGGTCGTCCAGGCCAGGGCGCTGTCGCCTTCGCGCATACGCCGCACGGTGTCCAGCCACTGGCCGTGGACGCGGCGGCCGTGCCGCAGTGCTTCCCGCAGAGCCGGCAGCACGGCCCGCTGGGCCAGTGCGAGAGGCTTGGCGGTCCTCTCCAGGTGGTCCAGCAATTCGGGTCCGTGCTGGGGGAAGGACCGGAAGTCCTCCCACAGCGCCTCGGGGCGGGCGTGGTCGAGCTGGCCGAGGATGGCCGCGCCGATCCCGGTCCCCTCGTCGGCGGGCCATGATCCGCGGACCAGGACGCGGGCGATCTCGGCGGACAGCGCATGCGCCAGCCGGTCCCCGACTTCCTGTACCCGGAGGTGGTGCACGGCCTGCCGGCAGGCGGCAGCAGGGCTGCGGTGATCGCCTGCGCCGCCAGGGCGGGATCGCCGGGCACGGTCAGGGAGGGCGGGGCGGCCGGGGCGTCGGCGAACGGGCCGATCAGACCGGTGGGGGCGAGCACTCTGACCAGTAGCTTCCCGGCGGCGCCCGGCTTGTCCACCACGGAAAGCTCCGTGCCCTGGCGGTCGGTGACCACCGATCCGAAGGGGATGCGTTCGTTCCCGCACCGCGCCGATGAGGTCGCCGGCGTCCCACAGGCACTCGGCGAGATCCTGCTGCCAGACGGGCATGGCGTAGACCTCGATCCGGGACCGCCAGGCCCCCGGCAGAAGCGCGGCGATCCGGTCGGCGGTGTCGCCCAGCCAGATTCGGCTGCCGGCGGTCAGCGTCATGTCCTGGTCGGCGGCCAGCCGGGTCAGGGCGGTCAGTGCCCGCCGGGCCGCGTCTGCATCCGCGATGGCCAGGGTGCTGGTGCCGTCCTCGCGCCGGCTGAATCCGGCGGTGGCCAGGAGCGTGTCTGCTTGCCCGTAGCGGGTGCCGCCGGTGACGGCGACGATCCCTGTACGGGCGCTGAACGCGAGGGTGATCTGGGTCCCGGCCGGCAGCGTATTGCCGCTCACCGGCCCCCCGGCCCACGGTTCCGTCCCCACCCGTCAGCAGGGCCACGTGGAATCGGGCTGTCCGGCCTGGTGACGGTGCGGTGCGTGGTGAGCAGGGGCGCCAGGTCGGGTCGGAGAAAGCTGTTGGCGGGCCGGGTGACCGGTTCCGGGGTCAGCAGGGTGGTGAGGAAGGCGCCGGTGACCGGCGCCGGGATGTCGTGGGAGAACCCGGCCCACCAGATCACCTCCGTGCCACCGGGGGTGGCGAGCGTGGCGGCTGCCATCATCAGGGTGTCCTCGCCGCCGGCCAAAGGCGGGGCGCTGGAGTCCCGGTCGCGCAGGAGTGCCATGGCTCGGGTACCGCGGTGGCGGGTCTGCCACTCGACCAGGTTGGGGTCGGCGTGACAATCCCAGTCGGCGATTCCGGGTCCCGGCAGGGTGACCAGGCGGCCGTCGGAGGGCAGGTTGTAGATCACGTGATCCGGGACGTGGTCTCGTCGGCGCGCAGGCGGCTGCGCTCGACGCCGGGGACCGCCGCCGTGCGGTAGCCGTGCCACGTGCGTCAGGGCCTGGGTCAGGGCCTGCTGGGCGTCGGCCATCGGGATCATCGCGTCGGTGAGCTGCTCGATGGCCTCCCGCTGCCGCAGCGGGACCGGCTCTTCGCTGGTGAGGGTGGTGGTGATCCAGGCCGTCGCGCGCTCGGTGTAGTGGCTCATCCACGCCACAGGTTCGGAGGCTCAGCCGGCTTGATCGCCGCACGGTCGGTAGGGAGTGCGTCGATCAGGTCGCCCAGCCGCCGGGCGAGGTAGCCAAGCGTGCGCGGCTCGACGGTATTGCCCATCACGCGGGCCGCGGGCTGATAAGCGGCCGGTGGCCGAGGACGGAGGCGAGGTCGTTTCCTGATCTCCACGGGAAGACCCGGGCGGCGTCCGCACCCTGGCGTCCTGCGAGTGGGTCCGCAAAGGACTGCCGCTGTGTCTGATCGGCGATAGCGGCACCGGCAAGTCGCACCTGCTCTGCGCGGCCATCGTGGACCGCCTCACCTTCGGCGGCAACATCATCGGAACCGGCAGCGCCCCCTACCGCCTCGCCCACACCAAGGCAGCCCGACAGCACAACTCGGCCTGAGGCGCCCGGCAAAGAGAGCCGACTGCGTCAGGCGCGCACCGCATACAGGTCTCGCAGAACCGACGCCTCCGCGCTGTGATGAATCAACTCATCTGCAACATGCAGAGCGAAAGAGCATCGGGTCGCATCGCCAAAGTGACCAGCGGCCGGACCGATGGGTTCAGCGAACGCTTCCTCGGGAACCTCGGCAAGCTGACCGCGCCACCGAGTAAACGCCTCATCAGCGTGGCTGAGCGCGGTCGCAGCGTCAGCGGCCTCGGCCTGGCGCTCCCCTGACTCGGCCGCCAGCCCGAGCCAAGGCCCATTTCGTTCCTCTCGCAGGAACTCTGTGATGTGCTGCAACCGCCACCGCAGCGTGAGGCGCTCGTCCGGTCCTGGCTGCCAACGCCATTCCTCGTCGGCGAGCCCTTCCATACGCCTCCGGAACCGCTGCCAGACATGGTCGAACAGGTCGAGGACATCGTCACGCGAGGACTTCACGGCACCCAGCTTGCACCATGTGCTCCCCGGCCTGCCGACTCGTACCTCCATGCCCGGGAGGCCATCTCTGCCATCGTCGTGCGAGACGAGGCGACCTGAACCGCCACGATGTGGGGCCAAAAGTCTCGTTCAAAGCCAGTGAGCGGGTGGGCGTGTTTGCGGTAATGGTAGCGGCAGCAGTTCCCCGGCCGTCATAAAGGTCACTCACAGCGCGAGGTGCTCCTCGCCCTGGACGAGGCAGCTCCTGCCGCCGGCCGCGGACCACAAGCTGGTGCGGGCCATGACGGTCGTCGGTCCGATCGGGATCGTGTGGTGGGGGGTCGGCCAGTACGTCCCCGCCGCGCCCGGCTCGTGCCGACCCGATGGCGTCGGGCACTTCCGAAGGCGGAGCGCGCCGTTGTGCGGGAACCCCTTCGTGTTGAGGCCGGCGGTCGTCAACGCCGGGGCGGCTTGCCGGCCATCGGTGCGGGCGGGTGGACTGGCGATGGCGCCAGCCGGGTTGCCGGAGCAGCCGTTGTGGTGTGGTGGTATGCGGTGCGGGCGAGGTCCGCGGTGAGCTGGACGAGGTCGTCTGCCAGCGCGTCGAATTGGTCGGCCAGGCCCTGGTAGTGGCGACGGCTTGTCCGGTCGCCGCGGTCGTCGTACCAGTTGGCGAGTGACTCCAGGAACTGGTGGAGGCGGGCGACCGCACCGTCGTCGTTCTCCAGGACCGCGGTGGCGATGCCGTGGAACTCACTCTCGGTGCCTGCCCGGCGCAGCAGGTCGGTCCAGCCCATGATGCCCTGGCCGGAAGGCGGGAGTTCGGCTGCGTCGATCAGTGGTTTGGCCGCTGCGGCGCCCCACCGGGACAGGTCGTGCGGAGTGGGGCTGCCGGCGTTGTGGGCGTGGATCCGGTCGGTGGTGCGGCCGGTGTTGTCGTAGAGCTCGAAGTCGGGGTTGGGCATCAGCGCGTGCTCCTCGATCTGTGGAGGTGGAGGTTAGACGCTGGTCGTCCGGCCTCGGGCGGGCCGTCGGCGGCGGTGATCTCACAGGAGTAGCCGAGGAGCTGTGCCTTGGAGTTCGCGTCGGGAATCAGGGCGGCGTCCGCGCAGGTGAAGGTGGCGGTGATCGCCTGCCGGGGAGTTGTGCCCAGCCAGGCCCTCGTGCTGGGACCGGAGATGATCTGCCAGCCTTGGTAGACGGTGTCGGTCTGGGTGTGGGCGAACAGCACCAGTGGCCCGCCGCCGGCGGTCTTCAGGGCGTAGGCCTGGGTCCACGGGTTGTCGGCGGCAGCGAATGCCGTGGTGCCCTTCGTACCGAGGCGGTGGATGTCCTTGGTGTGGACGCTGATCTGCCGCTGGCTTGCCGCGGTGGGAGTGAGGTACTTCGTACCGTCGTACACCCCTCCGGTGGCGAAGTTGTCGACGACCGCGGCCCGAAGCCGTCCGGCGTCGAGCGCCGGCTGGCTGCCGTCGGTTGCCACGGCCGTGGCGTACCCGTCGGCGTTCAGCGCAATGGAGGGAAGCGGTGCCCCGCCGAGATCGGAGGCGAGAACCGTCTGCCAGCTGTGGTCGCTCTGCTCGGCGAAGACGACCAGCAGCTGGTCCTTGCTGGTTACGGCGATGGCGGCGGCGAACCACCGCTTGGCGCCGGGCGGGTCACTCCTCCTCGGCTTCGACGACGGCGGGCTGGTCGGGGTCCGTTGACGGAGCCGAAGACGATCCGTTCGAGGTCGCCGAGGAACTCGAGTCCGGGGTGGCTGCGGAAGGCGTCGATGCGCTGGTCGATGTAGTCCTGGACCTCGTTGCCAGCCGGCTCCACAGCAGCAGGTCGGAGTCGGTGGCGCGGTCCATCCGCACCCACATGCCGTTGCCGAGCTGGAGGATGCGCTCAGGATGAGACAGCGACGACGTGCGCCGCGGCACGACCGGCTGGCTCTGTCTGCTGTCGTACTAACCATGCGGGGCTGAGATGCCGCACTTCTTCAGTCCCCCGGCCCGGGGGCGGCAGGGCCCGCATCCTCGTCAGCTAGTTCAGCCTGGTCCACTGGGGTCTGCGATTGGAGGCCCACCTCGATCGCGTCCTGTGCTGATCCCGTGGGGTCGCGGCGGCGTTCCAGCCGCTCCGAGTGCCACAGCCAGATCCAGTAGACGACGACTTCACCCCCGGCAGCGAAAAACACAGCAATCCCCACAACGTACGGCCACACCTGGGACCGGAACACGGTCACCAGGACAAGCGCCGCGACGCTGCCCACCGCGATGCCACTGCGAGCAGTGAATCGCCTCCGCGCCGCAGAACGGCGCTCGCCCCGCTTCTCCATATGCTCCCCCACGCATCCCAGATGCCCCTTATGTGAGTCTGGGCAGCGGGAAGTCGCGGGGTAAGACTGCTCTCGGCCAGGGTTCAGCTCGCCTGGCTGAGCAGAGCGATTCGCCGCCTGCGTGGGTCTGGTTCTGGTTGCCTTCGGCTTCGGGCGCCGACGTGCCCTGGATCAGCTCCGTCACCTTGGCTGTTCCGTGGGCCGACAGGACCAGTGAACTCCACCCGCGCTCGATTCGGCCTGGTTCCGCGGACGACCCGCAGTCCGGCTCGTCACTCAGGACCGGCCACCGGAGCACCAGCGCCGGACAGTGGCATGAGTCGTCCGTAGGTGACGTCTGTCAACGGCGCACCGGCGGCCGGGAACCTCGCAACCACGACGGAAGCACCCCCGGGCAACGGAGCGGCACTGCACGCGCGATGATCGCCGCATGCCGGTCACGGGTCCCGCGCGCTGGCCGAAACGTGACGTGGCCACAGACACTCGGCACTTGCCCGCACGGGGACGCGATACCATACAGGACATTAGTGGCTTTTCCGATTTCGCCCAGTGGAGGCGATGCGATGTCCGCAGCGGAGACCGGCCCGTATGACTTGCGCCACCCGCGCCGACAGCTGGAGTGCCGGAAATGTCGGGAGAAGAGTGACATCACCGCTCCACGTCCCGTCGCAGGCCGCACCAGTACGTCAGTCCAATGCCGCGGATGCAGAGAACTGATCGACTGCACCGTGTACAGCGTCAGAGCGGCGCGCAGACTGCGTATCCGGTTATGCGGGTGCGCCATCGCCGTCCTCGCCTGCACCGGGGGCGCCGTGGTCGGCTTATACCGGCTGACCATCAACGACGAACCCGGCGAGGAGTCCTCTTTCCTGGAAAGTCTCGGTTCCCTTGCCCTCTTCTTGGCGATCGGCATCACTGGGATCTGTGCCGGGCTCCTGTTCGTCAGAGCGTGGACCGAAGACGGCATCAGGCTGGCTACCGGGAGACGGACCCACTCCCTGTACAGGGAGCCGCCCTTTTATCCATCGGATCGGTGGCCCCCTCGCGACATCGACGACATCGGGGGGCTGTAGCCCAGAAGCACCGATGCGTCGCACGCGCCAGGGTGGTAGCCGCAGCACCAGCCCGCCCGAGCGGCAGCACCCCCGCCGCCTTGCGCTGCGCTTCGGCACCTTCGGCCTCACTGCTGCCGCCCTCGTGCTCCTCGCGCAGGCCCCGGCCTCCGCAACGGCCCCAGCTCCCAGCCCGTCCGTTTCCCTTTCCGTGACAACCGGGCCGGATCCGCACCACCGGCTCCGCTCCCTGCTGACGGTCACCGACGCGGGGCGCCCGCTGGCGGACACGGTCGACATGTTCACCGAGTCCTTCCTTCGGGGCGAGGGCCGGACGGCCCCGACCGGCCGGGCCACCGCGGGCACGGTCTCGGACTCTCCATCGTGGCGGACATCGTCAGTCTCCACGAGGACGAACTCCGGGTGGCTCCCGACGCCAAGGGCGCACTGACCGCACGGGTCTCCCTGCCGGCCGGCCGAAGCGGTCCCGCGGCCAGGGACAACCGCCCCGATCCGCTCAGGTGGAGAGCAGCCGATGCACCGCCGCACTGCCCTGCGGTCCGCTGGAGAGGCAGTGCGCCGCGCTGGTGCACCGCCGGACCGGAAGCCCGGCGCCGACGCGGGAGAGTCACCACTGCCAGTGCGGTACCTCGCGCAGCGGGTGCAGTTGGTCGTCGGTCTGGGCATGGGAATTCTGCTGGGCCACCTCGGAACCGAACTCCAGATGCGAGCGCACAGCCGCGCGGAACGGCTCGTCCGCGGGCAGGCCCGCCTCGTCGACCGCCTCCAGATAGAGGGCGACGAACCGTTCACGCTGCTCGTCGGTGATCTTCAGATGCCGGTGCGCTGCGATCAGATACTCGAACCCCAGTTCCCGGGTGAAGCGGTCCGGGCCGCCGAACGACTCCGCCGTGAACCACGTCAAGTGCTCGACGTGGTGCGGCCGCCGTTCGGGGAACAGCTCATGCAGTACGGGATCGGCGAGCACTTTGGCGTAGAACAGCTCCTCAAGGCGGTGCAGCGCCTCGTCCCCGCCGGAATGCTCGTAGAGACTTGTCATCGAAAGACCTCCGCAATAGATCGTCCCGCAAGTCTGGAGGCCGGTTCACGCCGACTGCCAGGGATTTCGCCCGCGAATTTCAGCCCGGCGCGGGACTGTCGGGTTCGTGCGGGCTCCGATCGCCGGCAAGTACGGCGACCGCAGGCCGAAGCCGGCAAGCACGTCGCCCGCCACACCGCCCCGCCTGCACGGGAGGTACCGCACGTCCTCCCCGCGCCCGGGGGGCTGTTCTCACGGCGTCATCTCATTCCCGCAGGCACACGGCTTCGGCCTGAAGCCGTCATCAGCGCCGCCGCCACCAACGCAGCGCAGGTCCTGCAAGGGGCCTGACCTCCATGGATCGAACTGCCGGCGCACCCTCACCAGGGAGGGGCGGCTCCGACGCCACGGCACGGATGACGCACACAGGCACGGGTTCGGGTACATGCGGCGGATACGGCCGCACGCAGCCGCCGTGTTCGCGCTGAGCGGTTTGCCGCTGACCGGACGCACGTCGGCTGCGGAGAGCCACGCTCCGCCGGCTCCGGATGATCAGCACGGGAGCGCTGCACAGGACCCGGGTGTGCCGCAGGCGGGCCGCGCTGCCGAAGCGGTGCAGCAGGCCCTGCCGCCCCCCGTTGGACGCGCACGAGGCGAGCTCCGGGCCGGGCGCACAGGCGGCGCAGCAGCTGGGTCAGGTCGGCCGCTGCCCGTCCGTGAGGTCGGCCCGCAGGCGGACCCGAGACCTGCGCATGACGGGTTGTTCGATCCTGGTCCCGTGCCCCCGCGGGTGTCCGCGATCCCGGTCCGCCACCTCCGCACAGCGCCGCGCCCCGCGCCGTGGTGCCCGGCGGCATCAGCGTCCATGTCAGCGCTACCGACGGGACGCCCGTGTCCGGCGCCGCGTTCACCCTGACCGACCTGGCCGGGACGACCTCGGCCTCCGGTACCACCGGTGCCGACGGCACCCTCGCCTTCCCCGAGCTGCCCGCTGGCGTCTACCACCTGCGGCAGACCGCGACCGGCTCGGCCACCATCAAGCCCGGTCCCGACCAGGATGTCGTCGTGCCCGACGGCGTCACCGTGCCCGTCACGGTGACCCCGCCCACAGCAAGCCCGTCACCATCCGAGCAGAACTGGCCGGGCTGATCGCGATCACCCTCACCGACACCACCGCGCCGCCGACCACCATGCCGACCGCCGGACCCGCAACGCCCACGTCCGCCGACCCGGTCGCCGCCCCGACGTCCGGCGGCCGACCCACCACGGCCGGTCCGGCCTCCACAGCCGGGCCGGCACCGACCGCCATCACCACGCCGGCGGCCTCCGCCGCGCACACCCAGCTCGCCCACACCGGAGTCGAGGGCACCACATGGCTCGCCGGGACCGCCGGCCTGCTCATGATCATCGGAGCCGTGGCACTGTCCGGCGCCCGCTACTGAACTTGAAAGCGTGATGTCGGTCTACCGGAGGCGATCTCGGTGACGCCGCTCGGGGTCCGGTGCTGTGCTGGCCGGGCCGCACGCTCCTGGTGCAGTGTGGCGACGCTGAGGTGGTGGCGCTCGATGTTGATGAGCCTGGTGCTGGTAGAGGCGCTGAGATCCGCTTCCCAGCTCCCTGGCCGCGTCGCTTTGGGATGGTGACGGTGTCACCGGAACGGGATGCCGCAGTGTTCGCCGGCGTCCACGCAGTACGGTCGGTGGAGGCGACCGGCACCCGTCACTGCCCAGCGGCCCGCGGACGTGTGCCCGGACGAGCTTGCCGTCTGCGTTGACGGCGGCCGAGCCGCTGTCCGGATAGAAGTGGTCCCTGTCCTCCGCGTACTCATTGAACGACGCATGCAGCAAAGGACAGTCGCCCCAGCAGCCGTGCGGCACTTCCCACCGAGTCGTGCGGCGACCTCGCCGTCACACCCGATGCGCAGGAGCTGCGTGTCGGTGGGAGCGCCGGCCGGGGTGGTCGCCGAGAATGGGAACATCTGTGGGCGTACCTCGTTCGTTCCTGTTCGGGCGGAGCCCGGCCGGATCGGCCGCGGCGTGCCGGGGCGCCGGTCCGGGCCCGGCTAGACGGCGTCGACCGCGCCGTCCGCAACCACCTGGCCCCCATCGGTCCGGGCGCCTTCGACGGCCCCCAAGGCGGCTTCCTGTGCCGCGTGGAGAATGCGCTCCGACAGGGCCGTTCCGGTGGTGGCGCGGGCGAGGAGAATGCCGCCCACGAGGGTTGTCAGGGCTGCCAGACCGGCGTCCCCGGGTGCTATCCATGCCGCCATTTCCGCGACGCCGTCGGCGTACGTCCTGCTGTACTCGGGGTGGCGCGCGGTGTCGCCGGCGAAGCCGGCCGCGGGGCAGCCGCTGCCGGTGTCGTCGCGGTGCTCGACGGAGAGATAGGACTCGACCAATGACCGCCAGGCCGCGCCGTGCTCGCCTGCGTCCTCGTCCAAGGACGTCAGGTAGTGGATGTTGTCGGCCAGGCCCTTGGCTATCGCCTCATCGACCAGCGCGGACTTCGAGGCGAACTGCTTGTAGAAGCCGCCCTGGGTGAGACCGATCGACTGCATCAGGTCGATGATGCCGACCTCGGCGATGCCTTTCTCGCGCATCAAGCGGGAGGCGGCCTCCACCGCCCGCTCCCGGTTGGCCCTCGCTTCTGCCTGTGAGACGCGGCCCATCGTTCATCCTTCCCAGCTTCGACGGTCACTTGACATGACGCGATCTGCGGTGCATGCACCGTCCCCCATGGAGCCCTCATGTCAGGCCTGGGGGCGCGGGCGGGAGCCCCTCCCGACCGGTTTTGTGGGCAATCATGGCCCAACTGTGGTGCCGGAGTTCGCCAAGGCTCTCGCGGCTCGACCATGCCCTGGACGCACCGGCCGGCGGTGTCGGTGCGCTCTTCTCCGGTGAGGGGCTCCGTACGAGGGCGTCCTCCGCCTTTTTTGCCCTCCAGCGGTGTCGCCGTCCCCCGGACGCCCCCGCACCGTGCCGACCGTGTAGATCCCGCCGTGCGTGCCTCCTCGAAGTCGGCGGCCCGTGTTCACGGTGGCGGGGGCCTGCTCCTGCCTGGTCAGTCCTGAGGGGCGGATGCCGCCTGGACGGCAGCCCTGACCTGCTGGGCGAATCCTCGGACCGTGTAACCCTCGGGGAGGCTGTCGATCAGCACGATGTCGGCGATCGAGTTGTTGGTGCGCAGGGGCAGGATCGCCTGGTACTCCGGCGAGTTGTACCAGGCGTCGACGGCAGCACGGTCGGGGAACTCCATGAGGACGACCAAGCCCGGCCACGCACCCTCCACGACGCTGACCTCGCCGTTGGCCAGCCACTTGCCGCCGTGGGGGTGGACGGTGGCCTCGACCTGTTCGAGATAGGACAGCCCCTGCTCGTTCGGGACGCCCCCGGGGATACGGAGATGGTTGATCAGGTATGTGCTCATGGCGTTCCCTCCGGAGGGCGCTCGTTCGGCTGCCCCTCCTGGTTTAGATGACGTCCTTAATCTTAAGCCCGATGGACGGCGAGGGATGTCCGGCCAAGATAGATTAAGTGTGGCATCTATCACGTGGACGTCCGGCGGTCGGGACGGAACGATGGGCGGGTAGGGGGTCACTGAGGAGATCTGAATCTATGGCGTGGTCCATGACGGGCAGTCCCGAGGTGTTCCGCTCGGAGGCGGGGGCCTTCGTCGCCGCACGCCCCGACCTGCACACCATGCTGCTGTCCGGACTCGACACGATCGAGCGCCTCCGATCCGAGGGCACGGCGCCGACCGCCTGCCTGGGCTGGTGGCGCGACGCGGACGGCGCCCCGACCTCAGCCGCATTCGTCTGGACTCCGCCCCATCTGCTGAACGCGAGCAGTCTTTCCCGGGCTGCCGCAGCGGGCCTGGCCCGGCTGCTGATCACCGGCTCCAGCCGCTGCGCGGGACTGCTGGCCGACGCCGCGTCGGTGCTCGCCTTCTGCCAGGCCTGGGAAGCGGAGACGGGCGGTGCGCCGGCCGACGGCCCGCGCGTCCGCCTCCACCGGCTCGACGAACTCGAGTCCCCTGCGGTCGCTCCACCGGGGGGACCGCGGGTTGCGACCGGGGACGACCGGAATCTGCTCCACGACTGGTGCAGCCGCTTCGTTGCGGAAGCCGGCTCGCTCGGAGCCGACCTCGACGCGTTCGTCGACGAGCGGATCGCCCAGGGCGGCTGGCGGTTGTGGACGGTCGCGGGCGAACCGGTGGCGGTGGCAGCCATGACCACGGTGGTGGCCGCCACCGCTCGCATCACCCCGGTGTACGTGCCGCCCCGGCACCGCGGACGGGGATACGGCGCCGCCGTCACCGCAGCCATTTCACAGGCCGCGCGGGATGCCGGCGCGGAAAACGTCCTGCTCTTCACCGACCTTTCCAACCCGACGAGCAACCGCCTCTACAGGCGTGCCGGTTACCGGCCTGTCTCGGACTTCCGCATCGTGGCGCCCTGAGCAGGGAAGAGGCCGTGACCCGCGAGGACGGCCGCAGGCCCCCAGACCGACCGACCACCCATGCGCACCCCGGGCACGCCGCCCTCGCGGGCGAGACGGTGCGTGAAAGCCAAAGGCGACAAGCGTGACGTACGAGGCAAGTGCGGCTGACACCGCGGCGTCGGGCCTCTCTGCCGAGAGGAGCGGGCAGGCGGGGACGCGTCCGCCGGCAGGCACCCCGCATCCCGGGATCCTGGCCCAGGTGACCGCCAACTTCCGGCAGTACCTGATGGGCTGGGGCGAGGCGGAACACGGTCGGGGCGAGGTCGACCACTTCCGCAGCGGGCTGGCCCAGCCACAGTTCAACGGCGTGGCCCGGTTGCGCTCCCTGGACGCGGTCGGGCACGCCGCGGCAACCGTCCAGGAGCGGCTCGCGGGAGTGCCCTGGTGGTGGTGGGCGGGTCCGGACAGCCCCGAGGGAACCGCCGCGGCCCTTGCCGGGCACGGAGCGGTGGAGCTCGGAGCTGTCCCGGTGATGGTGCGCCCCCTCGACCGCACCGCGGCTCCGAAGGCGGCGCCTGGCGGCCCGCAGATCGTCGCGGTGACGGACCACGACCGGCTGACGGAGGTGGTCCGCACCTACAGTGCCTCGATGGGCGTCGTGCCCGGCCTGGAAAGCGACATGGTGCGCATCGAGTCACAGCGTCCGGACAACGCGGACATCGTCCGCCTGGCCGCGGTCCTCGACGGACGCGTCGTCGGGACAGCCGTGGTGATCTCGGCGTACGGGGTGGCGGGAATCTTCCTGGTCCACGTCGCCGAAGCCCACCGCCGGCGCGGCATCGGCGCGGCCCTGACCGCCGACGCGCTCCGGACCGGACGCGACCGCGGCATGGGGCACGCCGCCCTCGCGGCGAGCCCGGCCGGCGAGCCGCTGTACCGCCGCCTGGGGTTCGCCACAGTATCGGAGTACCGCCTCTTCGCCTTCCCCACTCACCGCCGCCGCGACCCACTGAGCCTTTTCCAACCTGCTGACGTGGCTGCGCACTTGGGGTGACAACGAAGCGAAGCCCCTGGTAGATGGGTTGTCGACCAAGAGAACCGTGTCCACCAGAGGCTTCGCATGCTTGTCTACCCGTCCGGCGTGGACGTGTCCAGTTCCGCCCTCCGCTTCCTTGCAGATCAGTTGCGGCGGCACCGCCGTGCCATCAACTCCCGCTGGCGACGGCTGACCGCCGGCCGCCAAGCCCTTCTCACCCTCGCCCACCTGCGCGTCGGACACACCTACGCCCAGCTCGCCACCGGGTTCGGCGTGGGGACCACGACGGCATACCGCTATGTCGCCGAGGCCGTCGACCTCCTGGCCGTCCTCGCTCCCACCCTGGCCGATGCCGTCCGCACCGCCTCGACGAAGGCGTTCGTGCTCCTGGACGGCACGCTCCTGCCGATCGACCGCACCGCCGCGGACCGGCCCTTCTACTCCGGGAAACACAAGAAACACGGCATGAACGTGCAGGTCCTCACCGATCCGTTCGGCCGACTGCTATGGGCCTCGCCGGCCCTGCCCGGAGCCGTCCACGACATCCGAGCGGCCCGCGAGCACGGCATCATCGACGCCCTCGATCGGGCCCACGTCACCTGCTGGGCCGACAAGGGCTACCGCGGCGCCGGCGGCACGGTCCGCATCCCGTACTGGGGGCGATGGGAGACACTCTCCCCGGGACAGAAGGCGGTGAACCGCTCCCACGCGAAGATCCGTGCCCTCGTCGAGCAGGCCATGGCGACCCTCAAGAGCTGGCGGCTCCTGCGCAAACTCCGGTGCTCCACCACCCGGATCACCGCCCTCATCCAGGCCGTCCTCGCCCTGCATCTGGCCAGCTCAGACCGATGATGGAAAAGGCTCACTGTCCCCGGATGCGCCGTTGTCCTGAAGACCGTGTCCTGATCCGCAGGGCAGCGGTAACCTCCGCGTTCTTCTGCCCGCTCTCGAAACGTTCCACGGCCTGGAGCCGCAACCTCTCCCGGTCACCGTACAGACCCCCGGCAGACCGTCACGAAAGATCGAGGCCAAGGGCTGTCCCGTAATCCGCGGTGGACCAGCGCGCGGCGTCAGACGCGGTACATCGCAAGGCGAAGGGTCGCCCTCATACCGGGTCGTGTTCGGGCGAGCCCGACAACGCGGCGAGGTGCCGTAGCTGTCGTCGCGCGCCCGCCGGGGATCAGCGGGACAGCCCTCAGTTCCATCCGCCGGGAGGAAGGTGCCGCAAGACCGGGCCGCCGTCCTTTGGACAAGGTCCGAGCCTTGCAGCGGACGCTTTACCGCTGTGCCAAGCAAGAACCCGAGCGACGGTTTCATGCCCTGTATAGCCATGTCCACCGCACGGACGTTCTCAGGCGGGCGTGGGCCGTTGTGTGCGAACCGGGGTGCCCTCGGCATTGACGGTGTGACCGTCGACGCGGTGGAAACCCTGGGAGTGGATTCATTCCTCCAGGACATTTCGCAGACACCGCGGACGTATACGTATCGTCCGTCAGTGCTGCGTCGGGTCCAGATTCCCAAACCGGGGCGGCCGGGAGAGTTCCGGCCGCTGTCGATCCCTGCAGTAGCGGACCGGGTGGTGATGACGGCCGCGAAACTGGTCCTGGAACCGGTCTTCGAGTCTCAGTTCACCGAGGCGAGCTACGGGTTCCGGCCGAAGCGGTCCGCGATCGATGCGTGCGAAGCCGTGCGTGTCGCCGCGAACCAGCGGCGGGAGCGGGTGTTCGAGGCCGATATCCGGGACTGTTTCGGGACGATCGACCACGAGGCGCTGATGGCCCAGGTGGCCCGGCGTGTGGTGGACCGGTCGATGCTGAAGCTGATCCGGTGCTGGCTGCGGATGGGAGTCTTGGAGGGCGGGGTGACCTCCCCGACCGGGGCGGGAACTCCTCAGGGCTCACCGATTTCCCCGTTGCTGGCAAATATCGCGGTGCACGTTCTCGATGACGCGTGGCAGAACGAGGGCCGCCGACTGGGGACGCTGGTGAGGTACTGCGATGATTTCGCAGTCCTGTCGCCGACCGAGCAACGGGCCGAACAGGCCCGGGAGTTAGCGGCAAGGGTGCTGGAACAGGTCTGCCTCACCCGAGGCGGGCAGGGCTTCGACTTCCTCGGCTTCCATCACCGGAAGATGGAATCGTGGAAATGGCGGGGCAAGTACTACCCGCAACGCTGGCCCTCGGCCAGGGCGATAGGGGTGCTGCGGGAAAGAATCCGCGCGGCAACCGCTCGCTCGAAGACTGAGCGGCCGGTATCCGCCGTGGTAGCTGATCTCAACCCCATCCTACGGGGCTGGGCAACGTACTTCCGCAACGGGAACTCCGGACGGAAGTTCAACGTGATCGACGGCTACGTCCACGAACGGCTGGCGATCTTTGCCAGCGGGAAACACAGACTCGCGGGCAGGAACTGGACCACCCGATGTACTTATGGATGGATCACCCGGCTCGGTGTCTACCGTCTTACCGGAAACGTACGCAGGGCGACAGCGCATGCCAGTCGGTGAACGATGTCGGAAAGCCGTGTGCGGGAGAACTGCGTGCACGGTTTGAAGCGGCGGGGACTGGAAACGGAGCGGAAGCCACCGCTCCAGTCCCCGACCCCACTAAGGCCGGCGGAGAATGCGGGCCTGCCGCCTGAACTGATCGACCGGCTGACCAGCCCGCGTAGGTGTACGCCCGACTCGCTCTGGATACCGGAGAATGAGGCCGTGATCTTGCTCCGATGCTGGTAGGCGTCCAGGCCGCTTCCCCGCATTGACTCCGCATGTACGTGCTCGTACGTTCTCGGAGGAGACAATCAGGCCTCTGTGATAATTTCGTGCCAAGAAGGGAACTCATGTTCAGGCTCAAGCGAGCAGCCGTCCTGGTGACCGCGATGGCGACCGCCGCCCTGGTGCTGCTGGGCGCCGCCGGCCCGGCGAGCGCCGCGGGCAGCTCGGCCGCCGCCCGGAACGTCAGTCAGAGCACTGCCACCCACCAGTCGGCCAAGCCGCCTGCCGGAAACCAGATCGTCGTAGTGAACAGCTTCGAGGCGTGGGCCACCCAGAAAGCCTCCGTCGCCGTGACCACCAGCCGGAGCGTGACGGGCTCCGGCTTATACGTCCGGATTTACGACTACACGATCGGCGCGTACATCGGCACCTGCGACACCGGCACGATCTGCACCGCGTACGAGACCTCGCCCGTAGCCGCCAGCCACGGCGTGGACGCGTTCATCGCTGACAACTCGACCAGCTTCCCGCCGGGCCACATCCAGTCCGAGTGGGACAACTCCGCTCTGGTCTGGAAGGGGACATACCTTGACTTGGAAGCGTCCGCCACCACCGCGGCGCCCGGCGCGACGGTCACCCTGACCTCGACCGCCGGAACGGACATCAGCTCCTCGCCGTTCTCCAACGAGATCTTCGACACCACCACCGGCGCCCTGCTCGCCTCGTGCAAGACCGGCACGACGTGCTCGGCGACGGTCACCGAAGCACAGGCGACCACACACGCGTTCACCGCCTACTTCGGTGGCAACGGCACCACCGCCCCACCCGCCACGCTACAGGCCACGTCGCAGACCACGTACGTCACGTGGACCCACTCCGGATGGACGGTGAGCCTGTCCGCCCCGGGCGGCGTGTGGGTCGGCTCGACGTTCACCGCGACGGCGACCGCGAGCGCTGACGTCGGCACGGCGCATTACTACATCGAGATATTCAATGAGAACGGGACCCTGCTCGCATCCTGCGCCAGCGGAACCACCTGCTCGGCGAGCGTCGCCAACGCAGGCTACTTCACCGACCTCGTAGCGTTCGTCACCCCGAAATCCACAACCCTGCCGCCGAGCGGCCTGGTGGCGGCGTCCAACGCCACCGAGACGCTCGGGTACGTTCCCTTCGCCATCTAGCTGTACTCAGCTTGTTGTTCAACCTCGCTCGTCACCTGACGGGCTGATCTTGGTCTCTTCCGGGGACAGCGGACGCGGCCGTCCTCCACGCTTCGAGATGTCAAGTAACGATGCGTGGAGGAACGGCCGCTGTCGATGAGTCCGCCCGCTGATGCCCGCGTCGTCGAGGCGCTTGAACGGAGCAGGTGGCGCTGGTTCCAGATGAGGGTGCGATCGAGGAGCGGCAAGGACACCCACGAGAGCCCCGCCGCCCAGGCGGCACCCCTGTACGATCGGAAGGGGGTGACGGAAGATATGCGGACGGTGATCATCCAGCTGCCGGCCACCGCGGGGGAGCGCCGTCGAGCGGGCCGGCCGGAGTTACTGGAACTGGGGCCGGGCCAGGAGGTCCGGTTCGGTCGCGGCGGTGGCGGCACGCGGGTGGAGGTGGTGCTGCCCGACCCGGCCGTCTCACGGCTCGCGGGCAGCATCCGGGCCGTCGACGACCACTGGTCGATCAGCAATCTGAGCGCCGGCACCACCTACGTCGTGGAGAATCCCGAAGGCGGCGGCGAGTTCCTGAAGGTGGCGCCGCGCCGCCTGCACGCACCGGTGCCCTTCGAGTTCGCCCGCGTGCTGCTGCCCACCGTCGACAGCTGGGTGTCCTTCGACGTGTACGCGCCCGAGCACACCTACGGCGAGGGCTCCGCGGGTCCGGGCGGCGCCGACACGGTCTCCTCGTTCCCGCTGGACGAGAGCGCCAAGTATTTTCTGGTGCTGCTCGCGCTGTGCGAACCCCGGTTGCGCGACTGCGCGTCCACCGTGATCCCCACGGTCCCGGAGATCATCGAGCGGCTGCGCCCCGTGGCGGGCTGCGTCGGCCTGACGCGCGCCGCGGTCAACTTCCACATCGACTACCTGGCCAGTGCCAAGCTGCGGGTGAAGGCCCGCGCCGGTCCCGGCGGCAGGGCGGGTGCCAAGGCCGACTGGCAGCGGGCGGCGCTGGTGGCCACCGCGGTGCGGTTCAACCTTGTGCGGGAGGAGCATCTGCCGTTGTTGTCGTCCCCATCCGCGGGAGCGCCGGCTTCGGCGCCCCCGCGGGCAGGTAGCTGAGGAGCGCCTGCTCCACGCGCTTCTCGAACGCGGCCTGGCGCGGTGGCACGCCCCCGTACTCGCGCACCTTCCCGTCGGAGGAGGCGAAGGCCGCAGCCAGCAGCAGCCCGCGGTCGCCCGGTACGCTCTGCAGCGCGGTGGAGTACTTGCACAGGTAGCGGCCGAGCGCGGGAATGGACAACTCCGGTGGGAACGGTGGCTCAGGGATCGCCTTCTGGCGGCCCGCCGGCATGTAGTACCAGAGTACGCCCGGACTCCAACGGGCGATGCCGTACTCGTCGGTCTGCGGCGAGTGCAGGTCTGGGTCCCAGTTGCTGAGCGCCTTGAGCATCGCCGCGACCGTGGCTGGAGTGACGCCCGGCTCGTCGCAGGAGGTGCCTGCCTGCACCACCAGGTCGTAGTAGGCGCGTGGGATGTCCGAGCGGGTGTTGAAGTAGGCGGCGTAGTCGATGCGTTGGGGTGCCGTGACCATCAGGCCGCCGATGGTGCCACCGGTCACCACCGCAGCGGCCGCGGCACCGGCCAGCGCATTGCGGCGACGGTGCGGGTGGGGCCTGCGGATGAGGGCGGCGGGGTCGGCCGTCAGTGCCTTCGCCCGGCTGTGCAGGGCACTCGCGGTCCACGCGGCGCGCTCCCGGTGGCCCGGGGCCAGGCAGTCCCGGACGAAGTCCCGCCAGCCGGGCGGCAGGTCGGCGGAGAGGGTCAGCCGGGCACGGCCCTCGGCATATTGCGCCGCGTTCGCCGCCCGGGCCCGGGGGGTTCCGCCGGGGAAGGGCATTGCGCCGGCGAGGAGTTGGTAGGCGGTCACGCCCAGAGCCCACACGTCTGACGTCGGCCGGATCGCGACGCCCCGGTCGGTCAGCTGCTCGGTCCACCGCTCCGGCGGCAGGTAGTCGGGGGAGCCCGCCGGCGTCAGATAGGCGTGTGTGGACTCCATCTCCGCGGTCAGCCCGAAGTCCGCGAGCCGCACCGAGCCGTCGTGCATCAGCAGGATGTTGGCCGGTTTGAGGTCCCCGTGCACCCAGCCGGAGTCGTGCAGGTGTGCCAGCCCCTCGCAGATCTCGGTGATGATCCGCGGCGCGTCCGGCAGCGGTCGGCCCGCGGCACCGCGCAGGGTGTCGGCGAGCGAGCCGTCGGCCAACTCCATGATGAGCACGCAGCAGCCGTCGATCTCCGGCGACTCGGCGTCATCGACGGTCAGCGTCCGGTACAGCCGCACGATGCGCGGGTGGGCCAGGCGTTCGTGCAGCCGGATCTCGCGGCTCACCATGTCGGACAGTACGGAGAGCTGACGCGGCGTCATGGTTCCGGTGGGCAGGAACTTCATCGCCACCCGGCCGGGTAACTCGCCGACGCCGTCCGCTGCCCCCTCGCCGGACTCGTCGCCGGAGCGCCTGCCGGCGCGGCGGCCCTCGTAGACGCTGCCCCAGCTCCCGGTGGCCACCGGCGCGTGCACGGTCCAGTCACCCACCCGGTAGCCGCCCGGTACCCGAACCGCCCAGCCCCGTGTCTGCGCCTGCCGCACGGCGCCACCCCCCGCCCCGCTTCCTCGGTCCCGCCCTCTCGGACCCCGGAACCTTACAGGTACCCCACAGCCCCCGCCCAGGGTTCACTGAATCGCGACCGTTGTCAGCCAGGGAGGAATGCCGTGAGAACACCGTTCAGACAGTCCGTGCGCAGAGCGCGGGGGAGGCACCGGCTACGGGCGACCGTCCTCGCGGCGATCGTCGCGCTGCTCGCCGCGTGCCTGGTCCAGCTCACCGTCGCCGGGCCCGCGCAGGCCGCCAGTGGTTCGTGCCCGGTGGTCGACCAGGACCCGGCGACCGTTGAGGCGTCCAAGGCCCTGGACCTGGCCTGCAAGATGGTTCACGACCGCATCACGTACAGTTTCGGCGGCGGCTGGGGCACTCATCCCGGAGCCAGTTACGGTCACACAGACCACACCGAGTACGCCTGGAACGACGCCAATGTGAAGGGGTACGACTGCTCAGGGTTCATGCACTGGCTGTGGTACGCCGTGACCGGTGACGAGAACTATCTGACCCTGGAGGGAGGTGCGAACGGCCAGTTCCACACCGACACGAACGTGGCGATCCACTTCACTGCTGACCAGGGCCTGAGCCCGCTGCGCCCGGGCGACATGGTGTTCTGGGGCAACCCCGTGCACCACGTTGCGATGTACCTCGGCGGCGGTCTGGTGGTCCAGGAGTCGCAGTCGGGCACCCCGGCCAACGTCGCCCCCTTCGACCACAACGGCTACGTCGGCGCCATCCGCATGTACGGCTTCTCCACCCAAGGCCATCCGGCCCAGGTCGACCAGGCCGCCGCGGCCGCCGACGCGCACGTCGCCCAGGCCCAGGCCGTGCACGGCGAGGACGGCTGCGGCGCGAGTGGCCTGACCGGTTGCAGCCGGGGCTGCTCGGCCCTGTGGATGCACGACCACCCGGGCGACCCGCTGTGCACGGGCGACACCGGAGGAGGAGGCGGTGGCGGAGGCGGCAGCGGGGGAGGAGGCTCGGGCTCCGACGGGCAGTACTGGGTGACGACGTTCTCCGCGGCGCCTGGTCGCGATCATGGTGGGACGTTGAACGCGGGGACGAATTACGTGTTCTGCAAGGTGTGGGGTGCGCAGGTGGGTTCGGGTTCCGCGTACAACCACTGGTGGCTGAACACGGATATGGACACCGGGGGTCAGGACTACGTGTCGGCGTACTACCTGTCGGGTCAGGGCAACGACCAGGCCGACGACATGTACGGCGGCGCCATACCCGAGTGCTCCTCGGGCGGCAGTGGGGGAGGCGGTACCTCCGACGGCGAGTACTGGGTCGACACCTTCGCCAACGCCCCGGCCCGCGACGGCGCCGGTACCCTCTACGCGGGCACCAACTACGTGCTGTGCAAGGAGTGGGGCGCGAAGGTCGGCTCCAACTCCAGCTACAACCACTGGTGGATGTTCACCGACCTCGACACCGGCGGCCAGGGCTGGGTGTCCGCCTACTACCTGTCCCACTGGGGCAACGACGAGGCCAAGGACAACACGGGCCACGACATTCCCGCCTGCGGCTCCGACGGGCAGTACTGGGTGACGACGTTCTCCGCGGCGCCTGGTCGCGATCATGGTGGGACGTTGAACGCGGGGACGAATTACGTGTTCTGCAAGGTGTGGGGTGCGCAGGTGGGTTCGGGTTCCGCGTACAACCACTGGTGGCTGAACACGGATATGGACACCGGGGGTCAGGACTACGTGTCGGCGTACTACCTGTCGGGTCAGGGCAACGACCAGGCCGACGACATGTACGGCGGCGCCATTCCGACCTGCTGACGTTTCCGGCTGCTGGGGCCGGGGGCACGCCCCCAGGGCGCGTCCCCGGCCCACACCGGATCCCGGACTTGGGCCGCGCACGTGAACGTTGGCACCCCCTGGATGAATGAGTCCAAGGGATTGGCTGCGGACATGGCACGAGGGCGTCCAGTGTCAATGTGTGACGAAAGACCTGAACACCCTCGCAACAGCACTCCATACCCGTGTCGACGACGAGTCGTAGGCTTCGTCGTAGCTGGCGCCAGGGCGCCAGGGCGCCCGAAGGTCGGGATCGCGCCCATGCTCAGTGACGCGGAACTGCTCACGCTGGCCGTGATGTCGGCGCTGCTCGACTACACCTCCGAGCGGCGCCGGCTGCGCCGCGTGGACCGTGACTTCCGCGGCATGTTCCCCTACGTGCCCCGGCAGTCCGGCTACGGCAAACGGCTGCGCGCCGTATCGCTCCTGCTCACCAGCATGATCCGGCTCCTGGCCCGGGACACCTCGCTGTGGAGCGACGACGTACGGCTGGTCGGCTCCACACCTCCCCATCCGCCCGTGCAGCACCGCGAGGTCCCGCCCGGCCGAGGGGGCGGGCCAACCGGACCGGGAGACCAGGGCAGGGGCCGGTGCGAGCGCGTGGGTGGGGGCGGCGGCGAGCGCGGGGACGGCCCCCCGCTGCGGCTTGCCGGGCCAGTGCGGGAGTGGCCGGATGACCGAGCGCACCCGCGGTTCGGCCGTCGCGAGGCGGCTCGGCGCCGGTTGTAGAAAGTCTCGATGACCCCGTTGCCCAATTGGGTGATGGCTTCTGATCTCGGCCTTGGCGGTTGGTTGAGGGGTGGAGCCTGAGGTCGGGGGCCTGAGTCGCGAGCCCGCCTCGATCTTGGGACGGAGGGGTTGGGTGTCGATGCGGGCGGACTCGGGTCGGGAGGTGCCTGAGGAGACGCGGGCGGTGGCCTGGGCGGCGTTTCCCAAGGGGTGTCTGGCGATGCGGGTGCGGGACGCGCTCGGTCCACTGTTCGATGACGAGGTCTTCAAGTCCACGTTCGGCGTGCGTGGCCGCCCCGGTGTCGCTCCGGGCCAGCTGGCGCTGGTCAGTGTGCTGCAGTTCGCGGAGAATCTGACCGACCGCCAGGCGGCCCACGCGGTACGCGCGAGAATCGACTGGAAGTACCTGCTTGGCCTCGACCTGGCCGATCCGGGCTTCGACTTCACCGTGCTGACGGGGTTCCGCGACCGTCTCCTGGCCCACAGTCTGGAGGAGAAGATCCTGGATCTGCTGCTGGAGCGGCTCAACGAACTGGGGCTGGTGTCCGGGCGGGGCCGGCAGCGTACCGACTCCACGCACGTGCTTGCCGCGGTGAGGGACCTCAACCGCCTGGAGTTCATCGGCGAGACGCTGCGGGCCACGCTGGAGGCGGTCGCCGTCGCAGCGCCCGAGTGGCTCGCCTCCTGGATGCCCCCGGCCTGGCAGCAACAGTACGGGGCCCGGGTGGACTCCTACCGGCTGCCGAGTGGTGAAAGCGAGCGGACGCAGCTCACCTGGCGTATTGCAGCTGACGGCTACCAGTTCCTCAATGCGTCCTTCGCGGCCAGTGCCCCGGCCTGGCTGCGGCAGGTCCCGGTTGTTGGCATCCTGCGGACGGTGTGGCTCCAGCAGTTCCAGCGCACGATCACCGACGGAGTGCAAGAGGTGTCCTGGCGGGGGAAAGACGATCTCCCGCCCAGCAGAGCACGGATCACCTCGCCCTACGACCCCGACTCCCGCAACGCCGTCAAGCGCGGCTCGGCCTGGGACGGCTACAAAGTCCACTTCAGCGAGACCTGCGACGCCCGGGAGACCGGCCGACCGCATCTGATCACCCACGTGGTGACAACGGACGCCACGGTCGGCGACCCCGTGGTCGTCGACGAGATCCATGACCGCCTCGACGCCAAGGGCCTGCTGCCGGGCGAACACCTGATGGATGCCGGCTACATCTCCGCGGAGCTCCTGTTGACGGCGCCCACCCAGAGAGGTGTCCGCGTGATCGGCCCGGTCCGGCCCATGACCCGCCGCACCGTCCAGGCAACCGGCTACGACAAGGCATCCTTCACTATCGACTGGGACGCTCATCGGGCGATCTGCCCCGACGGTGCCCACAGTCGTTACTGGACCGAGGGACTCGACAACAATCAGCGACCCGCGATCCGCATCCGCTTCGCCACCGAGACCTGCGCGCCCTGCCCGTCCCGCGGGCAGTGCACCAACTCAACACGTTACGGCCGACAGCTCACCGTCCGCCCACAAGATCAAGACGCCGTCCTCGAACGCGTCCGCGCGGAGCAAACCACCGAGGAGTGGAAGGCGGTCTATGCCCTCCGCTCCGGAGTGGAGGGCACGATCCACCAGGCGGTCATGGCCGCCGGCGCTCGCCGCACCCGCTACGCAGGACTGCGAAAGACCGCCCTCGCACACGTCCTTACAGCCACCGCCGTCAACCTCATCCGCCTCGATGCCTGGTGGACCGGGCAGCCACTCGCACCTACCCGAACATCACACCTCGCCGCCCTCGACCTCGCCGCATAGACAATTGGGCAACGGGGTCTCTCGATGAAGGAGAAGACCTCGGTGCGGGCGGCTGCCCGGTCGTCGGGCCAGGTCCGGGTGCCGATCTCGGCTTTGAGAACCGCCCAGAGGCTCTCGGCTGCGGCGTTGTCGTCACACGGGCCGGTGCGTCCGGTCCGGTTCCGGGCGACCGCGTCCTTGGGCCATGTGCAGGGCATCGACGACCAGGTCGGCGCGGTGGTGGCCGGCCATCGCGCAGCCGGCGGTCTCGCGGGTGGCCGGGTCCAGCCAGCAGGCGAGGTGGAGCCGGCCCTCCTCGGTCGGCAGGCAGGTGATGTCGCCGACCAGGCGTATGCCGGGCCGGGCCGCCCTCGCCGCGGTCGATCCTGTCCTGCTTGACCCAGCTCCGCAGCCCCTCGGGGCTCACTCCCAGGTCTCGGGCCACCTCGGTGACCGTTTTGCTGGAGGATCGGGCCGGTGCGACGGCATCACGCTTGAACTCCTCCTGTCATACGACAGCGCCCGGCCGGGATCCCGGCCGGGCGCTGTCGGTCGTGGCGTCTCGCTTACGCCTTCTTCAGGGCGAAGTCGGTGACGACCACCGATCCCTTGACCACCTTCACGGTGGCCACGACCGGCTTGTAGCCCTCCTTCGCCACGATCACGGTCAGCGGGTTGTTGCGTTTGTCGAGCCACAGTTCGTAGCTGCCGTCCGCAGCCGTGGTGAGGGTGGTGTCGGCCACCCAGGAGTCGACCTCGACGGTCGCTCCGGCGAGCGGCAGACCAGTGCTCGCCGCCGTCACCTTTCCGGTGATCTTGCCCCAGCTGCTCGGCGGGGACACGGTGAGGGAGACCGGGATGTCTGCCAGCGGGTAGGGCGTGTCGCTGTTCAGCTGGAGCCGGGCGGCATAGGCGCCCGGCTGTCCGATCTCGGCCACCGAGGCGTCCAGCGTGACAGTGACCTGCGCGGTCTCGCCCGGCTGGAGCGCCAGCGACGGGGTGCTCGCGGACATCCAGGTGATGTCCGCGCCGTCCTGCTGGTTGTATCCGGACAGCAGCTCCACGGTCTGGACCGACGCTCCCTCGGCAATGCCGCCGACCGTGTAGAAGCCCGGCGCACCGGCCGCGCCCGTACGGGCCTGGCTCATCCGGGGCAGGCTGGACCATGTGGAGGTCCGGGGGTCGAAGGCGAGCGCGGAGTCCAGCACCGCGTCCTTGGACTGGCCACCGCTGATCAGCAGCAGGCCGTCAGCCGAGGTGTACGCCGAGCGCCAGACCGCATGCGGCATGTCGGGCAGCTTCGACCAGCGGTCGGTCACCGGGTCGTAGGAGTAGGCCGACGACAGGTCGTACGTCCCGCCCGGCACCGCGGGGTTCGCGGTGCCGCCGGCGCAGTAGATCCGGTTCTCGATCCCGGCGCAGGCGCCCGCCGCGACCGGCACGGGGTAGTTCGCCGCGCTCGACCAGCTGTCCGTTGACGGGTCGTAGACGCTCACTGTCGAGTTCTCACCGCAGGAGTAGTCGCTGGAGCACCCTCCGATGACGTAGAGCTTTCCGTCCAGGACGGTGCTGGCCGCGGTGGCCAGCGGCGTGGGCATGCTCGCGCCCCGCGTCCAGGTGTCGGTGGCCGGGTCGTAGACCTCCAGGGTGGGGTCCGCCTGGTGCGAGGTGCCGAATCCGCCGGTGACGTAGAGCTTGCCGCCGATGAAGCCGTGCGCCGGGTACGTGCGGGTGTCCTGGGCGCTGGCCAGGGTGGACCAGGCACCGGTTTCCGGGTCGTACCGCATCAGCTTGCGCGACGGGCCGACGCCGTTTCCGCCGAGCCCGGCGTAGAGCTTGCCCTGGTAGCTCTCCGCCAGGCCGTCGATGACCGGGCCGGGCAGGTCGGCGGCCGGCTGCCAGCCGCTGCCGGGAGTGGGCCTGGCCGCGGGTGCCGGACGCTCAGCCAGCGTCACGTGCACCGGTGCTCCCCCGGTGTTGGTGACCTGCAGGTTCTGGGACGCGGAAGCGCCCCAGCCCACCGATGCGCTGATGTCGCCGCCGGTGACGGACAGCCGGCCGGCCGCCAGTGCGAGGTCCGGGACCCGGGTCGTCCTGTCCGCGACCGCCTTCACGTTCTTGGTGGCGGACTGGTACGGCTTGCGGACGGCGGTGACCTGCTGCTTGCCCGCCTGGGAGAACAGCCAGTAGAAGCCGTCGGGGGTGGTGGCGTCCTCGGGGGTGGCCGTGGTGATCGCCGTGTCCCCCGCCGCGTCCTTGACGTCGGAGCCGGTAATGCCCTCACCGGTGTTGGCGTCGGTCACCTGACCGGTGATCAGTGCGCCCGGAAGCGGGGTCGCCTTCCAGTCTGCCACCTGCACATCGTCGATCTGCCAATACCAGGCGTCGCTGCCGGCGAAGTGGAAGCGCAGCCGCACCTTGGGCTTGCCTGCGTACGCGGTCAGGTCCAGGCGGATCGTCGCCGGTCCCGGGACGTCGGCGAAGACCGGGTCGGGCGCCCACAGGGTCGTCCAGGTCTTTCCGCCGTTGGCGGAGACGTCGACCGACGCCTCCTGAGCGAACGAACCGATGTACTGCGTGTCGAAGGACAGGTCGGGGTGGCCGTCCTGCGAGAAGTCGTACACCGGGCTGAGCAGACTGGTGTCCACGGTCGTGCCGTATCCGCTGTCGGCGATGGCGAACCCGCCCGCGCCACCGGTCTTGTTGCCGCGGTACCTGGGGTCGTTGAACTGCCAACCACCGGTGGTCCCACCGGCGTTCTGCACCGCCCAGCCGGTGGGGGCCGACGCGGTGGACTCGAAGCTCTCGAAGCTTCCGTCGTGCGTGACGGAGTAGCCGGGCGCGGCGCCGACCCGGGGGTCGGCCGCGAGGGCGAAGTCCGCTTCGACGTCGTCCGCCGCGACGGCGACCGTGCTGACAGCCGACGCGTAGCCCTGGTAGTAGCTGGTCACCCGCAGGGTGTAGGCAGCCTGCTGGGGCAGCGTCACACGGTAGGCGCCGGTCACCGGGTCCGTCCAGATCGGGGCGCCGGGCTTGCCGTCCACCGTGATCCGCGCATAGAGCGGCCACCCGTGGCCGGAGCCGTCCTTGACGGTGCCCGAGACCGTGGCGGACGGGAGCGGGGTGAGGGCGAAGTCCCGTTCCAGTACGATCTTGTCGGCGATCTTCACCCCGGCGAAGGTCTTGGTCCGGAAGCCGTAGCCGCCGACCGTGACGCTCTGCTTCCCGGCCGGCAGGGTCAGGCTGAAGGTGCCATCGGCTCCGGTGTAGGTGGTCGAACCGCCCGCGCTGACCTCGGCCAGCGCGACCGGGGTGCCCTTCTCGGCGTCAAGGACCTTGCCGTGGACCCGCCCGTAGGGGCCGTTCTTGAAGGCTGCCGGGCCGTTGGGCGTGCCCAGGCCGGTCGGACCGTCGTAGCCCGCACCGGCGTTGCACAGGTAGGCGGGCTGGCACTCGCCGTTGCTGCCGGAGGTGACGTCGTTGAGCGCGGAGCGGTTGGCCACGTACGGGTAGGAGTTGGCGTACGTGTCGGGTTCCGGCGCGCCCGCCACAGCGTAGACGCCGGCGATGATCGGGGTCGCGGCGCTGGTGCCGCCGATGATCTCCCAGCCGCTGTCGGTGATCTTCCCGTACGTCTGGAAGACCGCCGCCCCGGTCTCGGGGTCGGCGACCGCGGAGACGTCGGCCACCGTTCGCCCGGCGCAGCCCCCGTCGTTCTGGAAGTCCGGCTTGGGCTCTGACGTCGAGCAGCCGGAACCGCCGCCGTTCCAGGCGGATTCCGACCAGCCGCGGACGGTGCCCGGGTCGCGGACCAGCGACGTCCCGCCGACCGCCGTCACGTACGGCGACGCGGCCGGGAACTGCACCCCGTAGCTCTCGTCACCGGATGCTGCGACGACCGCCACGCCGGGGTGGTTGTAGGCGGCGTCCCACAGCGCGGTGTCGACCAGGGACTCGTCCAGGCCGTAGGAGTTGGAGATGAACTTGGCCCCCATGGCCACCGCCTGGTTGACGGCGGCGGCCAAGTTCTTGGGGTCTGGGTCGTCCGCCTCGATCAGCAGGATGTGCGCGTTCGGCGCGGCGGCCGACACCATGTCGAGGTCGAGTGATATCTCGCCGGCCCAGCTCTCCTCCGGCTCCGGGTAGACGGTGCCGCCCCGCTGGTCGACCTTCCGGAAGCACCCGTTGTCCGTGGTGCACGCGGGCAGCCCGTACTGCGCCCGGTAGATCGCCAGGTCCGATTCGGCCGTGGGGTCGTCGTAGGCGTCGACGATGGCCACGGTCTGGCTGGCACCGCCGTCCGCGGGCAGGTTGTACGCGCTCTGGATGTCGGTGGCGCCGAGCCCGTCCGGCTGCCCGTCCGCGGCCGCCCTGGCGCGGAAGTCCTGGGTGTCGGTACGCCGCATGGCGAAGCAGGTGGCCTGCCCGGGTTGCGGCGCGCCACAGACCCGCTCGACGGAGTCACCCGGGCTCTTTGCTTGGGTGGTCCTCTGCGGGGCGGTGCCGTGCGCCGGGGAGGCGGGAACCGCCTGCGCCTGGGGCGTGTTGACGCCGAGCAGCCCGGCGGCGGCGGCGCTGACCGCGGCAACGAGGGCGAGGACCGCCCGCGCGGGGCGGGCGGGTCTGCGTTTGGACCGGTGGAACAAGGGTGTTCTCCAAGCAGTAGTAGCTGCGACGTACAACTTTTTGCTCACCGGGAGATTGACCCCTTTCCAGTCCCCCAAGATCAAGTCCGGGAGGTTACTTCTGCGTTTCTCTTCCCGACATAAGAAGCGAAGGGAACTTGTACTGCCAGATCGGACTGGTCGTCAGATCGGTGACCGGCTCACGGGGTTGGTGCCTCGCCGTTGCTCCAGGGCAGGGTGAGGCCGGCGTTGACGGCGGCGCGGTCGAGTTCGAGGCCGTTGCGGAAGCTGTGCAGGTGGGGCAGGTTGACGCTGCGGACCGCGGCGATCCACCCGGCGAGCTTGTCGTTGTTGGCCTGGGCCGGGGTCAGGAGCGCGGCGAACTCGCCGGTGAGTCGCGCGAGTGCGGTCGTCTCGGGGCAGGCCGCGGCGAGGAGGCCGAGCAGGTCGGTGTCCTTGGTCCGCAGGTGCTCGGGGTGGGTGAGCAGGAGTCGGGCGAGCTGGCGGGGGCCACCGACCACGGAACAGAGCCAGTCGCTGAACAGACCCAGCGTCGGGGGCGGTTCGCACGCGTCCCGCAGACGATCTTTCGCGGCCGAGAGGACGGCGCCCAGGCTGTCGCCTCGGATCCGGAACCTCCCGGAGTCCGTGAGAACCGGTTTCTCGGTGTGCGATTGCGTGCGTTTGTGTGCTGTTCGCTTCGAACCCTAGCGGAGCACTTTCGCAATCCCCTATCCGTGATGCAGACCGCGTGGACCGATCCGCGCGGCAGGAGCCGCAGGGAAGGATCAGCCCGTGGAATCATCTCATCCCGCCCTACCCCGCAGCGTGCTGTTCGCGCTGTGCCGGATCGTCGCCGTGTTCGCGCTGGCCGCGGGAACGCTGACGACGCTGGGGTCCAATCAGGCGCATGCGTCCACCAACCAGTTCAGGGGCGTGAACTGGGCTGACCAGAGGGACAACTTCGTCAACGGCGTGCTGTACGTCTCCGGGCTGAGCGCCTCGGACACGTACGCCTCGGCATCGGCCACCGCCGGCCAGGTCATCGGCCAGATGGACTCGATCACCGGCGCCAACACCGTACGCATGCCGATCAACGAGCCCACCGTGGGCAGCTACTGGTCGACCTACACCGGCGCGATCGACACCGCCCTGACCAAAGGCAAGGTCATCCTGGCCTACTGGGCCTACGCCGGCGGCAAACCCCCCAACACCAACAGCTTCAACCAGATGTGGGACACCGTCGTGGCCAAGTACGGCGCCAACCCCAACGCCTACTTCGAAGTGATCAACGAACCCTACGGCTACGGCACCGGCGACCTGGACAACTTCTACAACTCCTGGCTGAGCCGCTACTCCAGCGTGCCACGCTCCCGGGTCATCCTGGACGGCGCGGGCGACGCCCAGAACGTCCCGGCCGTCGGCAACGACAGCCGCCTGAACGGCACCATGCTCGCCGTCCACGACTACTCCTTCTTCGCCGGCTACACAAACGAGACCGACTGGGCCAACCACATCGCCAGCTACATCGGCGGCTACGCCGACCGCACCATCGCCACCGAATGGGGCGGCCCCATGAGTCCGGGCAGCAAGAACGGCGTCCACTACGACACCATCGACTACAGCATCCCCAGCAACACCCTCTTCCCCGCCTACGTCCGCGGCGTCAGCAGCGAACTGCGCACCCTGGGCATGGGCAGCGTCTACTGGCCCGGACTGCGCGACGGCGACTGGTACAGCATGACCACCCGCACCGGCACCGGCTCGGCCACCAAACTCACCCTGACCAACCCCTCCGGCCTGACCCGCCTGCAATACGCCTGGGGCCAAGGCGACGGCGGCGGCACCACTGGCGGTACGACGGGTGGGACCACCGGGGGCACCGGTGGGACGGGGACGGGGCCGATCAAGGGTTCCGGTTCCGGTCGCTGCATCGACATCAACAACTCCTCGACCGCCAACGGCACCCAGGCCCAGCTGTGGGACTGCAACAGCGGCTCGAGCCAGCGCTGGACGTCCACCGCGAGCAAGCAGCTCATGGTCTACGGCAACAAGTGCCTGGACGCCTCCGGTAAGGGAACCGCCAACGGCACCGCCGCGGTGATCTGGGACTGCAACGGCCAGACCAACCAGCAGTGGAACATCAACTCCAACGGCACCATCACCGGAGTCCAGTCCGGCCTGTGCCTGGACGCCTACGGCCAGGGAACCGCCAACGGCACGAAGATCCAGCTCTGGAGCTGCACCGGCGGCAGCAACCAGCAGTGGAGCATGACCGGCTGAACCCGGCTACGGGGCAGGGCCGCCATCACGCGCCCTGCCCCGACTCCGCCGCCTTCGGCGTTGGAGGCACGAGCCACTGCGAATCCAGGATGCCTGTCCCGTGCCGGGGCAGGCATCCTGCGTCGGGCGGCCCGACGGATGCACCGTGGCCCGGCGGCCACGGCGGCCGCGGGGCACGGTCCGCGCCCGGCCGACGGCGCACGCTCCTCGTGGCGTCGGACCGGGCCGCTGCGGCAGCACCCTCGAACTTCGACGTCCAGCCGAAAAGATCAACGCCATGTCCAGGCCCCAGTCCGTGGACCGCGGACGGCGACATGGCCGGTGCCATCCTCGCCACTCGCGAGGGCAGCGGCATGGACCTGATGCTGGGCGTCAAAACGGTGATCGTCGGGGCTGACCGGAGGTGACGGGTCATGCCGACGCCACGAGTTCGTGACGAGCCATTGACAGGGACTTTGGTCAGAGGCAGTCTCTGTGCAAGCAAGTGGCTAAACGATTAGCCAACCTGGTTTTCACCATTTTGGGTAGGTCATGGCGCGACGGATCGGGATCAAGGACGTAGCTGCCGCAGCCGGCGTGTCGGTGGCGACGGTGTCGAACATCCTGAACCGCGTGGAGGGCAAGCGAGCCAGTCAGGAGACCCGCGAGCGTGTCCTGCGGGTGGCCGAGGAACTGGGGTACGCCCCGAATGGTCTGGCCCGGGGGCTGCGGACCCAGCGGTCACACACCATAGGCTTCATCAGCGACGAGATCGCCACTACCCCGAACGCGAGCCGGATGGTTCTCGGCGCTCAGGAGACCGCAGCGGCCCATGGAGTGGTCCTCCTTCTGGTGAATACCGGCGGCGACGAGCAGTTGGAGCGTCGCAGCATCGAGATGCTGCTTCAGCGCCAGGTCGACGGGGTGCTGTACGCCACCATGTACCACCAGGTCGTACGCCTTCCCGAGAGCCTGCGCTCCACGCCTTCGGTACTCCTGGACGCCAGCTGCGACGATCCCGCGGTCGGTTTCGTCGTGCCGGACGAGGTGCAGGGCGGATACACAGCGGTGCGCGAACTGATCGATCACGGGCACCGCCGGATCGGCATGACCACGGGAACCGCGGACATCCCTGCTCTTCACGGTCGCATCGCGGGCTATCGCAAGGCGCTGGCCGAGGCCGGTGCCCCCTACGATCCCGCCCTGATCGCCTCCGAGGAAGTGGCGCACCTGGGTTCGGTAGCCGACGACGTGGCTGCCGGATACCGGGCCGCGCGACGGCTGCTGACAACCGGGCAGCGCCCGACGGCACTGTTCTGTTTCAACGACCGCATGGCGGCCGGCGCCTACCGGGCCGCCGCCGAACTGGGGCTTTCCATTCCCGGGGATCTGTCGGTGATCGGGTTCGACAACCAGGAGCTGGTCGCTGAGGCGCTTTACCCGGCGCTGAGCACTGTCCAGCTCCCCCACTACGAGATGGGGGAACGAGCGGTCACCCAGCTGCTCGCGCTCACCGGAACGGCGGGCGGCCCACCAGGCCCCGTCACGCAAGAGATGCTGCATTGCCCGCTGGTGGGGCGGGCATCGGTCACTTCGCCGCCCCGGTCTTGACCCCGGGACGGCGAAGCACTTCACACGATGACAGGCGACCGCTGCGATCGGTCGTCACTCCTGTCTGTACTTCGAACACAGTGAGGGTACACAACCATGTCCTCTGAACTCTTCCGGTCGTCGATGAACCGTCGTGGCCTGCTGAGAGCCGGAGCCGCGACCGCCGCTGTGGCGGGCGTCGGCGGTCTGGCTTCCGCATGCTCTTCCGGGTCTTCCAGCTCCTCCGGATCGAAGGTACTGAAGGTCTCGGTGTTCGCGGACCAGTCGTCCGCGGACAAGCTGAGCAAGGCGGCCGCGACGTTCGAGGCGGCGCACCCGGGCGTGAAGGTGAAGTTCACCGGCACCTCGGGCACCGACTGGAACGACTTCTTCAGCAAGCTGCTCACCCAGATTGCCGCCGGCAACGCCCCCGACATCGCCTCGGTCGCGACCGAGGGCCTCCAGCTCTTCGCGGCCAAGGGACTGGCGGAGCCGCTGGACGACTACGTCAAGCGGGACGCCTCCGAGCTCAAGTCGTACTTCGCCGACGTCCACCCGGCTCTGGTCGAGGCGATGATGTACCAGGGCCACCTGTACGAACTGCCGACGGACTTCAACGCGGGCAACATGTTCTACAGCACGTCCCTGCTCGAAAGCGCCGGCGTCGGCCAGCCTGCCGCCGACTGGAACAAGGACGACTTCTACAACATCGCCAAGAAGGTTTCCGCCGGGGGCGGCAACACGGTGGGTTACGACTGGGTCGTCCGGCTCTGGGGCAGTTGGACGTCCTGGATGTACGCCAACGGCGGCAACCTTCTCACGGAGGGCAAGTGGGACGGCGGCGACTGGCTGTGGAACACCTTCTACCCGAACGACCCCGCCGCGGCCCACCGCAAGGGCGGCTGGCGCTGGGGTGACCCCACTGCCAACTCCGCTCCAGTCATCGAGTCCCTTGACTACATGATCCAGCTGCAAAAGGAAGGCCTGTCGCCCAAGCCCGACATCGGCGGCGGCAACACTCTCCAGGGGCTGTTCGCCAGCAACAAGATCGGCACGGCCATCGGCGGCGGATTCTGGGCGGGCGGACTCCACAACGCCGGCATGGCGTCGGGCTCCTTCGACGTCCAGTACTTCCCCAAGTGGAGGACTCAGCGACACCTGTTCGGGGCGGGTGGTTACGGCATCTTCAAGTCCTCCAAGAACAAGGACCTCGCCTGGGAGTTCGTGAAGACCCTGGTGTCCGCGAAGAACCTCGACCTGCTGTTCCCCGGCAACGTCACCACGTTCCCGCGCAAGTCGATGATGACGGCCGAGAGGTATGCCGCCAACGGGCCGAAGAACTGGCACGTCTTCCACGACACGCTCACCCAGTTCGACAACACCGCCCCGATCCCTGCCCCGCCGTACTACAACGCGATGGCGATCGCGCTGAACAAGCGCACCACGCAGGCCATGTCGTCGGGCAACGCCAAATCGGCCCTCGACGGTCTCCAGCGCGATCTCGAAACCGCCGCGAAGACGGGATGACGCCCGATGTCGAACCCTGTCCGAATCGTCAGCCGTGCCTCCGCCCCGCCGGGCGAGCAGCCCAGCAGCCCCATGCGGCCGCTGGCAGACGCCGACATCCTGCGGCGACGTTCGCAAAACCGCCGTGCGCGCCGCGAAACCTTCTTCGGCTACGTCATGGTGGCGCCGGCCCTGGTCGTGGTCGTCGTCTTCACCATCGCCCCGATCCTCGCCTCGTTCGTCCTGGGCCTGTTCAAGTGGGACGCCATCTCCAGCCCTCAGTTCGTGGGGCTGGACAATTTCGACGCGCTCGTGCATGACAAGGCGGTCACCCACTCGCTGCTGGTGACCTCGGGCCTCGCCGTGATGATCGTCGTCCTCCAGGTCGCCCTCGGCCTGGGCCTGGCACTGCTCGTCGCGCAGCGGGCGTCGAAGATCGTGCAGAACCTCTTCCGCGCTGCGTACTTCCTGCCCATGCTGGCCTCGGCGGCGTCCATATCCATCGTGATGTCGTACATGTTCAACGATCAGTTCGGCGTCATCAACTACTACCTGGACCTGCTGCATCTGCCACAGGTGTCATGGCTGAGCTCCACAGGAGGAGCAACCGCCACCATCGTGCTGGTCGCGGTATGGCAGCAACTGGGCTTCACGTTCATCCTGTTCGTCGCCGCCCTCGGCTCGCTACCAGTCGACGTGCTGGAGGCCGCCCAGATGGACGGTGCCACTTCCGCCCGCATGTTCTGGCGGATCAAGCTGCCCCTGATCAGCCCGACCCTGCTGTTCGCCTCCACCGTGGGCCTGATCAACACGATGCAGCTGTTCGACCAGCCGTATGTGATGACCAAGGGCGGCCCAGGCGACTCGACGTACACCACGGTGCTGCTCGTCTACCAGACCGCCTTCCAAAACCTCCAGTTCGGCTACGCCTCCGCGATCTCCGTGGTGCTGTTCGTCGTCCTGCTGGTCATCACAGCCGTGCAGTTCACGGTGAGCCGAAAGTGGGTGTTCTACTCGTGACCGCCATCCTCGGCAAGCAGATATCGCCGACTGCCCGTACGTCCCGCCCCCGTCACCGTCCCAAGGTCGGACGTCTGCTGTCGATCACCGTGCTGACCGTGACAGCCCTCCTGGTGGTGGCCCCGCTCGTGTGGGCCGTGGCCACCTCGCTGCGCACACCGGCTACGTCCTTCGACCAACCGCCGCAATGGATCCCCACCCACCCGATCTGGTCGAACTTCAAGGCGGTCTTCGACCAGGTGCCGCTGACGTCGTTCTTCCTCAACAGCGTCGTCGTCACCGGACTCATCGTGGTCGGCCAGCTCATCACCTCCACGATGAGCGGCTATGCCTTCGCCATGGTCCGCTTCCGCGGCAACAAAGCCCTGTTCGGCATCATCCTGGCCACCATGATGGTCCCCATCCAGACCACCATCATCCCCGTCTTCCTGATCATCAAATACCTTGGCCTGACCGACAGCCGCATGGCACTGATCCTGCCTGTCATCGGAGGTGCCTTCGGCACCTTCCTGATGCGACAGTACTTTCTGCAGATGCCCCGTGAGCTCGGCGAGGCCGCACGGGTCGACGGCGCCTCGCACTTCCAGGTCTTCGCCCGCATCTACGTCCCCATGGCGCGCGCCCCGATGGCGACCCTGGCGGTCCTCACCTTCTCCGCCTACTGGAACGAGTTCTTCCGCCCGCTGATCTTCCTGCAGTCCACCGACAACTTCACCATGCCGCTGGGCCTGGTGACCCTGCAGGGAACCCTGGGCACCGGCAGCATCTCCATCGTGCTGGCCGGCGTGATCATCGCGCTCATCCCCAGCCTGCTCATCTTCCTCGCCGCCCAGCGGTACTTCGTCGAGGGAATCGTGGCCGGCTCCTTCCGCTGAGCCGCCCCGTCCTCGCGCTCGCCCACATCTCGAAAGGCACGCGTGTGTCCAACGCGCCCTTTGACCGGCATCGGCCTGTCGCGCACCTGCGACCGCCCCGAAACTGGATCAACGACCCCAACGGCCTGGTTCACCACGACGGCCAGTACCACGTCTGCTACCAGTACAACCCGTACGGAACCGATCACGCGAACATGCACTGGGGCCACTTCCGCAGCGCCGACCTGCTGAACTGGCAGACGCTGCCCCTCGCCCTCACCCCCACTCCCGGCGGTGAGGACGCCGACGGCTGCTACTCCGGCAACGCCGTATCCGACGGCGACAGGATCGTCGCCTTCTACTCCGCCTACCGTCGCGACCGCCGACACCAGCCGGTCACAACCGCCACCTCCCACGACGGGGGCCTGACCTTCCGACCACGCGGCGACCTTCTCATACCGGAACCGCCCGACGGCACCACCATGTACCGCGACCCCTATGTATGGCGGCACGGCGGCGGCTGGCGGATGCTGGTAGGCGCCGCCCTCGCCGACGGCCGCGCCGCTGTCCTGCTCTACGACTCTCCCGATCTGGAGGACTGGACCTACCTGGGCCCCTTCCACGCCGGCGCTCCGCAGCCCGTCGGTGACGCCGGAGCAGTCACCGGCGACGGCTGGGAGTGCCCCCAGTACCTCCCGGCAGCCGACGGCTTGGGGCGGGGCATCCTCATCCTCAGCGCCTGGAGCCCCGAGGACGGACCTGGCGGCGTCCTGGCGCTGCCCGGCGAGGACCGCAACGACGTTTTCGAGGCCGAGCCACCCCAACTCCTCGACCACGGACCCGACTTCTACGCCCCTGCCGTGATGCGTGCGCCTGGCGGCAGATGGCTGCTGTGGGGCTGGGCCTGGGAAGCCCGCGACCGGGTGTGGACCCGAACCGACGGCTGGGCCGGGACCCTCACGGTTCCCCGCGAGATCAAGCTCACCGGGGGCAGCCGGGTGCACCAGCAACCCGCCGCCGAACTGACCGCCCTCCGCGGGGAACGTGTGGTCCACGCGGCGGGATCGGCCGTAGGCGACAACCTGGTGGAACTGGGCGAACCGGGCCGCAGTTTCGACCTCACGGCACGCCTGGATCCCTCCGGCGGAGCCGGCCTGCGCCTGGTCACCTCCGCGGACGGCTCCGAGTACCTCGACATCCGCCTCGACCCGTTCGCGGGCTTGTTGGTGGTGGATCGCGAGAATGCCTCACTCGACCCGAAAGCGAACCGCGGCACATTTTCGATGCCGTACCCCGTCGGCGAGCCTGTCGACCTGCGGCTGATCGTCGACCACTCCGTCGCCGAGATATTCCTGTCCACCGGGCAGGCACTCACCTTGCGCTTCTACCCGGTCGGCGACGGCCCCTGGCGCCTGCAGGCGCGGGCCGCTTCGGACGCGCAGCTCCGCTACTCAGTGGACGCGTGGCAGATTCGGCCGCTCACCATCAAGGAGCCCGCCGCCGAGGCAGCAACCTGGGAAGGTTCTCTGGCCTGAACGCGCCTGTCCGGCCAGGCAAGGGGTAGGCCGACCTCGCCTGGCCGGGCGGACAGGCCCCCGGCCGAGCCGCCATCGCGCTCGGCCACCTGGACGACACCGCCGGCAGCCACGCCAGAGGTCCTGGCCACTTGGGATCCGCCGGGCACTGACCGCCCCGCTCCGCACTGGCTCGTTCGCGGACGTCGTGGCAACGTGCGTCATCCGCGCCGCGAGCGCAGCCGAAGTCCGGGCCGTGCGTCACGCGTCGTGCTCAGGCCGAAAACCCGTACCCGGGGCAACGGGGACAGCGAAACGGCGTGCATGACCCTTCCCCGGCTGTGGCGCTGCGCTGGTGCGCTGAGGTCGCTGACGATTGCCAGGGCGCGCTGCGGAATCTCGACGGCAATGTCGCCGAGCGCCGTCCTGAGGGCCGTCCGGGAAGCCGCCTCGACGATGGTCCGGCTCAGCGGGGAGGCAGTTCGCCGGAACCGCGCAGGACAAGTCGGGTAGGGACGACCTCGGCCCGAGGGCGAGTGCGGTCGCCGTCGAGACGGGCGAGCACCGTCCGTGCCGCGGCGGCGCCCAGGGCGGCGGGGTCCTGGGCGATGACCGTCAGGGGCGGTTCGAGGATCTCGGCAAGCGGGAGGTCGTCGAAGGCAACGAGGGCGATGTCCTTGCGGCGTCGCCTGGCCAGGGCCGTCACCGCGCCCATGGCCGTGAAGTTGTTCCCGGCGAGCAGCGCCGTGGGCGGCTCGGCGAGGTCCAGAAGGCGTTCGGTAGCGGCGGCCGAAGCGTCCTGGTCGTGGCCGCTGACGACGAGGTGCCTGTCGTAGGGGACGCCGGCACCGGCCAGAGCGGCACGGTAGCCGGCCAGGCGCTCGCGGCGGGTGTAGAGGCCCGCCGGGAGGTCTCCGATGAATCCGATCCGCCGGTGCCCGACCGCCAGCAGGTGCGCCGTGCCTTCCTGGGCGCCGGCCCGGTTGGAACTCACTACTCTGTCGCTGGCCGGCCCGCTGCCGGGCCGGTCCAGGAAGACCACGGGCGGTCCGGAGGAGGTCCCGCCGAGGTAGTCGTGATGCGCGCCGACCGAGGGAACGACGACGAGTGCGCTGACCCGGCGGCTGAGGAAGGTCTCGATGAGGGCGCGTTCCTGGGCCGGGTCCTCGGCCGATGAGCCCATGAGCAGTGTCAGGCCCCGCTCGCGGACCGCGTCCTCGATCCCCCCGGCCACCGTGCCGAAGAAGGGGTTGCCCATGTCCGGGACGACCAGGCCGATGGTGCTGTCCGGACTGCCCCGCCGAATATTGCGGGCCATGAGGTTGGGCTGGAAGCCGAGCCGGGCGACCACTTCCATGACCTTCTCGCGGGTCTTGGCCGAAGTCGGGCCGTCACCGTTGAGAACCCGGGAGACCGTCTTGGCGCTGACGCCGACCTCATGGGCCACATCGCTGAGCGTCGGCCGCCGATCCCCGCTCATATGCCACCGTTCTCCGCTGTTGCCCCTGTCCGGCCGGCCCTGGTCACCGGCCGACGGGGCATCTTATAGGTCACGTGGTGGGCAGCCCGGCGGCCCTGGCCGCATCCGCGTCGGCGACGGTGGTTCTCCTGCCGTCGCTTCCCACCGTCAGCGCCCCGGTCATGATCGCCACGACCTCGGCCATCGAGTAGTCGGACGGCTTGATGAGCGCTTCCCGCTTCCCCATGCGATGGACGTGGATACGGTCGGCGATCTCGAAGACGTGCGGCATGTTGTGGCTGATGAGGACGACCGGCAGGCCCTTGTCCTTCACGCGGCGTATCAGGTCGAGCACCTGGCCGGACTCCTTGACGCCCAGGGCCGCGGTCGGTTCGTCCATGACGACGACGCTACTGGCCCAGGCGACCGCGCGGGCCACGGCAACCGCCTGGCGCTGTCCGCCAGACAGGGTTTCGACAGTCTGGGTCAGCGACCGCAGGCCGATCTTGAGCTCGGCCATGTGGGCGGCGGCCTCCTGGCGCATCCGCTTCTTGTCCAGCATGCGTAGCGCGCTGCCGAACAGGCCGGGCCGACGCAGTTCCCTGCCGAGGAACATGTTGGAGGCGATATCCATGGACGCAGCGACGGCAAGGTCCTGGTAGACGGTCTCGATGCCGTGCTCCCTGGCCTGCTGGGGGCCACTGAAGCGGATGACCTCTCCGTTCAGCCGGATCTCGCCGCTGTCCGGAACGAGGGCGCCGGTGAGAGCCTTGATCAGGCTGGACTTTCCGGCACCGTTGTCGCCGATGACGGCGAGCACCTCGCCGGGCATCAAGTCGAAGTCGGCGCCGTCGATGGCGGTGACGTGACCGTAGCGCTTGACCACCCCGCGGGCCTGGAGCACAGGGGTGGGACGGGTCGGCTTCGCCACGGGCGTCGAGGACGTGCCGTGCGCGTCGGGGGGTGTGGGGGTCTTCGGCGTCATCAGCGGATCCTCTTTCGGGAGAGCTGGTCGACGGTCACCGCGAGGATGACGAGAATGCCGGTGATCAGCGTCTGGTAGATGGAGGCGACACCCATCAGCTGCAGGCCGTTGCGGAATACACCGACGATGAGCGCGCCGATCAGGGAGCCCAGGACAGTACCGCGGCCGCCGAAGAGGCTGGTGCCGCCGAGGACGACCGCGGTGATGCTGTCGAGATTCTCGGTCTGCCCGGCCTGGGGGTCGCCGACGCCGGTGCGGGAGACCAGCAGCAGTGCGGCGATGCCGTAGACCAGGCCGGCCACGGCGTAGACACCGATGGTCAGCCGGCCGGTACGGACGCCGTTGAGCCGGGCGGCCTCGGGGCTGTTGCCGAGCGCGTAGACGTGCTGTCCCCAGGAGGTGTTGCCCAGCGCGTAGGCGAAGGCGAGGAAGAGCGCGATGGTCAGCACCGAGCCGTAGGTGACGTCGGTGTGCCCCAGGGGAAAGGTCTCGCCGAGAAAAGTCAGCGTCCGCGGCAGCCCGGTGATGGTCTGCTCGTTGGAGTAGACGTGCGTCAGGGCAAAGGCGATGTTCAGCATGCCGAGCGTGACGATGAACGGCGGCAGCGGCACCAGGCGCACCAGCAGGCCGTTGACCAGACCGAACCCGGCGCACACGCCCAGGCCCAGTGCGATCGCCACCAGCGGCGGGACGCTGCCCTCCGCCGCGGTCTTGGCGATCATGATGGAGCCGAACGCCATCACCGCCCCGCAGGACAGGTCGATTCCGGCTGTCAGGATGATCAGGGTCTGGCCGATGGCAAGAGCGCCTACCACCATGACCTGCTGGATGATCAGGGAGAAGTTGCCGCCTGACAGGAATTGGTCGGTCGTCAACGAGAAGAACGTACAGGCCAGAGCGAGGGCGGCCAATGGGCCGGCTGTGGGCGCGGCGGTCAGCCGGCGCAGCCGGGTCGGCTCCTTCAATGTGGAGTAAGGGGGGGCTGCGGTGGTCATGGGGGTCCTTGCGGTGTGAGAGTCGAAAGCGGCCCGGCCCTGGTCAGGGCGTCACCGGCCGGGCCGCCGTTCTGTGGCTGCGGGAGAGGGCCGCCCGATCGCGGGGGCCGCCGCGCGCAGGTCAGGCATCATCCCCAGCAGTTGGCCAGGCCGTAGGCGGTGTCCTTGGCGTCGACGCCGGTCTGTGGCTTGTCCGTGATCAGCGTGACCCCGGTGTCGGTGTAACCGGCGGCCTTGGCACCGCCCTTGGCGTAGTCGGCGACCGCCTTGATGCCGTCCTCGGCCATCGTCAGCGGGTACTGCTGGGAGGTGGCGGCGATCTTGCCGTCCTTGACCGCCTGCGTTCCGGTGCAGCCGCCGTCGACCGAGACGATCAGCACGTCCTTCTCGCGGCCCTTCGCCTTCAGCGCGGTGTACGCGCCCAGCGCCGCGGGCTCGTTGATGGTGTAGACGACGTTGAGGTCGGAGGCCTTCTGCAGGCAGTTCTCCATCGCGGTCTGGCCCTTGGCCTGGTCGCCGCCGGTGTCCTGGGAACAGACGATCGACTTGTCGCCGGCGCTGATACCGAAGCCCTTGAGGAAGCCGTCGTGCCGCTGCTGCCCGACCGCGACGCCCGGCGCCAGGTCCAGCGTGGCGATCTTCGCCCGCTTGCCGGCCATCGCGGCCTTGGCGTAGGCGCCGATCAGTTCGCCGGCCTTGAGATTGTCGGTGGCGAACAGGGCGTCGGTGGCGGACTGGGGGTCGGTGGGACTGTCCAGAGCGATGACCACGACGCCCTTGGCGCGGGCCTTGGCGATCGCGGGCACGATGGCCTTGGAGTCGCTCGGGGTGATCAGGATGCCCTTGACACCGGCAGCGGTCATGTTCTCGATCGCGGTGATCTGACTGGCGTTGTCGCCGTCGAACTTGCCGGCGGCCGTCACCAGGTCGACGTTGTTGGCCGTGGCGGCCTTCTGCGCGCCGTCCTTCATCTTCACGAAGAAGGGATTGGTGTCGGTCTTTGTGATCAGACCGACCTTGATCTTGTCGTTCGAGCCGGACCCTGCGGCGGACGACGATCCCTTGGACCCCGATCCGCAGGCGGTCAGCACGAGCGCCGCGACCGTGAGCCCGACGGCGGCTCTGACGGCGGTGGGGGCGGCGGCGCGGGTGAGACGGGACATGGTCAGCTCCTCAGCAGTACGGAAGTGCGGCGCCGGCGGCGGTCGCAAAATGTCATCGTTGACACTGTCATCGTTGACATTGGCCTGCTGAGGATGATGGGCTCCGCATCGTCGAAACGTCAATGCCCCTCGGCCATAACAAGTCGGCAACACCGCCGTCACCCCTGGCGCCGACCCAACGAAGCCGCGGCCCGAGCAGCGAGTTCCCGGCGCACAGCGCGGCTTCCGGGCACAGCCGTCATCTCACGAAAAGAGAACCATCGATGCAGGGACCCCAGGTCACCGTGGTCGGCGAGTGCGTCGCCGACGCCCTCCTCGCGAGCAGCACCGCCCCGTCGGGCGAACTGGCGCTGCGCGTCCTGCCCGGCGGCGGGCCGGCCAACACCGCCGTCGCGCTGGGCCGGCTGGGCACAGCGGTCCGCTTCCTCGGCCGGCTGTCCGACGACACCTTCGGCCGCCTGTTCCGGGCGCGGCTGACCGAGTCGCAGGTGGATGTGCGCGACTGCCCCCGGGCGGCCGAGCCCAGCACCCTGGCAGTGGCCGAACTGGACGAGCACGGCTCCGCCACCTGGTCTTTCCACGCCGAGGGCACGGCCGACTGGCAATGGACAGCCGCCGAACTGGACGCGGTGGACCTCGCCGGCACCGCCTGCTTGCACGCCGGCTCGCTCACGCTGATACGGGCGCCGGGCGCCGCAGTGGTCGAGGACTTCCTGGTGCGCGCGGCCACCGGCGCCACTGTGTCGCTGGACCCGAACGTGCGCCCGCAACTCGTGCCGCCGGCCGACTACCGGGCACGGCTGACCCGCTGGTGCGAGGTCGCCGACATCCTGCGGGTCAGCGAGGAGGATCTGGAGGTGCTGCGCCCAGGAACGCCCCCGGAGCGTGCCTGCGACGAGTGGCACGCCTCCGGGGCCCGCCTGGTGGTCGTCACCCGAGGGGATCGGGGCGCGCTGGTGTCACTGGACGGCGAACGGGCGGAGTTGCCGGGTGTGCCGGTGCGAGTGGCGGACACCGTTGCCGCCGGCGACTCCTTCACCGCGGGCCTGCTCCACCACCTTGGGGCGCGCGGCCTGCTCGGTGGGCGACTGACCGATCTGACGCTCGCCGACGCCGTGGCCGCAGCCGAGCTCGGCACCCGGGTGGCGGCCCTGACCTGCTCAGTTCCCGGACCCAACCCGCCGTGGGCTCATCAGCTCGGTGGCCCGGCGACGACACCCGTACTCTGACGCCCGACCTGGCGCCGGCCGGCGTGGGCCGCTGCCTGGACTTGCCATGGGTCGCCGGTTTTGGCCAGGCAGTACTGACACTGGCATGGGAGGGGTCGTGTGCACCGACGACGGCGGGTGATGGCCTGTCCGCCTCCCGGCGCCGATGGCCCGGTAGTTCGCTCGCTCCGAGCGACTTGTGCGGTTTCTGACCTGTCGCGATAAGAGCATCTGGTCAGGGTTGACATATGTATAGCCACGGCGCATCGTCGTGTTTGCGGTGCCAAAACGTTTGGGCAGGTGCTCGAAGCCGCATAGGCAGACGATCCACCGTCTGGCTACGACTCATCTGCGGAGCGTGATGAACAAGGGGGTGCGGCTTCGCCTCCACGCCCGGCGCGTTGCCGCTGCTTCGCCCGGGGCGGCCCCGGTCGGCCCGACCGTCAGATCGTCTCTACGCCGCCGCCCATGGCATCCCGCCGAGCGCGCCGGGGGAGCGCCACTTCGTTCGGCCGCCGACCTGCTCACCGGCGGTGAGCGGGAGCCTCCGTTCCCTCCGCACGGGACACGAGGCCATGACGAACCGTTGACATGCACGGCAACGCGCATGAGCTTCATCGCAACCGACAAGCCCAAAGGTTCTGGCAGGTTCTCATGAAACGCGTTGGACTCAAGGATGTGGCCGCTGCTGCCGGCGTTTCGGTCACCACGGTGTCCCATGTACTGAACGACGTGCAGGGCAAACGCATCAACGCCGCGACCCGGCGGACGGTGCTGGATGCAGCCGAGCGAATGGGGTACCTGCCCAACGGCCTGGCTCGCGGGCTGCGCCTGAGCCGGTCGAACACGGTGGGCTTCGTCTCCGACGAGATTGCCACCACGCCCCATGCGGGTCAGATCATCCGGGGTGCGCAGGAGGCTGCGGCCAAGCGCGGTCTGATGCTGCTGATGCTGAACACCGGTGGCGACCAGGAGCTGGAGGACAAGGAGATCACGCTGCTGCTCCAGCACCGCGTGGACGGCGTGCTCTACGCCGCGATGTACCACCGGGTGGTAGAGGTGCCCACGTTGCTGCGTTCGGTTCCCACCGTCCTTCTGGACGCACGCAGTGACGATCCCGGCGTCGCCTCTGTCGTACCGGACGAGGAGCAGGGGGGTCGGACAGCGACCCGTGCGCTGGTGGCGCGTGGTCACCGGCGGATCGGCTTCATCAACCACATCGAGGACATCCCCGCTGCGCGGGGCCGGCTGGCGGGCTACAAGGCGGAGCTGGCAGGAGCGGGGATCGCCTTCGACCCTGACCTGGTGGTCGCCCACAACGCGGTTGGCGCGGGCGGCTACCAGGGAGCCCGGACCCTGCTCGGCCAGGAGGATCCTCCGACCGCGCTGTTCTGCTTCAACGACCGTATGGCGATGGGCGCCTACCGCGCGGCGGCGGAAGCCGGGCTCGCCATTCCGACGGACCTTTCGGTGATCGGGTTCGACAACCAGGAGCTGATCAGCGAAAATCTCTTCCCCGCTCTGACCACTGTGGCACTTCCGCACTACGAGATGGGTGCGCGGGCGATCGTGCACCTCCAGCAGGCGATCGACGCCGCGGCTGGCGCTGCTCCCGCGGCCGCAGCCGTCCATGAGTACCTGCATTGTCCGCTGATCTTGCGGGACTCGGTCGGTCCGCCCCCCCGGCCGTGATGCCGGACAGCCAGGAACCACACCTACGGGGTGAACGCCGAGGGCGGCCGCTTTGCCGCCCTGGTCGTTGTCCCGGAGCGGCGAGGCCTCCCAGGCGTCCGTTCTGGTGCCCGTTCGTTCGTCCGCGGGCCTGGCAGGTTCGCTGGAAGCCGGGCGGCGGGTCCGAACGGCGATGCGTTGCGGACCCGCCTTGCACCTTCAGAGGTCCAGCCTCCATGCGGTCAGTTGTGTGACGTGGGCCGTCCCTGCGACGGCGAACGCGCTGATCCCGGTGTCGCCGGGGCCCGGGAAGACCTGGTCGGTGAGGGTGACCAGGCCCCCGTTGGCGTAGACCTCGATCGAGGAGGCGTCGATGACTACATGAAGGCGCAACTTGCCGTGGTCGAGAGCGAGGGGGGCGCGGTGCACGCCGGGGAAGACCGGATGGAAGCTGGTGTCTCCGGACTCCGTTCGGTCGATGTACAGCTCACCGGTCTTGGTGTCGTAGCCGAGGCGGGTCTTGTGGCCCTCGCCCGAGCGCAGGTCAAGACCGAATGTCGTGGCACTGCCAGGGTTCAAGACCGCGTCGATCTCGGATACCGCTCCACGATCGCCCAGCGGCACGGTGGTACGTGGCACCGCCCGGTTCTTGATGTGCAACGGCGTCCCCCGCCGTAGTCCCGACAAGTCCACCGGCTCGGACACGAGCCGCAGGTTGCCGTCCACGGAGCGCAGCGACAGTCTGCGGGGCAAGGAGTCGGCGCTGCGCCATGGGCTGGTGGGGGTGTTCTGGCCGTAGTCCCAGTTGTTCATCCAGGCCACCATGATCCGCTGGCCGCCTGGGGCATCGTTGTAGGTGGCCGCGGCATAGAAGTCCGCCCCGTAGTCGACCCAGTGCGCGCGTTCGACGCTGCTGCGGGCGGGGGCGTCGGCGAGCGTGAACTGGTCGGCCAAGATGTGTCCCCAACTGCCCTGGTCGGCGTCGACGATCTGTATCCGGGCCTTCTTCCCTGCCAGGTCCGCCAGTTTCCACGAGGCCCAGTCCAGAGACTCGCTGTTCTGCCCGGTCGCGGTGCGCACCACTTTCCCGTCGACCAGGAGGTTGACGGAGGTCTGCGCATCGCGCGGCTTGGCCGCGACGTCGGAGAACACGATGTGGTCGAGCATGAGATGCCCCCACCCGCCGACGGCGTCGTCGACGACCTGGACGGTGGCCTGCTCGCCGATCAGGTCATTGACGTCCCAGGACGTCCACAGCATGTCGGAGCTGTCCAGGCCGGTCGCGGTGCGTACGACTTTCCCGTCGACGACGAGGTTGAACGCGGCTGCGCCATCCCTGCCGTAGGGGTGGTCGCCACCTGCGATGAGGAAGTCGATGTAGCGGCGGGTGATGGTGAAGGTCGGGGACGTGATGGTGCCGGTTGCCGGGTCGCAGGACTCGACGCAGGTGTCCAGGGCTCTGCCGCCGATCTGGCCCGGGAGCGGGCCTGGAGCGGGACCGGCATTGACGAACGACCCGGTGGCAGTCCAACCGTCGCCCCAGGTGGAGCCCTCGAAGTCTGCCAACACGTCGCCGGGAGGCGGGGCGCCATCACCCGTGCCGTTGACGTGGGGGTGCTTGCCGCCACCGACCAGGAAGTTCAGGTACGGCTTGCCGACGGTGAATTCCGGTGAGGTCAGCGTCCCGGTCGAGGCATCGTGGTCGAGGAAGCTGTTGGCCAGCCCGGCGCCGACAAATCCCGACACACCCTGCTGGTCGGGCAGGGAGCCGTCCGCCGGTGCGGTGCCGAACGCGGTGCCGGTGGTGGTCCAGGGGCCGTAGCCGCCTTCGAAGTCGGCCAGGATCATGCCGGCGGGCGGCGTGTAGCTCGGCGGGTCATCGGAGGTGAACCTGGTTCCGTCGAAGTCTCCGGTGAAGTACTGGGCCCCTGATCCGCCCGCGATCCCGCCCGGGTTGATGTTGACGACCAGAACCCACTTGTGCCGGTGTCCGGCACCGGCCACCGGCAGTTCGAAAAGGTCTGGGCACTCCCACAGGCCACCGGTGGCTCCGGCGGGGCCGAAGTCGCTCAGCGCTGTCCAGGACTTCAGGTCCGGCGAGGAGTAGAAGCGGACCTTGTGCTGGTCGGACAGAGCGACGACCATGAGCCAGCGGTGGGTCGCCTGCTGCCAGAACACCTTGGGATCGCGGAAGTTGGTCGAGCCGATGTCGAGCACGGGGTTGCCGGAGTACTTGGTCCAGGTAAGGCCTTCGTCCGTGCTGTAGGCCAGGGACTGTGCCTGCTTCCCGGTCTGCTTGTAGTTGCTGGTGTAGACCGCGACCAGCGGAGGCTTGCGAGAGGTGCCGAGCCCGCTGGTGTTGTTTCGGTCGAGGACGACGCTGCCGGAGAACACCATCTCCTGATCGTCCTGCGGGATCGCCAGCGGCAGCTCCTTCCAGTGCACCAGATCAGTGCTGACCGCATGCCCCCAGGACATGTTGCCCCAGGTATTGCCGGACGGGTTGTACTGGTAGAAGAGGTGATACCTGCCCTTGTAAAAGATCAGCCCGTTTGGGTCATTCATCCAATTCTGTGCTGGTGTGTAGTGGATCCGGGGCCGGTAGGGCTCGGAACCGGGGCTGGTGGCGGCAGGTCTGGGGACTTGCTGCCGGGAGCCCTCGGCCCCGGGGCCGGCGACAGCGGTCCTGCTCGCGCCCAGCAGGGCGACGGACAGCAGCGCGAGGGTCAGCAGTATGCGCAGCCAGGGACGGCCGCGATGAGAGATCCGCATGACTTCTCTCCGAAATGAAGGCGAAGGATTGAGGAAACGTTTCCTGGAGCGCCCGCTAGCATGTGCCAAGAGGTGCGCAATGTCCATGGGGCGGGACCCACCGCCTTGGGCGGTGAGGTCTGCGTGGGAGGAGACGGCGATGACCGCAGGCGGAGCACGGCCGCGCAGCAGGCGCGTGACGATGCGCGACGTCGCGGCGTTCGCCGGGGTGGGCCTTACGACAGTCTCCCGGGTCGTCAACGGCGTGCTGGTCGATCCGGTACTGACCGCCCAGGTCCGCGACGCGGTCGAGCAGCTCGGCTATCGTCACGACGCCACCGCCAGCAATCTGCGCCGTACCGACCGCCGCACGGACACAGTCGGGCTCGTCCTGGAAGACGTCGCCAACCCGTTCTCTTCTTCGCTGCACCGGGCGGTTGAGGACGTGGTGGCTGAACGGGGCCTTCTCCTCCTTACCGGCAGCAGCGACGAGGATCCAGCTCGGGAACGCAGTCTGCTTACCTCCCTCCTGACCCGTCGGGTGGACGGCCTGGTGGTCCTCCCGACGGGCGAGGTGGGCGCGGAGCTGGCCTCCGCGCGGCAGTTCGGAACTCCGGTGGTGTGCGTCGACCGGATGTTGGCGCTCGACGGCGTCGACACCGTGACCGTCGACAACGCCGGCGGCATCGCGGAGGCGGTGCGGCGACTCACCTCGCTGGGGCATCGCAAGATCGCCTTCCTGGGAGACCGAACATCCCTGTGGACCGCGCAGCAGCGCTGGGACGGATTCGTAGCGGCGATGACCCAGGCCCGGTGCGCGGTACGCACCTCTTGGGCACGCCGGGATATCCACGACGCTGCCGCGGCCGAAAGCGCCACGACCGAGATATTCACCGGCCGGAACTCGCCGACCGCGCTGATCACCGCCCAGAACCTGCTGACGATCGGTGCGCGACGCGTGCTGCAGCAGCTGCAGCTGCATCACTCCGTCGCGCACGTCGGCTTCGACGACTTCGATATGGCGGATCTGCTCGATCCGCCGTTGTCTGTCGTCGCACAGGATCCAGCAGAAATAGGCAGAACGGCGGCGACGATGCTCCTGGCCCGGCTGGACGGGGATTCAAGCCCAGCACGCCATGTCGTTCTCCCCACCCGGTATCTCGCACGCGGCTCCGGCGAGATACCGGGCGATCTCGGTATTAGCTGATGGTGACGTTCTGGGAGGTCATCGACCCGTTCCACACGTTGAGGCCGAGGCGGCCACTGCTGTAGGTGGTGTCAGTCACGTCGATCACCGGGGTGGTGGCGTTGTTGAAGAACACCTTGATCCTGGATCCTGCCGCTACGATCTTCAGGTGATAGACCGTTCCGGGAGAGATCGATGTGTTGTAGACACCGAGCGTCACCCAGGGACGCCACAGTTTGATCTGGCCGGAAGTATTCACGTTGACTGTGTAATGACCGGTCGCAGAATCGTTGGAGCGGAAAGTCAGGCCCGCGGCAGCGCCGGCGGTGTCGGGGCGGAGGTCGGCGTCGTAGCTGAAGTCCGACGCGGACTGCGAGGACAGGAGGTAGCCGTCACCGCTGAACGTGCCCACCTCCCCGGCTGCGGTGTCCGACCAGGAGCCTGCCACGCTCGTCCATGGACCCGACAGGTTCGTCTTGAAACCGGAGCTCGGGCCGGAGCCGGAGTCGGGGGGCCCGACCTCTGCGTTACGGATCGTGCCGCCGCCGTTGTAGACGTTGATGCCGAACAGGCCACTGGTGTAGGTGCTGTCGGTGACATCGACGACGGGTGCGGCACTGTTGTCGAAATAGACCTGGATGCGGGGACCGACGGCCACCACATTCACGTGGTAGTCGCGTCCGCGAACTATCGGGGTGTTGAACGTGCCCACGGTGGCCCCGGGCCGCCAGAGCTTGACCTGGCCGCCGCCGTCGGCATTGATGTTGACCGTGTAGTGCTTGGCCAGGTCATTCGACGCCCGGAAAGTGATCCCCGCAGCATTCGCGGTGTCCAGCCGCAAATCAGCCGCATAGGAGAAATCCGAACCCGACTGCGCCGAGACGTAGAACCCGTCGCCCGGCGCAGTCCCCGTCTTCCCGTCCGGGAGAGACGTCCACGACCCGCCCGCCGCGCGCCACGGACCAGTCAGATTGCTCCCGGGATTGTTCCCGTCATCGGCCTTCGTCGTGCTGTAGATATCCTTGAACTCACGGATCACCACATTGGAGAACTGCGCCGGTCCGCCGGCACTGTACAGCGAGATCCCCTTGTCTTCGGGGGCTGGAAAAATCTCGCTGGAGTGGACGTATTTACCGTCGTCAACGAAGACCTCCAGAGTGGTGCGATCGACCAGGATGCGCAGATGGACGGTCTTCTTGCTGATCGGCGACCGACTCTCCACATATCGGCCCGACCCATCCGGGTTGCCGGTCTGAGAGCGGTTGACGTACACGTTGCCACCGGAGACGCCGACATCGGCGTGGTGGGTGCCGTCGGCCGACTTGCGCAACTGGAGGCCGATGTTGGTCGCGGTGTCCCAGCTCACGTCCGCGCTCAGCTCGTAGGTGCTGCCGCTGTACGACAGCGGCACCTGCCCGTTGACCGGGATCGTCCCCAGGTCGACGGTGCGGTTGACAATGCTGTCCAGCGCGCTGACGGGCTGGGAGACCAGGCTGTAGAGGGCTCCGTCCTGCTTCTTGAGACGGATCTCTCTCACGATCGAGTCCGTGCCGTTGAAGCCGTCGTTGGACCAGGTCGGAGTGCTGTCGGGGTAGTCCCAGTTGTTCATCCAGCCCATCGCGTACCGGACGGCCGGGTCGGGCGAGCCGCCGACCATCTTGTCCCAGGTGACCGCGCCGTACCAGTCCCAGCCGTAGTCCAGCCACTGCGGGGCGGCCTGGTCCGCCTGAAACCCTGTCCCGCTGAAGGTTCCGGTCCAGTAGGCATACGTGTTGGGCAGCCCGGACGCCTTGCCGTTGGCCCCCGCGCCGAGGACCCACTTCGTGGTGCCGTCGTCGGCTTGGACGGAGAACAGGTCCGGGCACTCGATGGTACCGATTCCGCTGGTGCCGAAGGTGCTCTGGAACTGCCAGTGCTTCACGTCGGACGAGGTATAGAACCCGATGCTGTTGCCCTCGGCGAGAGCCATCACCCAGCGGTTGTGGGCCGCGTCTCGGACGATCTTCGGGTCGCGGAAGTCGGCTTTCCCTGGGTTGGGGAGCACGGGGGTGTCGCTGTAGTGCGAGAACGTCTTCCCCCCGTCGGTGGAGTACCACAGGAACTGTGCCTGGGCTCCGCTGCTGCTGTCACGCTGGGTCATAACGGAGACAACGGCATTCGCTCCGAAGCCGGCCGTGTTCGAGCCGTCGACGACTGCGGACCCTGACCATATGTCGCCGTTGGGTTGGGTGTTCTTCGGGATCGCGACACCTTGGTCCTGGAACGCCAGGTTGTCCGTGGTGGTGCTTCTGCGCCACGCGGTCCCCACACTGTGCGTGTAGTCGGCGTTGTACAGGTAGTAGTACTGGTACTTGCCGTCGACGAAGATCGGCCGCTGCGGGTCGTTCATCCAGTTGTCGGGCACGGTGAAGTGGTAAGCCGCCCGGTATACGGGCGCTTGGTCGGCTTGCGCATGCTGCGGGGTCAGAGCCGCCTGGGCGGCCGCGATCAGCAGCGCGAGCGCCATGACTACGCGGCTGACCAGGGCTGATGGGCGTCGAACGTTCACAGTTCCTCCGGTTGCGGAAGACATACGACAGCTACGGAGTGGCGACACCTTACGGTCGCGAAGCGGCGACGGGGAGATTGCCGGGATGTTGAGGGAACGTATCCTCAACGGCTGCCCGACAGCATCAGGCCGCCTTGGGGGCATGTCAACACTTCCGACCGGGCGTTCGACGACGCCGGTCGCCCACGCGCGACAAGGACGTTCGAGGGGATTGACAGGTCCGCAGAACGGGTGCAGATTCGCTGGCAATACCTGGGGCCAAAACGATTGGGCACCCGGTCACGTCCGCTGGAGTGGTGTATCGACGGCCACTCGGCGATCTTGTTTTGAGGCTATGCGGTGAGTTCGGTGGGCAGGGCGGTCTCGTCGGTTTCTGACCCGATCGAGTGGAGGCGGGCTTTGGCGAGCAGGTCGAGCCCCATGTAGCGGCGGGCTTCGGTCCATTCGTCGTTCTGCTCGGCCAGGACTGCGCCGACCAGGCGGATGAGTGCGGTGCGGTCGGGGAAGATCCCGACGACGTCGGTGCGGCGGCGGATCTCCTTGTTCAGGCGCTCCTGCGGGTTGTTCGACCAGATCTGCCGCCAGATCTCGCGGGGGAAGGCGGTGAAGGCCAGCAGGTCATGCTGGGCGGTGTCCAGGTGTGCGGCGGCCTTGGGGAACTTCGCCTCCAAGGCGTTCAGCACGTGCGTCATCTGGGCTTTCACCGCATCGGTGTCGGGTTGTTCGAAGACCGTCCGCAGCAGGGTGGCCACCCAGGGCTGGGCGGATTTCGGCACTTGGGAGAGCAGGTTGCGGGCGTAGTGGGTGCGGCAGCGCTGCCAGGACGCGCCGGGCAGGACCGCCCCGATCGCATTGACCAGGCCGGTGTGGGCGTCGGAGACGACGAGCTGGACTCCGCTCAGGCCGCGGGCGGTCAGCGAGCGCAGGAACGCCAGCCAGCCGGCGCCGTCTTCTGCGGTGGCGACGTCGATGCCGAGGATCTCGCGGTGCCCGTCGGCGTTGACTCCGACCGCGACGAGGGCGTGGACGTTGACGGTCCGGCCCTGCTCGCGGACCTTCTGGGTGAGGGCGTCGACCCAGACGAAGGCGTACGGGCCTGCGTCCAGGGGCCGGTTGCGGAACGCGGTGACTTGCTCGTCCAGGTGCTTGGACATGGCGCTGACCTGGGATTTCGACAGCTGGGTGACGCCGAGGGACTGGGCGAGTTTCTCGACACGGCGGGTTGAGACGCCGAGGAGGTAGGCGGTGGCGACCACGGAGATGAGGGCTTGTTCGGCCCTGCGGCGCCGTTCCAGCAGCCAGTGCGGGAAGTAGCTGCCTTGCCGCAGCTTGGGGATCGCGAGTTCGACGGTGCCGGCGCGGGTGTCCCACTCCCGCGGGCGATAACCGTTGCGGTGGTTGACGCGCTCGTCGCTGGCCTGCCCGTACTCGGCGTTGCAGAGCGCGTCGGCCTCCGCCGACATCAGCGCGTCGGCGAACGTCTTGATCATCGCGCGCAGCAGGTCAGGACTCGCCGAGGCCAAGTTCTCCTCGGTCAGGGCGTGCAGGGGCAGACTGTCATGTGCGGTCATCGTGCTGATCTCCTTCGAGGCTTAGACACTTCGAAGATCAGCCGGTGGCCGTCTCTCTATGCGGGCACCAACCCGGACGCCGGGACAAACCCCCGGATCAGGTCCAACCCGCTACACCACTTCCAAGGACGCAACCGGGCACCCGACAGCGAGGTGCTGCCGGACCAAGGACGCGTCACCTCCGGAAGGCGGCGCCTCCGCGTCTCAAATGAGAGCTGGTGTCGCGCATCGTCAACCCGCAACGTCGCAGAGCTGAGCGCCGAGGAGGAAACGTTTCCTGAGAGTGCGGCTACTCTCCGCATGACAGTTGCCGTGGGCGCGGCTGCGCTGGAGGGTCGGACTGCCGGCGGATCAGAGGCGTTGAAGCAGGGCAGCCTGTTGTCGGGGTGCCGCGCTGTGCGGACGTACTTCGCATCGATCGGGAGGATGCCCAAGAGCCGAACGAAGTGGACGGGGTCGGCGCTGTGGCGAGCCTCCTCCGAGCGGCGGCGGTAGCGATCGATCAGCCGGCCGGTTCACCCGGTTGTCTCCGTCGCTTCGTGTTGCCAGCCGGGCACGCGTTCCTCGTCGTGCGCCGTCACCGATACACCCGCGTACTGTCCTTCTACCGCTGCCACCCGCACCGTTGATGGAACCGAACACGGCCTTCAACTCGCCCCGGCCGGCGGCCGCGAACTCCGGGCCGTCCTGCCGGATCACCGCACTCCCCACGCCCCGCCGCGACCTCGAGCACGTCCAGCACCGGTCTGCAGTGGGTATGACGGACATGGTGCTGGTCACAGGCGTGTCGGGGCTCATCGGTGGTCACATCGCAGCCGAGCTGCTGCGGCGCGGATACGCGGTACGTGGCTCGGTGAGGTCGCCCTCTCGTATCGGCAGACGCGAGGGGGCGCGGCGGCTGCGGGGACCTGCCTGTGACCGGGCGCCGCTGTTCACCGTGCCTCCTGCGGATCAGTGGGTGTCCTCGTGCGGGGGCCGGGCAGCAGGTCGTCGCCACCGAGCCCGTACTGGGCGGCCTGGGCGGTGAACATCTGCTGGTACACGCCCTCGCGTTGCATCAGCTGCGTGTGGGAGCCGTCCTCGACCAGCTGGCCGTCGGCCAGGACGTAGATGTGGTCGGCGTGCATGGTGGCGGCCAGGCGGTGGGTGACCAGGACGACCGCGTGGCCCTCCCGTGCCAGCGACCACAGGCCCTGGAAGGCGGCGATCTCCGCGTGCGGGTCGAGGGCCGAGGTCGGCTCGTCGACCAGGAGCACCGGAGCGTCGCGGTAAAAGGTGCGCGCCGTGCCGAGCTTTTGCCACTGCCCGCCCGACAGCTGGACGCCGCGCTCGTAGCCCTTGAAGACGATCGAGTCCCAGCCGTGCGGGAGCGCCTCGATCAGATCCAGCACGCCTGCGGCCTCGGCTGCGCGGCGGACCGCGGCCATGTCCCGCGGGCGGTCGCCGGCGCCGATCGCCACGTTCGCGGCGGCGGTCATCTCCCAGCGCGGGAAGTCCTGCGCCAGCACCCCGACCGCGGCGAACACCTCGCTGCGGTCGGCGTCCCTGACATCGACGCGCCTGCCGTCCTCGCCCTCCCACCACACGTTGCCCTCGGCGGGCAGCAGCAGTCCGGACAGCAGTTTCGTCAAGGTCGTCTTGCCCGATCCGTTCACGCCGACCAGGGCTGTCACCGCGCCTCGCCGGATCTCCACGCTCACCCCGTCCACGGCGGGCGAGTCGGCTCCGGGATAGGTGAACGACAGGTTCTCGGTCCGCACCGCGCGCACCGGGCAGGGCAGGGGGGCACCGGTGCGGGGGATCGCGTGCCGGGCTGCGATCTCGATGGCGTCCTCGGTGTCGGTGAGGAACAGTAGCTCCTCATAGAGCCGGTTGACCTGCTGCACCAGGGACGTCAGCCGGGCGGTGGAGGTGCGGATGGCGACTACGGCGGTTCCGCCGACCGCCAGCGGCAGTCCGCCCGAGGCCAGCAGCCACCACAGGACGCCGTAGCAGCCCAGCGACGCCAGGCCCGCGAAGCCGCCCGCGACGAGATCCGTCGTCGCCTGCGCTCGGGCCAGGCGCCGCTGCTCCGCCTCGGTCTGCCGGGACATCTCCTCGAAGCTGGAAAGGAGCTTGACCCCCGCGGCGTGCACGCGCAGCTCTCCGGCCGCGTGCGGGCGGGTCAGGTAGGCCAGCAGGGAGGCGATCGCCCTGCGGTGGTCGACCCAGTGCAGGCGCGAGAGGTACTCGCGGCGGGCCGAGCGGACCGCCCCCCACCCTCGGGGCAGCGCGATGGCCAGCAGCATCGGCAGCAGCGCCCAGTGCAGCGACACCAGCACCGCCGCTGCCGCGGCCATGCCGATGACCACGTTGCCGACCCCGACCGACAGCCGGAGCATGTTCCGGGCGGAGTCGGTCCCGAAGCGGCCGGCCTCCAGGATGCGCTGAACCTCGGGCCGCTCCGTGGCCTCCACCTCGACATCGGTGACGGCCCGGTAGTACCGGGAGGACACCGCCCGCTCCACCTGAGGCTCCAACCGCCCGGACATCGCCGTCGACCAGGCCATCAGCAGCGCGGTCGCCACCGCGGTGACCGCGAGGACCGAAAGCGACGGCAGGGACTGGCGCAGCCTGTCCGCGGTCGGGCCGTCCGCGAACAACTGGGTGAGCACGCTGTTGACCGCCACCAGCCCCCACCCGGACGCCACGCCCTGCCCGAGCTGCGCGGCCACCACCCCTGCCAGCGCGCGTGGGTCGCTCTGCCAGCCGGTGCGCAGCACCATGGCCACCATGCGGGGCAGCGCGGCGGCCATGTGCCCGAACCCGAGGCGGGTCAGGGGGCCCGCGTGGCGGACGTAGGACTGGTCGTAGCGCAACTGGCCCCCGTACAGCTCCTGCTCTGCGGCGGAGATCGTCTCCCCGCTCCCTGCCGGAGGAGAGCCGGCTTCGGCGGTGGGTGCTGATCGTGCAGAGTTCAACGTGTCCCTCCCGATGTGCCAGGCAGCGATGTGGAGTTCAACGACGCCACCACGATTTCGAACACATGTCTTTCGGCCGTGCTGTGCGCCCCGGAATTCCGCGGTGGTGTGAGCGTGTGCGGTGCATCTGTGACCGAGATTTTTACTTGGCGGACGAGCGCAGTACTTGGCGGATCTTGCTTCCGTAACGCTGTGTTGTTGTGATTGGTCAAGATAGTTGTCACTTGGTCGAGCTATCTGTCACCTGGCGCGGCAGGGTGGGAGCGGCCTGGTGAGCCGGGACACGTCAGTTGGAACCTGGCCACGCCTGTTGGGACCAGGTCGGGCTGAGTGCTGGCGGATGTATCTGGGAAGATCGCTCGCATGAGATTTCGCCGCCTTCACCTGCGCGCGGGCGAGGACGGTGGTCTGCTCTCTGGGCCACTGACGGGTTCGCCGGACGAGGGGACCGATGACGCTGCGGCTGTTGGACCCGAGATCGAACACGGAACCGACGGGCGGGTCGCTCCCGAGTCCTTGGCGGCGGTCCGGGCGGCCGCAGAGCGGGGCCTGCCGGTGGCGATGTCCAACTACGGGACGGCGTTGCACGCGGCGGGTGATCAGGTCGGGGCGCTGCACTGGTACGCCAAGTCCTGGGAAGCCGGGAATGTTGCTGCCGGGTTCAATCTCGGCACGCTGCACTGGACGGCCGGGAACCGGGACCAGGCACGGCTCGTCTGGGAGCAGGCCGCCGACTGCGGCGATGTCGATGCCATGCTCGGCCTGGTCAGGCTGGCCTTCGAGCGCGACGACCGGCCGACGATCGAGCGCTGGGTACCGCGGATCTACTCCCAGGACCTGGCCTTTCCGATCACCTCGGTCGGTGTCGCCTTCGGCTCGCGCGGCTACACCTCGGAGGCCCTCCGCGCCTTCACGATCGCCGGGGACCTGGGTGACGCGTACGCCATGAAGTACCGGGCAGAGATCCTCGAAGCCCGTGGCGAACACGAGCAGGCCGGCGCCCTTCGGGCCCGCGCGGCCGAAGCGGAGCACCTGTACTGACCGAGGGCAGGACAGAACCTCTGCCTCAACCGACGTGGTCCGGCCGGACCATGTCATCTGCGACGTGACCAGATCACCGGAGGCGAGACGCCCGAAGCGGTTCCAACGAGAATGGCAATTGACCGCTTGGTTCCATGAATCATGGCCAGCCAGTTCCAGGCAGCGTGGCACACGCGCCCAGAACAGCCAGGTCGTCGTGTCCTGCGTGTTCCAACTATCGTGTCCCGGCTCACCTGGTGAGCCGCGACTGTCCGTCCCGTCGCACTCCAGCTGGCAGATTGTCAATGCTCTGCAGACCGACCTTGCGGATTCTCATTCGCCGCGGAGGCGGACCAGACGCCGAGGTCGCCTCCCGGCATGGACACGAACCGCCATCCTTCAGGTCCTGTGATCTGCCACGCCTCGAACGCCGCATCGGTTGGACATGTCAGATGCATGCCATTCTCGAACGCCATCCGGAGCGTGCCGGACTTGAAGGCGACCGCAGAGACGACCTTCGTCCCGAAGAGCGGGAGGGCGGCGGCCACGTCCTGAGTCTCCGGCACCAGAAGCACGCCGGGATTGGTGTGGGCCGGCCCGGATGAGAGCCGAGCGGGCGTTTCGAGTACGACTTCCCAACCCTCGTTGAGGGCCAGCGTGAGGCGGTAGTCGACAGTGATCCCAGCAACGCCCTGTCCTCGGAGATTCAAGATCCACCGGTCATCGTGTTCGACCGGCTCTGCTTCGGTGCTCATCACCCCACCATGGTGCACGGCCCAGCCAAGGGCGACGGACGGTCACTGCGGATTCGGCCTTCGCTAAAGGGCGGAGGAGGTCGGGCCTGCTGGAGCAGGAGCGTCTGGCAGCATGAGCCCGTGACTATCGTCGACGACTCGAGTGACCCCCTCCGGCTGCTTCTGGGTCGGGAGGTGAGCGCCGTCTGCTTCGTGCGCGACTACGTCGAGCTGCACTTCGACGGACCGGTCTTGCGGGCACTGAGCAACCCCTTCGGCCTGTATAGCTGCCGCGGATGGCACTTTCCTGCGCAGGGATCTCTGGAGCTCATGCGATCCTTCATCGGCAAGACCGCCGACGACTACGAGCTGCTTCCGGATCGGCTCCTCGCGGTGGATTTCGGAGAACACCGCTTTGCCATCCCGCTGGACCAGGCTTCGCGCGTGGGTCCCGAGGCGGCCCATCTAGTCGGCGTTGACGAGAGAGGTCAGACCGACGCGCGAGCGATGTGGATCTGGTGACAACCGTCGCGACTGAGTGAGGAAAGTGACAACCATCCCGACCAGCCGGTGACAGTCATCGGTTGCGTCCTTGGAAGTGGTGTAGCGGGTTGGACCTGATCCGGGGGTTTGTCCCGGCGTCCGGGTTGGTGCCCGCATAGAGAGACGGCCACCGGCTGATCTTCGAAGTGTCTAAGCCTCGAAGGAGATCAGCACGATGACCGCACATGACAGTCTGCCCCTGCACGCCCTGACCGAGGAGAACTTGGCCTCGGCGAGTCCTGACCTGCTGCGCGCGATGATCAAGACGTTCGCCGACGCGCTGATGTCGGCGGAGGCCGACGCGCTCTGCAACGCCGAGTACGGGCAGGCCAGCGACGAGCGCGTCAACCACCGCAACGGTTATCGCCCGCGGGAGTGGGACACCCGCGCCGGCACCGTCGAACTCGCGATCCCCAAGCTGCGGCAAGGCAGCTACTTCCCGCACTGGCTGCTGGAACGGCGCCGCAGGGCCGAACAAGCCCTCATCTCCGTGGTCGCCACCGCCTACCTCCTCGGCGTCTCAACCCGCCGTGTCGAGAAACTCGCCCAGTCCCTCGGCGTCACCCAGCTGTCGAAATCCCAGGTCAGCGCCATGTCCAAGCACCTGGACGAGCAAGTCACCGCGTTCCGCAACCGGCCCCTGGACGCAGGCCCGTACGCCTTCGTCTGGGTCGACGCCCTCACCCAGAAGGTCCGCGAGCAGGGCCGGACCGTCAACGTCCACGCCCTCGTCGCGGTCGGAGTCAACGCCGACGGGCACCGCGAGATCCTCGGCATCGACGTCGCCACCGCAGAAGACGGCGCCGGCTGGCTGGCGTTCCTGCGCTCGCTGACCGCCCGCGGCCTGAGCGGAGTCCAGCTCGTCGTCTCCGACGCCCACACCGGCCTGGTCAATGCGATCGGGGCGGTCCTGCCCGGCGCGTCCTGGCAGCGCTGCCGCACCCACTACGCCCGCAACCTGCTCTCCCAAGTGCCGAAATCCGCCCAGCCCTGGGTGGCCACCCTGCTGCGGACGGTCTTCGAACAACCCGACACCGATGCGGTGAAAGCCCAGATGACGCACGTGCTGAACGCCTTGGAGGCGAAGTTCCCCAAGGCCGCCGCACACCTGGACACCGCCCAGCATGACCTGCTGGCCTTCACCGCCTTCCCCCGCGAGATCTGGCGGCAGATCTGGTCGAACAACCCGCAGGAGCGCCTGAACAAGGAGATCCGCCGCCGCACCGACGTCGTCGGGATCTTCCCCGACCGCACCGCACTCATCCGCCTGGTCGGCGCAGTCCTGGCCGAGCAGAACGACGAATGGACCGAAGCCCGCCGCTACATGGGGCTCGACCTGCTCGCCAAAGCCCGCCTCCACTCGATCGGGTCAGAAACCGACGAGACCGCCCTGCCCACCGAACTCACCGCATAGCCTCAAAACAAGATCGCCGAGTGGCCGTCGATACACCACTCCAGCGGACGTGACCCAGTCATCACGGCCAGGGTGAAGTGAAAGCGCAGGTCGCGGGCTGCTCCGGGTGACACCTATCTCGGCCAGTCACAGTTGTTGAGACTTAGTGCTCTCGTTGGCCCCTGGGCGTTACAGCTAGCGCCTACCCAACTCGGGACCACGCCGCCCCGGCTCTTGAGGTTCCTGAGCTGGCGTTAGCCTCAGCGGATGATTCCTGAGTCGTCGCCGAAGGTCATCACGCGTCTCCGCGACGGGCGGATCCACGCCTACGTCGTGGGGGCCGGCGTCTACGGGACGCTGGAGCCCGCAGCGGTTTTCCAGCCGCGGGATGGTGAGGAGGTCGTAGCGTCGGTGGTCCGGCAGGATTTGGAGCGGGTCGTGTATACGACGCTGAACGGAGTCGTCTGCCTCACGCGTGCCGGCGACCTCATGTGGGCCTCGGACTTCGAACCGCACTCTGACGTACGCCATGGCCACCAGCCTGGCTGTGCGCTGTCTCTGGACGGCCGGACGGTGTGGGTCTACCGGCCGGACGCGATGGCGGGACGCGGGGGCGGGGACCAGTGGGTCGTGCACGACGCCGAGAGCGGTGTGGTTGTCGCCCGCCGGGAACTGGGGACGGTCGGGCACGGCGCCTTCCACCACCTGCATCCCGTGGACGGCAGCATCTACATCGACATCGGTGAGGGCCAGGACGGCTCCGTCATTCTCCGGGGCACGGGCGGGGCGGGCAGCGAGCCGAAGTTCGTGACGTACCCGTGGCAGGACCGCTGCCTGATCGACCTGGCTCCGTCCGGGCACCAGTTCATGACCGTGGACCACGGGCAGGCGGACGTCGCCTTCCACGACCACCCCAACGGGGACGTGCTCTTCACCCTCCCCGTCGAAGCCTTCGGTTACGACCCGGAGGAGTCCTTCGTGGAATGGAGCGGTGGCTACCTGACCGAGGACACGGCCATCGTCACCCTGGGCGGTGAGAGTCAGGACGAGGAGGAGTGGTTCCGCTACCACCTGGTCGACGTACGCACGGGCACCCTCAGCGGCGAGTTCACCGTCGAGGCGAGCAACCCGTACGAGCTGGTACCCCTGGGCGACGGTTCCTGGCTCACCGACGGCCCCGGCGGCGACCCCGTCCGTTGGTCCAGCGCTCCGCAGCCGTCGGCACCGCCGCACCTGGCCGTACCAGCATCTCCATACGAGGGGCAGCAACCGTGACGGCAGACCCCCGAGTACCGCTGATTCCACAGGCGCCTGAAGGCTTGAGCCGGCGAGCTCGGTACTTCGTCGAGGGACACGGGCTGCGTGTTCCACACCGCGACCTCAAGCCCTTTCGGGAGGCATGGCTCCAGCAAGGGATTCCGGATGCCGAGATCGACCGGGCTGTCGCCTTTCAAGAGCTCTGGGGCGGTCTCGCCCTGCCCCCGGCCCCCGAATACGAGGGCGGCCCGCGCGTTCTGGAAGCCGATGCCCCCGAGGGCTCGGCCGCGAACGGATGGCGGTTCCCGGCCGGCGGCTGTCGCGTCTCCATGGCCCACGGGTTCATGATCGGGCCAGGAGGTGAGTTCGGGATCGACACTGACCACTGGACGCCGCTGCACGCCAGCACAAAGGGGTGGGTGGAAGCCCTGGCGCTGGCCAGCCACGCGGGCTACTGGGCCGAGACCATCACGAAGATCAAAGGCAGCGCCGTCGAGGACCTGAACCTCGACGGATTCGAGCCGGTACCCGAAGTTCAGGGACTCGCTGACACCTGGTGGCGGGGCAAGGACTCGCTCATCGCCATCTACCGCGGCGAAGCCTCAGGCTTCAGCGCCCCCCACTGCCTGAGGGCCCATATCTACGGCGGGCTCGATGCATGGGGCCTGGCCGGCAACTGACTCCCGAAGGCCGAGCCCTCGGTCCCGCCGCTGAGCGTTCGGGTGCCCACAGGGGCCAAATTGCAGCGCTAAGTCAGGGTCTGTCCAGCGACTGGTGTAAATGGGTTTGCGTGGATTAGCGGCGGCCGATGGAGAGTCGGCCGTCGAAGGCGATGTCGAAGGCCTGGAGTGCGGGCTTCCATCGCATGGTCCAGCGTTTGCGTCCCTGGCCGGTGGGGTCCAGGCTCATGACGGCCATGTAGACGCACTTCAGCGCTGCGGCCTCGTTCGGGAAGTGCCCGCGGGCGCGGACGGCCTTGCGTATGCGGGCGTTGACCGACTCGATGGCGTTGGTGGTGCAGACGACCCGGCGGATCTCCGCGTCGAACTGGAGGAAGGGCACGAACTCGGCCCAGGCGTTCGACCAGAGCCGCACGATCGCGGGGTATTTGGTGCCCCATTCCTCCTGGAATTCCAGGAACCTCTCCTCGGCCGCGTCCGAGGTCGGGGCGGTGTAGATCGGCTTGAGCGCGCGGGAGATATTGTCCCAGTCCTGGCGGGCCGCGTAGCGGAACGAGGCCCGCATGAGGTGCACGACACAGGTTTGCGTGATCGCCTGCGGCCAGACCGTCCCGATCGCGTCGGGCAGGCCTTTCAGCCCATCGCAGACGACCATGCACACGTCCTCGACACCGCGGTTGCGGATCTCGGTCAGTACCTGGAGCCAGTACTTGGCTCCCTCGCCGCCGTCGCCGGCCCACAGGCCGAGGATGTCGCGGGTGCCGTCGACGGTGACTGCGAGGGCGACGTAGATCGGCCGGTTGGCGACCTGCCCGTCACGCACCTTCACGTGGACGCAGTCGATGAAAGACGACCGGGTAGACCGGGTCGAGGGGTCGGTTCTGCCATTCGGCCATGCCGTCCATGACCTTGTCGGTGATCGTCGAGATCGTCGACTTGGAAACGCTGGCGCCGTAAACCTCGGCCAAGTGCGCGGAGATATCGCCGTGCGTCAAGCCCCGGGCAGACAAGGACAGCACCATCTCATCGACGCCGGTCAGCCGCCGCTGACGCTTCTTGACGATCTGCGGCTCGAAGCTGCCCTCCCGGTCGCGGGGCACCTCGATCTCGACCGGTCCGACTTCGGTCAGAACGGTCTTGGCCCGCACACCATTGCGGCTGTTGCCGCTGCCGACGCCGGCCGGGTCGTGCTTCTCGTAGCCGAGGTGGTCGGTGATCTCGCCCTCCAGGGCGGACTCCAGCACCCGCTTGGTCAGCTGCTGCAGCAGCCCGCCCTCACCGGTCAACTGCAGCCCGCCGGAACGGGCCCGGTCGACCAGCTGCCCGATCAACTGCTCGTCCACCACATCCGCCGGCAGCTCGACCGGGCGTCCATCCTCATGCGCCTCGACAGAGGCGATCACGTCGCTCATCAGGTGCTTCCTTGATCAGGAGATACACCGGTCACCGTACAGACCCCAGCATCGACCCTTGGCGGACCCGGAAGGGGGTCTGACACTGGTGTGGCCGAAACGCCGTGGCACGGCCCCGGCTGTCGCCGGCTTGTTCGTTCACGTCAGGAGCAGCAGCGCCGACCAGTGCGCCTGGTCGCGGGGGCGGTTGGAGCGGTTGCTGAGGGCCAGGGCCGTGCCGGCGCTGCCGGTGAGCAGTCCCAGGTTGCCGCTCTGGGCGCCGGTGGCGGCGAGTTGAGTGTGGCGTCGGCTGCCTTGCGTTCCAGGGGTGCGTTGCCGTGTGCGGCGGCGGTCAGCAGGACACCGGCGGTGCCGTGGCAGATGCCGGCGCCGCTGGTGTCCAAGCCCTGGTCGGGCAGTTCGGCCGCCCAGCCGGTCAGGGCGTCAAGCACTTGGAGCCGGCTCGCCGTGGTGGTGTGGGCGCGTACCCGCAGGTGGGGCCCGAGCGCGTCGGTGCGGTAGCGCAGCCAGTAGCTCAGGCGCGCGCCGGGCAGCGGCCCGGGTCAGGGTGTCGGGGAGGGTCCAGCGCTGCGGTGCCAGGATGGTGCCTCGGAAGGTGGCGCGCGGGGTGTAGGGGGTGTGCGGAAGAGCCTTGCGTCCAGGTGAACGGGTGCCAGGGGCGTTCCCCGGCGTGGTCGAGCAGGTGCAGCAGTTGCGCGGCGGGAGGCAGCAGGTCGCGGGTGATGCGGCTGAGCAGCACGGGCCTCACCGGCGCTTGAAGTTGCTGTGACCACAGCACCAGGCGGGTCCCCGTGGAGGCGATGGCCAGGTCGGCTGGCAGGAGGTCGCCGTCGCGGGCCGGCACGCCGACCGGTATGCGGTGGGGGAGCGGCGGCGGGCCTTGTGGATCAGATGGCGAGAGCGCTATTTCAACCGGCCGTCGAAGTCGCTGTCTGCCTGCACCGCGATGTCCTTCACCCTGCCCCCATCTGCCACCCCACCAAGTCCCCGGACGCGCCCGGCCGGCACGGGCAGGCGAGATCGAGAAGAGCCACGACCGGCAGAGCGTGAGGGTTGAAGCCCGCCGGAGATCAACGGTGACACGCCCGCCACGCTCACGGGAAGTCAGCTGGCCTTGGACGGCTCTGGGTCTGGTGCAGGGTTGGGTGACAGGTTCGTTCACGCGGCCTGGAGGGCCGGTGTGGTCATGACGGTCTCGTACTCGACGGGTGTGAGCCGGCCGAGGGAGGCTTGCCTGCGGCGCCGGTGGTAGGTCCTTTCGATCCAGGTCACGATGGCGATCCGCAGTTCCTGGCGGGTGGCCCACTGCCGGCGGTCGAGGACGTTCTTCTGCAGCAGGCTGAAGAAGGACTCCATGGCCGCGTTGTCGCCTGCCGCCCCGACCCTCCCTATCGAGCCGACGATCTGGTGGCGGTCCAGCGCCCGGACGAATTTCCGGGAGCGAAATTGCGATCCGCGATCGCTGTGCAGAACGCACCCGGCAACGCTCTCGCGTCGGGCAACGGCATTGGCCAGGGCTGCGACGGCCAGGCGCGACTTCATCCGCGAGTCGATGGAGTAGCCCACGATCCTCTTGCTGAAGACGTCCTTGACTGCGCAGAGATACAGCTTTCCTTCCCCCGTGGCGTGTTCGGTGATGTCGGTGAGCCACAGCCGATTCGGCGCACTCGCGGTGAAGTCGCGGCGGACGAGGTCGTCGTGGACCGGCGGTCCGGCCTTCTTGACGCTGCCGCGCTTCTTGCCGAACACGCTCCACCAGCGGTTGTCCCGGCAGATCCGCCACGCGGTCCGGTCCGCCATACCGGCTCCCCCGGCGCGGGCCTCGTCGGCAAGGAAGCGATAGCCGAACTCCGGATCCTCCCGGTGGGCGTCGAACAACGCGTTCGCTCGATACGCCTCCTCGAGCGCGGCATCGGCCACTGGCTTGTCCAGCCAGCGGTAGTAGGGCTGGCGGGAGAGCTTCAGGACCCGGCACGCGACCGTGACGGGAGTACCGCCTGCGGCCAGCTCTTTCACGAGCGGGTAGATCCTTTTCCCGGCAGGTTCGCCTGCGACAGATAGGCCGCGGCCCGGCGAAGGACCTCGTTCTCCTGTTCCAGCAGCTTGATCCGCCGCCGTGCTTCCCGCAGCTCCGCACTCTCCTGGCGGGTAGTTCCGGGCTTTGTCCCCTCGTCGATGTCCGCGTGGCGCATCCACTTGAACAGCGTCATCGCGTGCACGCCGAAGTCGGCGGCCACCTGCTCGACCGTCACGCCCGGGCCGCGGTTCCTCGCGACCCGCACGACGTCCTGACGGAACTCTTCCGGATAAGGCTTGGGCACAGCGACATCCTTCCCACCCGCCCCACAGGGCAAGCCAGTTCAGACGTCACCCGATCGTGCACCAGACCCTCTTCCGTTCGTGCGCGGGTGCTGGCGAGGCAGGGTCTCGGCGAAGTCGCTGGGCGTCCGATTCATAGCGATATCAGCCTTCTGGAGGGCTGACGGAACAGACGTTGCGGTGCAGGTCGATGGCGGCCGTTCTTTGACCGACTCGGTGCTTGTCACCGGTACGCTCGCGGCCGTGGATGCCGATGACACCGGGATGGAGAGCGCCTACTGGGATCCGCTTCCGACGGCCCGAGAGATCGTGACGCGCTGGCGCGGCGGCTCGAGTGACCTCTCGATCGGAGAGGGAAGGTGGGAGGACCGGAACTGGCTGAACGTCCCTGGCCCGTTCTATACCGGAGTGACCGACGACGGCGTGAACGGTCCGGTCTACGCCCCTCGGCTGGTCCTGTGCGGCGGCGAATGGGGCATGGAGTTCGTCTACCGTCAGCCGCGAACCCGCGCGGAGGTGGAGACGCTGCTCGACGTCGCTTGGGGAGAGCCCATGGGCGGGTATGCGTGGGACGGCGACGACCGCTGGAGCGAGGATTCGGTCCGGGAGTGGTGGGCTGGCCGGGCGCGGGTCCGCGAGTGGATACACAGCGAGATCGGGCGGTGTTCCGCCAGCGAGCGGGCCCAGGATCACGAGGACCTTCCAGCTCTTCACGACTTCGCCGCGCACGTTGGAGGCCCTCTGGAGCGTTATCTGCGCGGCTACGTGTACTGGCTCATCGAACGTCGTGAACCCGGTGCCGGTGTGGCGCTTCCGCGGCTGTGACCTCACCGGCCGGCCAGGGCCCCACCGCATTTGGGTGGTCGCCCGCCGTCCGGATTCTCGGGCGGCCCCACGAACCTGATGACCCGTCAGGCACGTCTTCCCAAGATCACGTAGGTCTCTACGCCACATGACCGTTTGGGAAGATCGTGCCTGCTGCGTCATCATCACCGATCCTGCCTGTCTTTGACCAGCTCCGTGATCAGGCGCCGGTGACGCCGGCCGAGCGTCCTGACCTGCTGGAGCGTCTGGCTGGGGTGCCCGATCCACGAGACCCGCGCGGTGTTCGGCACGCCCTGGTCCACGTCCTGGGCACTGGCCGCCGCGGCGGTGCGCTGGCGAGTGCCGGCTTGCTGTGGGCGGCGGCAAGCGGTGGAGAAAGGCGTCTGGACACGTATCTCCTTTCTCCTTCATGCGGAGGAAACCGTGGGTAACCAACTCGCCTGAGGACACGCGCAGTTGGCCTCCCGCCCAGCGTTCTTACCCGGCTGGCGCGACAGGGCCAGAGGTCGGACGTCCTGGGTCCGCCGCGCCCGCATTCGGCGCGAGGCTGCGGCGGGGCCTCGCGGTCACCTCAATCCGCTGATGAGGGGACCCGAGCGAGGTGTTGAGGGTGTCGCCGGATATTTCTCAGATCATCACACTCGGGTAGCTGTGAAAAAAGTCGGCCGGGCCGGCTCCGGCGATTATGCCCCCGATAGTGGCCATGAATAGGGTAATCTGACGATATCTCATGCCGTCGCGGCACCGACCCGGGGGGGGACGGCCAAGTGGTACCGCATCTAATCGGTGAGGGCGCTCCGGTGCCGGCCTTCGGGGAGGAGCTGCGCCGCCTCCGCCTGGCGGCCGGGATGTCCCTGCGCACGCTGGCCCGCGAGGCCCAGTGCAGCCCAGCGCACATCAGCCGGATCGAGCGCGGCCTGCGGCAGCCCGGTCACGGCGTCGCCCGGCTGTTCGACCGCGTGCTGGACGCCCAGGGGCTGCTGCTGGCACTGCTGCCGGGCAGTGGCGAGGAGGCCGCCGCCAGGCCCCGGGACACCGGGCCGGAGGAGGCGGACCGGGGCCGGCCCGCAGGTCCCGCCCCCTGGGCGCCGGACCCGCGCGACTCCGCCGCGATCGCCGCGGGCTTCGCGTCCGCCGCCTGGCACCTGCGGCTGCTCGGCCGGCAGGTGCCCGCGCATGTCGTCCTGCCCAGCGTCGCCGAACAGGCTCGCTCCCTGCGGGCGACAGCCCTCGCCGGCCGGACCCCCGACCGCACCCTGCTGCGCCTGGCCGCGCACATAGCGGAGTTCGCCGGCTGGATGGCCCAGGAGAGCGGCGAGGCCGCGGAGGCCGCGCGGTGGACCACGGAGGCCGGCCGGCTCGCGTCCATCGGCAGATTCCACGACCTGCGCGCCTACAGCAGGGTCCGGCAGGCCGAGTTGGCGATGTACGCGGGCCGCGCCGACACCGTGGTCGAGCTGTGCGAACGGGTGCACCACGAGCGCCGCTACGGCGTACGCGTCCGGGCGTTCGCCGCCCAGCGCGCCGCCCAGGGCCATGCGATGCGCGGCGAAGCTGTCGCCGCCATGCGGGCGTTGGAGCGGGCCCGCGAACTCTGGTCTGCGCAGCCGGACGAGCGGCCCGACGCGATGCTCCTCGGGTCGGCCGCCGTGGGCGACCCCGGGCAGCTCGTGACCGGCTGGTGCTGGGTGGACCTGGGCCGGCCGCGGCTGGCCGCCGAGCTGCTGCACTCCGGGCTCGGCCCCGCCCACCGGGTGGAGGGCCGCCGGATGCGCGCGCTGTTCGGGGCCAGGGCCGCCAGGGCCCTGGCGGACGGGGGCGAGCTCCAGGAGGCGGTGGAACTGGGCCGCCGGTCGATGCGGGCAGCCTCGGCCACGCACTCCGCGACGGCCCGCATTGAACTGCGGCTGCTCGCACTGGCGTTGGAGCGCGCACCCCGGCACCGACCCGCCACCGACCTGGTGCAGGCGATACGCGCGCTTCCCGGCCCCGGCGCCGGCGCCGCGTACACCGAAGACGCGGCGCGAGCCTTCGTCGGCGACAATGACCGCAGCGACGGCGACGGTGAGGGCCACGATGACCGCGGGAGCGTACGACAGCCTTGACGGGACCGGCGACCCGGCCGCCGGCTGCCCCTTCTGCGAGCTGCTGCGCACCCCCGCCCACCCCGCGGTCGTGGAGCGGTGGCCGGACGCCGTCGCGCTCACCCCGCGCCGCCCGGTGACGGAGGGGCACCTCCTCGTCGTGCCGCGCAGCCACGTGCCGGACGCGGCTGCCGCCCCGGAGGTCGCGGCGGCGGCGATGCGCCACGCGGCCCGGCTGGCCGGCCGCTATCCGTCGTGCAACATCATCACCAGTTGCGGCGTCGAGGCCACGCAGACCGTCTTCCACCTGCACCTGCACGTCGTCCCGCGGCGCGGCGGCGACCGCCTGGCCCTGCCCTGGGTCCCGGGGCCCCGCTGACCCGTACGGGCGGCTCGCGCGGGCCCCGTACCACCCCGTACGGGGCGGGATCAGCGGTCCGCGACGACCTCCCACACCGGCGTGCGCGCCACCACCGGGCGGTCCTTGTCGGCCTCCGTGGTCATCACCGGCATCCACAGCGTGCGCACCCCCCGGCGGTTGACGAGCCGGCAGCCGCGGCCGCACCCCGGGCAGCTGACCCGGCCCGCCACCAGGTCGTCCTCCGGGGCGTCGAAGTAGCCGAAGGCGTCCATCCCGCCCCCGCCCTCGTCCGGGGCGCGCAGGAAGGCGTCCCAGTCCAGCTCGCTCGCGGCCCGCCCCCGCGCGGAGCACCCCGGGCAGGGCACCCGCACCCGGGACCAGAAGAGCTCTTGGACGACCTCCGGATCGTAGAAGCCCCACCGCCGCAGCACCCGGGAGAGCGGCCGGGCAGGCCCGCGCGGCTCGATCTGGCTCTCCGGCGCCGAGGAGATCGGGTCGCAGTTGGTCAGCAGCATGGCCAGCCGCCGTACCTGCTCGTGGTCCGGCAGCCGCAGCAGCCCGCGGTTCGCCGCCGTCACCAGCGGCATCGTCCCCGGTACGCCGGGCAGCGCCACCTGGGCGTCCTCCAGTTGCGGCAGCCGGCCCACCAGCCGCCGCCCGCCGGTGTGCAGCAGCATGTACGCGGCGCACATCAACTCGCCCGCGCACCAGAAGGAGTCGGCGTAGTCGTCGGTCAGATACAGCACGATGCGCCCGGTGGCCTCGATCTCCCGCTGGAGCCGGGCGATCCCCTCCCACATCTGCGCCCGGGTGACCACCTCCGTGGGGTACGAGTACTCGTTCGGCGGGACCATCCGCACGGTCGTGCCCCGGCTGCGCTCGAAGGCGTCCCGCCACTGCTCGGCCTCCTGCTGGCGCGAGCCGCGGAAGCTCAGGAAGTGCTCGGCGGGCCGGTCGTACATCCAGTAGTGCCCGGCCGGCGGCGCCGCCTGCTCCGGCGGCGTGAGCGGCGCGCCGGTGAGCCGGGCGGTCAGGTGGCGGGCCAGCCACGCCCCGATGGCGTCGTTGTCGTAGGTGCTGCCGTGCACGGGGGCGAACTGGTGCCACGTCAGCACGTTGCGCGGCAGCGGCGTACGGCTGACGATCACGTTCTTGCGGCGCAGCTTCGTCCACCCCGTCATCGCGTCGTAGACGCCGCGCTCGTCCTCCAGCGAGGCGTCCCAGACGATGACGTCGGTGCGGCCCAACTCTGCGCCCATTCCGTCGCGCCGGTCGGCAGGCGGACGTACCACTCGCAGCGCGACGCCCAACCGCGCGCAGAGCGGGACTATGTGACGGTCCAGCAGATCCTGGCCGCCGTCGGTCGCGGGCGCGAAACAGGTCAACCGGGGCACGTTCGGTGAGCGTAGTGCGCCCGCGCGTCAGGCAACACCGCAACACGGAGATCTGCCCGCGAACCCTCGCAGACTGGCCTCATCGCGCAACTAGGAGTGCCGGCGGCCCGCCGCCGCGCCCACCCGTGCAAGGGGAGCACGCGCATGGACAGCACACCCACGACCGGCACCGTCCGGATCGCCGCCGCCATCGACTTCGGCACCCACGGAACGGGATTCGCCTGGTCGGTGATCGAGCCGCTGAACGCCGTGGCAGCCGAGCGGCAGATCAGGCGGTCCTCGTACAAGCCCGTCGGCAAATACGAGATCACCCCGGCGAAGAATCTCTCGGCGCTTCTCGTCGACCCGGCCGGGAACGTGGCCGAATGGGGTTACGCGGCGCGGGCCCGGTGGCTCCGCATGCTGGAGACCGGGACCACGGACGGCTGGGGCTACGCCACCGGCTACAAGATGGCGCTGCGCGCCGACACCGGGCAGATGGGCGTCGCCCTGGCACAGGGCACCGCCGACATCAGGACCACCGCGGCGGTACGCGCGCTGGTGACCGGCTGCCTGGCAAAGGTGCTGGCCGCCGCCGAGCAGGACATGGCCGCCGCCGGATTCCTGCCCCATGAGGTCCGCTGGTGCCTGACGGTTCCGGCCGTCTGGGAAGAGGAGGACAAGCAGTTGATGCGGGAGTGCGCCGTCGCGGCGGGCTTCCCGGACGACGAGAAAAGGCTGCTGCTGACCTACGAGCCGGAGGCAGCCGCCATTACGGCGTATCTCTGCCTGGCGCTGCTCATCGACGGCACCGGGCAGACCGACCGGGTTCCGCTCATGAAGGCCGGCACGCGTTTCATGGTGGTCGACTGCGGCGGCGGGACCATCGACATCACCGCCTACGAGTCGCTGAAGGACGGCAGCATCCTGCTCGCCGAGATCGGCAAGGTCTGCGGCGGGAGGCTCGGCTCGGAGTTCCTCGACCAGGCATTCCGCACCGAACTGCTGGCCGAGCGGCTCGGCGCCGGCCTCGTGTCGCGGCTCGCCACCACCCATCCCGACGAACTCCAGCGGATGGTCGAGCAGTGGGAGCGCCACAAGATCGACGACCTGGTGACGGTGTCCGACGAGACGACCGGCGAGCCGCGGCTGGCGGAGTCCGCCTTGCTGTGGGTGGAGGTGCCCGGCGCGGTCTGGGAACTGCTCGACGAGGACCACAGGCGGCGGCTGACCGAGGCGTCCGGCCGCCGGTACCGCCTGGAATTCAGTGCCGCCGAGGTGCAGCGGGTCTTCGACGGGCTGATCGACGACATCCTCAAGCAGGTCGACGAGCAGCTGACGGCGATGGAGCAGTCACCGCCCATGGTGCCTGAGGCAGGCGGCGCGTCGCAGGAGTACCTGCTGCTGGTCGGCGGCTTCGTCGGCAGCGGCTACCTGGGGGAGCGGATGCACCGGCGGTTCGGGGACCGCATCCGCATACTGCGTCCCGCCAGCCACGAGAGCGCAGTCCTGGAAGGGGCCGTGCACTACGCGTACGACCCGAAGATGATCGCCTCCCACCAGGCCCGCTTCACCTACGGGGTGTCGCTGGCCCAGGTGTGGGAGCGGCAGGACGGCCCGGAGCGCCGCAGTGTCGTCGACGGCCAGGCGGTGTGCATGGACCGGTTCCAGATCGCCGTCACCCTGGGGCAGACGGTCGAGATCGGTGAGCGCGTGGAGATGACCGACCTGCACATCACCGACCGCAGAGCCTCCGAGGTGACGCTCGAGTTCTACCGGACCAGGGCCACGAATCCCCGCTACACCGACGAGGAGGGTTGCGACCCGGCGGGGACGATCAAGGTGCCCGTTCCCCCCCACCACCGCCGACGGAACAACGAGGACGGCTTCACGCTCCGCATGTACTTCGGCGACACGCAGATCAGGGTCGAGATGTGCGACGACCGGACCGGCGAGATCACCAAGGGAACCATCGCCTTCGCGCGTATGCGCTGACCTCATGCCCACCACGTCCGGCTCCGGGACCGCCCGCTGCCGGCGAACGAGAGCACGGAAGGAGGCCCACGACGTGTACGACCAAAGGAAGACCGCACCGAGGACCACGCAGGGGCGCCGGGCCGGCGCACCTGCAGAACCAAACCTGACGGAAAGGGAAGTGGAAGAAGTGCTGGACCAACTGCTGTTCATGTTCAGGTGGCTGCTGACCGGTGGGCCCAGCAGGGCCGAACAGCGACTGGCGGGCCTGCGCGAGCAGATCGACGCCCTCCGGCGGTATGCGGGCGGCCTTGAGCAGCGGCTGGATGCCGCCGACCGGGAACGCGCCCTCCAGGGGGAGCAGGTGGAGCTGGTCCGGGCCACCCTGAGCCGGCTCCAGGACGACCAGCACACGCAGCACGCCGAACTGGCCGCGAAATGGCGGAAACTGCTGAGCGACCGGAGGATCGTCCGCCTCGTGGAGAGTGCCGTCGAGCACGCCCCGGACCGCGCGTGGCAACCCGCGGACCAGTCGGAAGCGGCGCACTGGGCACGCGTACGCGCGGAGGCGGTGTTGCGACGCACCTGCGCGGAGCTGCTGATCGCGGGTGAGGACGTCGATCGGTCCGAGCTGGAACGTCTGCTCGTATCCGCGGGCACGGACGGCGCGGCGGAGCGCGCGGCCGTGGCGGACCTCGCCGCCCGGGCCGCCGGGCTGCACCGCGAGGGCAGCCGGCTCAAAGAGCGCCCCGAATTCGACTTCTCGCCCCCGGAGCCGGTCGTCACGCCGACGACCGGGAGCCTCTACTCGTCGGAGTGCGGCTTCGGCCGCCCGGCCTTGTACGTGGTGCTGCCCGCCTACCGTGCGGGCGCGATGCGGCTGACTGCGCCGACCGTGCTGACCGAGCCCGCCGTACCGGCCACAGGGAGGGACCTGGCATGACCGTCATGGACCTGCGGGTGCTCGCCGAGCGGATTCCGCTCGTCGCCGACCGGGCGCTCGTGGAGATCGTCAACAGCACCGAGACCGCCGCCCATCTGGCGGACTACCGGGCCGGTGAGGGGTTCTTCCGGCACCTGTGGTCGAAGGTCACCGGCTCGGACCGCAAGCGCAACGACCAGGGCGCCCAGGCGCTGGCCCGCGCCCAGCGGCTCACCGTCGACCTGGTGCGGGACCTGGGCGAGCACCTGTCCTTCACCAACCTCAACGTCGCGCTGGTGGCGACCCGGTTGGACGAGCTGGCCCGCGAGACCGAGGACAGCGGCCGGCTCGCCCGGCAGGGCCTGGAGGAGGTCTCCGAACTCGCGTCGGTGGTCGCCTCGTTCATGGACATCACCACCCGCCGACTGGACGCGGTCGAGCAGCGCCTCGACGTGCACGCGGCGCTCCTGGACGCCCATGCCGCAGCGCTGCTGGAACTGGAGCGCCGGCAGGTCCACAGCGAGCTCTGGCAGGGCTCCCGGGATTCGGTGGACGCGGCGGTCCGCGGGTGGCGGACGCACGGCGCCTACCGGAGTCTGCCCTGGCCCTGCCAGGCGCTGCTGCTGGCCAGGCAGCTCGCCGCGGGCAAGCCCGGGGAGCACGAGTCGGCCACCGGCGACCGGCAGTGGCGCGAGCGGCTGGCCGACGAGCTGCTGGCCGACGCGGGGTACGGCGAGCTGCGGGAGGAGCTGGGCTGGCGGGAGCGGCTGCCGCTGGCGGCGCTGCTCTCCCACACGCTGGCCGCCCTGCCCGGCACGGAGGACCGGCTGATGGTGGCCGAGTTGCTCGGTGCCGGGCTGCCCCCGGAGCTGCGGCCGCCGCACACCCCGCTCGCCCTGGTCACCGCGCGCACCCTGGAACTGGCCGCGCGCCGGCCCGAGGAGCAGGAGGGGCATATCATCCACCAGGCCCGCCAGGACACCTTCGAGGAGTGCCTGCGCAGGCCGGGGGCGATGACGCCGCAGGAGTTCGTCCGCTGGGCGGTGGACGAGCAGGCCGACGCCGCGCGGGCCGCCCGCGGGCGCATCGGCCGCGGGCTGGCACCGGGCGGCCGCGGCGCCCTCCCGGTGGCGGAACTGCCGCCGCAGTCGCAGCACCCGGCCCGGCTGGCCACGCCCGCCACGGAAGAGGGTGTGCGATGAGCGGCGCCTTGCCGGCGAAGGAGCCGGGCCTCCCGGGAGCGGGCGAGGAGAAGGGGACGGAAAAGGAGGCGGGGACGCCGCAGGAGCAGGTCGCGTCGCTCGTCGCGCGGGCCGAGGCGCTCGCCGTGCGCCCGGTCCCGCCGGTCGCCGCGCAGCGTGACGGCCCGGAGCCGCTGCCGATCGCCCCGCCGCCCGAGCACCGGGTCGGGCTCGTCCTGGCCGGCGGCGCGGCCAAGGGCGCTTACCAGGTCGGCGCGGTACGCCGGCTCGCGGAGGCCGGGGTGCAGCTCACCGCCGTCGCCGGCACCAGCATCGGCGCCCTCAACGCGGCGGTGCTGGCCTCGGCCCCGGACCTGACGGCGGGCGCGGACCGGCTCAGCGAGGCGTGGGAGTGGTTCACCGGGCGTTTCGGCCAGGGGCCGTTCGGTCCTGCGGACGGTCAGGACGACGAGTTCACCGTCCAGTTCGGCAACCTGGCCCCGCGGCTGGTGCGCATGCTCTCCCGCCGCGGCGACCTGGAGCAGCTGGTCCGCACGTTCGTGGACGTGGACGCGCTGCGGTCCGGCATACCGTGCCGGGTCGCGGTGTACCCGGTGGAGGCGCCGATCCCGATGATCTTCTTCCGGCTGCGTGCCGCGCAGGCCGGCATGCAGGTGCTGCGCCGCTGGATGGGCTTCCGCTCCCGCATGGTGGAGCTGAACGAGCTCCCCGAGCAGGAGGTGGTGGACACGGTGCTGGGCAGCGCGGCCCTGCCCCTGCTGTTCCCGCCGCGCAGCGCCGGCAGCGGCTACTACCGCGACGGCTTCCTCGGCGGCGACAACACCCCGATCCGGGCCCTGGCCGACGTCGACCACTGCGACGTGGTGATCGTCGTCCACCTGGCGCCGGGCGAGACCCTCCGCAAGGGAGATCACGAGGGGCTCACCCTGCTCCAGATCCGCCCCGCCCACCCGCTGGTCCCCGCGGGCCCGCTGGGTGCGGTGAGCGGCGCCCTGGATTTCTCCCCGAGCCGCTACCGCACCCTCCACGAGCAGGGCTACCGCGACGCCGACGCCCTGATGGAACGCGTGAACGCCCTGCTGCGCTCCACCGCCGCGATCCGGCACAGCGAACGCCTGATGGCCGAACGCGTCCAGCGGCTTCAGGACCCGCCGCGGTCCCCCGCCCGGCCGGAGGACTCGCCCGCGACGACGTACACCCAGCCGCCGTAACGGGTGTGCATCCAGGTCCTGGCGGCGCCCTGCTGCACGGGCTCCCAGGGGCGGCACTGGACCATGCTGGGGTCACCGCCGAAGGGGGCGATCATCGGGCCCAGGGCGGGGATCAGGCCGGAGGGCCACCCGTTGCCCGCGGCAATCACTGATCCGGGGCAGATATCCCGCCTCGACATACGACAACGTGATCGGCGGGCCTGACTACCGGCGTGACGGTCCTCGTCCCCGCGCCGGCGGGGGTTCTGAGCCGCGTACGGGTGCGCGGGTCGGCGACGTGCGCGCCCCCTCGCCTCCGGGGGAGGCGAGGGGGCGCGGGGTGCGTCCTGCCGGGGGTGCCGGCAGGGGCCGGCTCGGCGGAATCGTCAGGCGGTGGCGATGCCGAACAGGTGGATCGCGCCCTCCTGCGTCGTGGCCGACAGCGTCACGGAGGTGAGCTGCTTGCCGGACTGGAGGGCGATCGGCGCCGTGGCGAACACGTCGGTGCCCACCGGGTCGGTGGTGCCGCCCGCGTAGTCGCGGTACGAGGTGTGCAGGGCGACGACGTTGCCGAAGGCGGGGGTGCCTCCGCCGCCGCCGAGGGTCCAGTCGCTGAAGCCGATCTGGGCCTGCTGGGTGGTGCCGTCGTCGTAGGTGAGCGTGACGGTGCCGGAGGTGTCGCCGTTGGAGGCACTGCCGAGCAGGCTGAGCTTGGTGGCGCCGGCCGAGGTCCTGGAGACGTCGAGGACCTGGTCACCGCCGCCCACGACGATGTTGTCGGCGGCGCCGGGCGCGACGTTCGGCCAGGTGAAGTCGAAGCCGTTCACCGAGACGGTGCCGCCCGGAGTGGCTCCGGCCGCGGCGAGCGCCTTCGCCGAGTAGCTCCAGCCACCGCCGTCGAAGTTGGCGGTCGGAGCGTTGTCGTCGGACGAGATGCCGTTGTTGTTCACGTACCAGGTGACGGAGCCCTTGACGTCGACGGTGACGCTGAGCCACGCGGTCGGGGCCGTCTCGCCGTGCTTGCCGGCGAAGGTGAACGGCACCCGGTAGACGCCGGACTTGGTGCCGGCGGCGGCCTTGACGGTCAGATCCGCGGTGGCGGCGCCTTCCTTGGGCACGGAGACCTCGCCGTGCGACGGCGACAGGGTGATGCCGGCCGGGACTTCGGCGGTCCAGGACACCTTGGCCTTCTTGCCCTGGATGGTCGACAGGTCGAGCGCCACCGGCGTGGAGCTGCCGGGCTCGATCCTCACCGAGGTGGGCGAGGCGGCCGCGAAGAAGGGGGCCTCACCGTCGCGGAAGGACGGCGGGGCGTCCTTGGCGGAGCTGCCCCACTTGGTGTCGGGGGTGGCGCCGAGGGTGTAGTCGAGGGTGCCGCCCTTGGTGGTGAAGGACGCCGGGACCCAGGGCTGCTTCGACTTCTTGCCGTCGACGCGCAGGCCCTGGATGTAGATGTTCTGCGCCGACGCCTGAGGGGCGTTGACGGTGATGGTGTGGCCGGAGCCGGTGCGGATCACGGCCTTGGGGAAGATCGGCGTGCTCAGGACGAGGTCCGCGCGGCTGGGCACCTGCGGGTACATGCCGAGTGCGGAGAAGACGTACCAGGACGACATGGTGCCGGCGTCGTCGTTGCCGGGGATGCCGCCGGGGGTGTTGGTCCACAGCTTGTCGGTCTCGGCCCGGACGGTCTGCTGCGTCTTGTAGGGCGCGCCGAAGTAGTCGTACAGGTAGGGCGCGTTGATGTCCGGCTCGTTGGTCGCGTCGTAGCGCGTGTCGTCCTGCGCGCTGAAGTCGAAGCTGCCGTCGGAGGCGTGGAAGAAGGCGTCGAGCCGCTGGATGGCGGTCGCGTTGCCGCCCAGCGCCTGGGCGAGCCCGGCGACGTCGGAGTAGACCATCCAGTTGTAGCGGGCGCTGCTGCCCTCGACGAAGCCGTTGCCGGTGCTCGGGGTGAAGTTGGTGCCGGCCCACGAGCCGTCGGAGTTGCGGTCGCGCATGTAGCCGCCCTGCGCGGTGGCGTTGGGGTCGAAGACGTTGGTCCAGTTGTTGCTGCGCTCGGCGAAGGTCTTCTGGACGGACTTGTCGCCGACGGCGCCGGCGAGCTCGGACAGGCCGAAGTCGGCCGCCGCGTCCTCCAGCGTCTCGGCGGCGCCGCCCCAGCAGTGGCAGTTGTCCGACGGCACGTAGCCGAGCTTCAGGTACTGGTCGAGCGCGGGCCGCTGGCCGACGCACTCGACGTTGCAGCCGGCGCTGTCGGAGTCGTTGGCGGTCGGCACGGTGGCGGCCTTGACCAGCGAGGCGAGCGCGCCCTTGACGTCGAAGTCACGGCCGCCGAAGGCGTAGATGCCGGCGAGTGCCGCGTCCGAGGGGTCGCCGGACATGATGCTGGTCTTGCCGTTCTCCAGCAGCCAGCGGTCCCATTCGCCGCCCGCCTGGCCGGCGTAGTTGAACAGCGACTGGGCGTAGTCGCTGCCGATCTGCGGCTGGAGCAGCGTCATCAGCTGCACCTGGGCGCGGTACTGGTCCCATCCGGAGAAGGTGCCGTACTGGGCCTGCTGGCCCTTGGCGAGCCGGTGGACCGCGCGGTCGGCCCCGAGGTAGCGGCCGTCCACGTCACTGGTGAGCGTGGGCTCCAGCATCGAGTGGTAGAGCGCGGTGTAGAAGGTGCTGAGCTGGTCGGTGCTGCCGCCGGAGACCGCGATGCGGCCCAGCGCGGCGTTCCAGTCGCCCTTGGCCGCGTCGCGCACGGCGGCGAAGGAGCGCGTCGGCGGGTTCTCCGCGCGGAGGTTGGCCTCGGCGTTGTCGGTGCTCACGTAGGAGATCGCGACCTTCACCTGCACGTTGCGGGTGCCGGCCGGGAAGGTGACGTAGGCGCCGGAGCCCTTGCCGGAGGCGGGGTCGCCGTTGCCGTCGTAGCCCGTGCCGCCGGTGGCGGAGGTGGAGCCGGGGGCGAGGGCGCCGTCGGTCCAGGTGCCGACCTTCGCGAAGGGCTGGTCGAAGTGGGCCGTGAAGTGCAGGGTGTAGACGTCGTGCCGGTTGTTGGGGCTCTGCGGGCCGCAGAAGTTGCCCGCGTCGACGGACCCGGTCACCGTACGCGTCGCGGCGTCGACGCTCACCGTGGCCGCGCTGCTGCCGCTCTCGGAGTTGGAGGTGCGCAGCAGCATGCTCGCCGGCTTGTCGGCGGGGAAGCCGAACTCGCCGGTGCCGGTGCGCGCGGTGGTGGTGAGCTCCGCGCTGGCGCCGCTGTCGAGGGCGACCTTGTAGTCGCCGGCACGGGCGCTCTCGTTGGCGTGCGAGAAGGTGCTCGCGTACACCGAGTCGCGGGTGTCGGAGCTCGGCGAGGAGGTCACGTCGCCGACGAACGGCATGATCGGGATGTCGCCGTTGGCACCCGAACAGCCCACGCCGTTGAGGTGGGTGAGGCTGAAGCCGCGGATCTTCGTGGCGTCGTAGCGGTAGCCGCCCGGGGCGGGGGTGGAGAACTGGTTGCCCGTGGAATTCTGCGGGCTCCAGGCGAGCATGCCGAACGGGACGACGGCGCCCGGGTAGGTGTTGCCCGCGTTGGAGCTGCCGATCAGCGGGTTGACGTAGGAGGCCGGGTCGACCGGCGCGGGACCAGTTGGCGGGGGACCGGGCGGCGCGGCGGCGGCGTTCTGCGCGCCCAGGCCCAGGCCGAGCAGCGCGGCGGCCACGGCGGCGACGACGGCCCGGTGCCGCAGGCGAGTTCTTCCGCCGGCAGAGGACGATCTGGCTGACACTTTCCTGCCCTTCGGAGGTACGGAGAGGAATCGGAAGGACGCGGACGGCCCTGCCGGCTCCACGGGCTCGGTCGGCGCCCCGCGGGGTAGGGGGCGGGGTGCCGTCGAGGTGGACAACGTTGTCAACGCAACAGCAAGCGATGCTCCTCCCGGCCTCACGAAGTGTCAAGACCTGCTGCTTTGCCATCTGACGGCTCGCGGAAGGGCGCCGTCCGGACAAGTAGGCGCAACTTCCCGCGAGTCGCGCCCGCCCGTGAGGGAGCGCTCTCAGGGGTGGCGTGCCGTCCCGCGGCGGCCCCGTCGCGGGGCGCCGCGGGGCCGATCCTGAGCGGTTGCGCCTACGGCGGTTTCCGGACGGCGCTCTGTTCTGGCGGGGCGATCGGCACCGCCCCGCCGGGGCGCCGGGGTCGCCCGCACGGGGTCGGCGGGGCCGCCCGCACGAACGGTCGAGAGGGCGGCGGCGCCGGGCGTGTCGCGCTTGCGGCGAGCACTTTCTCCTTCCTCTCGGCGAGGCGGGCCTCTTCACCCCGCCCGCGGGGCTTCCCCCACGACGGGGGCGGGCCTGCGCCCCCGGGAGCAGGGGCTTCCGCTTCCGGCGGGGCGGGCGTGCTGTCCGCCGGGGCGCGGCCCTGTGAGTGCCGAAAACTCCATCCGGGTAGGTCACGTGGCATGTTGATACTCGTGGAGGATGCCGTCGCGTCGGTCGCGTTTCTGTACCGTGAGGCAGGCGATCTTCGCTGGGCCGGCGATTGGCGGCGGCAGCCGGTGCAGTGGCCTCGCGTCGGCGATGCTCGGGGTCGATCCACTCCTGCGCGCTCTGTGACGTCGGGTGCATCTGGGCGACCGAGCGGCGGCGCTTGGTCTGCGGGTCGGTCCACCGCACGCGGGCCTTGTAGGGGAGCTTCCGCCCCGGTCGGTGCTCGACGTCCTCCGACAAGGTCACAGCGACGGGGAGTTGGTGACGGTAGGGCACTCAAGCCGCCGTTCGCCGGGTGCCGGGCACGGTGCGCCGGGTGTCCAGCCAGGCCTGCAGGCCGGTGGCGTCGTAGAGGACGACGCGCTCGGACAGGCGAATGAACGGCGGCCCCTGAGGAGGCCGCTCTGCGCGCCAGCGCCGCACGGAGGAGGGGTCGACGCGCAGCCCGGGATGGCCGCACGCCCCGGATGTGCCGCCACGGGGAGGTGGCGGCACATCCGGCAGGCGGGCCGTCGGATCAGGACGGTGTCAGCTGCCATTGCTGGTTGGTGCCGTTGTTGGCGGTCCACTGCACGACTTGGGCGCCGTCGCTGGTCGACTGGCCGGACACGTCGGCGGCCAGGCTGCTGGCGCGGCTGACGATGGTGTAGTAGCCGTCACCGGTCGGCGTGAGGTACCACTGCTGGTTCGTGCCGCCGTTGGCGGTCCACTGCTGCAACTGCAGTCCGGCAGTGGTGGAGGAGGCGTTGACGTCGAGCATTTTGCCGCTCGCGGTGTAGCGCAGGGTGTAGGCCCCGTCCTGGGAGGCGCTGAGGGTCCAGGTCGCGTTCCCGGTCTGCTGGACGGCCTTGGCGCCGTCGGCGGTGGAGTTGCCGGCGATGGCCAGCGGCTTGCCGCTGTTGCGGTTGACGATCCGGTAGGTGCCCGGTGCGGGACCGGTGCTCCCGCCGCCGCTCAACGTGAAGTACTCGACCGCGTCGCTGAACACGGTCGTGCCGGCTTTGCTGGTGGACAGGACGAGGTAGACCCGTGAGCCGCTGGACGGCGCGGTGAACGACACGGTCTGCGTCGCCTTCGAGCCGAGCGGGACGGTGAGGGTGGTGTTCCCGGAGGCGATCACCGGGCCGGTGGCGCTGTCGAGGTGGGCGCTCCAGGCGAAGCCCACGGCGGTGCCGGTGAAGTCGTCGTTGAACACCGAGATCGTACGGTTCACGGTGCTGTTGGCGGCGTATCCGGGGACCGCTTGCGTGAGCGGGAAGGTGCCGTTGGAGTCCGATACGCCGGAGGCCGACCAGTAGGGCAGGTCGACCGCGGCAACGGGGTTGAACGCGGCCTGGACGCGCTGGATCTGCGGATTGCTCCACGGGTCGGAGAGGTTGTCGGCGCCGTAGACGGGATGGCCGCCTTCCTCCGGGGTGAGATCGGTGGTCCGTACCCCGGGCACGACACCGTCCCAGCCCGACAGCAGGGTGTACGGGCGCAGGTCGCTGGCGCCCTTGCCGCGCTTGGCGGCCGTCGCGGTGGCGAACCACTCGAAGCCCTGCTTGGTGTTGCACTTCGGCCAGATGTACTCGCCCTCGCCGTCCGGCCGGCCGGTCACCGACTGCACCCGCTCGCCGTACTGACCCGTGCCGTCGATGTAGTGCGCGAAGATGGCGAAGTTGGAGTAGTTCATGTTCGGGTACCTGCTGGGCGAATCGGCGCCCGGCGCGGCGTCGATGCTGATCGGCCGGGTGCCGTCGTTGCCGTTCACCGCCGCGTAGAGGTCCTGCTCGAACTGCTCGGAGTCGTTGCTGAAGCTCGGTTCGTTGGCCTGGCTCCAGCGGACGACCGCCGGGTGGTTGCGGTCGCGCAGGGTCAGCGCGCGGTCGTGGTCGACCATGTTGTCGTGACCGCCGACGAAGTCCTCCGAACCACCGCGGATTCCGCCCTCGTCGATGATCATCAGGCCCATCTCGTCGGCCACGTCGAGCATGTAGGGGCTGGCCGGCTCCTGATGAATGCGGACCACGTTGTAGTTCAGCCGCTGGTAATTGTCGACCGCCTGCGGCCAGCCGCCGTTGCCCGAGGAGGGCGCGAGGAAGCCGGGCAGGGTGTCGTAGGCGTCGCCCTTGCCGCCGTTGTTGACGCGGTCGAAGTCGGCGCCCTGGAGGTTGTCGCCGCGGTAGTTCACGCGTACGCCGTTGAGCTGGTAGTACTCGCCGTTTTGCGTGCTCTCTCGGAATCCGAAGCGGTACGTGGCGTCGCTGGTGCGGCCGTCGTCGGTGGCCGCGTGGACCGTCAGGCGGTGCAGTTGGGCGCGATACCCCTGGCGGTAGGGGACGTTGGGCCACCAGTACGAGGAGGAGCCCAGGTTCCACGCCACCGGCCCGACCGTCACCTTGACCGTCGAGTGGGCGGCGACGCTGACCGTGCGGCTGGGCAGGGACGGGTAGGTGAACGACGTGCCGTTGTCCGAGGCGAGCGAGCCGGTCAGGGTCACCGTCCGCGCGGCGCCTGAGGTGTTGGTCACCGACGCGTCGTAGGTGAGGGTCTGATTGGCCACGGACGTACGGACGAACGTGTCGCTGACGTACACCGCCGGGTATGCCCGCAGGAACGCCGAACGGAAGATGCCTTGCGGCACGGCCTCCGACCAGTCGGCGGCCACCGGCACCAGGTACTTGCCCGAACTGTTCTTCAACGCGCCGCGGCCTTTCACATCCACGCTGATGGTGTGCGTGGTGCCGGGTGCGGCGTACGCGCTGATGTCGAAGTTCGACGGCGTGAAGGCGGTGGTCTTGGTCGCCACCGTCCGCCCGTCGACCGACAGGGTCGCCTGGTGGTTCACCGCGCCGAACTCGATCCATGTGGACTGCGGCTGCCCGGAGTCCGGCACGGTGATGGTGCGGGAGTACACCGCCTCGTTCACATCGGTGAAGCCCTGCTTGTACCAGCCGCCGCCCGGCACGGTGATCGACGTCGCCGACCGGCCCACCGGGGTGAAGCCCCACGTGCCGGCCAGGTCGACCGACGCGATGGCGGCGTTGCCCGCGGTGAAGCCGTCGGTGCCGGAGGCCGGCGCGGCGGGAACGGCCGCCGTGGGCCTTAGGGCGGTCGCCGTGGCCGGCTGTGTTCCCACAGCCCCGGTCAGCAGCGCCACGACGGCCACGGACCAAAGGGCCAGGCGTCGACGGCGCGGCGGCTGTACGTGTTGTCGCTTCACACGATCCTCCTTGTAGACGGACCCGGCACGGGCAGGTGGTGAACCGGCCGGGGCGGCGCTGAAGCCGTAAGGCGGTGAGCGACCCGCCGGGTTGGCCTTGTCCCACCACAACTCGCCGACAACCAGGGGGAAGGGGGCCGCCCGGACCCTCGGCTCACCTGACGGGCACCCACCGTGTTAGCGCTCACATATACTGATCGGTCGGAGATATGGCGTCACTGGAGGGACAGATGTTTCGGATACAAGAACGTGCACCTCCGCCCCTCGCGGTGTCAAGCCTCACGACACGAACCGATTCGCCCGGTCATCGGTGAGACCTCCCGCCCCCACCCTTGCCCTGATCGCCCCTGTGCTCGCATCGGCGCCAGAAGCCGAGGTCCCCGCGCGGACGGCCGGCGCGCGGGGCCGGCACCGGAACAGGCCCGAACCGCACACCCCTTGAGGTGGCGCCGAAGGACGTGTCAGTCTCATTACGACCCTTCTGCCGGGGCATTGCCCCCGCTGGTCGACTGCGCGAACCTGGACCCCTCCCACTGAATGTGAGCGCTCACCCCTCCTGGGCGACGCGCGCTCAAGAATTGCAGCGCCCCGCGCCGGTCGGCTCCAGAAGATCAAGACATGGCGCGGCCCGGCCACCCGCTACGACAAGACGCCCGACGCTTACGAAGCTGGACTCCACCTCCGCGGATCGATCATGCGGCTGAAGCTCCTCACCACAACCACATGAGGATCCGGCACTCAGGAGAAGTGAGTATGAGCGCTCTGCCTTGGCCGCGAAGTTCAAGGGACGCTCGGGTCATGGGCTTCAAGCCGTTGAACGTTCCTCCCTTCCTGTCACTGCTCCTCGTTCCGGTTGCGGCATGGGCCGCCTGGCTGGGGTGGGACCAGCATCGTGACGTGCATGCCGACGGTTCGGTGACGGGCCCCTACGAGCCGTGGCAGGTTATCGGACTGGTATTGACCCTGGCGGCAACGGTGTGCTGGGCGGCTTCCCATGGGCAGGTCAAGGGCGCCGTGCTCGGCACCACGGCTGGCCTGACCGCTGCCGCCTACTACGACTGGTCCGACGATCCCAGCGGCCTCTTCCTGATCGGAGTGGGCCTGGTCCTGACGGCAAGCCTCGTAGCCACCCTCGTGCTCTCCACCGTGGTCGCCTCGCTGACACGGGGCCGCCCTGGTGCAAGATCCGCTGGGGGCACGGAGCACGACGCTGAAGCCTCGCCTTGTGCTGGTACCTCACGACGACCGCTCTGCCGAACAGCCCCGCAGGCGGCCCCCGAATGGATCGCCTCGATCTTGAGATCTGCGCGTCGGTGTCGGCGACGGCCTGGTCCATCGGCAGACCTCCCGCCTTCGACCGCGAGGCCGCCTGGCGGTACTCGTGGATGGGTCCGCTGAGGACGTTGTGGCCCTGGATGCGGGTGTAGCCCCGGGTCGGATGCTCGTTGGCCAGGCGCAGGATGAGTGCGGTGAGTTCCTCGGAGATCGGCGGGCGTCCGGTCCGGGGAGGCTTCTGTTTCCACTTCCGCCGCAGGAGTCGGCGGTGCCAGGACATGAGGGTGCCCGGATCACACGCAACGCCATACAGCCGGAGCATGCCATGATCACCTGGAACCGCAAAGAGCCTGGTCAGCGGCCGTGCGCCAGTTTTTGCACCCTACAGGGGCCACTCCGGCCCTCTCACGTTGCCGGGGTCCGGGCGTCGTCGGGGATCTCCGACACATGGGCGCTGACGATCCGCCAGCCGGCGGGGAAGCGGGCCCACGCCTGGGTCTGGCGGCCGGTGACCGCGGCGCCCGGGTAGGCGAACAACGTGGTGACGACGGCGAATTCGGTTCCGAACGTGCTGATGAGGGTCTCGAAGAGCTTGCGGCCGGCGGGCAGCGGGGGCTGCTGCCACCGCCAGTTGCGGATGTCCGCCGCCCCGATCTGATGGTCGGCGATGCCGAAGCGGACCGTGCCGGGGGACTCCCAGAAGTACCCCGCGATGGCGACGCGGTCGTCCGCGACGAGCGCTTCCTCGTAGCCCGCGAAGGCCGCCGTCACTTCGGCGACCGTCTGCGGCAGGTCCACATCCATCCGCTCTCTTCCGTTCGTCGTGGCGGGACAGGGTCAGTCGGTCGTTGCCGGGGCGCTCGGGCGCTGGGCCGGTTCGCCGGGGCCGGCGGGTTCGTCCGTCCCGGTGGCGACTCCTGCCAGGGCGGGTTCCGGCCGCGGTTCCGGGGCCGGGGCGTCGCGATCGCTGCCGTGCAACCGGTCGAGTTCGCGTTCGTCCGCGTCCGGGACGCGGGCCGGCGGGCGCGTCAGTGCGAGGGCGCCGCACAGCACCGCGGCGAAGAGATAGCCGAGGGACACACCGCCGTTCTCGTCCCAGCCGACCTCCGGGCCGTGGATCAGTCCCACGAAGGAGAGCGCGGAGCCGAACAGGGCCACGACTGCGGCCGGCACGAACCGTTTGTCGATGACGAAGGCGACGAGCGCGCCCAGGACCAGGCCGGCCAGGATCGCGCCCTCACCGAGCACCATCAAGCCGTGGTAGACGACGCCCGACGATTCGAGCTTGGCTTCGCCGACCTTGGCCGCGGTGGTCCCGGCCGCCGCGAGGGCGTCGTCCATCTGGCCGACGGCCCAGGAGGCGATGTTCGGCACCAGCGCGGCGACAACGGCGGCGGCGTGTGCCCTGGGTGAGAACTGGAAGGCCTGGGCGCCGATGAGCAGCCCGATGTAGAGCAGGATGGGCACGATCGCGGCCACCGGGAGGATCGCGCCCAGCAGGCCGAACATGCCCAGGAAGCACAGCAGGGCGATGACCGCCCCGGTGGCCAGCGAGTAGCCGGTACGTCCGCCGGCCTTCTTCCACCCCGGGTGTCCGACGTACACCGCGGGAGGGAAGGGGGAGCCGAGCGCGGAGCCGATGACGGCGCCCGCACCGTCGGCCAGCAGTACCGAGCGCAGGTTGTAGGAATCACCGGCGGCGGCGGCGCTCTCGACGTTGGTCATGCCCTCGGTGAAGTTGTAGACGCCCAGCGGGATGGCGGTGGCGAGCAGCGGTGAGACGCCGGACAGACCGGAGAACAGGGTGCCGAGGTGCAGGCTCGGAAGGGCGAGAGTGATGTCGCCCGCCGCCGAGGAGACCGCCGATCCGGACATCGCCCCGCCGGCCCAGCCGATCGCGGTGCCCACCAGCAGGGCGGAGAGTCCGATCGGGATGTTCCCCGGCAGCCTGATGTCGGTCATCAGGCCGATGAGCAGGAGCAGGAAGACCGGCAGGGCGATCCACAGCTTGTCCCACATCTGGCCGGCCGGTCGCATGGAGATGAAGGAGATGGAGATGCCGGCGAGGGTGCCCAGCAGCGCGGCGCGGGGCGCGTAGCGGCGGATGTAGGGGCCGATGAAGGCGCCGATGAGCACGATGACGCCGATGATGAAGGCCCACGCGACACCGGCCTTCCACGCCAGCAGGGGATCCTTGGTCTTCAGGTAGACCGGCAGCATGATGACGAAGACGACGATGAACATGTGCGGCACGCTGGGGCCGTAGGGCATCGCGGTGACGTCCGGCCGCCCCTCCCGCACGGCGAGTCTGCGGCCGAGGTAGGCGTAGTAGAGGTTGCCCACGATCAGGGCGATGCCGAGGGCCGGCAGGATCGTGTGGAAGACGTCGTGGCCCGGGATCTTGACGACTCCCAAGCACAGCCCGGTCAGGGTCAGCACATTGACCAGGACGTTGACGCCGAGTCCGAAGAAGGCGTTGGTGTCGCCCCGTACCCACAGCGGGAGGGGCATGGGTCTGTTCTCGACTGCGGTGGCGCGGCGGAAGGCAGGCATGGCGGGACGACCCTTCGTCAGGCGGCGCGGTGGGTGGCGGGTGGCTCGAGGGGCGGGGGTGCGGCCGGCCGGGGCCGACCCGTTACGAGGCCGGCCGGGTGGCGGTCTCCGCGGAGTCGGGGGGGACGGGTGCGGAGGTGGCCAACGCGCCGAGGAACGCCGCCGATTCGGCCGTCCAGCCGAAGATGCCGCCCTGCGCTCTGATCATTTCCAGGCCGGCGCGCTGGAATTCGGGGAAGTACGAGCCGACGCAGTCCGACAGCACCAGGCACTCGAAGCCGCGGTCGTTGGCCTCGCGGACCGTGGTGTGCACGCACACCTCGGTGGTGACACCGGTGACCACCAGACGGCGGATGCGGCGGGCGGCGAGCAGATCACCGAGACCGGTCGCGTAGAAGGCGCCCTTGCCGGGCTTGTCGATCACCGCCTCTCCCGCTGCCGGGTAGAGCTCCTCGATGATGTCGTGGCCCTCCTCACCGCGTACCAGTATCCGGCCCTTCGGTCCCGGGTCACCGATTCGGAGGCTGGGGCTGCCCCGCAGCAGCTTGCTCGGGGGGCAGTCGGACAGATCGGGCAGGTGCCCCTCGCGGGTGTGCACGACCGTCATGCCTGCGGCGCGGCAGGCGTCGAGTACGGCTCGCAACGGGGCGATGGTGCGGCGCAGTTCGTCCACGTCGTTGCCCAGGCTCGCGCCGAACCCGCCGGGTTCCAGGAAGTCCCGCTGCATGTCGATGAGGACGAGGGCGGTGGTGGCGAGGTCGAAGGAGAAGGGGTACGGGGCGGCGTCGGCTACGAGCGGGTGGGGAACTGCCATGTGCGGTTCCTGCCTTCGTCCAGCGGGTCATGGCGTGACGCCGGCGGTCCGGGCGGGTCCGGACGCGTGCACGGAGATGACTACGAAAGCGCCGCGGCCGTGGCGGCGATCACGTCGTCCGAGGTCGACACGCAGCCGAAGACGCCGCCCTGCATGGTGACCATGTGGAGTGCGGCCTCATGATTCGACGGGTCCGTCGCCCCGGTGCAGTCGGAGAGGATCAGGCACTCGTAGCCGCGGTCGTTGGCCTCCCGCATGGTGGTGTGGACGCATACGTCGGTGGTGATGCCGGTGAAGATGAGATGGGTGATGCCCCGGGTACGGAGCACGAGGTCGAGATTGGTGGCGTAGAACGCCCCCTTGCCCGGCTTGTCCACGACCACCTCACCGGCCAGCGGGGCGACTTCGGGGACGATCTCCCAGCCGGGCTCACCGCGGACCAGTATCCGGCCGCACGGACCGTCCCCGCCGATCTCCGCGCCGATCCGTGCCGATCGCCAGCGCTTGTTGGCCGGCAGGTCTGACAAGTCCGCGGTGTGGCCCTCACGGGTGTGGATCACGAGCATGCCGACGGCGCGGGCGTGCGCGAGCAGTTTCTGTGTCGCGGGCAGCCCGGCGCGGGTCAGTGAGATGTCGTAACCCATGGAGTCCACGTATCCGCCGGGGCCGCAGAAGTCCGTCTGCCAGTCGATACAGAGCAGGGCGACGCGGGTGGCCGCCACGGATGTGTCATAGGGCCATGCGTAGGGCTTCGCAGTGACCGGACCGACGAGGATGTCCGGACCGACGTGAATATCCGGTGCCCGCTGCACTTCGGGCGCGCTGTCGTCCATCGACCCCCCAGGATGGTGAAGCGGGGCTGTGCGAAGGTGCCGCACGTACGCTGGGCCATTTCGGTAGTGCTCATTATGGGAGACCAGGTTTCGGCTGGGCGGTCGCCGCGTTACGCGGGCATGAAGCGGCCGGCGGCTTTCCGCCAGGACCAGGTCGACGGTGGTGGGGTCGGCCCGGACGAGTCGACACACTCGATCCGCACCCGATCTTCCGCAACAACCGCGACCTCGACGTCGCGCTGCGCCGGGCGCTTCTCAGGGCCGCCGCCACGGTGCGGGGTGATCCCATCGACCGCCGGCCCGTCAGCCCCTCACCCCGCCCGCGAAAGCGAGAGCTGCCTGACCGGCACCGATACTGAAGGCCAGTAGATCGAGTGGGAGTTCGATGGACTGGTCAACGGGCGTATTCGCCTTCACCGCGGGCATGCTGATCGCGGTCGTCACCGCACCGGTGGGCGTCTCCGGCGCGGTGTTCCTGCTTCCGGTCCAGCTGAGTGTTCTGGGCGTTCCCAGCCCCGCGGTGACACCGACGAACCTGCTGTTCAACGTGGTGGCCGGCCCGGGCGCTCTCCACCGCTACCGCCATGACGGCACGCTCTACGGACCGCTGACTCGCCGCCTCATCTCGGGCACACTGCCGGGAGTCGTCCTCGGCGCGGTCATCCGGGTCCTGGCCGTCCCCGGCCCCGCCGTCTTCCGGCTCCTGGTCGCCGGGCTGCTGCTGCCCCTGGGAATCTGGCTGAGCGTCCGCACACTCCACCCCGCCGGCGTGAACCCACCCCAAGCCCCGTCCCCACGAATGATTTCCGTTCTTGCCCTGGCGGTGGGGACGGTCGGCGGCATCTACGGCATCGGAGGCGGCTCCATCCTCGGGCCCATTCTGGTCGGCCGCGGCATATCCGTTGCCCAGGTCGCCCCCGCCGCCCTCGCCTCCACCTTCCTGACCTCCATCGTCGGCGCAGGCACATACGCGCTGCTGGCCCTCACCGGCGGCCACGACATCGCACCCCACTGGTTCCTCGGTCTTGCCTGCGGCCTGGGAGGACTGGTCGGCGGCAACCTCGGAGCTCGTCTCCAACCCCACCTGCCTGAACAGTTCCTACGACTACTCCTCGGCGCCCTCGCCACGGGAATCGGAGCGCTCTACGCCGTCCAAGCCATCGCCTGAACAGCAGCGCCGGATCACCTCGGTTCGGAAACACTCGCCAACTCGTACGGGCACTGCGTGCGACCGGACGGCAGGGAGCTTTCGGTGCCCAGCCCAGGAGCGCCTGCCGACTGGTTCGAGGCTACCGGCGGCCACGGGTCGGCATTCACCGACGAAAGCTGTGGCATATGCCGAATTCTTCGTAGGTGCCCCTGAGGAAAGCGCTCGCGGCTGAGGCCTTCAGGCATCACTGCCGTCTGCCGGGCAAGACGCCCCGCATGACCACACCACAGGACGACACCGGGTTCCACGCCCCACCCCAAGCTGAGGCCGTTGAGGACGGGGCTATGGATGAAGTCCTCGACTCGTACACCGAGGCCATTGAAGACTCGCCAGGCGCAGGGGAGAAGAACGCCGACGCCACCTGACCCCGGGCACGCCACCGCCCCGCCACCGAGCGGGGCTCTCCGCCCGCCGGGCCGCTCCCGGGGCGTCGGGACCCGGCGGGTCGTGGCCGGGGGTGGGCGCGGCGGGTCAGGGGCGGCCCAGCGCGCGGTACTCCCAGCCGGCCGCTCGCCACAGCGCGGGGTCGAGGGCGTGGCGGCCGTCGACGATGCGGCGCTGGGCGACCACCGCGCCCATGGCGTGCGGGTCGATCTCACGGAATTGCGCCCACTCGGTGAGCAGCACGACGATGTCCGCGTCGCCGGCGGCGGCGATCGCGTCGGTGTCGTAAGCCAGTTCGGGGTAGGCCCGGCGAGCGTTCCCGGTGGCCACCGGGTCGACGACGGTGACCGCGGCGCCCCCCTGGTGCAGGGTCCTGGCCACGTCGAGCGCCGGGGCGTCGCGTATGTCGTCGGAGTCGGGCTTGAACGCCGCCCCGAGCGCGGTCACCCGGGCGCCGGCCAGTTCGCCGCCGACCAGTTCGCGTACCAGGTCCACGGTCCGGGCGCGGCGCCGCTTGTTGATGCCGTCCACCTCGCGCAGGAAGGCCACGGCCTGGCCGACGCCCAGTTCCCCGGCGCGGTGGGTGAAGGCGCGGATGTCCTTGGGCAGGCAGCCGCCGCCGAAGCCGAGCCCCGGCTTGAGGAAGCGGGCGCCGATCCGGTTGTCGTACCCGAGCGCCTCGGCCAGCCCCGTCACGTCGGCGCCGGTGGCCTCGCAGACCTCGGCCATGGCGTTGATGTACGAGATCTTCGTGGCGAGGAAGGAGTTGGCCGCCACCTTGACCAGCTCGGCGGTCGCCAGGTCGGTGACCACCACCGGGCTGCCCTGGGCGATGACCGGCGCGAAGACGGCCCGCAGCTGGTCCTCGGCCCAGACGGAGCCGGTGCCGAACACCAGGCGGTCCGGCCGCAGCGTGTCGTCGACGGCGTAGCCCTCGCGCAGGAACTCCGGGTTCCAGGCGAGTTCGACGTCCTGGCCGGCCGGCGCGATCCGCTGCACCAGCTCGGTCAGCCGGGCAGCGGTGCCCACCGGCACGGTGGACTTGCCGACGACGAGGGCGCGTCTGTGCAGGTGTTGCGCGAGGTCGCCGGCGGCACGGTCGACGTACGTGAGGTCGGCCGCGTGCGAGCCCTTCTGCTGGGGTGTCCCCACGCAGAGGAAGTGGACGTCGCCGAACGCGCCGGCCTCGGCGAAGCTCGTGGTGAAGCGCAGCCGGCCGGAGTCCATGGCCTTGGAGAGCAGTTCGGGCAGTCCGGGCTCGAAGAACGGGACCTCGCCGGAGTTCAGCCGGTCGACCTTGGCCTGGTCGACGTCGACGCCCAGGACCTCGAAACCGAGCACGGCCATACAGATGGCATGGGTGGCACCGAGGTAGCCGGTACCGATGACGCTGAGACGGGGAACGGGCTGGTCCATGCTGGCCTCCGCGAGTGCGCAATGGGGTGCGGTGAGGGATATGTGCGGTGGTGCCGGGAAAACTTCAGGGTGCTTCGGGGTGTGCGGGGCCGCCGTCACGGCCGGTGGCGGCCGGTCGGGACGGTGCGGGCCGGCGGATCAGGTCAGAAGGGGGCGCGACGGGTACGTCACGGCGTGCAGGTGACGTTGGAGAGGCCCTGGGCCGCTCCGGACACCTTGTTGCCGCAGGCGACGACGTTCCCGTCCGAGGTGAGATGGAAGGCCCAACCAGGCCCGTCCACCTGGGAGATGTTGTCCTTGAAGGTGTTGCCGGTGCCCCAGCCGTGGACGATCTCGTGGGTCTGGAAGCCGTCCGCCGGGGAGTGGAGTCCGGTGTTGCCCTGGATCAGCCAGCCGTTGCCCTTGACGTCGACCCAGGAGTCGTTGGTGTCGCCGGTGAGCTTCGATCCGTCGAAGGAGTTGCCGATGAGCCGGCCGCCGGTGGTGCCCTCCTTGATGTCGACGGCTTCCGCGGTGGTGTCGCTGATGCGGTTGCCCATCACCACGTTGCGGTCGCTCGCGTCGGGCTTGCAACCGCTGTCGGTGCACCAGTTGGACTCGGCGGAGCCGATGTAGACGCCCTCGCCGAACTTGTCGCGGCGCAGCCCGGTCGTGCGGACGGTGTTGTCCCGGACCACGTTGTCCGAGCTGAAGTCGCGCAGGTGGATGGCCTCGTCACCGATCTGCTCGACAGTGAGGCCCTGGAGGACAGCGCCCTGCACCCGGTCGGCCACCACGCCCTTCTGGCCGTCGCGCAGGGTGAAGCCGACCAGCCGCCAGTAGCTGGCGCCGTCGAGGTGGAAGACGTAACCGCCCTTGATTCCGCCGCCGTCGATCACCGCGCCGGGGCCTCCGCACAGGAACACCGGTGCCTTGGCGGTGCCGGCGACATCGGCGGTGGCGGTGAAGCGGCCGTCGTAGGTGCCGTCGGCCAGCCGGATGCTGTCGCCGGGTTTGGCGTCGGCGAGGGCGCTCTTGAGCGTGACGGCGTCCGTGACCGTGACCGTCGCGGCCGGGCAGGTGACCGGCGCGGTCGAGAGCGGGCCGCCGGTGCCGGGCGGGATCGCGGGGTCCTCGACCGGGCCGGAGCGCGGGTCGGCGGTCTCCGGTGCGTTCCTGGCACGCGCGCCGCCCGTGGTGGCGGACCCCTGTGCCGTGGGCCGGGCGCCGGACGAGCTGCCCGTGCCGCCGCCTTCGTTCCGTCCGCTGCCGTCCCTTCCGGAGACGACCAGCACCAGGGTGATCAGGGAGACCAGGAGCGCGCCGCCGCCCAGCCATACCCCCGCCCCGCCGGGCAGCCGGAACCGCCCGGCCGGTTTCGTGGAGGGCGGCGGCTGGGGCCGGTCTGGCGGGGGCGTCGGGACTGGCATGGGCGGTGACTCCGGCTCAGCGGGAACGGGTGGGGGCGAGCGGACGGGTGCGAACGGACGGGCCGGGCCTGCGACCCGGCGGCGGTCACTCCGTCATCACCGGGACGCGGGGGCTCTCCGCGTTCGGGAGCGTGACCTCGGTGACCGCACTGGGCAGTGGCGCCTTGTCCGCGTAGGGGTGCGTACCGATCACCCGGTGGCCCCAGCGGCTGCTGCGGCGCGCGCCCAGCAGCGCGGAGATCAGGATGAGCAGCAGCAGGAACAGCCACAGCAGCGTCATCGGGGTGGCGTAGTGCCGGAACCTGACCCAGAAGGCGCTCGTGTCGTGCCAGGCGAAGGTCTGGTTCTTCTTGACCGTCAGGCGCCCGTGGGCGCGGTTGGTGTCCACCGCGCTCGGGCCGACGCCGGCGACCACGTTGTACGAGACCATGGACTTGGCGACGCCGCCGACCAGCGAGATCCCGTGGTTGGTGACGTCCTGGACCGTGTTGCCACGCACTTCGGCCTGCGAGTCGCGGACGTAGACGCCCGTGTCGGCGCCCTCGACGATGTTGCCGGTGACGGTGGCCTCCGACACCCCGTCGCGCACCGAGATGCCCTGCCGCTTCTGGCCGCTGAGGCGGTTGCCGGTGACGGACACTTTCGTGGCGCCCGCACGGACCACGATGCCCATGTCGCCGCCGTCGACTTCGTTGTTCTGCACGCCGACGTCGGAGCCGCCGAAGATCTCGATGCCGTAGCGGCCGTTGCCCTTGGCGACGCCGTCGGACACGGAGTTGGAGCCGTAGCTGCTGGTCGGCTCACCCGACGCGGAGGGGCCGTCGGCCAGCGGGCGGCCGCTGAGCGTGAAGCCGTTGCCCGCGTTGGACAGCGCCTTGGAGCCGGTGACCCGGACCTCCTCCGTGGCGCGGGACAGGACGAAGCCGTCGCCGGCGTTGTCGTGCGAGACCGTGCGGTCGATGACCGCGTTGACGACGCCGCGGTGCATGACGATGCCGGACTCCAGGCTGCCGCGTACCTGGGTCTCGCTGATGGTGACACCGGTGGAGCCGGAGACGAACAGCCCGTACAGGTTGCCGGAGATGACGGAGTGGGTGATCTCCGCGGAGACATAGGACAGCGTCGGGACCGCGAAGCGGCTGTCGGGCGTGGTCAACGGGCCGGCCGGCTCGGCGGCGACACCGCCGCTCCTGAGCTGCCCGGTGCCCTTGGCGTCCCCGTCCGCGGTCGGGTCCGGGCCCTCGATGTTGCTGGTGTCGGGGCGGTCGGTACCGGTGAGGCTGAGGCCGCCGGTGCGCCCGCTCCAGAACCCGAGGTCGTCGACCTGGGCGTAGTTCATGGTGAACTGGCCGCCGACGGCGCGGACGTATGCCCGTCCGTCCCGGACGTCGCTGTCGGGCTTGTCGGTCCTGGTGTCCCAGCTGCCGATCCGCATCGGCGCCTGCGGGGTGCCGGCCAGGGTGAGCCGGCCGCCGAACGAGACGATGGACACGAAGCCCTTGTTGTCGCTGGCCAGCAGCAGGTCGAGGCCGCCCGGACTGGACAGGTCGAGCTTGGCGCCCGCGTCGACGTAGATGTTCTCGGTCAGCAGGTACGAGCCGTCGTGCCGGCGGACGAACGTCTGCGGGGACAGTCTGATGAGGTCCGAGACGCCGTAGGGCGTGCTGCGCTGGGTCAGGACCAGCGTGTAGCCGCTGCCGGTGTCGAGCCGGTACGGCTGCGTCCACCGTCCGCCCTTGAGGGCGGCGACGGCGACGACCGCGCGGACCTGGTCGAGCCGGTGGTCCTCGGCGGCGACGAGCGCGGCCTCGTTCTCGGAGTCGGCCTGGGTGATCCGCTGGTCGTCCCCGGGCTTGGCGCCGTCGGCCGGCGCGGCGCGGGCCGCCCCCGAGACGGCCGGCAGCAAAGCGCCGGCGAGTAAGAACACGGCGGCCAGGCGCGCCGCCCGGCCCGGGACGGTTGCGGGAGGACGGGTCATTGGTGGAGGGCCCCTGCCTTGTCGGGCGTCATCGTGTCGGAGCCCGTGCCGCCGCCGGTGAGGGACGCGGCGCTCTGGCCCTCGCCGCCGGTGCTGGTGCTGGTACGGGTCAGCCAACCCTGCTTGTTCATGGTGACGAACGCGTAGAACTTGATCGGCAGCGAGATCATGATGACCACGAGTGCGACCAGCGGCAGCAGGAACACCTCCTGCGGGTGCTTGCGCAGATGCGAGTAGCCGCGGACGCCGCGGCCCAGGAGCAGCCAGACCAGCACCAGCACCACGCCGCGGCCGGTCGGTTCGAGACGGCTGAACACCAGGTAGCCCAGCGCCATGCCCATGGTCACCGGAGTCACGAGTATCTGCAGCACGGTGACCTTGGTGACCAGCGGCACCCGCCAGATCCAGCCCTTGTACACGGCGGTCAGGTAGCAGCGGTAGGAGTTGCGGCTCCAGCGCACCCGCTGCTTGACGAACGCCCGGAAGGACGAGGGGAACATCGACAGGGCCCGGGCGGACGACTGGTGCACGGTCTTGTACCCCGACGCCAGCACCAGCCAGGTCAGCCGGCCGTCGTCACCGGCGACGCAGCGGCGGCCGAGGAAGAACTCGTTCTCCAGGTTCTCCAGCACCGGAGCGATCGCCGCACGGCGGTAGGCCGCCGTCCGCCCGGACAGACACGCCACCGCACCGGCCCGTCCCATGGCGGGCACGTAGTCGTAGTAGCGCAGGTTCACCAGCCAGTCGGCGGTGCGGCGCCACACGCTGGTCCTGCGCTGGTAGACGTTCTGCTGCGTGCCGACGCCACCGACCGCGGGGTCGATGAACGGCATCTGCACCGCGGCGAGCAGTCCGGGCTCCCAGCGGGTGTCCGAGTCGACCAGCACGATGAGCTCGCTCTTGGCGGCCCGGATGCCCACACCCAGCGCCGACCGCTTCCCCCGGTGCTCGAAGGCGAGCACCCGCACCCGCGGATCCTCCACCATCGCCAGCCTGCGCAGCACTTCGACGTCCTCGACGTCCGGCACGATGATGATCTCCGACGGATCCTGCTCCAGCCACGTCTCCAGGCAGTCCATCAGGATGTCTGGGTCCTCGCGGTACGCCGGCACCACCACGGACACGGTGGTGCGGAACTCGTTCACCACCGGCTTGGCGAACCTCGACAGCACCGCCCGGACCAGCCATAACCCCCATACGAAGAGGCCTGCTAACCCGAGCGGCATCACCTCGCGCCACGACGTCTCCGCCGTGGCGACGACTATCCATGACCAGACCTGGTCAAGAAACCCTGACATGTCCCCGCACCCCCGCCCCCAGGTGGTATCTCAGCATTTCCCTCAGAAAAGTGGGTTACGCACGCCTGCTTCGCGAACTTACCAGGCGCAGAGGACACTGATTCACCGAATCAACACAGAGTTCACTCATGTTTGACGCAATGTCGCCTCAATTCCCACGCATGACCACCTGTTCACCTCCACCTCCTCGGCCCCAACGCCGTGACCTGCGGTAACGGCTACCTTGCCCCGTCTGGATGCCTTCGCGGACACGTCAACCGCGCCGTGCCGGGAGAATCGATGGCCCGGCAGTTGAACCGCGCAATCTTGCCCCGATCCGATACCGGCGGTGGCGATCTCGGGGGAATCCCCGGGGCGCGCTTGGCCGCGGAAGACGCGACGATCCTCTCGGGCTCCATCGCCATGTCAGGTGTCGGCATCGACGAATGGCACACGGCCATGGAACTGCAAGGAACCGAAAACGCGTGCGACGCAAAGACCTGGTGCCACGAACTCAGCCCCCGTCAACGGCACCCGAGCGAAACGCGATACCGAGATCCGCACACCGAAACCGAGTGGTGAACCGACCGCTTCCCACCTCCATCGGCATGGACGGCACCGATCCGGAATGCGGTCTGCCCATAACCGAGGTCAATACCAAGAGCGGTATGAAGGAGTACCCGAAGCGCTCCAAGAGCGCCTACCACTTCGACGAAGACGGCGAGCAGCGACTCGTCCGCGCGGGTCCACGCGGGCGGGTTGTCGATGAGTGCGGTGAGACGGTCGCGGGCATCGACCACCTCGTCGTAGGCCACGTGGACCGAGACCGGGCGTTCCGAGTTCTCCCGGTCGCGGCCGCGGACGACGTACTCGCCGGACCACCCCCTCGTCCGGCCGCCCTTGGCCCCCTTGCGCCGCCCGCACCTCCAAGCCGAGGCAGGGAGACCGGGTCCCACAGTCGGCACGACGGTGGAGACGCGGGCCGTGACGGGGGTGTCGGAGCGGACCCGTCGGCGCGGCCGGGCGGTAACGTATCGGAACAAAGACGTTCTTTTTCGACCTATCGCACATCAGGAGCGGGATCGCCATGCAGCCGGCACCGGTGGACGGTCCGGGGGGTACCCCCGGGATCCGCGGGTGGTGACGCCATCCTCGCCGACCGGACGGATGTCGCCGGTGCTACTCCTGGCGGCGACGGCGATCACCCTCGGCCTGATCAGTCCGGGCGTGCACTTCGACATGCTGGTGGTCGCGGCGCCCGTGCTGGCCGCCGCGCTGTACGACGTCCGCACGACGGCCTTCGTCGGCGCGCTGACCCTGGTCACGTTCGCGCTGCTGCGGCTCCCGCTGGAGGAGGACCACAACGCGACCTGGATCATCAAGCTCGCCCTGGTCGTCATCGTATGCCTGCTCTGCATGCTCCTCAGCTTCATCCGGATGCGCGAGGAGGAATTCCGCAGGGTTCGGAAGACCGCGCTGCGCCTCCAGGAAAGCCTCCTGCCCCGGGAGTTCCCCGACAGCAGCGCGGTCGAGCTGGGACACCGCTACGTGCCGGCCGAGGCGGCGGTCGGCCTGGGCGGTGACTGGTTCGACCTGATCCCGCTGTCCGGCGCACGGGTCGCGCTGGTGATGGGGGACGTGGTCGGCCACGGTCCGGAGGCGGCGGCGACCATGGGCCAACTGCGCACCGCCGTACACACGCTCGCCGATCTGGACCAGGACCCGGAGGAGGTCATGGCCACCGTGGACGATCTGCTCCAGCGGATGGGCCAGGACAGAGCGCAGGCCGAACTGGTCGCGAGCTGCCTCTTCCTGGTCTACGACCCGATCTCGCGGCGCTGCGAGTACACCAGTGCCGGCCATCCGCCGCCGGTCTTCGTGATGGCCGACGGCGAGGTCTTCGTCCAGGAGGACAGCAGGAACCCGCCGCTGGGCTTCGGGAACGCGCCCTTCGACGTGACGTCGTGCGACCTCCCCGAGGGCTCGCTGATCGCCCTCTACACCGACGGCCTGCTGGGGCTGCGGCACCGGGGGGCCGAGGAAGGGCTGGAGGAGCTGGCGGCGGCGATCAACGCCGGCAGCGGCACGCTCCAGGACATGTGCGACCGGGTGCTCAGCGCGCTGCCCACAACGAGCGAGGACGACGTCGCGCTGCTGCTGGCCCGGACCAGGGTGCTGGACCCCGGGCACGTACGGACGTGGGAATTCCGTGCCGCGGTCGAGGAAATGCCGTCGGTCCGGGCGGCGGTGACCGGACAGCTCGCCGAGTGGGACCTGGACGAACACGGTTTCGCGCTGGAGATGGTGGTCTGCGAACTGGTCACCAACGCGGTCCAGCACGCCCAGGGTCCGATCGGCCTCCGGCTGATCCGGGACCTGTCCCTGATCTGCGAGGTCTCCGACACCAGCAGCACGGCGCCGCACGCCCGTCGTGCCGACCTGATGGACGAGGGCGGACGCGGCCTGTACCTCGTCGGACAGCTCATGGACCGCTGGGGCACCCGCTACACGCCGCGCGGCAAGACGATCTGGGCCTCGAAATACCTCGGGCCCGTATAACCTCGCGCGGATGACCGAGGTGATCGGGCACGTCTGCGCCTCGGTGGTACGCCGTCGACAGCCCATACGCGTCCGCGCCGGTGTACTGGATGGTGATCTCGGCTCCGGTGCCGCGGTCCGTGGTGGTGACGGTGGGGTCGCCGAGGTGTCACGGTCCGCACGCCCGCGTCTGCCGTCGTGACGGGCTGCTCAACGGGCCCCGGGCCTTTGTGTCCGGGGAGGGGAGGCAGGTGGTGCGGGCCCGGGTGCAGGACCGCGCCGATGGTGGGCGGGCGCGGTGTATCGCGGTGCGGCGCGGCCGGGCTCAGGAGGTGATCTCGCCGTGGGTGACTGTGACGACGATCTTGCCGACCTGGCCGTTGGCCTCCATATAGCGGTGGGCCTCGGCGATGTCGGTCAGGTCGAAGGTCTTGTCGACGACGGGGGCGAAGGAGCCTGAGGCGAGTCCCGCGTTGACGAACGCGACCGCGCGGCGCAGCCGCTCAGGGTCGGAGGTGATCTCGAAGAGGGTGTAGGTGCTGCTGTTCAGAGCGGGGAAGGACTGCGCGTTGGGCAGCGGGGTGGTGCGCGGGTCGAGCGCGCCGTAGACGACCAGGCATCCGCCGGGGGCGATGCCCTTCGCGAGGGTTTCGACGCCGGGCCCCGCGATCGGGTCGAAGGCCAGGCGCACCCCCTTGCCGCCGGTGATCTCCTCGATGCGGGCGGGCAGGTCCTCGCCGTCGGTGACTATGACATCGGCCGCGCCGGCGTCCAGGAGGCGCTGCTTCTTACCGGCGCCGCGGGTGGTGGCGATCGGGATCGCACCGATGTGGCGGGCGATCTGGATGGCGGCCAGGCCGACGCTGCTGGAGGCGGCGGTGATCAGGACGTGGTCGCCCGGACGTACCCGGCCGCTCTCGACGAGGGGGCCGTAGGCGGTGATGTAGGCCATCCACAGGGCCGCCGCGGTGACGGCGTCCACCTGTGCGGGGCGGGGGACGACGGCTGCGGCCGGCAGGACGACGCTGTCGCCGTAGGTGCCGTACTCGCTCTGCAGGAAGGCGGGCACGACGGCCACCGGGTCACCTTCGGAGAAGTCACTCACGCCCTCACCGGCCGCCTCGACGACGCCCGCGGCCTCGTAGCCCAGCGTGGAGGGGAAGACCGGCTGATAGAAGTAGGCGCCTTCCCGGTACATGATCTCGGCCCGGTTCAGGCCGATCGCATCGACCCGGATGCGTACCTCTCCCGCGCCCGGAGCGCGGGAGGCGACATCGCGGAGAGCGAGGACCTCGGGTCCGCCGATCCGGTCGAACTGTACGAGCTTTGCCATGGTGCACCAGTCCCGGGCGTAGAAGAGCGTGAGAACGCCGGACCGTCCCGGCGCGCTGTCCACCCTGCTCTAAACTTTGACCGCAGTCAAATTACGAGAGTCGTCAAAGTATGTACCCGGTGCGCTGCTTCCCGCCGGCAGGTTCAGACCCCGTCCACAGCCTCCGCGGCCAGGGCGGCCAGTACGGCCGGCAGCAGCCCCGGGAACCTCTCCTCCATCTCGTCGGTGCGCAGCGCGTTCATCTTTGTCGTCCCCACGTAGTGCTGGCGGATCACGCCCGACTCGCGCAGCACATTGAAGTGATGAGTCAGTGTTGACAGCGATACCGGTGCGACGAAGGTTCCGCAGCTCAGGTCCTCGCCGGCGTTGACGAGCTGCGCCACCACTGTCCGGCGCACCGGGTCCACCAGCGCCTCCAGGACCTGCTGCAGAGAGACCTGCGCCAGGTCGGGATGCTCCACCGTTCGGGGGGCGGTGCGGGGGCGGGCCACAGCGACTCCTTAAGGCCGGCAATTGGTGCAGCCGTTCCATACTACGACGGAGATCAAAGCAAGGGTCGGTCCAGGCCGGCTCCTCGGCCGGCGTCCACCCGTTCTTCCGCGGGCGACGAGGTTGGGGCCGTCCAGGCCGGAAGGCCCGCGGCACCCGGCAAGACGCCGGGCATAGGGGCCAGGGATGCGGAGTTGCCCGTGCTCCGGCATGAGAATGCGGTCCTGCGGCGTCAGCTCGCCCGCCCGGTCCGCTGCGAGCCCGCCGACCGTTTCTGGCTGGCTGCACTCTCCGCTCTGATAGCCCGGAGCGGTCGGCAGGAGGTCTTCCCGGTCGCGCCCGGGACCTTGCCGGCCTGGCATCGCAGGCTCATCGCGGCGAAGTGGGACTACAGCGCCCGACGCACCCGCACCGGGCGGCCGCCGACCAGGGCTGCACTCAAGAAGCTGGTCCTGCAGCTCGCTCGAGAGAGCGGAAGGTGGGGGCATAGGCGGATCCAGGGCGAACCGGCCCGTCTCGGTCACCCGATCGCCGCGTCCACGGTGGGGGAGGTCCTGGACGCGGCGGGCATCGAGCCGGCCCCGCGCCGCACTGGCCCGGCCTGGAGGGAGTTCCTCACCGACCAGGCCCAGGGCATCATCGCCGTCGACTTCCTGCATCGCGATACTGCCCTCGGACGCAGGCTGTGCGCACTGGTGTTCCTCGAACACGGCACCCGGCGGCTGCGCATCACCGGCGTCACCGCCCACCCCGCCCGGGAGTGGGCGGTTCAGCAGGCCCGGAACCTGTCCGCCGACCTCGGCACGCGCAACGAGGCCCACGCTCGGCAGGTCCTGGCCGCCTACGAGCGGCACTACGACGAGCACCGCCCCCACCGGGTCCGCAACCAACTACCTCCAGGCGCCGACCAGCAGCCCGTCGCCACGCACGAGCCCGAAGGCCGCAGACTCCTGCGCGCACGCATCCTCGGCGGCGTCATCGACGAGTATCGCTATGCGGCTTGACCTGCGACGACGACTTTACGAGCCCCGCAGGCGTCGGTCAGCCGGGAGCCGTGACGGATGCGTAGTTGACTGTGACGGGCGGGACTCCCGCCCGCCCGTCCGGCAGTCCGTTCTCGCTTGAGGAGTAGAGGTCCGTGAACCTGGCACGCATGGAACTGGCCCGGCAGGACTGGGACTCGATCACCTGCGGCTGCAAGCAGCCCGCGCGCCACCTGGTCGAACCCCTGGAGTCCGCGATCGACGGCCGGCCGGGCGCCCTGCGCGCCCTGGACGGGCATGTCTTCATCCAGTCGATCCTGATGCCCCCCGCGCCCGCCGTCTGCTCGGTGGTCATGGCCATGCTCGCCGATGGGGTCCGCCCGTCCCGGAGGGAGGAGGTCATGTGGGCCATCCTCTGGTTCGCCGCCGGCGAGGAGGACGGTGACTCCGTCGATTCGGGCTACTACTGGCGCTGCTTCGAAACGATCCGCGACGGCCTCTGGCTCCTCTACCGGGAGTTCCTGAACCCCGAGGACATGCCTCACGCGCATCTCGACGACATCCTCGACATCGTCGAATGGGACGCTCCACGACTCGCCCACTACCGTGCTCGCAGGTGAACTCATCGCACCCGCGGCGCCGCTTCATCCCGGACTGCGAGCGGCAGCTGCCGCTCAGCAGTTGCGAATGGCGTACATGGGGCCCCAGTCGACCCACGACTGGGGGATGCCTCCCGTGCTGGTCCACGTTCTGCCGCTCTCGTAGAAGGTGGCGACTGTTCCGGGCACCGGGCAAGGGCGGAGGCGACTACCGGCCAGGATCGACACAGCCTCGGAGGATCACCGGTGCTCGGGGATCGGACTACAGGGTTGAGGAGCGCAGTGCGATCAGGGTGATGGCGACGGTTGTGAGGACGGCTGCCGGCGGTGCTCCCCTGTAGTCACTGGCGCGCAGGTGTGTGGCGACTGCGCCGATGAAGTAGAGCGTCAGGCCGACGGCGGCGGTGATTCCGAGGGGTCCCCACCATAGTCCGGTGACGAGGCCGCCGGCGCCGGCTGTCTGGGCGGCGCCAAGGAACGGCAGCATGCCGTAGGAAAGGCCAAGGGTGACATCTGGTCGACGAGCCGCTTTGGCCGGGTGAATTTGGCACCTGCCGAAGCCAAGAGCACCACCGACATGAGTGAAGCAACGACGGCATAAGTGATGAGCATGGTGAGACCTCAACTGTGCAACGGGCTGGAGAGAATATCTGGCCGTGCTTTGCTTCGCAGGTCAGGAGTTTTCGAGCAGCAGGGCGCTGAGTTCCGCGGGCTTGGTAACCATGGCGTCGTGGCCGGTGTCCAGCGTGTAGACGCGAGACGGCTCCCCGTTGGGCTGAAGTTTCGGGATGGGCCGGCGTGTGACGCCCTCGGGCTCATTGCCGGTGCAGAGAATGTGAGCTCGGGGGATGGACGCCTGTGCGGGGTTGTCCATCTCGGCTGGCTGCTGGAAGCAGAGGGCCGACTCATCTGCCAGTGTGGTCTTGAGCCAGGTGATGTCGTCGGGGTCGGTGACTCCGAAGAGGCCGTGCGGCGGGGGGAACTCCGGCAGAGGCGGGATCCGCCAGGGCTCGGCATTGTCGGCGGCACTGTCGATCATGACCTGTGTGAGCGGCATGACGTCGATGGCGTTCTCGCCGTGCGTCGGCACCATCGCGTCGAGGTACAGAAGGCGTGAGATGCGCTCGGGAATCTGGTTCGCCACGCTGGAGATGACCATTCCCGCGTAGCTGTGTCCGACGAGGACGATGTCGTTCAGGTCGTGGTCGAGGACGAGGCTGACGATGTCGTCGGTGTGGGTGGTAAGGCCGACCTCGGGGCTGAGCAGGTGTGCCTTGTCCCCGTGGCCGGTGAGGGACGGCGTGAAGACACGGTGGCCCTGGGCGGTGAGTAGTGGGGCGACGCGGTTCCAGGACTGTCCGTCGTGCCATGCTCCGTGCACGAGGACGTAGGTGGTCGGGCAGGTCATAGCTGTTTCCTTGTCATGGGTGTGGATCTACTGGCGGGTGAACTTGTGCTCCACGCGCGCATGGCTGGGCGCGCGTGCGGCGCAGGGTGCCCCGGCGGGACCGCCTCCCAGACGCGCCGGTGTCATCGGCAGCCCAGGACGGCTGGCACGCCGCGCGCTGCCCGGTGATCCGCCAACGGCCAAGCCGCATCGCTCGACACGTCGCCGGAGACCAGGTCGAGCTGCGCGGAGTCCTGAAGGAGACGGACGGGGTCGAGCGCGCTCAGGGGCGAGATGGGACTGGTCAAAGTGATGGAGGCGGTTCGGCCGGCGATAGCTGCGAGGACGACTGCCTGCGAGGAGACCGCGAACCGGGGGGCGTGGTGTTCACCACACCGGATACGTCGAGCCCTGCCTGGTCGGCGACGACGCCGGTGCCCGCGATGTCGCGGACTCGTTGCGAGCCGGTGGCGCCTGGAGCGATGTCGTTAAGGGGAAAGACGCCGAGCTCGACTTCGGTGCCCCTGTAGGCGGTGCGCTGCATACCCTCGACGCTAGGCCGCCGATAGGTACCTAAAGGTACCCTTCAGCTCATGAGCCTCCGTCCCGGCACTGTCTTCCTCGCCGACTGCCCCGCCCGCCTGGCCATCGAGATCATCGCCAGTAAATGGGCCGTGGTCACGGTCTTCGCTCTGAGCGACGGCCCCTTGCGCCACGGCGAGCTGGTCGAGCTCATCGGAGGCGTCTCGCGCAAAGTACTGACGCAGACGCTGCGCCGCCTCCAGGACAACGGGCTCATCGAGCGACGCGCGTACGCCGAAGCACCACCACGCGTGGAATACAGCCTGACCGAGCTCGGGCGCACCCTGGAGGAGCCCATCAGAAGGCTCACCGAGTGGGCAAGAGCCAACGGTGAAGCTGTCGCCGCCTTTCACGAGGCAGCCGAGGAGAGGGAGGCATAGCGCGTACGCCTCTGGTGGGTGAGTCGGGTGACTGAATGTGTCTGTCCGACCAGTGCTCGCTGAGGCATGATCGAGCCACTGATGCCCGCACGTGCACCGGCACTCGGGCATCGGGTGGGCGCACGCTCGGAGCGCTTCGCGTGGACCGCCTGGAGGACGTCGGCGACAGGGAAGCCCGCGACGACATCCGCGAAGCGTTCCTGGAGCTCGCCCGCATCTTCACCGACCGACGCGTCCGAGCGTGGTATTACCCCCTGTACGAGCTTCTGAGGGGCTGCGCCGTAGGGGCCATTCCGGCGATGTAGATGTCCACCAGCCGGCGCGCGGTTTGATCCCAGTCGGACACGTGCGGAAGCCGCTGCGCCATCAGCGCACCGAAGATCACGAGGTCGGCTGTGCGTACATCGTGCCGGATCGTGCCGTCCCTCCGGCCTCTGGTCAGCAGGGCGCCGAGGCTGCGGTGCACCTCGGTCTGGACGGCGGTGGTGCTCCGGTCCAGCAGGACCGGGCCTCCGTGCAACGGCAACACCAGGTCGGGCCCGTGCTCGACGGTGCGATCGAGGAAGTTCCGCAGGGCTTCGATGCCCGGCTGATCGGTCTCGGCGGCCGCCCTCGCCGCGTCCAGTACGAGTTGGAAGGACCGCTGCGTCAGAGCTCCGAGCAGGACCTCACGAGACGGGAAGTGGCGGTAGACGGTGCCCACACCGACACCCGCATCCGCCGCGACCGTCGCCATCGGGACCGCGGTGCCCTCTCGTCTGACCGCGACCGCGGCCGCCGCAAGTATGCGGTCCTTGTTGTCTGCCGCGTCACGCCGCAACCCTCGCCTCCTGATGTCCTCGTCCGGCCGCTCACCCGCCACACCGTCGATGATGACACCACCGGGACCAGCAGGCTCCGCACATTTGACAGCCTCACCAAGCGGACGATAGTGTCCGGTTAGATGGTGGAACTGGGGCATTTACCTCATAATGCCCAAGGGATTGGTGCCGCACCCGGCAAAGGACATCGCGGCGGCGACGAGGATGTCGCCACCTCCACCGGCTGGACCGTGGGCGCCGGAGGCGGCGGTTCCGCGCCAGGCCCCTTTGGCGCGAACAGCTGGACCACCGTGGCCGACGCGGAGCCTCCCCCGACCACAGGCACTGCCCGATCGCACGGGGCACCCGCACAACCGAACGGAGCCCGCCATGAGCATGGTGTACCTCGCTCAGCCCGAACAGCAGCAGCAGCTGGAATGGCTGGACGGCGGCACCCTCGCGATGCTGCTCGACGGCAAAGCCACCGACGGCCAGCTCATGGTCGGGCGCTTCGATGTCGCCCGGGGCGAGGCCCCGCCGTATCACATGCACACACGTGAGGACGAGGTCTTCCTGCTGCTCAAAGGGACCGCACTGGTGTGGTGCGACGACCAGGAGTACGACCTCGCCGAAGGCGGCGTGGTGTTCCTGCCCAAGCAGATCCCGCACGGATACCGCATCACGTCCGCGAAGGCCGACCTCCTGATGATCAACACGCCGGCCGGCATCGAGGGGATGTTCCGGGAGACCGGCCGCGACAAAGCCACGCCGCGTCCGCCCGGTTTCCAGGTGAATCCCGACCCCGCCGTCTCCGACAAGTACGGCAACGTCATCATGGGCCCGCCACGCTGATCGCCCTGAGGCTCCGAGGGCGCGGCTACCAGCGTACGGACCGCCCGGCCTGCGGTGCGGCGCCGCCGAGCGAGGCGAGACGTTGCGCACGTACAGGCGCACCCGGCCGAGGACCCCGCCGAGCAGGGCAGGGCCCTCGTCGGTGAGGGACACCGTGACGCCGCGCTCGGCGTCCGGCGAGGGGCCTTGGCAACCAGGCCCGCCCCGGCCCGGCTGCGCCACTTGGTACGTCGGTCCCCCTCTCGCGAAGCTACCGGTCCACGGCGTGCCGGAGCGGGATGGCGACTTCCCTCAAGGCCCGGGACGCTACCTGGTGTTCGCGTCCGAAGCCGGCTCCGACCGCCACCCTGACTGGTACCACAACCCGAACAGGCCCGCCGCTGCCCCGGCTTCGCCGGCTACCAGCGCAAGACCGAGCGGATCATCCCTGTCATCGCGCTGACACCCACCAACGTGTCCGGTCCTTCCGCACCGTCGCCGTCCGTTACTCGCCAGCCCGAATCCTGAACAGCCCGGAAGGCACCACCATGAGCCAGCAACAGCGCCAAGCCCTCGACGAACTCCTGCGCCAGGCCCCTCTCGACGTCGGCGGTGACGTCACCGAACAACGGGCGCTCTTCCACGAGATGATCTCCTCGGTGCCTCTGCCCGATGACGTCTCCACCAAGCAAACCGAACTCGGCTCAGTGCCCGTCGTGTCCGTCGAGACCCCGGGACTGGACCCGTCAGTCGTCGTCCTCTACTTCCACGGCGGCGCCTACGCCCTCGGTTCGGCCGCCGACTCCGTCGGCCTCGCCGCCGATGTCTCCCGGCGCGTCGGGGCAAAGGCCATCTCGGTCGACTACCGCCTTGCCCCTGAACATCCGTTCCCCGCGGCCATGGACGATGCCATAGCCGCCTACCGCGCGCTCCTGGGCGAGGGTGTTCCCAGCTCACGGATCGCGTTCGTCGGCGAATCCGCAGGCGGTGGCCTCGTCGCGTCAGCCCTTGTCGCACTCAAGGACACCGACCTGCCACAGCCCTCCTGCGCTGCGGTCTTCTCCCCCTGGGCCGACCTGAGCGTGTCCGGCGCCAGCGCGACCGGCAAGGCTGGCGTGGACCCCGCCCTCACCCCCGAGGCCCTGCGCATCAGAGCCCGCGACTACCTCGGCGAACTCGACCCCGCCGCACCACTGGCCAGCCCCGTCTTCGCCGACCTCACCGGGTTGCCACCGCTGCTCATCCAGGTCGGCTCGCACGAGATTCTCCTCGACGACGCCATCCGCCTCGCCGCCGGAGCCGCCCGCCACGACGTCCCCGTAGAGCTGCAGGTCTGGCCCGAAGTCCCCCACGTCTTCCAAGGCTTCGCCGCCCTCCTCGACGACGCCGACCAGGCGCTCAACGCCGCCGCCGCGTTCATCAAACGCAACTGGGCCGGCTAACCACCGCCACACAGCACGGCGTGGGCCGGGTGGTTTTGTCGGTGGGATCTGAGAGGGCGTGCCGGGAGGCTATGGGCTGCCCGACCCGCCTCACAGCCCCGGCACCCAGCCGCGCGGAGAGCATGGAGTTACTCCGAGCCACCGCCACCGCTCCCGACCGCGGTCGCCTGTGGACATGAAGACTCATCGCTACCCACGGCTGGCTCTGTTCACCCGAACTACGCCCGCCCTACCGCTCAGAAACCGAGTGAGGCGAAGCGTCTCCACAATGGCCCTACGATCACCATCGCGGCGGACACACCGCCCTGGGCGGCCGAACACCCGCCGCCCGCGTCCCCAACCTCACAGGGCATTACAGCTAGGGCTCGTGCGCGGCGGCTGAGGAGCATGGCCATGACCCGGTCGGCGGTGCGGCCCCGGGCGGCGGCGAGCGCTGCGGTCACCATGGCTTCCGCGTCCGCGGGCCGCCCGGTGTTGTAGGCGGTGATCGACCAGAAGGCCGGCACGTGGGCTCCGAGTGCGGCGTCGGACTCGGCATGCGCGGCGTGCAGGGCGGTGTCGAAGGCGTGGTCGGGGCATTCGCCGCGGGTGTCGAAGGCGGCCCAGGCACGCATGCGGGCGAAGTCGGCTGCTGCGGCGTGGAGCCGGGCACCACGGGCTCGTCGAGCAGTGCCTTCAGGGCGTCCGGCGGGGGAGCGCGGTGACGGAACGGACCCAGGTTCAGGTCTGCATCCCCGGGTGCAGCCCACGTCCCCGGAGCGGCTCCGCCGGGGAACGTATCGGCCGGGCCCGTTGCCAACGACAACGCGACCAGTCGCCGGGGCTGGGCCAGGCCCAGGTATGGAGATGGGCCCGTTCTCGTAGGAGCCCTGCAGGACGGGCCGAACAGCCACATAGCCACGAGCGCATCGACTTTCAACTGCGCCTGGCCCCGAAGAACCGAAGCCTCCTCCCAGAACCCCACCCTGTGCCGGTGCGCCCCGCAGCACGCAGGGCTGCTGCGAGGTGGTCGCGACTGTGCAGGGTATGGGGGTGGGCAGGTCCGAGGACGCCTTCGCGGGCGCTGAGGACGAGTTGATGGTGGTCTGCTGCCTCTCGATGCCGGCCGAGGTGGTCGAGCGCGAGGCCGAGGTTGCTGCGGCTGGTCAAGGTGCTGGGGTGATCGGGTCCAAGGAGGCGTTCGTAGGCGCTGAGGACGAGTTGATGGTGGTCTGCTGCCTCTCGATGTCGGCCGAGGTGGTCGAGCGCGAGGCCGAGGTTGTCGCGACTGTGAAGGGTGTCGGGGTGATCGGGGCCCAGGACCTGCTCGTAGGCGCTGAGGACCTGTCGATGGAGGTCTGCCGCTTCTCGATGCAGGCCGAGGTCATCGAGCGCGAGCGCGACGTTGTTGCGGCTGTTCAGGGTGTCGGGATGGTTGGCGCCTAGGAGGCGTTCGTAACCGGATAGAGCCCGTCGGTGGAGGTCTGCTGCTTCTTGGTGGTGGCCGAGGTAGCCGAGTGCGAGGCCGAGGTTGTTGCAGCTGTGGAAGGTGGAAATTTGGTCGGTGCCGAGGACACGTTCGCGGGCGGTGAGAATCTGCCGGTGGTGGTCTGCTGCCTCCTGGTGTCGGCCGAGGTGGTCCAGCGCGTTGGCCAGGTCGTTGCGGCTGAGCAGGGTGTCGGGGTGGTCTGCACCGAGGACGCGTTCGCGGGTGCTGAGAACGTGCTGGTGGTGGTCTGCTGCCTCCTGGTGTCGGCCGAAGAGGTCGAGCGCGTCGGCGAGGTGATGGCGGCTGTTCAGGGTTTTGGGGTGGTCGGGGCCGAAGGAACGAGCGGTGATCGAGTGCGCTACCTGCTGCAGCTGTAGTGCGCCGCCGTAGTCGCCCGCTTCCGTGAGGGACTGACTGATGCGATCCATGGCATCGGCAAGGTGCTGGTTGTGCTGGTCGGTGGTGTGGGTTGCGGCGCTGAGGAGGTGGGGGGCCAGGAGGCGGGCCGTGTCCCAGTCCGCGATCCTGGCACTCGTCACCCCTTGGGCTGCCTGAATCAGGCGGCTGGTGAGGACCTGCTGGAAGCGGTTGGGCTCGGTGGATTCGGTGGTGTGGATGTGCGCAGTGATCTCGCGTACGAGGGGGTGCAAAACGACCTGTCCGAGGACGGGTTGTCCGCCGTTGCGTGTGGGCGTGTCAACGAGTCCGTAGGTGTGCAGGCCGTTGAGCACGGCCTCCATCTCGATCTCGCTGGTCGGTTGCCCGGTGGCCTCGGTGACCAGTGCCGGGGTGAGGAGGAAGACGGGGATAGGGGCTGGTGCCAGAAGGGACATCAGCCGCAGCGTCGGCCGTGCGAGTGGGTGGCCGTCGGTGGCGAGTTCGTCCAATGACAGCTCCCAGGTGTGGCGGACCAGGGTCCGTCCGACAGCCGGGTCGCTCGCCCGGGGTTGCGTGGCGCCGAGCAGCGTGCCCAGCTGTGTCTCGAGGGCGGTGGTGTAAGCGGTGAAGGTGCGGTGGCGGCTGCCGGGGGCGGACAGGTAGCGGCCGACAGCATGGAGGGCGAGCGGCAGGCCGCCCAGCCGGTCCGCGAGCGCCCGTGCTTCCTCGGTGGTTCCGGCTTGGGGGGCCGCGTCGCAGAGAACCTGGCCGCCGGCTGCGGGCTCCAGCGGGACGACGCGGCGGAGGACGGCCTGCGTGCCCCACACCACGGAGTCGGTGTTGCGGCTGGTGACCAGCAGCAGGCCTCTCCTACCCGGCCGGATCCACCCTCGGTAGGACGCCACGTCCTCCCCCGCGGGGCCGACGGCCTGCGGGGTGTCGACGTTGTCAAGGACCAGGAGCCACTTGGCGGTCTGGTCCAGCTGCTCCCACACCAAATCCGGCAGTCCGGCCCGCCCCGCCCTCGCTTCTTCGAGCCGGGCTTCGGGAAGGCCGCAGGCCAGCGCGGTGCGGGTCATCTGCTCGGCCAGCTCCTCCGTGTCACGCCAGCGGATCCAGAACACGGCCCGTCCTTCAGCGCGCGCGATGTCAGCCAGGGCGGAAGCCAAGGTGGTCTTGCCGACCCCACCCACCCCGCACACCACGCCGTACCTCCCCTGGGGCCGGGCCAGCAGCCGCCGAAGAGAATCGAGTTCGCCGTCACGGCCGCGGACGGGACCAGACCCGTGAGGCGCGCGCAGCGAAGCCATGCCGCTGGCGCGGAGCCGCTCCAGCGCCACCAACCTCACCGACCCACCACCCTCCACCATCCCTGCGGTGTCCCAACGGCGCCCGACCAGCTCCAATACCGGCGCACCGACCGCCAGCACACCGAAGACCGACCACACCACCCACGGATGAGACGCCCAGCCTGGCGCGGCGTTCGTGGCGTAGTTCGTCACCACCCCCAACGCGAACGTCACCGCCGCCCCTGACGCGCTGACGACCGAACCCACCCGCGCACGCCTGCCACTACCCACACCGCCCCCATTCCCCACGATGCTGATGACCCAAGGATGCGCCATGCCACCACGTACCGTCCCCGGAACCGCCGTGCACCCCGCACCCCGGCCTGCCGGCGCCGAGGGACGCCCTGGCGGTGATCAGGCCTCGATGAGACAAACAGGTGGGTCGTCAGACTTCGGTGAGACCGGTCAGGTGGCCACAGAGTGAAACGTCGTCGGGTCGCTGGGCGAAGCGCACGGGCAGACGGGCCGCCGGCCGGGCGCTGTACTGCGGCGCATGCCAATGGTGACACTCCGTAGTTATGTGAAAGCTATCAGTGATGTTCCTTGTAGGATCGCCAAGCTGCAGACACCGCACTTCCGGAGGATCCATGACAAACGCGCGTGCTCGACTGGCCGTACTGGGCTCCACCGTGGCTCTGGCCGCAGGTGCCCTCGTCCCCGTACAACTCGCCGGCTCAACCCCGGCGGCCGCCGCGCCGGCCTACCAGTGGGTCGCCATGGGCGACTCCTACACCGCCGGAGTCATCCCGGCGGCCGGCGACACCTTCGAGGTCCCCCGTGACGGCTGCGAGCGCACCGACCAGTCCTACCCCCAGGTCGTCGATCGGGATTTGGGCTCACTGATCGAGCTGACCAACGTCAGCTGCGGCGCCGCCACCATCGAGGACATCACCGACAACGCCCAGAACCCGATCGGCCGGCACCTGCCGCCCTTCTCGGAGGACCCGGACTACCCGTTCCTGCCGGTGCCTCCCCAGTCCGAGGCGGTGAAATCCGGCACCGACGTGGTCACCGTCGGCGCGGGCGGCAACACCCTCGGATTCGCCGAGATCCTCTTCACCTGTCTCCAGTTGGGCCAGGGCACCGGCGGCGTGGGGACACCGTGCCGGGACGACCTGGCCGACAACATCCCCGGCCGGCTGGCCAAGGTGAGCAGCGACTACGACGAGATGCTCGCCACCGTCCACAAGCGCGCCCCCCACGCGAAGGTCATCAACGTCGGCTACCCCGCGGTCATCCCCCAGGACACGACCAAGTGCCGGTACGACGACTGGGAGCAGTTCGCCTCGATCACCCCGGGCGACCTGGACTGGCTCCGCGACGACGTCCTGGGGCCCCTCAACAAGGCCATCGAAAAGGCGGCCGGTGACCGCGGCGACGCGTTCGTCGACCTCGCCGACTCCACCCGGAACCACAGCGTCTGCGACGCCGGCAAGTGGGTGGAAGGCGTCTTCAGCCACTTCCCGACCGAGGTGGCCTTCGTCCACCCCAACGCCAAGGGCCACAAGAACGCCGCCGACCACGTCTCCGCAGCCATCTTGAACGCCCTGGGCGTCAACTGAGCAACCGCACTCTCGGGGAGCCGGCGGGTGAACAGGCGGGCGTCGGGCTTGTCCCTCAGCACGAGCAGGCGTTGGGCGATCATCGGGCGGGCCTCCTGGATGAGGGGACGCGGCGGGCGGTCTTGCCTTTGGTGTTCTTGTCGGCGAGGCCGCCGGGGGAGGGAGTGGTTTGGCGGCGCACGGTCCAGATCCAGTTGGTGAGGTCGATGTCCTTCACGCGGACGCCGGAGACCTCGCCGATGCGGGCGGCGGTGCAGGCGGCGAAGACGAGGGGATGCCGGGACGGAGAGCCGGCGGCCGGTGACGGTCACTGCGGCGGATATCGGTGACCGCACCGCCGCGAAGTTCCTGTTCCGGCAGGTCTGGCAAAGAGTTCAGCGCACTCGCTCGCGAAGGAACAGAGCTGGTCCACGACCTTCCGGTACTCCTGTGGATCCCGCACCATGTTCGGCGTGGCATCGCTCCACTGCTGCCACAGGCCACCGGCGGCAAGGTGTGGGGCTGCTCGCTCGGTCCCAAGGACGGCATCGAGGTGAAGCAGCGTGCTGAGAACCCCGGTCTGGTCCCGGACGAGTTCGGGTTGAGGCAAGTAGCGATCAAGGTATCTGCAGACCAGATCGGCGTCCGCGCTGGTGCAGAAGGTGGCAAGAGAGATACAGACTCGCGCTCGGGCCCGCTCAACCGCAGCGAGCTTCCGCCCAGCCGGAGGTACCGCCGGCCGGGCGTGACGAATCGTCGGACCAGGTCCATCAGCTCGGGGTCGGTGTTGGCATAGCGCATGGCTGCGTCTTTGCCCGGCCAGGACCCAGCTGCCAGCGGTTTCCCCCAGGGGCCCCGCAAGGCAAGCCGGTTCAGACGTCACCCAACCGTGCAGCAGCCCCTTCACCGGTCGGACGGGCTGGTTTCGGCGCTGGGGACCGTCTCCATTTCCGTTGCGTCTACCATCGCGGCCGCGCGGGCGGCCGGCGATTCCGTCCGCTGCGCATGGTCGCCGAGGTGCAGCAGCCGGGCGAACCCGCTGGACGCGCGATGCTGCGGCCGGTAGGTGTAGGCATATCCGTAGGCTTTCCCCTCGCCTCTCAGCGGAGCCATGTTCAACACCATCCCCAGAACGGGGGTGCCGCCACGCCGAAGCGCGTCCAGAGCAGTGACGATCTGGCTACGACCGGTGCGGGCGGCGCGGACCACCAGGACGTAACCGTCCACCATCGGAGCCATCGCTGCGGTGTCCGTGACGGGGAGCACCGGGGAAGTGTCGATCACGATGTGGTCGAACTCATCCGAGAGGGTGGCGAGCACCGTGCGGAACTGCTCGCTGCCGAGGAGTTCCGCGGGGTTGGGCGGCACCGGCCCGCTGGTCAGTACCGTGAACGTGCCGGCTGACTGCAGCACCTGATGCACATGAGCCTGGCCGATCAGACAGGTCGTCAGCCCGGCATCCGGGACGAGGCCGAGAGCTCGGGCCGCGGTGGGGCGCCGCAGGTCGGTCTCGACCAGGCACACCTTGACGCCGGACTCCGCCATTGATGCTGCGAGGTTCACCGCGATACTGGTCTTGCCCTCGCCTGGGAGAGCGCTGGTCACCGCGATCACCTTCGGCGGCCGGTCGACATCCACGAAGCGGAGGTTGGTACGTAGCTGCCGGAAGCCCTCGGCACGTGGACCGTGCGCGTCGTCCCGGGTGGCCACCAGATGCCGGGCGTTGCGCGAGTCATGCACGATGCTGCCGAGAACCGGAGGACCGTCGGCCCCGGACGCCAGGTCGGCCAGCGCCTGCCGGGTGCGTACGGAGGTATCCAGAGACTCGAGCAGCGCCGCACAGCCGATCCCCAGGGCCAGCCCGGACAGCAGCCCGAGCGCGAGATTCACCAATGGCCGGGGGGAGAAGGGCGCGCCGGGTGTGGTCGCGGGCTGCGTGACACTCAGTTTCACCGGCGAGGTCTTCGAGTCGGTCGGTCGCTCCAGCCCACTGACCATGTCGGCGAATCGCTCGGCGACAGCGTTGCTGATCCGGGCGGCCCGGCGCGGTTCGGTGTCGGTGACGTTGATGCACACCAGCACGGTGTCGAGGCCGGCCGTGGCCGTGATCCGGCTCGCCAGCTGCTCCGAAGTCATGGGAAGCTTCAGCGCCTTCACGACGGGACGGGTCACCAGGGGGCTCGCCACCATCTCGGCGTAGGACTGCACGCGCGCCTGGATGAAGACGTTCCCCTGATTGAGCTGGGCGGTGTCGGTCTGGTCGTGCATGGACACGAAGAGCGTGGTGCTGGCTCGGTACTCGGGCGTGGTGACGTGGGTGGCCAGCGCGCCGAGACCAGTGCCCAGCAGGGTCAGAACCGCCATGACGCGCCAGCGCCGGAAGAGGACCCGTAGGTAGTCGCGCAGATCCAAGATGTCCGTCCCCAGTCAGAGCCAGTGGGTATGGGTCTCCACTCTATGGGCCAAACTATTCAAACGCTTACATCTGGCATCAATTGCCTATCTTTGGGTCGTTGACTCCGTACGCTGACGGAGCCTCACCAGCCCGTCAACAGGAGTGTTTATGACCGACAAGACAGCACTCATCACCGGCATCACCGGCCAGGACGGTTCGTACCTCGCGGAGCTGCTGCTCCAGAAGGGCTACGAGGTGCACGGCGTCGTCCGGCGCGCCTCCACCTTCAACACGCACCGCATCGAGCACCTCTACAGCGACCCGCACGACCCCGGGACCCGCCTGTTCCTCCACTACGGCGACCTCACCGACGGAACGCGTCTCGCCGGCCTGCTGGAGAAGGTGCGGCCGGACGAGGTGTACCACCTGGCTGCCCAGTCGCACGTCCGGGTCTCCTTCGACGAGCCCGAATTCACCGGGAACACCACTGGGCTGAGCACGACACGCCTGCTGGAGGCCATCCGGGCGATCAATCTGCCCTGTCGCTTCTACCAGGCGTCCAGCTCCGAGATGTTCGGTGCTACACCGCCGCCCCAGCGCGAGGACACCGCCTTCCACCCCCGCTCGCCCTACGGGGTGGCCAAGGTGTACGCCTACTGGGTCACCCGGAACTACCGGGAGGCATACGGCATCCACGCGGTCAACGGCATCCTGTTCAACCACGAGTCGCCGCGCCGCGGCCCCACATTCGTCACCCGGAAGGTCGCCACAGCCGCCGCCCGGATCAAGGCCGGCCTGCAGAAGGAGCTGTACCTGGGCAACCTCGACGCCCGCCGCGACTGGGGCTACGCACCGGAGTACGTCGAGGCGATGTGGCGCATGCTCCAGCAGGACGAGCCGGACGACTTCGTCATCGCCACCGGCACGAGCTACAGCGTGCGCGACTTTGTCGAACAGTGCTTCGCCCATGTGGGCCTCGACTGGTCCGACCACGTGCGCTTCGACCACCGATACCTGCGACCGACCGAGGTCGACGACCTGGTCGGCGACGCGTCCAAGGCGGAGAAGGTCCTCGGATGGCGGCCGACCGTGCACGTACCGGAACTGGCCGGCCTGATGGTGGACGCGGAGGTCAGAGCGTTGCCGCAGACCTTCCTGGCCGCTCCGGCAGCCGACGCCGCCATCGCCGCCCTGGCTGTCGGGTGACGGTGTGACCGGCGGGCCGCCTGCATGCAAGGGGGTACCCCCGTCAACGCACAGTCCGGCGGATCACCGGGAGTGGCCGGATGGCGTCCCGACCGCCGCGCCCGGTCGTGCCACTCCGTACCCGGCGGCGTCAAGTGTGGCCAGGATCGTCCCCACCCGCACGCTCCAGTCGCCCACCTGACACATTCGTCGCCGCGCGTCGTCCACATGAAACTGCCACTTCTGCGGTGCGGCCAGAATGTCCAGCAACTGGTCGGCTGGAGCACTCCAGTCGACCTCTACCACCGGGTTGTACCCCATGAGCTCCACAAGCTCCGTAGGTGCATGCCCGACGACGAGGCACCCGGACGCGATGCTCTCCAAGTAGCGGTGCGTCATGGTCTCGACATTTCCCGACCGGCGCGGATGGGTGATCGACGAGGGGAAACACACGGAGACCATCGTGTCCGCGAAGCCGTCCCGCAAGGCCCGCTCGTCGGGGAACACCAATTGGTCACTCCAACGCGTGTAGATATGGCGGTGGTTCGAACTCTCCACCGCCTTCTGCACCGCCTCGTGCCAGACTCCGAACCGCCGGCCCAGTTCCAGGACCCCGATGGTCCTGGCGGCCAGGGGACGCCGGGGATCGTGCGAGGTCATCCGGGTGGCCTCCGGGAGGTGGACCACCTCGGAGTCCGGGAGAGCGTCTGCGAGGAACCGGGCTGACTGTGCGGCGGTCACGAACACCACGGGCGGCCGGAGCGGTCGCAGCCTCTGAACGTACTTCCGCCACTGCGGCTCCCACACGTCCCAGCAGTAGGGGACGACGTCTCCCGTCAAGGCCGACCCGTAGAGGTCCCCGAATCGCGCTCCCATCAGCGGCACGAGGACGGGACCACTCCGACGGCGCAGCGGGGACGGGAGGGCGAGATGGCCCTTGGCGAGGACACGGCCGACCGGTCGACCCACCGGAACCGGCTGGAGGGCGGCTCCCTGGGCGGCCAATTCCGCGATGAGATCCCTGACCACGTAGTGCGACGGGTGTTCACTGCCCGGGGGAACGGCCACACGCAGCGTGGTCCGTTCGCGGCGGCGGAGGCCGGTGACGGCGTTCTCCACTCCACAAGCTCCTTTGAGGTGACACAACACGGCAATATCGCAATAACCGTCACATAAACCGTGCTTGGTTACAAATTACCAGTAGCATGCGCATACCCTTCCCGCCAAGCCGTATCAATGGAGTACGCATGCTCCTCGACGTCCCGCCTCCCCGCCCGGCACCGTAGTGATGGGTCATGGACCGTCCGAGAGTCCGTCCGAAGGTGGGCCCGGCCTATCCGCAGAGCCGCCGAATGCCCGGACGCCGGGCACGCGGCTCTTGTCGGCGCCGGACGTGGCCCTCGGTCCTTCGGTCGGCGGCGGAACGGCACCCCATCTGCGGGCCGCCGCCCGCGCGGTGGGCGCCAAGGCGTTGACCCTTCCCGTCACCGCACTGGCGATGCTGGTCGCCACCCGAACGGTGGTCGACTCCCTCGGCGTGTCCGGATACGCACTTGTTGCGCTGGTCACCACGCTCACGGCGATGGTGCCTCTCGGCGACCTCGGTGCCGGTGCTGCCATCGTGGACGCGATGGCACGCAGCCGGAACGGCGACCGGGAGCCCTTGCGCCGCGCCATCACCTCGGGCGCACGCACATTGGTGTACGCCGGAGCTCTCATCGCGGCCTTGGGTATCGTTCCGGCCTGCCTGGGGATGTGGAGTCCCCTTCTCGGCCGCGCCGGACAACCGGGCACCGACGGATCTGTCGCTGTCGCCTTCCTGCTGTTCGGCTGCACCCTTCCGCTCAACCTGGGCAAATCGATCCTCATCGCGCTGAATCGGACTCATGTCGCCCTCGTGCTGCAGGGGGCAGGGAGCGTTCTCGCCCTTCTCCTGCTGCTGGGTGCCGCGGCCGCGCACGCTTCCGTCGTGGCGTTCGTCGCATCGGGCTTCATCGCACAGTGTGCCGTGGGCGCCTTCTGCCTTGCGTTGGCGAGCCGACTACTCGGCATGCCGTTGCTTCGCCTGATCCCGGCCAGTGTCCGACGGTGCCGGCCCGGAACCCGCATCCGCAATCTCGTCGTGCCCATGATGGTCATCAACGCCGGGTCGTCCGTGGCCTACGCCACCGACCGACTGGTCCTCAGCCATGTCGCCGATCCCGCGACCGTCGCCGTGTACTCGGCCGGGGCGCAACTGTTCGCCCCAGCGGTGGGCCTGATCAGTGTCGCCGGAATGCCGCTGTGGACCCTCTTCGCCCATCAGCGGGAATCCCCGGACCGACCCACCTGGCGCGATCTCAGCAGGCTCACCGTGCACTTCGCGGCAGGAGGACTGATCGCCGGTGTGGGGTTCGTGGCGCTCGGCCCCACTGTCGGCTCGTGGATGATGCACGGTCAGGCCCAGGTGGGGGCAGGCCTTATGGCGGCATTCGCCGCCCTGTTGTTCGTCCAGGCCGTGAACTACCCGGCCAGCATGTGGCTGACCGATGCTGCGGGCCTGCGCTTCCAAGCGATCAGGGTCAGCATCATGGCGGTCGCCAATCTCGCACTGTCCATCCCCCTCGCCCGCCTGGTCGGCGCACCGGGCCCGGTGATCGCCTCGGTGGCGGCGTTCACCGCTGTCGTCTTCGTCCCCAGCCTAAGAAAGGCCCTGTCCCGTGCATGACACGACGGCCAACCTGGCGCCCCGCAACGACCGGCTCAGGCGTGAGCCGCCTGTGTTGGTGAAGGCCGGCACGCCGTCGCCTGGACCCGCTCCTCTCGCCGGCCGCTCCGCAGGGGCAGCCGACATGCTCACCCCGATCGCCGCCGGCGTCCTCGGCCTGGGAACGGCGTGGTCTCTATACCCAAATGGCGGCGTGACGATGGGACACGTCGCCGCGTTGCTGCTGGGCCCTGTTGTGCTGACCGGCGCATGGCGGTGGAGGCAGGGGCGCATCTGCCTGATCCTCCTCGCCCTGTGGCTGTTCACCGCGGCGTTGACCGAGATCGTCGTCCACGACCCGCGGGGCCACCTGGTCTACGCCTTGTCCCGTCCTGTCACCGTGGCCTTGAGCTTCTGCGCGGGAATGTGGGCATTCCAGCAACGCGACAAGGTCAAGACCACCTACATCGTGTCGCTGACGGTCGGCTTGGTGGGAGGCATCGCGTTCGCTCCGAGCGCAGGCCTCGCAACAGATCCGTGGAAGTACGGGTTCGGCCCGGTGGCAAGCCTGGGGACGGTCCTGGTGTCGGCCACGCTGCAGGGCCGTGGCAGGCGATTGTTCTCAGCGCTGGTGATGACGGCGGTCGCCCTGCTGAATCTGAAACTCGGGTTCCGATCGGAGTTCCTGGTCGTCTCCCTGGCCGGCGCGATGGGCGTCCTTGCCTCCCGACGCGGCTCGGGTGTGGCATGGAGGCGATGCCTGCTGATCGGTACCAGTGTCTGTGCTTTGGCGGGGATCATCTACGTCTCCTACGGACACGTCGTCGAGAGCGGGAGGCTCGGTCGGCAGCAGCAAGTGAAGTGGGATACGCAGAGCCGTATCGAGGGGGGCCCCCTGATGGGGGACCGGCCGGAATTTCTCGCCTCGGGCGCCGTAATCGAGGACTCGCCTTGGGTAGGCCGCGGTGTGGCACCGCAGATCAGCCGGAAGACACAGGACGCGTTCATGGAACGGATGCAGGCCATCGGCATCACGGTCCACGAGGGCCTCACGCGCTACTACTTCAGCCGGGGCCTCTTTCTGCACTCCGTACTCTTCCAACTGTGGGCCGAGACGGGAATCCTCGTCCTTCCCGGACTGCTGTTCCCCGTGTTCCTTGTCCTGCGGGCACTCCTCGCCGCGGTGCGGGCGGGGTCGGGGCCGGCCGCACTGGTCTTCTCACTTGCGGCGGGCCGACTGGGCTGGGACCTCCTCTTCTCCCCGTGGCCCCGGCTTCAGGGCGTGTACCTGGGTACTGCTGCGGCGGCCGCGGTGGTCTACCTCGTCCGTCAGCGACGGTCGCCCGCGGGTTGACGCGTGTGAGTACCCGCCGAGGACGCAGCGCGGCGCGCTGCGTCCGGCCGTTCACCGCTCAGAGCTGACCGGCTTTCTCCGCGGGAGCGAAGATGATGTTCTCGTAGCCGTACTCTTCCCTCAACTGGTGCGGCAACGCACGACCGTCACGCAGTTCGAACGCGCGGTAGTCGAAGGACAGCACGTGCTCGACCAGAACGCGGCTGCGTGTGGCACCTGGTACGCCCATGTCGCCGACTTCCAGCGACACGATCGGCCGTGACCCGCTGAGCATGGCCTGCATTCCATGGAGCACGTGCATCTCTGCACTCTCCACATCGATCTTCACGGCGTCAGGAACGCACCCTTGATCGCGCACGAAATCGTCGAGCCGAACTGCTGGTACGGAATGTGTTCGTTCGGTGAGATCAACCCTGACCGATTCAGGAAGCCGGGCCCGGAAAGTGGAGTTGAATGCGCTGTAACACGGTCCGTAGTCGCGTAGTTCAATCATTGTGGCTTCGGACCACACAGCCTTGTTGATCGGGGTGATATTGCACTCCGTGCCAGCATTCTGCGCAAGCACCTCGAATGTCGAAGGCGTTGGCTCGAACGCGAAGACATGGCCGACCGGGCCGACTGCTCGGCTCGCCAGCATACTGAAGTAGCCGACATGCGCACCCACGTCGATGAACGTCATCGAGTGCCGAAGGAACCGGAGGTAGAATGCGCTCAGGTCATACTCGAAGAATCCGTTCCAGCGCAATGAGACAGATACGTCGTCGGGCAGCGTAACGACCATCTGCTGACCCCAGGGTGTACTGCCTTTCGCTTGTACGCTGACTCCGCGCTGCTTCCATTTCTGTAGCCGAGAAGGCGTCGGATACCCAAGTCTGACGGGATGGCGGAGCACTCGGTATCGAATGCGGGTACGGCTGGTGCGGTACTGCGTGTCGAGAGCCCGCAGCACGCCGGTCCGGTCCTCGTCGGTCAATGTGTTCACGGGTGTGTTCGCGGTCGTTCCCATAGCAACTCCCATCGATTGGCATGCACTAGCACCAGTTGTGTCTCCGGCCCGTTCGCAGCTGTACGGACCCCCAGATTCGCCCGGCGTTCTTGACGACCGGCCACCAGCACCGTTCCCATGATCGCGCAACAGGTCCGAGATTTCGGCGCACGACAAGCCGGGGTTCACCGACCGGCTCGGGGTTCGTGACCGTCAAGGACGTCGGATGGCAGCGGAATGACGCGAGCAGGCGGGGAATGTATTTCAATTCGCCCTTCTGGCGCAACCGGAGATGCAGATCGAAATCCATGGCGTAGCGCAACGACGGGTCCAGCATGCCGACTGCGCGGACGGCGGTGTTCCGGTACACGGAACCAGGCTGCCAGACGAAGTTGGGACCGTACCTGAGGAGGCTGGGAGCATACTTTCCTGGGCGCATCGTAAAAACATGGTTGTCGTGCGCGTCGATGACTCGGACCCGACCGTAGACCATGACTGCGGTCGGGTTCTTTTCGAGTTCTGCCACGGCCGCGGACACCGAACCATCGGCAAGCAGATCGTCATCACCTAGCCAGGCTAGATACTCTGTCTGCGCGTCTTCCCAAGCCTGGTTGACCGCATTGCTGATACCACGGCCCCGTTCAAGTAGCAGCTGGCACGAGTAACGCTCGGCAAGGACTCGGAGATCTGCTGCTGCGGCGACTGGAGCGACAATCACCACCTCGATGGACCCGTCCTGTCGCCTGATCGAATCCAAGCACTGCTGAAGGTAGGGGAGGCGATGCCCCGTGGTCGGAACAACCAGCCGGATGCGCTTCGGTGGAGCATTCATGCCGGATTCTCCTCCCGTTTGCCGTCCGAAGTGATCAAGCCACGTGCGAGCAGTTTCTCGAAAAGCCGGCGGCCCTGTCGGGAGAGATCGAATTTTTCCACCGCAAACCGCCGTGCAGCGCGACCCATCTCAGCTGCCATGGTGTCGTCTGAAAGCAGGATTTCAAGAGCTTCCGCCAGATTTCTACCATCCCGCTGACGGACCAGCAGGCCAGTTGTCCCGTGAATGACGGTCTCGCGTAGTCCGCCCGTGTCGAAGGCGATCACAGGGCGACCGTGTGCTGCCGCCTCGCACGCGACCAGACCGAGCCCTTCGGAAGCCCCGGAAGCGACGTCCGTGCTCGGCACGCACACCACGCGGTGCTGCCTCATCAGGCGAAAGACCGCCTCTTGCGGAAGGCTGCCGAGGAAGCGAATCCTCGCACGGGACGGCAAGCCCGCAGCCTGCTTCGACAGGGCGCTCCGCTGCGGCCCGTCCCCCACCACCGTCACCTCGACCTGCCGACCACGAGCCAGGTCCGCCACAGCCTGCAGCAACAGGTCGCAACCCTTGCTCTCGACAAGACGACCGACGAACAGCACACCGGAGCGCTCCCCTGCACTCCCCAGGTCAAGGCCGCTCGGAATCGGCACGCCCAGGTGATGGACCGCAATGCGGGCCGACGGCACCCCGGATTCCAGAAGACGGTTCCCCAGGAACTCGGATACCGGTAGGAAAAGTTGCACCTCATCAACGAGACGTCGCCAGTTGGCAGCGAGTTGCCGCGTACTTCTCGATTGCTGGCGCCTGCTCCCCTGGAGCGTCAGCAAGTCGGATCCGTGGCACACCGCAGCCAGCGGGACCCGGACATTCTTCGCTACGTGTGCAATACGCCAGGCGCACTGCAAGAAGTGTGCGATCAATACGTCGGGATCGAACGCACGAAGTGCTGCGCACAGCGCAGGGGAGCGTCGGGTCGCTTTGAAGACGGTCGCTTGTGCCCTTCCGAACGGACGATCCACTCCAAGCACCCACGTCCTGCCCTTGACCTCGATGTCCGGAACGACATCGACGCCGAACAGGGTTGAATCCACCCCGCGCAACGCAGCGAGTTGGCTCGCAACAAAAGTCTGGGAATAAGGGAGGATCTGTGGCGTGTACCAGGCGACTCTTGACCTCACCTCACTATTCCTCTCCGGAATTTGCCGATTCTGAGTGTACTGTCACATACTGGCGACACGGCCGGCATACTCGGTGCGCGATCATCTACGAAAGCTGCTTACTCTCGCGGTGTCATCGCCGCTGCGCCACGATGACGGCACTGGACGGGCGCAGTTTCTGCCATGTGGATTCGGCGTGATATCGATAGTTCCAGGCGGTGGAGAGCGACAGTGCGCGATCGATGGCTGCACCAAACTCAGTGGCATAAAGATTTCGATGCAGCATGCGACCGATTCTGGGGGTCAGTGGCGACATGCAGAAACGGCTACGGTGGATCTTCATGTCGGCGTTGCGCACTGCCTGCTCGAGGATATGGCGCGGAATCCCCCGTTCCCGTCGAGTGATTCCGGCTTTGCGGGTTGAACGCCAGTCTCCCATGGAGATCACCGGTTCGCGGATCACAGCCCACCCGCCCGGTTCAAGAACTCGCCCGATCTCGGATACCACATGGGTTACGTTCGGAATGTGATGCAGCACTCCCAGGCACAGCAGGAGGTCAAAGGTCCCGTTACCGAACGGCATGGACCCGGAGGGGTCAGGAGCGATATAGGTCAAATTTACGCCGAGGTCGGCGGAGTGCAGGCGTGCCGACGGCTCGAGAATCGTGACACGGTCGATCGATCGCAGCATCGGAATGAATTCGCCACCAAAAGCGCTCCCCACGCCGAGCGCGTGAGAAAATCGGCGTTTTGGAAGCCTTTGAAATCCATGATACCGATTGACCCCGTGGTATCCGTAGGACTCAGCACCGGAGGATGAGGCGCCGAGGTCCGCGTAGGCTTCGCGCTCATCGTTGTACCATTCGGCAATCTCCTCCTCGCTGAATCGATCACCCCACAGTTCTCCGCCCGACAGGTACCGATCGGCGAATGGGTCCCGCGGTGCACATTTCATCATGTTTCCTTTGAATCGCGAAAGATCCGGTCGCAGCGCTTGTTCGCCGTTACGGGATGCCTTCCGAGACGTCATCGGGTTCCGTGTTCGGCCATCCGCGAGGGGCGACTGCCGTTTGGCTTGACCACGATTCCGATCATCATGTTGCCGAGCCGGTTTGCCGGTGACAGCACCCTGTAGACCGACTTGGCGATCGGTAGACGCCACCGCGCCGGTAGGCGGTTCACCAGCCTTCCCACGACCACGTTGTGATCCCATGTCCGGTGCGGCAGCACGATGGCGTCCGGAGTCAGGAGGTAGCTCAGGGTGGCTTGCTCCAGGATCGATCGGCTCCACCGGAAGACGAAGTTCACGACGTCACCGTGCTTTTCCCATTCGGTGCCGATGAGTTTGCCGACCAGACCCTCGTGCGGTTCGATCACGATGACTGCGGTACGAGCGACTCGGAGCATCTCCGTAAATCCTAGAACCGGCCGGGGCAGGTGGTGCAGCCCGTCTTGAACCAGGACGATATCGTAACTGGCGTCAGGGATTTCGGCCATGTTTTCCGCGTTCAACGACAGAGTCTGCAGTTCAGGTTTCAGGCTGTGGCAGACGGTGAGAGCTTGATCAGAAAGATCGGAGACGGTGACGTCTGTGAATCCATATCGGAGGAGTAGGATTCCCTCCCCGCCGACTCCGCCGCAGACGACCAGGACGCTCTGCGTCGCGCAGTCCAGCAGACCTCGGTCGCGGAGACGGCGCAGGGCGATCAGCAGACGGCGATCCCGAAGGAAACGCGTCAGGGGATCTTCGGTGACGTGGAACGACCAGTCATCTCGGCTATGGCAGATCTCGTCCATTGCGGCGCGCTGCAATTCAACACCGTTACTCATTCTTGTTCCTTCCACAGTCCCGCGTACTCTGCGGTCTTGGAGTTGGGCGCGCAATTACGTCATCGCCTGCTATCGCACACCTGAAAACGTCGGACGCCGCGCTTCCTCGGAAATATCTGAGCTGACCTCTGCTTCCACGATGAGCGCCCGGTCCGGGCGGGATTCCAGGTTCCTGAAAACCGGATCGTCGCTCTGCCCCGGCGCACAGCGACGCACACCGGTGAAACCGGCCGCGACGAGTTCGGCGTTGAGCGACTGAAAATCCCAGAGGTAGCCGAGGTGGTGACCGCATTCTTGAAATGGAATGCGCAGAAGGTCAACCGGGTGATGTGCTTCCCAGGTCGACCGCTCGATCGCCTTCTTTGTTTCCTCGTTATTTTGCACGTAGAGTTCGACGACGTACTCTACGTCGGGTGTCGCGAACCTGATCTTCCCGCCCGGCATCAGCACCCTGCGTGCTTCCCTGAACATCCTTCTGTTCGGCTCCATACGCATGTGCTCGATCATATTGTCGCCATAGACGTGGCTTACCGAACTGTCCGGAATGGGCCACGGTTTTGCGGCGTCCATGTAGTGCCGCGTACGCCATGAGATATCGGTTCCGATCCACCCGGCACGGCCCCTGCGGTGCGCGCCGATCTCGATCCTGTGAGGTCGGGGATCCGTCATCACTGCGTGTGCCAGGCGCATCGTGGCCACCGGGCGGTTCATTCCCCCGACGAGGAACTTGACGGCTTCTCTCACGACAGTCATGCAGAAACGCTAACGGATCTCTCGGTGAAGTACTTTTCACGGCTCCGCGTTTCGCAGGATTTCATGCGGATGCGCCAGCCGGATTCCTCGACATTCAAGTATCGGTCACTGTCGCACTCCGTCGCCGAGTATCCGGTACAGGCCCTCGCAGAATCTGCTGGCCATCCCCTGGACGGTGTAGTCGGCGCAGTCCCTCGCGCAACCCGCACGGAGCCGTTCAAGACGGGAAGGATTGTTCAGAAGGTCGATTGCTGCCGCGGTGTACGACGCTGTGTCGTTGGGGGTGACCAAGGAGTTGCGGCCGTCGGTCAGGTACTCGAACTCAGGAGCGTGCCAGGGCCAGTCGGTCGTCACGATGGGCGTGCGCAGCGCGAAGGAGTCCACCGCGCACAGCCCCACTCGCCCAGGCATCAGCATGAGGTCGCTGACCGCGCCGAGCATTGCGGTGCGCCGGCCCGTGGCGTGGCCTACCGCGACCACGGGACTGCCGGGGGAGGACGCGGCCTCCTCGACCAGACTCCTGTCAATGCCGTCCCCGGCTACCAGCAGGCGGAAGTCAGGCAGTTCGCTCGCGATCCGTCGGGCGGCTTCCAGCAGGAGCGGAATCCGCTTGGGCGCGTCCAATCCGCCCAGGAACAGGGCCGTTCGCCCGCTGACCAGGCCATATCTCTCGCGGAGCAGCAGCGCCTCGGCGTACTCCGCCGTTCCCGGTCGTCGGGTGCGGTCGACGATGGCGGACAGTGCGGCGGTGTCGACGGAGTTGCGCACCACGGTGATGCGATCGCGGGGATAGCCCCGCGAGGCGACGTGTGCGGCTCCGCTCTCCGTATAGGCGAAGAACCAGGCGCCGCGCCGTGTCAGCGCGTCCTTGGCAAGGGACTCGATCCGGCTCACGGGCTTGGTGTACGTCCGGCCGTGGCCCCAGAAGGCGACCCGGGGACCTGTCGGTGCCGCCCGCCCGAGCAGGTGCATCAGCAGAAGGGGGTACGTCTCCAGGTTGTGCAGCGCCTGCTCCACCACGACCGCGTCGGCGGAAGCCGCCTGGCGCTGCACACGGCGCCAGTTGAGGTGCCGGCCACCGGGAACGGCAATCCGGGCGACGGGCACTTGCGTCGCGCAGGCACAGGCGGCGGCATCACGTCTGGCCGTATGGCCTGGTGGAGGAGCTCCGTGGAGGACTTCCAGAACCACTCCTCGCCTTCCGAGGATGGCCTCCGCCTGGTCGAAGAATTCCGTGCGGTAGCCGGGGACATACGGCTGCACCACAACGACTCGCCGCCGACCTGCCTTGCTCAGCACCTCGGCGCCGCGGCCGCGACCCTTTCCCGAGGTCCTGGGGCATGCCCTATGGCCTGTGCGTACACGGTGACCATCGCTTCCGTCCACGACCGGACGCTGTAGCGCTCGGCATGGACCCGCCGGCAGTGCTCACGCAACCTCGGGAAGTTGCCAGCGGCCACGGCGAGGACGCGCGCCAGATCGTCGGCATTGCGGTAGACGGCACCAGTGCCGTCCCGGCGCACGCTGTCAGCAGCTCCCGATCCGGCCAGGGCCAGCACGGGCACCCCAGCCGCCAGCGCCTCCTGACAGACCAGAGGCGCGCCCTCGAACCAGACGCTGGGGAAGACAAGACCGGTATAGCCGGGCAACGCAGCCAGCAGCTGCTCGCGGGGAAGCGCACCGAGCATTCTCACTCCCCTCGGAGCGGCCGCGCGGCAGGCTGATTCAAGTGGCCCAGAACCGATCACGTCGATGGATTCCCCCTCCGGCCAGTTCCGCAGCAGCGGCAGAATTCCCTTCTCCTCGGTCAGCCGACCCACGAACAGCCAGCGTGCGCGCGTCCCGGGCGCAGCCACTGCGGGCTCCGCCGACGGGCCGTCGTCTCGGCTGTCGACGGAATTCGGTACGACCACCAGTTTCCCGGCCGGCACCCCGAAACGTAGATAGAGCTCCTTGCTCAGCTCGGAGAGCATCACCAGGCGGTCGGCACGGCGCAACAGCGGATGAGCTGCTGCTCCCGCTCGACCGGCCCAGGCGAGGGGAAGCGTCGCGCTGCGCGAGCTCCGGTAGCAGCTGCACCGCACCCCTGCCCATCGATCACCGTCAGGGCATGCCGTGCACACCTTGCCGTCCCGGAAGAGCGTGCCGGCAGCACAGGCTGGTCGGTAGTTGTGCAGGGTGGCGACGAGCGGGCCGCCCCAGCGCCGCAGCCAACCGGTACCCAGGTTGGGAAAGAGGTTGTGCACATGGACCACGTCCGGGCGAAGGCGCCTGAGTTCGGCCAGGGGAGAGCGCCCACGGCCGGTCGCCACTGTCAGGCCTGCGCGCGCCGCGTAGAACGGCTTTGCCTGGAGCTCATCGGTGTGGGCCGCGACCACGGAGACTGTGTGCCCTGCCCGGCGCAGTGCCTGGGCCTGGTCGACGACCGCCAGGTTCTCCCCGCTGGGGCTGGCGGAGCGGTAGAAGCTGTGCACCATGGCAACATGCAGACGGCGGGGGGCCGGGAGCGGGGGTGGTTGTACATGCCGGGCGTTCACGTTCGCTTCTCCCGTCCGGCAAGGCACTCGATGGTGAGGGATGTCGGACGCGGGGACCGCCCGGCCATCCACGGCACGGTACCGACCGCCGCCTGCCGGGCGACACCGCCGAGAAAGCGGGCGTTGCCGAAGAGATAGCGGCGCCAGAGCCTGCGTGGTTCGCAGCCGAGACGGAAGGCCCACTCCAGGCCCCGGCGCCGCACCCACGGTGGGGCCTGGCGTTTGTGGCCCGCCACGAAGTCGAAGGCGGCGCCCACCGCGACGGCCACGACCGGGAGCGCCGCCGCTAGTTGCGCCGCTCGGATGTCCTGCTTGGGGGTGCCGAGGCCGACCCAGACGATGTCGGCGCGGGAGGAGAGGATGGCTTCTTCCTCGTCAAGCAGCTCACGCGCGGTCGGAGAACGGAACGGCGGCGAGCAACTGCCCACGATCTGGGCCCGGGGGAAGCGCCGGAGCATTTCTCTCCGCAGCGATTTCATGACCTCGGGCGTGGAACCGAGCAGGTAGTGCCTGAGTCCGGCGTCCTGTCCGTGGGCGAATACGTCCAGGAACAGGTCGGGACCGTACACCCGGGTGGCGGGCAGGGCCGTATCGCGGTGCAGCCACTGGTTCGCCCATACCACCGATTGGCCGTCGGGAAGGTTCAGGGCGCCGCTGCGCATGATGCCGTGGAGCTGCGGATCGCGATTGGTGAGAGCGAGGGTGTAGGCGTTGCACAGGTGTACGGCGCTCCCACGGGAGGTGGCGGCCGAGCGGGTGTCGCGGTGGTGCCGGGCGAGCCTGACGACCTCGCGGGCCGCGCTCTCGGGGGTGTGAGCGGTGATGGGTACGCCGAGGCAGTCGACGACGGGAACCGAGCGGTTGGGCAGTTCGTCCACAAGGACGGTCACGATGCCGCTCCTGCGGTGAGTGCAGATCCGGGGGCCGGGAGTGCGAGGTCGTCTCCGGCCGAAGCGGCCTGGCTCATGCGGCTGCTGAAGCTGGCGATGGTCGCGCGCAGTCCCTGATCGACGTCGGTCTTCGGCTCCCAGCCCAGCAACTCGCGGGCAAGGGTGATGTCCGGGCGGCGCTTCTCCGGGTCGTCCTGCGGCCGGGGCACCAGTTGGATTTCCGAACGGGAGCCGGTGAGTTCGATGATCCACCGGGCGAGGTCGAGCATGGACACCTCGTGCGGGTTTCCCAGGTTGACAGGCCCACCGTGAGGGCCGGCCATCATCTGGACCAGTCCGCCGACCAGGTCGTCGACATAGCACAGGGACCGGGTCTGGGCGCCGTCACCGGCGACGGTCAGGGGCTCCCCCTCCAGTGCCTGGCGGATGAAGGTGGGAATGGCCCGGCCGTCGTCGGGGCGCATGCGGGGGCCGAAGGTGTTGAAGATCCTGACCAGCTTGGCGTCTACGCCGCGGCTCCGGCGGTACGCCATGGTCAGCGCCTCACCGAACCGCTTGGCCTCGTCGTAGACCGACCGCGGTCCCACCGGGTTGACGTGGCCCCAGTAGTCCTCGCTCTGCGGATGGACCTGCGGGTCACCGTACGACTCGGAGGTGGAGGTCAGCAGGAAACGCGCGTCCTTCTCGGTCGCCAGGTCCAGGGCGTTCCAGGTGCCGGCCGACCCGACGCGCAGGGTCTCCAGAGGCATCTTGAGGTAGTCCGTGGGCGAAGCGGGCGAGGCCAGGTGGAAGACGGCGTCCACCGGTCCGTTCACATCGAGACCCTGACAAACGTCCAGGTAACTGAACTGGAAGTGAGGATGCCCCATCAGATGATCGATGTTGTGCAGGCCTGACGTCAGGAAGTTGTCCACGCACACCACGTCACCGCCTTCGGCGAGCAATCGCTCGCACAGGTGGGAGCCGATGAATCCGGCCCCGCCGGTCACCACTGCACGCATGAGGGTCCTCTCGCTGCCGGGTCGGCCGCCCCGTGACCGGCCGACCCAAAGTGTCAATGCAGGAATTCGAACTAATGCCATGCTTACCTTGACATATCCGTTATGTGCAATGCTGCCGCGGCTGACGGGCGAAGCGCGCCCGCCGTTTGAGCGGTTTACGCCCCCTGGTCGGCCCAAGCGGTAGGAGAGGTCAGCATGTCTGGATCAGCGGCGAAGGCAGTCAAGCGAGTTGTCGATGTTCTGGGCGCCTCGGCCCTGATCGTGCTGCTGTCCCCGGTCCTCTTCGCCGTCGCCGTCGCTGTCAAGATCGACAGCCCGGGTCCCGTGCTCTTCCGGCAGCGCAGAACCGGCCTGCGCGGTGAGGTGTTTCAGGTGTTGAAGGTGCGGACCATGCGGGTGGGCTCGGAACTGCAGCGACACGCCTTGGCCGGGAGCAACGAAGCCGACGGGCACCTTTTCAAGATCCGAGAAGACCCGCGTGTCACCCGGGCGGGCCGACTGATGCGCCGCTTCTCACTCGATGAACTGCCCCAGTTGTTCAACGTGGTGATGGGCCACATGTCGTTGGTCGGGCCGCGGCCGTTGCCGCTGGAGGACTCGGCGTTCAGCGAACAGGCGATCCGCAGGCTGCTGGTCCGCCCCGGGCTCACCGGGCTGTGGCAGGTCAGTGGCCGGTCCAGCCTGAGCTGGGAGGAGACGCTGCGTCTGGACCTTGCATACGTTGACACGTGGTCGCTCCGCCTGGACCTGGTGATCCTCGCGCGCACCCCGAGGGCGGTACTCCGAGGGGAGGGGGCCTACTGAGGGGGCACAGCAACTCGGCCATCAGGGTGCTCTCTCGCCCAGGCCGTTATCCAGGTCCCATTGCGGTGTATATATCCCTGTGCCTCGCCCATCTGTCCTGCTGCCTCCCGGGGTAGGACGCGAGTTCCAGAAGAGGAGCCCGGTCACGATGCCCATAGACGTGATTCGACGCACCGCCGCGGCGATCTCCGTCGCCGCCCTGGCCGCCGTTCCCGCCACCGTGGTCGCGACACCGGCCGCCGCTACTCCGTACCCGCCAGGGCCCGGAGCCCTGTGCCTCAGTTCCACCCGGCCGTTCGCCGGCGCCCCGCTGTCCTTCCTCGGCACGGGTTTCGCCGCGAGGGAACAGGTCGCAGCACGGCTCGACACAACCCTGCTGCGCACCGTCCGATCCGATTGGCGCGGCGCTGCGTCCGGGGTTGTGACCATTCCCCGGAACACGACGTCCGGTCCGCACTCCTTCTCCCTGACAGGGCTGTCATCCGGGCGCGTGCTGTCCAAGACGGTCGTCGTACGGAGACCGTTCCATCGCAGGGCGGCGGACACCGCGTCCGCGAATATCAACGCCGCTCCGGTTGCCAGCCAGGCCACGGCGCAGGAGAGCGGTCCGAGTCACACCACCCTTGCGGCCGGCTCGGCAGCCGCACTGTGTGCGTTCGGCGGTAGCTCGTACCTGCTGCACCGGCGCCGTCGTCGTCACAGCCTGCATCAGTGACGGGTGGGCGTAGCCGCTGATGCGCCTGTCTCGGGGAACCCGCCACCGGATCGACAGCGGCAGCCGCAACCGGCCACGTCTTGACCGCCGGGCACGGCTGTTGCTTCGCGGCGTCCTGGCCCTAGCGGCGGCAGGGGCCGCGTGGGTGGCGGTCACCGCTGTGCTGGCGCGTGCGGAACTGCTCGCCGCCCAGCGCAGCCTGAGTGCGCTGGAGAGCGTCAGGGCGGCGAACACACCGGGGCCAGGGGTGCGGGGAATCGACTCTCTGACGTCCGAACTGCGCTCCGCCGCGGGCCACGCCGCCTGGGCCCACCGCTTCACCGGCGGCCCGGCCTGGTATCTGGCCGCGCGGATCCCCATCCTGGGCGACCCCGTGCGTACCGTGCGTGGAGCGGCGTGGGCCACCCATCGCGTCACAGCAGAGGTTCTGCCCCCACTGGTGCGTCTTACGGACGGCCTGACCGACGGCGGCCGGGCGGGCGGAAATCCCATCGACCTCGTCGCGCTGCGACGCGAGTCCCCGTCCCTGGACCGCGCAGCGCAGGTGGCGTCCGACATTCGAGCGCGCTCGGACAAGCTGCCGGACAGCACCTGGCTGGCGTCCGCGGACCGGGCCCGCAACCAGCTCACCGGTCAGCTCGGCCGGCTCGCGCCGGCCACGGCCGACGCCGCCGCGGCAGCACGTGTACTTCCCGCCATGATGGGCGCGCAGGGCGTACGGCGGTATCTGGTGATCTTCCAGAACACCGCCGAGTCCCGCGGCACCGGGGGACTGCCCGGTGCGTTCGCCGTGCTGACGGCCACTCAGGGAAAACTGAGTTTCGGGGACTTCGGCAACGACACGGCCATGGCTGACTCCCGCGCCTCGGTGAACCTCGGCGAGGAGTACGCCGCCGACTATGCACAGAACGCGCCCACCACCGTCTGGGTCAATGCCAACCTCAGCCCACACTTCCCCTACGCAGCGCGGATCTGGGCGGACTCCTGGGCGCGGCACAGCGGCAAGAAGGTCGACGGGGTCATTGCGCTCGACCCGCGTGCGATGGCAGGGCTGCTCGCGGTCACCGGACCGGCGCGTCTGGCCGACGGCACCGCCGTGTCGGCCGGCAACGTCGTGGACCTGACCGAACGCACCAGCTATGCGGAATTCTCGGACACCATGGAGCGTAAGAACTTCTTCACGGACGTCGCCAAGGCGACCGCCGGGAAACTCCTCAGCGCCGACGGGCGGCACTACCCTGCTTTGCTGTCCGCGCTGCGGACGGAACTCAAAGAACGGCGGGTCACGGTGTGGAGCGCGCGCCGGACCGAGCAAGGGGAGCTCCAGCAGGACGACTTCGCAGGTGTGCTGCCGGAAGGTCCTCAACCCACCGCGGGGCTGGTGGTCAACAACGCAGCCGGGACCAAGCTCGACTACTACCTCGACCGGACGCTGGACTGGAAAGCGGGGCAGTGCGGCCGGGACGGGCGGGACGTCACCGTGACCGTGACGCTCACCAACCGGGCCCCGGCCACCGGGCTCCCCGCATACGTCACGCAGAGAGTGGACAGACCGCCTTACGCCACCAGACCGGGCGACAACCGGCTGCTGGTCTCCTACTACGCGACCAACGGAGCGGGCCTGGCCGGCGCCACGTCGGACGGCCGGGCGGTGTTGGCAAACACCACCACTGAGCGGGGTCATCCCGTGTTCACACTGGACGTGGAGCTTCCCCGGCAGTCGACTCGCACGCTCAAGCTGTACCTGGTGGAACCTCCTTCCACGCGGCCTCCGATCCTGCTCGACCAGCCACTGGTGCGGCCGCTGCGAACCACCGTGCGGCCGAACATCCGGTGCGGTCATTGACGTCCGCCTGCGCGGATCAGCCCAGTACGGCCACGGCGATCCGCTCGACCGGCTCCGCGATACGCCCCGCGCACCACCGCGCCACCTGATCGGAGGCGCCATACGGGTCGTCCACGTCGTGGTCCTCAGAACGGCCCTCCATGCCCCGCCGGGCCCAGGCTCCCTGAACCAGCAACGCGGCCCGGTTTGCGGGCAAGGCCACCCCGGCGGCGTCCTCGGCTCGCACCAGATGGGCGAACTCGCGCAAGGTGAAAGCCCGCCGCAGCGCCCACACGGGGGACAGCCGCACCGCGGCATCGCGATGTTCCGTCGCAGCGCCCAGTACGAGATCGGCGTTCTCCACGAGTTCCGCGGTCAGCCGGCTGGCGACGGCACCGCGAGGATCCCCGCCCAGCTCGGCAAGGAGAGCCGCGGCTGCCGGATCCATCGGGGTTCCGGCCTTGGCTGCTGTGCCGGCACTGGTCACCCGGAACATGGCCCGGGACGGGCCCAGGCGGGCCGTCAGCAGACGCTCAGCCAGCGGAGAGCGGTGCAGGTTGCCAGTGCAGACCATAAGCACCCTGAAAGGCGGCTTCTGATGTCCTTGGACCGACGGGGCAGAAATGCCGAGCATGCCGACAGTATTCCAGCGGAGGCCGCGTCCGTCCGCCGCGCCGGGCCGGCTTCCAGGCTGATGGTCAAGTGCTGATGAAGGAGACCCACGGGCAGCGGATCGAGCGGAGGCTTGGTGGGCGCCCGAGCTGCGCTTGCTCGTGGGCACCGCGGAAGCGGTGCCCACAACGGCAGACCGAAGGCACGTGGGCTCGCACAGGTGGCCGGGACCTGGGACGCAGTACGGCACCTCGGCGCTCCTGTAGCCCGACAGGAGCGTTCGACCGCCGGCCTGGGGAGCATCCGTTGTGCGGCTTCAGCCTGAGCTTCTGCTGCCGACGTGGGTCCTCCGACAAGCTCAACTTTCCCTGCTGTTACGGCGTTTCCGCTGTGGGCGCCGTGTAGGTGGTGCTGGCGCCGTCGCAGTGGGGGACGCTTCCGGGGGGCGCGCAGTTGGTCGGGGTGTTGTTGACGACGGCGCTGTCGATGAGGTCCACCTTGGGCAGGGCCGGGTCGGCGGCGTCGGCGGCTGCGTTGTTTTGAAGCTGGGAGCCGGCAGTCGGGCTGATGATGGCGCCGAAGAGGCGTCCGTCGTTGTTGATGCCGCCGCCGGTGGTGGGGCCGCCGTTGGCGGTGTTGTGGGAGACGGTGCTCTTCTTCAGGGTCGTCGGCTGGTCGATACCGATGAAGATTCCGCCGCCGCTGCTCTCAGCGATGTTGCCGGTGACCTGGGTGGATTCCAGGGTCAGGGGCCCGCTGTCATTGTTGATGGTCAGGGTCATGATGCCGCCGCCGAGACCGGAGGAGTTGTCGGCGACGGACACGTTGTTCAGCTTGGTGTCGCCTGCGTTGGCGAGGGCACCGCCCCAGTTGTCGGAGGAGTTGCCGCGCAGGGCGCCGCCCTCCATCGTCATCGTTCCGCTCGTGGCCACCCCGCCGCCGATGCGGGATGCGTTGTCGTGGAGTGTCGAGTCCTTCATCGTGAGCGTTCCCAGGTTGTTCCAGATTCCGCCGCCGATGAAGCCGGCCCTGTTGCTCCGGACGGTCACGCCGGTCAGCTTCAGTGTGCCCTGGTCGTTGAGGATGCCCCCGCCCGCGTCGGCGTAGCCGGTGCCGCCGGCGTTGCCGCCGCGGACGGTGAGCGAGTCGAGGCCGAGGCTGCCGCCCGGCGCCACGTGGAAGATGCGGAAGTCCCCGGTGGCGCTGGACGCGCGCTGGATGACGGTGCGGTCTCCTCCGGAGATCTGCACCTTGCCGGTGATCTCGGGCAGGCCGTCGTCCGGGTTGTCAGCCGCTGTCAGGGTGTAGACGCAGTTGGAGGCGAGGGTGATGGACCCGCCGCTGGTGTTCGCCGTGGTGATCGCTGTCTTCAGGGCCGGGATGTCGCCGCACGGCACGCTCGGCGACGGGTGTTCTTGCCCTGCCTGGGCCTGCCCGACGGGCAGGAGGGTCAGGCACAGGCCGAGGCCGGCGGCTGCGGTGAGGGACAGGCGTCTGCGGGTGTCAGTCATGCGTTTTTTCCTTGACTGTGTGAGGGGCAGGGAGCGCGATCCGGGCCCGGCCCAGTCACTGAGCAGCCTTCGCCCCTGAGCGCCGCAGACCGACACTCAGATATATATATGAATCTGACATGCGTCGCATTTGCTGACTATCCGTCCGGTCCAGGTGCCTGGAAGGGCATGAGGGGGCAGTGCAAGGAGACGGCCGCTCTCCTTGCTCCGGCCGTCTGGGGGGGAGACGGCCGGGCGCTGCCGGGCGGCGTCGCCGCCGGTCCCCAAGGGACGTCGGCACCCTGGGGCCAACGGTTCGTGTGCCCGCGACCGGGGAGGGCGCACCTGTTGACCGACAGGCGGGCTTCAGGACGCGTCGGCGAGGTCGGCCTGGGCCCGGTCGGCGAGAGCAGCGGGGTGGTGTTCCGAGGCGCGCAGGCGGCTGCGGCGGTGGACGACGGTGACCGGGCGGGCGAAGCGGGTCAGGAAGGTGGCTTCTTCCATGGCGGTGTCGCCGCCGCCGCGCGGCAAGCCGCGACCGATCGGAGGCCCGGCTGAACCCAGACGGATCCTCTTGAAGTGCGGGACGGATACCTCTGCACCAAGGTGAAGATGACTTGGGGTTGCCTGAGAACAGCAGCGGTTCACCATGGTCCCCAGGCCCGTCTCACTTCCCGAGCAGGACCGACTGGATACCGACCGACATCAGCTGGAGTGGCATGAACGGACATATGGTTCTGGCAAGCGGCTATCCGGTGCTTGGGGCCTTCTTGACGATCGTCTTCCTGGTCGGTGCGGCCGTGTGGCTCATCCTGCTGTTCCGTGTCATCAGTGACCTTTTCTCCGATGACAGTGTGAGCGGTGCTGGAAAGGCGCTCTGGCTGGTCTTCCTGATTTTTCTGCCTTTCCTCGGTGTTTTCCTCTATCTCATCGCCAGAGGCGACAAGGCACGCCAACCGGAGTCCCATCGGCGGTCTTGATGGGGGTGCGGTAGGCAACGCTGTGCCCGTTTCGCGGCCGGCGACCTTGGCCGGCGGATGGCGTACATCGGTGTGATCGTCCGGCAGGGGGGCGTGCTGCGGAAGGGCAGAAGGGCATTGAGTTCTGCGTGCCGTGACCGGGGGTCCCCCCTTCGAAGGGGTCGACACGTAGGGTGAACGGTCACGCCGCTGTGTGACGGCGGGGGACGGTGTGGTCGGGTACGTGGCGCGTCTGCCGGGCCCAGCTGCCCATGCGGTGGCCGCTGTCACAGGTGAGGAGTACGGATGAGCCAGTGGGCTGTGGTGGTGGCCGGTGGCGTGGTCGTCGGCTACGGCGCGCTCTCACGGTGGCTGTCCACGACGGTGGTGTCCGGGCCCCTGGTGTTCACCGTGTGCGGCCTGGCGATCGGGCCGCTGGGCCTGGACCTTCTGAATGCGGACCGGGATCCGGAGGTCACCCGGACGCTGTTGGAGAGCGCACTGATTCTCGTGCTGTTCACGGACGCGGCGGCCATCAGGATCCAGGACCTGCGCCGAGAGGAGTTCCTTCCGCTGCGACTGCTCGTGATCGGGTTGCCCGTCACGATCGCGCTGGGGTGGCTGGTGGCCTGGCCCCTGCTGCCCGGTCTGAGCACGTGGGAGTTGGCGCTGGTCGCCATCATCCTGGCCCCGACGGATGCCGCGCTCGGGGAGCAGGCCTTCTCCAACCAGCGGGTCCCGGCGCTGGTCCGAGGGGGCCTGGGAGTCGAATCGGGTCTGAATGACGGCCTGGCGCTGCCGTTCTTCGTGCTCGCGCTGGCGGCGGCGGGTGAGGGCGGAGGCCATCCGGGCGTCGTTGCGACGTTCCTGCGCGCGCTGCTGCTCAGCGGTGCGATCGGTTTCGCGGTCGGATGGGCTGGGGCGGGCGTGTTGCGGTGGTCCGTGCTGCGGGACTGGAGCAGTTCGCACTGGCGGCAGTTCCTGGTGCTCGCCGTTCCCGTGGTCGCTTTCGCGGTGTGCGGCGCGGCCGAAGGCAGCGGCTTCATCGGCGCCTGGGTCGCCGGTCTCGCCTTCGGGAGCAGGCTGCGGGGCGCGTCGCCAGGCCGAAAGACGCACACCGACGGACCGGATCCCACACAGAGCGCGCAGTTCAGCGAGCGGCTCGGGCTCCTGCTCGCTTCGGTGAGCTTCCTGGCCTTCGGTGCAGTCATCCTGGGGCCGGCTCTCCAGCACCTGACCTGGCGGATGGTGGTCTACGGGGTGATCAGCCTGACCGTCATCCGGATGGTGCCCGTCGCTCTCGCCATGGCAGGCAGCGGTCTGCGGCCCGTCTCGCTCGGCTACATCGGCTGGTTCGGTCCCCGCGGACTGGCCTCCCTGGTCTTCGGTCTGCTCGCCTTCGAGGAACACCTGCCCGGGACGACGGAGCTGAGCGGAGTCGTCGCGGTGACCGTGGGCCTGAGCGTCCTTCTGCACGGTGCTTCGGCTCCGTATCTGGGTGACCGCTACGGCGACTGGTTCGCCAGAACGCTCCCCAGCGAACCGGAACTCCGGGAGAACGCGCTCACGGCCGACGACGTCCTAGGTATGCGGGGTCCCCGGGGCTCACAGCAATCACGGTGACCGCTCGAGCGGAGACGGTTCCTGCCCGCGCTACACCTTCACGGACGCGATCCGACACCTGTGGGCGTTCGACGGGTCCCCAACCGGTCGACAACCTTGCTGCGAGGTACGGCCCGGCAGCGTTCAGCCCGAGCGGCCGGCAGCCGCCGGGGCTCAAGCAGCACGGGCGCAGTGGAGCTCACGGTGGCGGTGGGTCGAACCGTGCGGGCACAGGTCAGTCCCCCCGATCCCTTTCGGGTACGCCTTCCGCTCCGGAGTCGAGGGAACCGTCAACGAGTTCGCCCACGGACACGGCATGCGCCACTGCCGCCACCGAGGACAGCCGAAAGCCCACCCGCACCACGTACTCACGGCCATCGCCGTGAACATCGAACGACTCAGCGGCTGATCGGAGACGGGGGAACCCTCTCCGCCGAGACCGCCGAGCGCCTTTCGGACCTTCCTGGACGACAACGGGATCCCCCGGTCGAAGTCCTGGCGAACCCTCGGCAGCTGAACCCGAGCAACCAAGATCCCCGACGGAGTCAAGCTGGGCGGAGGCGACTGGAGGTTCGTCCCCGACCTACGGGCCGGACCGGCCGTCGACCGGTGACCGTTCCGGGGACGTCCGGGGCTCGACTGCCCGATGCTGCGCAGCGTCCGCATGCCGCAAGGCCTCCAGGGCCTCAAGGTCCGGCGGTTCGACCGTCTCGGGCCGCCCCGCCGCCTCGTAGGCTGAGACCAGGCCGCGCAGGCTGGCGAGCGTGTCAGGGTCTTCCAGTCCGAGCAGCCCGCGCCGGCCGTCATAGGCCTGCCGATAGAGCGGCAGCGCGGTCGTCGGAGCGCCGTCGGCCGCGTGGCATTCCGCGAGGTCGTGCGCCGAGGCCAGGGTGCGCGGATCGGTCTCGCCGAGGATCCGGCGGTGCTGGGCCAGTGTGCTCTCGTGCAGGGCGATGGCCTCGGCGAGCCGGCCGGCCTGGTGGTGGGCGACCGCCAGGGTACCCGCGGTGAGCAGGGTGTCGGCGTCGTCCCCGCCCAGGGCGCTTTGCTGGGCCGCGAGGATCTGCTCGTAGAGCGCCACCGCCTCGTCAAGAGCCCCGGCGCGGTGGCGGGTGCGGGCCGCCTGGTAGCGGGCCGCCAGCGTGTCGCGGTGGTCCGCGCCGTGGACGCGCAGCCGGCCGGCGTAGGCGAGTTCGAACAGCGCGCCCGCCCGCGCAGTGTCGCCGGAATCCGCGAGCGCCTGGGCCAGGTCGTATCGGGCGGTCAAGGTCTCGGTGTCGAGGTCGCCAAGCGTCTTCTCGGCGCCGGTGAGGGTCCGTTCGTACAGCGCGAGCGCCGCCGCGAGATCGCCCGCCGTGTACCGGGCCCAGGCCAGGTTCCCGAGGATCCGCAACGTCAGGCGGTCGTCGTCGCCCAGTTCTCGAACGGCGTCCGCGAGGAGGTCCTCGAACGGTGGGATCATCGCCTCGGCCCCGGCCTCGGCGGCGCGGAAGACGGCGGACTGGTTGCGGGCGCCGAGGGTCTCGCGGTCGGCCGCCCCGAAGAGGCGCGTCGCACCCGCCAGGATGTTCTCGGCGTGCTGCACCTGGCGTGATGGCCGGAGCTCGGCCTGGAACGTCCGGCCGAGGACCTCCGCGCTCGCGGCGGGATCCGGTTCGGCCGGGGTCGTGGTCACGGCCTGGGACTTCTGCTTGGGGCACGGGTCGCGCCACTTGGCGTCCCTCGACACGCCGAGGCCGATCAACGCCAGGCATGCGCCGAACCGGCCCTCCCGATCCAGCGTGCAGTCCTGTTCCAGAGCGAGGTACATGCTGCGCGCCTGTGCCTCGTCGAGAACAAGGGCGAAGACGGCTGCGGCCCGCATCCGGTGCTCACGGGCGAGCTCGGGGTCGGTCACCAGGCCGATCAGAACGTTGGACCAGAACCGGTTTCCGGGCCGGGCGAGCGCCTCGGCGATCTCCCACGGGAAGTCCTGACAGTATTCCTGGTTGCTGGACATGGCCAGGAACATCGCGACCGCGTCGTCGCCGAGCAGGTCCACCAGCGCCTGATCGGCCCGGCGCCGGACGGCCTCGGGGAATTCGTCGGCCTGGAACACCTCGCGGCCGTGGCGGACGGCCAGCGCGTTGAGCACCGCCGCCAGCCGCGGATCGCCGACCAGGCGGGTCATGACCGTCGCCCGCCAGAAGTCGTCGTTCGACAGCCTGCCGTCGACGGCGAGCGCGGCGAACCGGTCGGCACCCCGCGCGTCGCCGTGAGCCGCCAGGAACGCCGCCACGTGCATCCGTTCACCCGCGGAGACGGACTCGTCGCCGGTCAGGTCGAACAGCAGGTCGCCGGCTCGGGGATCCCCGACCCCCAGCAGGATCGCGGCCGAAGCCCAGCGCAGCGTCCGCATGGTGTTGTCGGCGGACAGGGCGGCCAGTTCGTCGGCGCCTCGCTGGTCCCCATGCCCGGCCGCTGTCGCTGCGGCCTGCCACCTGAGCTGCACGTCCCGCCAGGTCAGGCGGTCGGTGGTCGGCTTGGCGGTCGCGAGCGCGGCCAGCAGGTCCCTGCCACGTTCGTCTCCGAAGTCCGCCAGCTGTTCGGCCGCGTGTCGCCGGAACCGGCTGTGAAGGGTGGGATCCGCGGCGAGGGCGGCGAAGACCTCGATGGTCCGCGGGTCGCCTATCTGCCACAACGACACCGCGCACCGGTACCTGTGGTGGCCGTCGATCTCGTTCCTGCCGCTTAAAGCGTAATACCTCGGCCCTTCCACAGGGCTGGGTTTCAGGGCTTCGCGGGCGAGCGCCTTACCGGTGGCGTCGACCACAGCGGGGTCGAGGGCGGCGTCCTGCTTGAGCAGCGCCACGGTGAACCGCGTGCCGTCGGTCCGCGTGCGGGCGATGATGTGCAGCAGGGTCGGGGTCAGGTCCGGCCGGTCGCGCCAAGCGGTGATGAGGAAGCCGTAGTACGAGGCATCCGGGTACACCGGTCCGTGCCAGGACGACGGCAGCCAGAACCGCGCCCGCTCCGGAATGCAGGCGCCGACGACGCGCTGGACGCGTCTCCGCGACCAGAACCCGGAGTACGGCCATCGTCGCTCCCAGCGGCCCAGCACCGTGGCGAAGGCGGCGTCGCTGCGCTGCCGGTCGGCGGCCGTGTACGTGGCCGCCAGGTACTCGGTGATCGTGTAATGCAGGAAGGTGAAGTCGCCCGCCCTCTGCACCATGACACCACTGCGTCGCAGGACGTCGTGCAGGAACTCCGTCCACGCCTCGGCCGACACCCGTGCCGGTTGCTGCGTCCACTGGGCGAACAGCTCCACAGCCGGCGTGGTCCGGCCCTCCAGCCGTACGACGGCCAGCCGCGCCAGCAGCTCGTCGGTGGTGTCGAGGACCTGCGCGCCGACGGCGACGGCGGCGGATCCGCCGTCCCGGGACAGCGCCGCGGCCGCCACCTCGTCGGCGTTCTTCTCGCCGGGAAGCCGTTCGCGCATCCAGCGGTCGCGCAGCAGACCGGTGAAGCCGGCGTAGGTCTCGGACAGGCTGCCGGGCAGCGGTATGTCGGGTCGGACGCTGAACAGCTGGCACAGGATGGTGGCGATCAGCGGCGTGTGCGCCAGGCTCGCCAGCGGGGACTTCGCGACGGCCTCGTCGAAGTCGAGGGCCTCCAGTTGCGGGTCCTTGGGGCGGCCCAGGGCCCGGAACCAGGCCTCGGCGAAGGCCAGCAGGTCGGATCGCCCGAACGGCAGCAGTTCGACATACCGGGTGTCCAGGGCCGGGACGCCGCCGCTCAGCTCCCCGCCGGGCAGCGGGCGAGTGGCGAGCACGAAGCGGTACGGCGTGGCCCGCTCGCCCCGGGCCGCAGCAGCGCGGATGCCGCGCACGACCTGCTTCCGGGCCAGCGGATCGAAGACCTCATCGAGGCCGTCGACCAGGACCAGCCAGCGCGCGCCGGGCACCGGCTCGGTGGCGAACAGCGCCGCCGGCTGCGGCTCGATCTGCCCGTAACCCCGGTGTTCGGCGTTCACGCTCGCCGCGATCCCGGTCGACAGTGAGTCGGCCTCGGCCAGGTCCGCGGCGGACACCCGGACCGGGACGAAGCGCGGCACGCCGCCGTCCGCGGCACGCATGGTCTCGCCCTCGTCCTGGCTCCGCTCGGACCGCGAAGGATCGGACGGGTCGGGCGGATCGGCTCGTGCGATGTCCTGCCAGCGCCGGGCCAGGTCGAGCACCGTGTGGCGCAGCAGGCTGGACTTGCCGGCGCCCGGTCCGGCCACCACGACGCAGTCGGCGTAGTCGTCCAGGATCGTCCCCCAGGGCTCCAGGTCCGTGTCCTGACGAGCGGACCCGCCGTCGTCCCCACCCGGCCCGACGGTCCGCACGCTCTGGCTTTGGTAGACCGCCGTCAAGGACGGCGCCCCGACATGTGGCAGCAGGCTGCGGAACGGGTGATCGGCCGCCGCCAGCGCGGCGACCTGCAGGTAGTCCCGCAGCCGCGGCCCGGGGTAGCGCCAGCCGCCGGCCCGGATCTGCTCGTCGTCGAGCAGGGCGAGCCACCGAGCCGGGGCCGGCGGATCCGGCACCGCCCCGACGGTCACCCGCAGCGCCGTCAGGATGTCCGCCGCCGGGACCACGTGGGCGCTGCCGCCCAGATCTGACGAGTACAGCAGCCCGGCGACAGCGCCGGTCCGGCTGTTCAGCACCGGGCTGCCGCTGTAGCCCCCGCCCACCGGCGTGCCCTGGACCCGCTCCGGGTCCCAGTCGCCCGCCTGCCCGCGGATCCGGGTCGGACCGAGCGCGGTGAACAGCGCGGACTGCCCGCCTCGGGCCGCGGCGGGGTGGCCGAACGTCCATAGGGCGTCGCCGACCTCGACCACGTCCGAGAGCGGGACCGACGCAACGTCCAGCGCTGTCGGCACACGCAGAAACGCCAGGTCCGGCCCGGTGTCGCCGTCGGCCGTGAACCACTCGGCGACCGGCTCCAGCACCAACTCGCGGTCGGCGGCGCCGGCTTCCGATGCCACGATGCGGCCCGCGACAATCTCCGGCAGCCGGTCCCGCTGCTTCGCCAGAACGTGCGCGCAGGTTGCGACGATGCCCGGGGCCACGAAAAACCCGGTTCCCAGCACGGTCTCGGCGCGCGTGTGCACCTCCAACGCGACCGTCGAGGCGCGCAGCAGCTCGGTCAGCGCCCTCCCGATCAGTCCGTGGTCGGCCGGACCCACTCGAGCCCCACGGTGAGCGAGGAGGTGGACGATGCCTTGCCGATCACCGCGAGAAACGTCCCGGACTCCAGGACGATGTCGCAGCCGAACTGCACGGTCACCTTCTGCACGTCGGTCTGGGCGAAACGCGTGACGAGATGCTGGGCGAACTGCGCCAGCCCGTCCAGGGCCCCGTCCATGCCCGGCAGCCGCGCCCCGATCTCCAGCTCCCCGCCCGGCCCGGCCGGCGTGTCCAAGTCCTGCACGGCGACGTACAGCTTGCAGTCGCCCACGGCCGCGGCCACGAGGCGTTGACCGCCCGCCTCGCCCTGAACGCCGCCGACCTCACCCATGCCGCCGTGCGGATCCATCGCACACCCCCTGCCCGACAAGCTACCCAGCGCCGGGGGATCAGGGCTCGTATTCGCGAAATTCGGTGCCGCCTCGTCCCGCCTGCCGTCGGTACGGGAGTTCGACGGAGGCGAACCCACAAGGGGCAGCCGGCTAAGCGCTCCCGCCGAAAGCGGACGTGTCGCCCCTGCTGTCGTGGCCGACCTCCCAGCCGTCGCCGGTAGCGGCGTTTTTGGGCTGGAGAGTGAACGAGACCTTGTGTGTATGTGCCCTCTGGCGACCGCTGTCGGCATCCGCGGCGAGCACCCAGGCCTTGACTGCCCCTTTGAGGTGGTCATCGTGCCGCAGCTCAATGGTGAACTCCATGGTTATCTCCCCGACTTCGAAGCGCAGGGGCTCGTTGACGCCGAGCGCGGCGGCCGCCATGAGCTGGTCGCGTACAGCCTGGATTGCCTGGGTCAGGTCGATACGGGGGAGAGGTTCGCTCATACGTCCGATTCTTCCGAAGGGGCAACGGGGGGCGCGGGCAGGGATTCCGCTCCGGTGAACTGGATGGATCCTCCGGACACGCTCACCCTCTTTGCGGGAATCGCGTCCAGCGCGTTCACGTCCAGCGACACGGGATGACGGGATGTCAGCTCCAGGCACAGTTCTCCGAGCCGAGGGAAGATCCGCCGCAGATCGGCCGCCGTGCTGTCGGTGTCCACCGACGCGTGCAGGGTGAGTTTCGTGACGGTGCTGAGAATCGGCAGTTCGCTGTTGGCCAGCAGGGCGAAGGAGTGCAGGCGGCAGGTGAGCTCGCCCAGTTCGGGCAGCGACGCAAGCCGGCGCAGTTCCTCCGGATTCACGAAGGGATCGGTGTCGATCTTCAGGCTCGCAAGGCCGCGGCATTGCTCGACGCCCGCAAGCGAGTCGACGAGGGCGCAGCTCCCGCTGAGGGAGAGATGGACGAGTGCGGACGGCAGCGGCAGGGTTCGCAGGGTGCCGTGGTCTCCGTGAAGGTCCAGCGCGGCCCGGCGGAGCGTCGTCACGGAACGCAGTGCCGACAGCGTGGCGGATGCCGCCATCTGCCTCAGTTCGAGTGATTCCAGCGCCAGTTCCGCGAGGGCGGAGTAGTCGGCAAGGCGGTTGCAGGAGTCGAGCACGAGGGTGGTCAGCGCCGGCTTCTCTTCGGAGAGGGCGGTGAGATTCCGCAGCCGGGGATTGTTCGCGATGACCACGTTCCGCGCGGCGACAGCACGGGCGGCGGAGGCGATCCCGTCGGCACTCAGGGCACCGCGAAAGGCCACGTTGTGCGCGTCGTTGACGAAAGGCAGCGCGCCGAGCTGTTCGGCGGTGGTGACCGTGATCCATACGTCGTCGGTCCTCATCGGCGCGAGGACGTTCTCGGCGTAGGCGGCCGCGTCGAATGACGGCCAACTGCGCGCAAGCGCGTCGCGTACGGTCAGCGACGGGTGGTCGCGGTAGTCGTACAGCAGGCGCAGCGCATGGTCCCCGCGGATCGTGTCCGCCACCGTCACGACGGCGAGCGCCTCCTCGTCGGTCAGACCGGCCGGTCCCGGAAGCAATTCAAGGACGATGGGGCCGACTTCGGCCAGCTGCCCCGCTTCCCACGTGTCCTTGGGCGGGACCAGGGCTGCCGCGCGCTGCTTGACCATGGCCCTGACCTCCGGGTCGAGGCTCGTGGCGTGCTCCAGGCTGGCCGCGGCGAGCAGATGGAAGCGGACGTGGAGGTGACGGGAGTTCCCGGCAGCGCGGTCCCCCAACTCCACCAGCTTCTTCAGCAGCGTGGCGGCCTCACTGTCACGGGCGTGGCCCACAGCCATCCGCACGGTGTCCTCCCACTGCGGTTCGTGCGCGTGGGTGGCGACGAGGTTGATGTCCTGGGCGTCGACCGCGGCGCGGGCGCCCAGGTAGTCCAGGAAGGTGCGGTGCACGAAGGCCACGGTCTGCGGAGCCGGTGCCCGCAGCAGACCGCTGCGGTGCAACAGGAACCTGAAGACGTCCGGAGCGCGGTCGGGTGTCCCGACCTGAGGCATGGCCGGCAGCAGTCTGCCGATCAGGTCGATCACCTGCTGGTGCTCGGCCTCGGCCAGACCGTTGCGGATCATCCAGTAGGCGATCTCCTGGAGCAGCTTGTGCTGGGCCTCCTCGGACACCACCAGTCCTTCGGGGGCGGCTACAGCGCGTTCCTGGTCGCGGCGGACCAGGAGCATGGTGAGGGCGTCACCGTACAGCTTCATCCGGCTGTCGGGCAGGAAACCGCGTCGGTCGCGGTGAAGGGCGCAGATCATCGCGCACATGAGGGGATTGGTGGCGAGACGTGCGAGATCGCGTTTGCGCGGGAGGCTGTCGAGCAACTGGTCCCGGAGGGCTTCGAGTTGCCCCCGCTTGGCCGAGCTGACCGACATCGAGCCGGCCGCCTTGTACCAGCGCCGCACGAACTCGGCGACGTCCCGCTCGTTCATCGGCAGCAGCTGGAATTCGGTGAAGCCCTTGCGGTCGAGCCAGCCCTCGTCCACCGCGGTGGGCCGGGTGGTGACCACGACGACGTTGTCGGGATAGGCGGTGATCAGTTTGACCAGCCAGTCCCGCGTGCGGGCGCGGTCCTCCTGGGGCATCTCGTCCACCCCGTCGACGAGGAGCAGTCCGCGTCCTTCGTTCAGTACCGCATCCACCCACCCCTCCGGCGGCGTCAGCGGGTGCCCGGCGGCCGTGATCAGGTCACCGACTGCGGGCAGCGAGGCACTGCGGACGAGAGTGCGCATCGGCAGCATGAAGGGGACCCGGCCACGGAGGTGGGTGAGCCGGTCGTCGAAGGAGTCGCGGGCGGCGTTGACGGCCAGCCACTGCATCAGCGTGGTCTTCCCCGAACCGGCCAGGCCCCGCAGGAGCACCCGCCGACGGCCGTGGAGCGCGACTTCGACGCGTGCCCGCTCGTCCATGGCCGGGGAACCGAGATCACCGCCGACAGGGTCTCGATGGCCGGGCTCGACCCACTCCTCCTCACGGCGGACCAGCTCAAGGCTGATGTACGCCGAGTCCAGTGGCCACTGCGCGTTCTCCGGGAGGCTGAAGTTGAGGCCGAAAATGCTCAGTTCCCCGTGCACGTCGGCGATGTACGAGCGGTAGCGCTGCTCGAACTCCGCCGGGCCGTCCGGAGCGCGGCGCAGCGTGCTGAAGCGGACGGGGCCGTTGTGGAGGCGGTAGATGTTGGAGAAGGCGGAATCGCTGAGCAAACGGTGGATCGGTACGGCGGTGAGCCTGCTGTGCTGCCACCCGGCGGCGTCCACCACGACCATGCCGATCAGGTGCTGACCGGAGAAGAGCGGTGCGCCTGACATCCCCGCCCAGGGCGAGCCCCCGTCCTTCAGCGCGGCCGGCGGGGTGTGCACGCTGTCGATCACGTAGTTGCCGCGAATCGACTGCGACCCCGGCTTGATCGTGCCGACGAACTGCTCGCTGTCCAGGTGCTCCCCGTCGTAGCGCTGCACGCGGGGAAATCCGATGGCGTAGCAGTCGACGACGGGGGCAAGGCCGTCGATTCTGCCCAGGCGGGGGTCGAAGCCGTCAGCGCTCTCGTTCGCCACGAGGGGCGTGTCCGCCAGGAGGAGTACCGCGTCGCTGTGTTCCCTCTCGCCTGCCCAGACGGCGTGACACGTGACCTCGCCCAGACCGCCGGGCACGACGACGACCGCGTCCGAACGCTCGCGGAGCAGGTGGCCGGCCGTGAGCACGAGCCGTGGGGTCAGGAGGTAGCCCGTTCCCTGTCGTGCCCCTATGACCGCCGCGATGCGGTCTACAGTCGTCACCTGCCTGATGCTACGACCGCGGTGGCGGCACCGTGTGGCGAACGGCCGAGACCGCGTCGGCCCGGCCCCGCCCCGCGCCCGGCCTGTGCGGCGAGCCCGTCGGAGGCAGCTGGTCCTGCTGCGACGACGCCGGCTCTGCGTCGCGGAGGACTTCACCCGCTACGACCGGCACGCGGTCGGTGGGATCCGCCGCTGCGTCGGCCTGGTCCGCCGCACCGAGGCGCTGGTCTACCTGCTGCGGCTCGGCTACGCCGCGGCGTAGCCGGCTGCTGCAGATGGCGTCGATGCGCTGCAGTTGCTGCTCGGTGGTCCCGGCGGCCTGCGCGTGGAACAGCCGGCTGGCGTGGACCGGTGTGGGCGTGGAGGTCACCCGCGGCGCAGGATCATGACGATGGCGACCACGACGATGATCAGAATGACAGTTCCCAGGCCGATGTACATGCGGATCCTCTTCTCTGGGTGGAGTCCGCGGACGGTGCCCGGCGGACCTGCTGGAGCGGTCGCTCCGGCTTGAGGCGCCTGCCCCGGGAAAGGGTCCGCACGCATGAGCGATGCGCAATGGTCGGCCAGTGCTGCAGCACGGTGCCGCCGGCGACTTCCCGCGTGCAGACGCGATCTCCACGCCGACGTTGCGGAAGCCGGAGTCGTCTTCTTCTTCGTGTGCCTGAGCGCTTCAGCCGGCGAGTTGAGGAGCTGCGTAGGGTCCGGGCTGTCACGGTCTGGGCACAGCACGCCCGTCCGCCCGTGGCCCTTGTAGCATCCGGCCATGGACCACGACCCGTCTCGTGCGGAACGGACGACAGCCGCCTGGACGCGCATCGAGGAGTGGCTGCGGGTACGTGCGCCGCGGTCGTACGCGATGCTGCCCGGTCCCGCCGAGCCGTCCGAGATCGCGGCGGCGGAGGCCGCCCTGGGAGAACTGCCCCAGGAGTTGGTGGCGTTGTGGTCTCTCCGGGCCGGAGGCAGCGGCAGCGGTCCTGAACGCCCGCAGATCCTCAGGGGCTATGACGTGTTCCCGCCGATGGATGCGGTCCGGTGTCATTTCATCGCGCTGTCGCCCATCCTCGAAGTCGGGGAGATGGGTCCGCGTCCGTGGGTTCCCGCGTGCGCGACGGCGACGGATGAGCCCGCCCTGTGGAACTTCATCGACGTTCCGACCGGTCAGCTGGGGTGGAATGTCCATGCTGGCGAGTTCACCGAGCCGGAGGAATCGGGCGACACGTTCGCCGAGTGGATCGAGAGCGTGGCCGACCAGCTCCACGGAGGGCAGGCCTGGGGCATCCGGCTGCCCGGGGTCGCCGACGGCTGGCTGTCGTGGCGGGACACCCGAGACCCGAACCGGATTCCATCGAGCTGGGAGCCCGTCTGACCTGGCGGCCCCGATCCGGCGGATCATGGTTTTCGACAGTCACCCCGCCCCACACGGGGCGCAACGGGCCAACCAGCCGCCACCCACGTGGTTGCCGCCCCAGCCGCCGGCAGCGTCGAACCCGCTCCGTCCCGGCAGCACCGCCCCGGTGGCCAACATCTCCCGGGCCACCGGAAGGCTGGCCGTGGCGGTCCGGATGACCGGCAGGCCGGGTCCGCCGGGAATCTCGTGGTCTCCCGCGAACGGCGTCTTGTGCTGCTCCGACCCCGCGTCCCTTCGCCTCCCACCTTGCACGTCCCCGCCGCCACGTCGAAGAAGACGATGTCGGGCAGGTTCGCGGCGGCGAAGGCGCCGTTCAGCGTGTAGCCCACCCCCGCCGCGCCGTAGGCGGCGGCGTGCATGGACAGGTGCCGAGGAAAGGTGAATCCGGTGACGCCGGCGGTGTGGACAGCGAGCATGACCCCCATGCGGTAGCTGGATCACCCGCCCGGGTTCCGGCCGTCCGGCGGCCGTTTTGCCTGGCGGCGGGCGGGTTGCGTCGACATACGCTGTTTCGGAGATCACTACGGACGATTTGTCGTGGGTTCATTCGGCCGCATCGGGGGTTTCTTAGCGTCGCTAATGGTTTGCACTGTTCCGCAGGGGAGCGGTGAACGAAAGGCGAAGACGCAGATGGAAACACCCAGGGAGTCCAGCGGTTCGGGCCGTACCGCCGAATCCGCCGACCTCACCCGTCGGAGGTTCGTCGTCGCGGCCGGTGCCGCCGTCGCCGCGGTCGGCATCGGCGCGAGCACCGCCGAAGCGGCCACCGGCTCCGCGGTCAAGGCGACCGACACCGTCAAGGCGGCCACCACGGTCACCGGCGTCGTCAACGGATCCGACGCCGGCAAGGCCCCCAAGGGCAAGTGGCTGGCGGGCGACACCCACGTCCACGACGACCACTCGTCCGACGGCAGCGGTCCGCGGCAGACGTCCCACCAGACCCTCCCCGGCAACCTGCCGGTCGGCGACCAGATCGGGCAGGGCGAGAGCGCCGGCCTCGACTTCATGCCGCTGACCGACCACCGGACCTACGACCAGGTCTGGGACCCGCAGTGGAAGTCGTCCAAGCTGCTGCTCCTCCCCGGCGAGGAGGCGAACGGCTCGCCGCACGCCATCGTGCTGGGCAACGTCGACGTGATCGTGGACGGCGCCAACCCGCCCGGCTCCGCGAGCTTCCGCCATGTGCAGCAGTCGGTCTGGGACGCCCACGCCCAGGGGGCGGTGTGGTCGCAGGCCCACCCCGACGACGGCGAGTACACCCGGGCCGACGGCCCGAACGACAACGCCAGCGTCCAGGGCGCGAACCTGGTCGAGGTGCTCAACGTCGCCAGCGACCCCGATGTCGAGGTCGAGTACGCGGAGAACCGCTGGAACGCCGGCTTCCGCTTCGGTGTGGCGGCGGCCAGCGACTGCCACTTCCGCGAGTTGTGGGACGTCGACTCCCCCGGTGAGCCGACCACCCACGTCTACGTGGCCGACCGCTCGGTCCTGGGCATCCTCGACGGTTTCCGCAGCGGCCGCACGACACTCTCGCAGAACACCGCCGGTCCGTTCGTCACCGTCGAGGCGGACGTCGACGGTGACGGTGTGTTCGAGGCCATGGGCGGCGACGAGGTCGTCGTGGCCGACCGCAAGCTGTCCAAGAAGGCCACGCTGCGCGTGAAGGTCAAGGGCGGCAAGGGCACCAGCGTCCTCGTCTACGCGGCCCCCGGCCGTTCCGTCGGCCCGGTCGCGACCTTCCGGCCGCAGCGCGCCAACGAGACGTTCGAGGTCCCGCTGGTGCTCAAGGGCACCGACCACGGCTGGTACCGGGTCGAGGTCCGCTCCCCGGGCAGCGCTTCCGGTTCCGAGGCCGACCCGAACCTGCCGGACCAGCTCCGCGCCGCCACCTCGCCGATCTTCGTGTCCGTCGGCGCCCCGGCCGACCCCCGGCCCGAGATCGCGCTCCCGGCGGCCGACACCACCGACGACCAGGCGACGCTGATCACCGGCGCCCCGGGCACCTTCACCGGCTTCTCGGACGTGGCGGTCGTCGGCGGTGTCACGCACGTCGTGGCCGAGCTGCACGAGAACCAGGCCAGCAAGGTGGTCTACCGCCGCCTCAACGCCAAGGGCCGGCTCACCAAGTCCGTCACCGTCTCGGGCCGTTCGGCGACGGCGCGCTTCCCGCGCATCGTCGCCACCGGCGACGACGTCTGGGTGGTGTGGCAGGACGAGCAGGGCAAGGAGCAGCCGCACCGTCCGGTCGTCCTGCTGGCGCACAGCGCGGACGGCGGCGACTCGTTCAAGGCGCCCGACAAGATCAGCAAGGGCAAGGGCCGCGCGATCAACCCGGCGCTGGCGCTGATCGAGGACAAGCACCCGCTGGTCGCCTGGTCCGACAACAGCCAGGGCGCGTTCGACGTCTACGCGCAGATCATCGGCGTCGACAAGGCGGCGGTGAACCTCTCCACGGCCGGCAAGGCGACGAGCCCCGGTGTGCCCACCGACGCCCGCTCCCCGCGCTACCCCGCCTCCCTGTTCCCGGTCATCGCGGTCCAGGACGGAAAGCACGCGGTGATCAGCTGGCAGGACGACCGCTACGACCCGGACCCGCTGTGGACCGGCCACACCCCGCCCGCCGGCCAGCCGGCGAGCGGCGGCACCGACCCCGACAACTGGCAGATCCTGGCGTCGGTCCGCAAGGCCCCGAACCACACCTGGAGCAACCCGGTCCAGGTCAGCAAGGTCACCGACCGTGCCGACCGCCACCCGGGTCTGACCGTGGACGAGGACGGCACGTTCGTCGCCATCTGGCAGAGCGGCGCCCTCCAGAGCTCCGGCGCCAACCTCGGGCTCCGCGCCGCGCGTTCCACCGACGGCGGCACCACCTGGACGGCCTTCGAGCAGGTCGCCCCGGCCCCGGACGCGATGAGCCAGCTGGCGAAGCTGGCCGTCGACCCCGACGGCACGGTGCGGGCGGTCTGGTACGACTCCCGCTCGACGGACTGGCGCTGGAAGATCTTCACCGCCACCCTCGACCCGAAGACCGGCTGGACCCCGGCCACGCAGGTGAGCCGCCAGGGCAACAACACCTGGCCGGCGCTCCACCAGGGCGTCGTGGTCTTCACCAGCGACCGCGGCGCGACCCGGACGCAGCGTGACGCGACCCAGCAGGTCTTCCTGGCCAAACTGGTCTGAGCCCCCCACAAACCGCCCCGGGGCGGCCGGCGCCCCCCGCCGCCCGCCCCGGCCCACACACCCCCTCCGCGGACCTCTCCGGACAGGGGCGCCTCACCAGGGGCGCGGGGAACCGCGCGGGGTGCGTTTCGGGGGAGGCTGCCCTGCCCTGCCAGGTGTATTGATCACGAGCGTTGTTGACACGTGCCGGTGCTTGATCATGGCGAAGACCTCCGGTGTGGTGCAGCTGTCTAGGACCGCACCACACGGAGGTCTTCGTGTCCCACCGTAATGCCCGGCTGACCGTTCACGGCAGACGGATCCTTGGTGAGCGTGTCCGCTTTTGACTGCGGCAGTTGTCGGCGGGCGGCCGGGTCGGCGGTGCTGGCTGTAGTCCCACTTCTTCGACGTGGGATTCCGGTTCCTTCATGGAGCCCAACACGGGCGGGCAATTCGTGTCTTTGAGCCCCACAGGCAGCGGCAACTTCGCCGCCGCGGGCTTCCGCGACACCCACGGCGAGGCTTTCCGTTTCCTCGTCGACCTCACGGCGGGCGACAAACGTGACGGTCAGTTCATCGTCGGGGGCCACCTGACGAGCACCCGGGCAGCCGAAGGCACTCCATGAAATGGCAAGTTGAAGGAGCAATTTCGACTCACTCAACTGACATCACTGTAGGATAATCGGGCCCACCTGGACTCGATCCCGAGAGGAACACGTCCATGAAATCCGTACTCTTCTATGAGTCGGCTCCCGATGTGGAGGCAAGAGCACCGCTGCACTTCGCCGCCCACAGTGCGCACGCCCGGGAGTTCCACGACCGTGGGCTGCTACTGATGATCGGCGTGTTCGCCGATGTGCGGAACGAAGGTGCAATGGCGGTGTTCACCGATCGCACGGCGGCTGAGGAATTCGCAGAGCGGGACCCCTTCGTGGTCAATGGCGTCGTCCGCAGCTGGCGAGTCAGCGACTGGATGGAGACCCTGAGCGGGGAGTAAGCACGGCTCGGCGCCAGGCAAATGCCGAAAGCTATACCTTCGGTCGAGCAGCCCACCAGTGCATACGGGTAGGGCAGTCGCCAGCAGCATTCGGATGGCGTACGGGTGGCCGGCAGGCGTCCTCCGGGGCCTGACACACCGTCGGCTCGCGCGGCCCACAAACAGTCCACAGCCCACGACTGTCCTGAATGCCTCTCTCGTCTGACCTACTCCGCCCACACGGTGGATGGAGCCCCTCCGGAAACACTCCCACCGACACGGACGGGTGAGGGAGATCGCCTCGCTCGCGGTGGGGCGGGAGCGGGATCTGCGGGCGCTGGTCGAGGCGAACATGCCGGCGTTGCTGGGCGCGCGGTTTCTGGCGTCCGGGTACAGCACGGGGCCGGTGCACGGCGAGGGGCCCGGCCGCCCGCGTTGCTCACGCGGCGGCCGGGCCCCGGAGAACCGTCGATCGGCGGACCGGTTCAGTTGCAGGGGGTTCCGTTGAGGGTGAAGGAGCTGGGGGAGGTGTCGTTGGATGTCCAGGTGCCCTGGAAGCCGAAGTCGACGGTGCCCGCGGGGGCGATGGCGGAGTTGTAGCTGAGGTTGGTGGCCTTGACAGTGTTGCCGGATTGGGTGACGGCGGCGTTCCAGGCGCTGGTGATCTTCTGGTCGCCGGGGAAGGAGAAGCCGAGCGCCCAGCCGTTGACGGGTGTGGTGCCGGTGTTGCCGACGACGACGTCGGCGGTGAAGCCGCCCGTCCACTCGTTCCTGGTATAGGCCACATGACAACTGCCCCCGGTGCCGCCCGTGGTCGTGCCGCCCGTGGTCGTGCCGCCGGTCGTCGTGCCGCCGGTCGTCGTGCCGCCGGTCGTGGTGCCCCCGGTCGAACCGCCCGGCGGTACGTAGGGGCACTTGGGCTTGTACTCGGAGACGCTGCTCGGATCGGGCAGGGTCGGGCACAGGAACTGGGTGTAGCGGGTGTCGCTGTCGAGGAAGACCTTGAGCCAGGGGATGAGGATCTTCATCTCGACGTTGTTGGCGTGTGTGTAGTAGACGTGGTCAGCCCCCGCGATCTGCGCGAAGGCGCTCTGGGTGTCGGACGGCAGCGTCCCGTACAGGCTGGAGAGGTACGAGGGGGTGACCGTGCCGTCGTTCTGGCCCCCGATCACCAGCGACGGGACGTGGTCGGTCGACATGCTCAGGGCGTTGCCGGGAAACCCGGGCGCCAGGCCGATCATGGCGCGCAGCGACGGCTGGCGTTCGGCCGCCCTGATGGCCCCCGCGCCGCCCGCCGAGTGGCCCAGGACCGACAGCCGGTTGGGGTCGACCCTGTCCTTGACGGGGCTCGTCGTGGTCAGCCAGGTCAGCGCCGAGAGGAGTTCGGAGGCGCGAGCGTTGTCGTCGTCGGACCGGGAGTTGGTCTCCACACCGATGACGACGAACCCGAACGAGGAGAGCCACGGGCCCATCCACGCTTCCTCGTTGGCGAACAGGGCGCTGTAGCCGGGCACGATGGCCAGGGCGCCCCAGGTCCCGAGGCCGGTGTCCGTCGGGTAGTAGACCGTTCCGCCGTTGAAGCCGCTGCCGGGGGCTACGGTCAGCTGGGCGGTGGCGAACGGGCCGCGGTTGGCCTCGATCATGGCGACCGTCGGGTCAGGCCCCCGCTGGGTCGAGGCCGCCGCGTTCGGCGCCGCGGCCGCGGCCGGGCCGGCGGCCGAGGCCGGCTGGGTCAGGGCCATCGCCACGACGGCCGCGAGCACCGCGAGCACCGTCGCCGCGATCGTCGCCGCGCCCCTGGCCGGCCGGCGCGGTGTGCCGGGTCCGGCCCGGCCGCCCGCGGCGCCCGGGGACGCGGCGGGCGAGCTGTCCTGCTCTCGCATGGCGTCGTACCTCCTTTTCGATTCTGTCCGTCCTGTCAGTTGTTCGCGCAGATGGTGCCGTTGATGGAGAAGCTGGTCGGCGCCGGTGACAGGCCGGTGTCGACGCCGTTGAAGCCCAGGCTGACCGAGCCACCGCCGCCGGGGATGGTGCCGTTCCAGTCGGCGTTGGTGACCGTGACGGCCTGACCGGTCTGGGTCCAGGTGCCGTTCCAGCCGGACTGGACCCCCTCACCGGCGGCGGGGAAGGTGAAGGTGAGCTTCCAGCCTTTGATCGGGGTGGCGGCCCTGTCGGTCATCGTGATGGTCCCGCCGAAGCCGCCCGGCCAGCTGCTTGTCTGGGCGTAGTGGACGGCGCAACTGCTGTCGGACGGCGGTGGCACGGTGAAGGTGAGGGGCGGCGAGGGTAGTGACGGGTTGCCGTGGGTGTCTACCGCGACCACGTCGTAGGTGTAGCCCGCCCCGATGGTCAGGCCGCTGAGCGGCAAGGTGGTGCCGGTCGGGCTGCCCACCAGCGTGCTGCTCCCGCCGCTGCCGAGCTGGTAGACCTGGTAGTTGGCGACGGGGTACGTGCCGGCGGTCGACGCGGACCAGCCCAGCGTCCCTGTGCCGGTGTTCGCGCCCGCGGTGGTGGAGGCCAGGTTCGACACCGTCGGCTGGCCGGGAGCGCCCGGAGCGGTGGTCCCGGTGCCGCCGCTGCCCGGCACCTGGAGGACGGTCAGGCTGTACGGGGCGACCGTGACGCTCGAAGCCGAGGTCTGCGTGGTGCTGGTGATCTTGTTGGCGTTGTTGCCGAGGGTGTGGACGGTCGGGCCGCCGGTCGGCGTGAAGTTGTTGTAGCCGAGGTTGACGGTGTAGGAGTTCGACGGGTCCTCGTTGTCGATCAGGATGTCGAGGTTGCCGCCGTGGCGTACGGCGTGCGCCTTCAGCAGCGAGTTGGTGGACGAGGAGGTGACCATCGTGTCGCCCGCTCCACCCAGCTTGGAGAGCATCTCCACGGCGTAGTAGGGGGAGAACGGGGTGTCGACGGCCGGTTCGGTGACTCCGCTGCTGTTGGCGCCGTTGGCGAACATCCCGTAGTCGCCGTAGTCCTGGGCGCCGCCCACGGTGCTGGGGGTGGTGGGCCCGTTGTGCTCGTCCCACCAGTCGACGTTGCTGACGCCGTTCTCCAGCCAGGACATGTACATGTCCGCAGCGAAGAGCGCGCCGGGCTGGGTGTCCGAAGCCACCTGGGAGCTTGTCTCGGTGACCAGGATCGGCACGTTGGAGGGATTCACGCCCGCGTACTGCTGGATCTCCGTGCGCAGGGTCGAGACGATGCCGGGGATGTCGCTCGGCGTGCCCAGCATGCTCGCCGCGGAGTCGGTGCTCTGGGACGGGTAGTAGTGCACGATGACGCAGTCGGTCTTGGACTTCAGCGCCGTCAGCACGGTCTGGTTCCAGGACTGCGGGTACTCCGCGTTGGTCACGTTGTCCGGCCAGAAGCCCGGGGTGGTCAGCACCGCGCAGACGTGAGCGCTCGAACTGACCGCCTTGATCGCCGAGATGTAGCCCAGGAGGTTCTGGGCGTACTCGGTCGGGCCGCAGTTGTACGTCTGCGACGGCTCGTTGCCGATGGTCACCGCGCTGCCGTTCAGCGCGGTCCTGCAGTGGCTGTCGGTTTCCCAGTTCGCGCCGTAGGTGCCGTTGCCGTAGATCTCGTTGCCGACCTCCCAGTACTTCACATTGACGCTGTTGGCCGCGGCGGCCTGCACCCACGCGGAGGCCAGCGAGGTGGTGCCGCTGCCGTAGTTGACCGTGAGTATCGACTGGGCGCTCGCCGCCTTCGCGGTGGCGGCGAACTGGCTGAAGGACGTGTTCGGCGCGATGTAGCCGCCGGCCACGGCGGTCTGCGTCTGCCAGTTGTAGATGTCCGAGTACGAGCCGCCCGGGTAGCGCAGCGCGCCGATCCCCGCGGCCTTGAGCAGGCCGGGAATCGGGGTGTCGTTCATGTAACCGTCGTAGACGGCCGTGTTCAGGCCGACGCCTTCGGCGGGGAAGGTGCCGAGCCCGGCATTGCCGTTCACGGTCACCGTGGCCGTCGAGGCGGCAGCGGCCGCGTTCCTGGCGGCCGGGCCTGCGCCCGCCGCCGCGGGGATCACGGCGACGCCGCTGAGTGCCGCGGCACCGGCCAGCGTGAAGCCCAGCGTCAGGGCCGCCCCTCGTCGCCGGTACGTTCTGGTGTCTTTCGTGTGGCGCACTTCGATCTCCTTCCGGTCGGACCCCGCTCGGCCGGAGCCGCAGCGCGCGGCACGCCGGCGTATGCGGGCGGGCCGTGCGCGGGCGGGCCGTGCGGGGCGGCCCGTGGGTGGGCGGGCACGCGCCGCTTGTGTGTGGGGGGGTGCGGGGATCCGGCCAGGGTGGGCCGCCGGCGCACGGGTCGTACGCCGTCCTGCCGGTGGCCGGCCGGAACGGCCACCGCGGCCGGCGCACCTACCGGCACGCCTGCCGGTGGGTGCGGGAACTGCCCGCGCCGGCACGCCGACATGACCCGATGCCGGTGGACGAGGGCATGGGCGCGCGAAGCGGCCGGGAAACCGGCGCGTTCGCCGGGTTCCTCACCGCGATGTGGTGGGGTGGCGGCTCGGCTCCTGACCGGTCAGGGCGCCGACGGAAGTCCGCGGGAAGCCGCTGGGCGGTGAGCCGGGCGGACGGGTGCTCGTCGGTGGTCGTCCCCGCGTCGGCGGCGGCCGGCGTCGCCGGCGCCTCCAAGGGAGCGAGCACGACTCGTACTACGGGGCGTAAGCATCCAAACCATCCTAGTGAGCGCTCACAATGAGCACTCGATGTGGGGGGGTGGAGGTTGTCAGTGCGGAAAGCCCGATACCTGTCGCATCGAAGGTGAGCGTGGCAAGAGAGGGCGAGAACGTCAAGCCCGCGTGGTATGCGATCAGCCGAACGCGGGCCCGCCTGCCGCTTCCCGAGAGATCCCATGAATACCCGGGGGCTGGGGACTTGTGAGCGCTGACAAGCCCAACTCCTAGACCCGGTCGAGGACTTGTGCTACAACGACATCCCATGTGTTGGCCGTCTGTCGCATCAACATGACGTATCGACACATCCCGGAGGGACAGCATGTCCGCTCTTGATCGGCTGCGGCTCATGGCCGTGGCCGCTGTCGTCGCGACAGTTCCGGCACTGGCCTCGGTAGGGAGCCTGGCTCCCCCGGCGTCGGCTGCCACGGGGACGACGGCCTGGCACAACGGCGCCTTCTCGGTGAACACCGCGGGGGTCGTCTCGCGCTCCGACATCGTCCTCGGAAAGGCGAACTCCTCCAGCTCTCAGTTCCTGCCACTGGGCAACGGCTCGCTCGGCGTGGCCGAGTGGGCCGCGAACGGATTCACGGCGCAGCTCAACCGCAGCGACACCATGCCCAACCGGCTCTCTCCCGGCCAGGTGAACATCCCCGGCCTGTCGGCGATGACCTCGGCGTCGAACTTCTCCGGCATCCTTGACCTGTACAACGGGGTGCTGGTCGAGCAGGGCGGCGGGATGACCCTGCGGGCCTGGGTGGCCGCCGGCAAGGACGAGCTGGTCATCGACGTGACGGGCGCCAACCCGGGCACCCGGCAGACCGCCACGGTCGGCCTGTGGAGCGGCCGCAACCCGACGGCCTCCGCCTCGGGAGCCGTCGCCAGCCTGGCGCAGTCCTGGTCGGACAACTCGCAGACCGGCCACTCCAACCAGACGTTCGGGGCGATGGCCGCGATCACCGCGGGCGGGTCGAACGTGTCGGCCTCCGTGGTGAACTCCACCAAGGTCCAAGTGGCGTTCAACCCGAACAGCGACGGCTCGTACCGCGTCGTCGTCGCCTCGCCGTCGTGGACCGGTGGCAACGCCAACTCCGCCGCCTCCACCCTGATCGGGCCGGACACCACCGCGAGCCGGGCCTCGCTGCTGGCCACGCAGTCGTCCTGGTGGCAGAACTTCTGGGCCAACAGCGGCCTGATCGAGGCGAGTTCATCGGACGGCACCGCCCAGTACATGGAGAACCTGAACACCCTGTACCAGTACTTCGAGGCCGGCCTCATGCACTCCGGCCAGTACCCGGGCAGCCAGGCGGGCCTGGCCGACCTGTACAACTTCAACCAGGACCACCAGGCCTGGTACCCGGCCGGATACTGGCTGTGGAACCTGCGCGGCCAGATCCAGGCCAACCTGGACGCCGGGAACTTCGCGCAGAACGTCCCGATCTTCGACATGTACCTCAACGACCTGCCGGCCATCGAGTCGTGGACCAGCGCGAACATGAACGGCAAACCCGGGGCCTGCGTGCCGGAGACCATGCGCTTCAACGGCAACGGCTACTACAACGGCGGCGGGATCACCTCGGACGCCTCGTGCGCGGTGGCCTCCAGCCCGAACTTCAACGCCGAGACCGTCACCAGCGGCGCGGAGATCGCGCTGTGGATCTGGCAGCAGTACCAGCACACCGGCGACCGCGCCTTCCTGCAGAAGTACTACCCGCTCCTCCAGCAGACCGCCACATTCCTGCTCGCCTGGCAGTCCGTGGGCTCCGACGGCTACCTGCACGCGGTGGCCAACGCGCACGAGACCCAGTGGGCGGTGCAGGACCCGACCACCGACATCGCCGCCGACCAGGCGCTGTTCACCGCCACCGCGAACGCCGCGACCCTGCTCGGCACCGACTCCGCGCTGGTCTCGCAACTGCGCACCGCGCTGACCCGCGTCGAGCCGTACGCACGCACCGACCAGAGCACCCACTCGCAGCTGCTGGGCCCGTCCGCGGACTCCTCGGGCACCGACGTGATCGGCAACTCCTACCAGCCCACGGCGGCCGTGCACAACGTGGAGAACCTGGGCCTGGAACCGGTCTGGCCGTACAACCTGATCGGTGACAACACGGTGGTGAACGGCGACAACCTCACTGCCTTGGCGCAGCGCACCTACAGCCACCGGCAGTACGTCAACAACCCGGACTGGACGTACGACTCGCTCCAGGCAGCACGCCTGGACCTGTCCTCCGAGGTCGCCAACGACCTCGCGGCGAGCACGAAGAAATACCAGCTCTACCCCTCCGGACTGGCCGCCTGGAGCACCAGCTCACTGGACGAGCCGTACATCGAGCACGTCTCGAACGTGGCCGCCACACTGGACGAGGCCTTCGCCACCGACTACGACGGCACCGTGCGGTTCGCCCCGGCGTGGCCGGCCGGCTGGGACGGCTCCGGCCGGCTGTCCATCCAGGGCGGCTCCAAGGTCGACGTCCAGGTCCAGGGCGGCACCCTGACCACCGCCGCGATCGAGGCCGGCAGCAGCGGCACGGTCAACGTGCGCAACCCCTGGTCCGGGCAGCAGGCCGAGGTCGTCAACGGCTCGACCGGCGCCGTCGTCGTCTCCCCGACCACGGCCGGCACGCTGAGCGTGCCCGTCACGGCCGGCTCGACCTACCTGGTCGAGCAGGTCGCCAGCCCGACCACCTCCCTGCCCTTCGCGCCGGTCACCGGCAGCCAGGCGACGAGCGCCAAGCACCTGGGCAGCGTCTCCATCGGCCTGGACGGCAACGCCCCGCCGAACCTGGGCAACACCGTGTCCGTCACCGGTCCCGGCAATCAGTCGGCTACGGTCGGCGCCGCGATCACCGCCCTTCAGGTCCATGCGAGCGACTCGGCATCGGGTGAGACCCTCACCTATTCGGCGGCCGGTCTCCCGGCCGGGCTGTCGATCAGCTCCTCGGGCCTGGTCTCCGGCACTCCGACCGCCGCCGGCACATCCAACGTGACGGTGACCGTGACCGACTCCACCGGCGCGGCCGGCTCGGCGTCCTTCACATGGACGGTCAGCGGCGGGAGCACGGGCGGCAACACTGTGTCCGTCACCGGTCCCGGCAATCAGTCGGCTACGGTCGGCGCCGCGATCACCGCCCTTCAGGTCCATGCGAGCGACTCGGCATCGGGTGAGACCCTCACCTATTCGGCGGCCGGTCTCCCGGCCGGGCTGTCGATCAGCTCCTCGGGCCTGGTCTCCGGCACTCCGACCGCCGCCGGCACATCCAACGTGACGGTGACCGTGACCGACTCCACCGGCGCGGCCGGCTCGGCGTCCTTCACATGGACGGTCAGCGGCGGAAGCACGGGCGGCGGCACCTGCCAGGTCGCGTACAGCACGACCAGCGAATGGGCCGGCGGGTTCACCGCCAACGTGACGATCACCAACACCGGCACCAGCGCGATCAACGGCTGGACGCTGAAGTTCTCCTTCCCCGGCGACCAGCAGATCACCAGCGCCTGGAACGGGACGGCGACCCAGTCCGGCAAGGCTGTCACGACCACCAACGCCGGTTACAACGCCGTCATCGCCCCCGCAGGCACCGTCGGCTTCGGCTTCCAGGGCACCTGGACATCCAACGACACTCCCCCCGGCTCCTTCACCCTCAACGGAACCCCCTGCGGCTGAACCGGACGAAACCGTCCGACGATCGTGAAAGGGGCCTGGCCGGCTCCCTTCCTCGGCGGTGCACCCGACGGTGCCCGCCTCGGACGGGGGCCGGCCGGCCGCAGGTCCTTTCCTGACCGTCACTCAGTCGCGAGTGGTCGCAGTAACTGGCGCGGTGAGCGAACTGCCTCATGACCCCGGTGTCGCGCTCCGGGGGAAGGAGTTCCGCCGGTACCGGTGGCCCGCGGCCACGAGAAGCCGGCGGTCGGTATGTCGGGTTCGGCGGCGAGTTCAGCGACTCGCTGCGGGGACGGGCCCCCGCAGGCGCGGGGCGGGGGCGGGCGGCGTAGTCCGGCGAGGGCCGAGGTCCACCAGGCCCCGGGGGGGCCGTCCCGGGCCGGCCGCGGGTGCTTGCTGCGCGGGCTCTGGGGGGCTCAGGCGCCACGGGCGGACTCGCGATGCCATGGCCGAAAGCGCCCCTGTGCGCTGCGCTCAAGCGCTGATACTTTCCGCAGTCGTACGGTCCGTTTGCTCAGTACCTCGACTGAGGATGTGTGATGATCAAACGCCTGCTGGTCGTACTCGGCGCGGCCCTGCTGGGTCTGCTGCCCATAGCCGCCGTGCCCGCCGTCGCCTCCGCGCAGCCGGCGCGGGCCGCGGCCACGGCCGGACCGCACACGGTGACTCCACTCGTGGAGCCGAGCGGCTGTACCACCTCGGTGTCGTGGGTCACCCAGGGCAGCAACTACTTCTACGGCCTGGGCAGCGTCCAGTGCACGTCGGGACGGTACAAGGCGAAGCTCGTCTGCCGCAACAACCAGACCGGCACCGCGTACGCCCTTTACGGCACGCAGGCGGTCAACGCGCCCGCGACGGCGAGCGCGACCTGCAACACCGGCAACACCGCCGAGACCGTGCAGGCCGTCGCCGACCCGCTCGGCACCGGCCTTACGGGCTGCGTCTCGTGGGCCGAGTGGGTGAGCGAGGGCAGCAACCACTACTACGGCCGCGGCAGCGCCCAGTGCGACTCCGGGCAGTACCGGGTGAAGATCGTCTGCCGCAACAACCAGACCGGCACCGCGTACGTCATCAGCGGCTCAGGGGCGGTGTCCGCCCCGGCCACCACGAGCGCGACCTGCAACACGGGGAACACCGCCGAGACGATCCAGGCGGTCCCGTACCCGCCGTCCGGCGGCTCGGCGGGCTGCGTCTCCTGGGCCGACTGGGTCACCCAGGGCAGCAACCACTTCTACGGCCAGGGGAACGCCCAGTGCGACTCCGGGCAGTACCGGGTGAAGATCGTCTGCCGCAACAACCAGACCGGCACCGCGTACGTCATCTACAGCGGCACCGTCTCCGCTCCGGCCACCGCCACGACGACGTGCAACACGGGGAACACCGCCGAGACCGTGCAGGCGGCAGCCTACCCGCCGCCCTCCGGCGTGACGGGCTGCGTCACCTGGACCGACTGGGTCACCCAGGGCAGCAACCACTTCTACGGCCAGGGGAACGCCCAGTGCGACTCCGGCCAGTACCACGTCGAGGCCACCTGCAAGAACGTGCTGTCCGGCCTGACGTACGTGCTCCCCGGCTACACGGTGGCGGCGCCCTCGACGTCGACCGTGGTGTGCAACACCGGCGACACCGTGCAGAGTCTCGTGACGCGGACGCCCTAGGCGTATCGACCCGCAGCCGTACGACGTCGAACTGGATCAGCGGGTCGCCGTACTGGAGATTCTTCTCCCAGGTCACGTCCGTCTGGATCTTCGTCGCCAGGTGGGTGGCAAGGATCTCCTGGTCGCGGTTCCGGCTGGAGTCGGGACCGTTGCACACCACGTGCCAGCCGTTCTCCGGCAGCCGTTGGGCGAGTGCGGCCCCCGCTTCCGGGCCACACGAGCCGCGTCAGCGACCGTCGACGGTGGCAGCGCAGCCGCGGCGCCGATCGTCCAATGGTCCCGCGACCCCCGCTCGCGGCGCGCTGCGACAACGGACGTGCTCCGACCCTGGCACGCACGCCCATGGGAGAGACGAAGGAGTGCGATCAGATCACCCGCAGGACCTACTCCGCGCGGACTGCCGCAGCACGCTCCCCGACGGCGATCACGGATTGCCGTCGGCCACGCCGTCCCCGCCGCCCACCGGCGGCCCCCCGCGGCTCGCCGCGAAGCCGGTCAGCCAGCCGCGTTCCGTCGCGAGCAGGGCCACCTGGAAGCGCGTCTTGGCCCCGAGCGTCTGGACGGCCTCGCTGACGTGCTTCTGGACGGTCCGCCTGCTCACCCCCAGCACCCGGGCGATGGCCTCGTCCTTCAGCCCGGTGGCCATCAGGTGCAGGATCTCCCGGGTCCGCGCGTCGGGTTCCCGACCGAGGGGGGCCTGGTAGGGAACGCGCCAGTCCCGCAGGGTCTCCAGCGAGACGGGTACCGCGCGTTCCCAGACGCTCTCGAAGAAGGCGGCGAGCACGTCGAGCAGGGCGGGGGAGTGCACCAGCAGCGAGCCCAGTCCGGGCCGGTCGCCGCGCAGCGGCAGGAGGGCCGCGGTCCGGTCGAAGAGCGCCAGTTTGAGGGGGAGTCCGGAGCTGATCCGCAGCTCCCCGTGGAGCAGCGAAGTGCCGCGGACCGCGGTCTCCAGGGACACCGGGTCGGTCAGCCCCTCGCTGTCGTAGACGGACCGCAGTCGTACGCCGTCGTGGGCCGTGTCTGAGGCGGGCCGCTGGCGCGGTCCGGGTCCGTCGGGGGTGGCGGTCACGTAGGGCGGTTTCGCCAGGTGCAGTACCTCGTGGCGGCTGGCTTTGAGGAGGTGGAGGTAGCGGGCCGCGACCTCCACCTCGTCCTCCAGGACCTCGACGGGACGCGGTGTCGCCCGCGGGTGCGCCAAGGCCCGGTAGACCTCGTCGAGCTGCTCCATGTGTTCTTCCGCCAGGGCGAGTTCCTGCCGTCGGCGGGCCAGCAGCGAGCCGAGGGACACGCGTGGCGGCCCGACGCTCCAGCGGATCGGGCGCCCGGAGGCACGGATGACGAGGCGTTCGGCTTCCAGGGACCGCAGCGCCCGTCTGACCGCGGTGGCAGGTGCGGCGACGGCTGCCGTTACGGCTGCGGTGCCCGAGACGGGATGGCGGACCAGGTGATCGAGTATCCGCCCGGCCAGCGGGTCCAGTCCGGCGCCGACCCACGGGCCCGGTCCCGCCCCCGTCCACGGGTCGTCCGCGGAGGTGTCCATCGGCAGCTCCTGCGGGTCGAGAGCGCGCAGTGGCCGTACCCGGCCCCGTCACCAACGGGACCGGCTCTCATGTGGGCAACTGCGCGTACCCGCAATCAAAGGATCTTGTCCAGTGTGACGCTGCACCGTCAAGGTGAGTCGGAGCCGCGATCACTGAGAAGGGTAAATATTCACTTCTCTGAATCATCGGAGGATGGCGCATGTCCATACGCTTCAGACGGGTCGCACTCGGGACCCTGGCAGCCGCTCTGCTGGCCGCCGGGACCCCCGCGGCGGTGCACGCCGCCACTCCCGCCTCCACCGGCGAGCCCCCGCCCACAGCAGCTGGTGCGGCCCCCGTGGCGCATACCGTCACCCTGTCCGACGGCTCGGTGGTGCGCTGGTCTGATGACGGGACCGGCACGCTGACCGGCAAGGACGGCAGCACCCGGGTGTTCCCGGTACCGACCACCAAGGGCCGCACCGGGCTGGGCACCCCGCTTGCCCCGACCGCCGACCTGCTCCAGCGCCGCGTGAACGCCGTGGGCCTGAAGCCCTATCAGGTCGCGGGCGACACTGGCGGGGCCCGCTCCACCGTCCGCCCGCAGACCATGAACTCGGGTCCCGTCCCGCTTCCCGCCGCTGTCCGCAAGGCGGTCGGCGGTGCCGCCTCCGATCGCAGGTCCCTCGCCGGGCCCACGGCCGTCACCGGCGGGCTCCCCTCCAACGCGGGGCTGGCCACCTCCTTCCAGTCCTATCTGAACGCCGGCGGGGTCGACGCGGCCGGTGCTTTCGCGGACTCCGCGACCTACCTGCACGCGCTGCCCGGCGCCGGGCAGATCGTCACCAACGTGTCTCTCGGCGACCTCACCGACCAGTCGATGGCCGACAACGGCGACTCGTACGTCCAGGCGTACGGCCCCACCACCGTCGTCAAGGGCGGGCAGCGTTATCTCGACTACCCCTCCCTGCCGCTGATCCCCACCTACACGAGCGACAACGAGGGCCGGCTGGACCCGACCGGATCGACCGAGGGCCAGGACCCCAACCTCGCCGAGGTGCTGCTCGACTTCTCGATGATGTCCCCGCTGCCGCACGACCGGCAGCGACCCGAGAACACCGGCAGCGGCGCCAGCGACCTGCTGGGCATCGCGCCCGGCGCGCAGTACCGGCTCGTCATTCCCCAGGAGCCGTCGACCGACGGCATCGCCGCCGCCCTGAAGGCCGCCGCCGCGCAGAAGCCGCGCCCGAACGTCATCACCGCGAGCCTCGGCTTCGGCACCGACGGCTCGATCGGCTTCCCCGCCCGATGGCTGGAGGACGACCCGGTGATCCGGGACACCCTGGCCTCCATCGTGGACTCCGGCATCGTCGTGGTCGTCTCGTCCAACGACGGCACCCGGCTGGGGCTGCCCGTCTCCGTCGGTCCTGACGGCGGCAGCACGCCCACCGACCGGACGTCGAGCCGGACCGCGCAGACCGACATCGAGGACGTCGCCCCCACGACCACCCCCTCGCTGGTCCGTGACACCGGGGTGATCGCGGCAGGCGGCACCACCGTCGACGACACGCTGACCTCCGGCGACGTCCGTACAGCGGTCTATCCGACCACCCGCTACAACGGGTCCGCCGGCTACTCCTCCGGCTTCGGCACCCGGGTGGACCTGGCCGCGCCGGGCGACAACCTGCCCTCTCTGATCCACACCTCGGACGGGACCTCCGTGGTCCTCAACGGCGGCACCTCAGCGTCGGGTCCGATGATCGCCGCCGCCGCAGCCGACGTCCTCGCCGCGGCCAAGGAAACCGGCAGCAAGCTGACCCCCGCCCAGGTCCGGGACCTGTTGGTCGAGACCGGACGCCCGATCGCCCAGCCGCCGCAGACCGACCAGCCGCTGACCATGGGTCCGCAGCTGGACGTGACCGCCGCCGTGGAGAAGGTGCTCGGCCGGCGTCACCACCTCACCCCGTCCGCGGTGCGCCTGTCGGTGGCCCAGCGGCAACTGCTCTCCACCACCCCCAGCACCAGCTTCGTCGAGGCCACGGACTCGGCCGCCGTCGACCTGGCCGGGCCCCTCGACGCCATGGACAACCCGTCCGGCCAGAACACCCTGGCGCCGCTCACCTTCGGACTCGACCTGACCGGCGGCAGCGAGCACCTGTCGTACCGTCTGAAGGTCGGCGCCCACGGGTCGCTACCCTCGGCCGGGCCGAGCCTGCGGGTCCTGCCGCGCGAACTGCTGGCAGCAGCAGGCCTCCCGCTGGTCAGCGCCGCCCCGCGCACCCTGACTGTGACCTTCGAGGCGCTGGACGGCGGCCGGGCCGTCGCGTCCGCGTCCAGCCGGATCACCCTCGGCGGGACCGACGGCACCTACGAGCAGCCACAGGCGCCCACCGCACCCGGTTCGGCCCCGCTCGGCAAGCCCGTCACCGTGCACTACGACCTCACCGGACTGCGCGGCGCCGTCGACCCGGAGTTGGCCCTCTCCTCGGTCGGGCACTGGACGCCCTTCACCACTATGGACAAGTGGCGCACCCAGTGGAGCACTCCGCTGTCGGCCACCAAGGGGTCGGTGACCATCCCGGCCGCCGCTTTCCAGGCCGGCGGCGCCGGACTCTACGGCGTCGGCGTCACCCTGGGCGGCGGCCAGGTCTTCGGGGACTTCCGGGCGCTGCGCATCGGTCCCGACGCCGACCAGCGCCCCCAGGCACCGGTGCTGACCACCGCCGACGGCGCCACCGGACACTCCGTGAGCGTGGCCTACGCTTCCTCGGGGCTGAAGATCTCCTGGGACGCCAAGGGCGTGGCCGGGGCGGACGGCGCGGCCGTCGAGTTCCTCACCCCCGCGCCGACGCTGTACGGGGCGCTCAACACCACCACCAACCAGAACGGCAGCGGGCGCGACGACAACGGTGTCGACCACGCCTCGACGCTGCTCCGCACGCTGCCCTCGGTGAAGGGCACCACCCAGCTTGACCTGAAGGCTCTGGGACTGCCCACAGGCCTGCAGTACCCGGTCCGGATCTTGGCCACGTACGGCGGCAAGCCCGTCGGCCAGGCGTCGCCGACCTCGTTCACGGAATACCTGGACGGTGAGACCGTCCCCGGGACGCTGGAGAACTTCGAGATCAGCGAAGGAAGGGCGCTGATCGCGACCGACGACTTCGAGCCCGGCGACGACGGATGGACGGTGCTCCAGGGCTCCACCACCCAGTCGTACTCGCTGAAGAGCGGGACTCTGGGCGTGCCGCTCTCGCAGGACACCGGCAGCTCGATGATGCAGGAGGTCGTCGGCGCCGACACGGGCAGCGGGCACACGCTCATCGCCCGCACCCCCTTCGACAGCAGTTCCCCGGCGCTGCTCGACCTGCGCGACACCAGGACCGGCGCCGAGGTGCGGACGACGCCGCTGACGTCGGCCGACGGCTCCTCGTCGCTCTACTTCCAAGGTGGTGTCGTGGACCCGGTCCGCCACCGGGCGGCCGTCACGACCTACAACGGGGTGACCGGTGAGGCCGCCCTGCGGACGCTCGACATGGCCACCGGCGACCTGTCCGCCCCTCTCCCGCTCAACTCGGCCAGCCCGGGGCGGAGTTTCAGCAGCGTGTCCGTCGACTCCTCGACGGGGACCTTCTTCGTCGCCACGTCCGGGACGATGGGCCCCTGCCTGTCCGGGCGCGTACCCTACCAGGCCGTGTCGGTCGACCCCGACGCCCGGACCGTCTCGCCGCTCGCGGTCATGCCCGCCTGCACCGCCGGACTGCTGCCGGACGGCAAGGGACAGCATGTGTACGTGGCGGCCGGCTCGGCGACCCCGGACTACAGCAACGGTGACTTCCCCACGAGCAACTGGCGTACCGCGGACCAGCAGACGCTGACCACGTCGGCCCCGAGCGACCTCGGGACCCGGGGCGTCATGTGGCCGGCCCTCGACCCGCAGCACCACCTCGCCGTGGTCGCCGATCTGTACGAGGCGGGCACCGACGGCGACAACAACGCCCTGAGCGAGATCACCGTCATCGACCCCGACACCGGAAAGGTCGTGGGGCGCCACCCCGTCGCCAACCTGGTGAACTCCACGATCACCACGTCCAACTTCGACTTCACCAGTCGGCGCGGCCTGTTCCTCGACCCCGCCACCCGTACCGCCTACCTGGTCAACCCGTGGGCCAACGGCCTGGAGCGGTTCTCCTACTGAGTACCCGGTTGGCATCGGCCCGGCAGCGCCCATGAGCGGGTGCTGCCGGGCTGTGCCGCTACGATTCAGCGCTGTGAGCTGCGGCGATGCCCGGGTGATCTTCGGTGGCCGCGACCCATACGCGCACCACCCTTTCCGGGCATTTCGGCATCAGCGGGCGCAGCGCGGAGAGCGGTACCGCGAGGACTGCGGCCGCCACTGTCAGGGGCGTATACCCGGGGCGATGGGGGACCCGGAAGGGGACGGGCGGAGCCGGTCGCGGATCGACCTCGGTCGGCACGTACGGACGTCGCTCCCGTCTTCGCCGTGCTCCGCCAGGACATCCAGGTGGGACATCCGCTTCCCGCCCCACGGTGCGACGCCCGTATCCGCACATGATTTGCGGACGCAAGCAACCTATGCATGCAGATGCTCGTAGGGGTGAGGGAGTCCCCGGCGTCGCGCGGGAGGCCGGGCCGCGTCCCTCAGGCCTACCGCGCGGGCCCGGTGGTGGTCCACGCTCTCGCCGCACCCGGGTCTCAGGCGTCGTCGCCGGATGCCTGACCGGCGCCGTGGCATTCCTCGCCAGTGACGATGCCTCCGTTGCGACCGGTGGGACGGCTAAGGCTGGTGGCGGCTACTTCTGCTGATTCCTCTCGAGTTGCCTGCGTGCCGTTCGAAGGCGCCTCCCGCAACCACAGGGCGGCGCCTTCTCCGCAACCAGTGGTGGCTGCAACCCCTCTGCTTCCGACATGACGACTCTGATAGTGCAGACAGGACGAATGGGAAGGCAGTGGACACGAATGACAGCCGAAGTCCCGCTGGACAAGGAAGCAGAGCGCTTCTGGCGTGCCCTCATGCGGGTCATGGTGGCCCTGCCCAAGGGTCTGGACGAGGACCTCCTGCGGGCGACCGGGCTGACGATGACCCAGTACGCGGTAATGGTGCACCTGTCCGAGGTCACGGAGCCCGAAGTGCGGATGACCGACCTTGCCTCGGCCACGGCACTGTCCGTCAGCCGGATGTCCCGGGTGGTGGACGCGATGCAGGCACGTGGCTGGGTGGAGAAGCGACGCGACACCAATGACGCTCGCGGCAGCGTGGCATGTCTGACCGCGGAGGGCCGGACGCGACTGGAGGCCGCTTATCCGGCGAATCTGGCCAGTGCCCGCAAGCGGGTCATGGACCTTCTGGACAAGCCCACGGTAGCCACCTTGGCAGACCAGTTCGAGAAGGTCGCCGCCCGACTCGACTGAGCCGGCCTTTGACCCCGTTCCCGCTTTTTCCGTTCCGCGGAACGGGCCGCGAGGTGCGGTTCCGCCCGATTCACCAGTTCCTCTTCCGCCCTGTGCTGTGCCGCGGCGGGTTCGCACAGTGCCGGCCCCGACGGGCAGGCGCTGTGCGACCAGGGGGCGTATCTCCTCGACGAGGGTGACGCGGCTGTCCAGGCCGATCCGGATCACCGCGGAGGGGCCGGTGGCCGGCGCGTGGACGCGCCGGCCACCGGCCCCTCGGGGTGTCACTTCAGGCCGAAGGCCCGGACGACGGTCTGGGTGATGCCGCCGCCGTTGCGCTGCTTGGCGGTGACCCGGATGGAGACGTAGCCGGCCCCGTGCGGGGCCTTCAGGGACGTCTTCCAGGTGCCCTGCTTCTCCCTGAGGTCCTGGCGGTGCCAGGTGGCCCCGTCGTCGTAGGAGACCTCAAGCGTGACCGAGGAGATCGCGTCGTGGGCGGAGTCGCTGCCGAGGACCTGGGGGGTGATGGAGAAGTCCGAGGTGCGCTTCGCCCGCCCCTCGGGGTCCAGGTCGGTTCCGTAGTCCAGCTGGGCCAGCGGGACGGCCTCGGCGTCCACGTCCTCAGGGGCGCCGGAGGTGAAGTCCCACTCGGTGTGGGTGGTGGGGGAGTACGGGCCGAACGCGGGGTCCGCCGTGGTGTCGGCGACCAGCTGATACGGCAGTTCCTGCGGTGACAGGCCCCAGACGTCGAGTGAGGGCGCGTCCTGGGTTCTGCGCTGCGTCACCAGCGTGTCGCCCTGATAGAGCGAGAACGTCCCCGACACCAGGCCGGCGTAGGCGTTGTGCGCCGACCCCGCGTCACCCGCGGGTCCCGTGATGAAGAGGCTCATGCCGGGCCCGCCACGGAACGGGATCTCGGCGCTGGTCAGCCGCGGCCGTGTGATGGGGCCGAACCAGCGGTCCTTCTGCACGCTGCCCGGCTGGAAGGACCGCACGTCGGTGTTGGACTGCCAGCCGTCGATACTCGCGTACTGCTGCCACTTGACGCCGGGTCCGGTGGAGACCCAGTCGGTGCGCCCGCCGGGGGCGGCCAGGGTCAGCGGGAACTTCGCTACCCGCACCATCCCGTACACGGCGTGCGGGTTGGCGGCCGGCCCGTTCTCGTACGGCGGACTGTCCTCCCGCCTCTCGACGACCTGCTCGCCGTTCGGCGGGGCGAAGGCGAGGTCGATGCGGGCGAGGCTGCGGGGATCCGTCGCGGGCGAGGGGTCGTCGGGCACCCCTCCCAGGTGGTAATCGGCCAGGTCGTACAGGTACGCCGGCGCGGGGTGCGCCTCGGCTGCCAGCTTCACCCGGCCCTTTCCTGAGGCGATCTTCTTGATCAGCGCCTCCCCCTCGTCCGTGGCGACCGAGGCGACCGGGATCTGCCCGGTCGTCGCGCCGTCGGGCTCGCCGTACCAGTCGACTCCCCGACCGTCGCCGTCGTTGACCACCAGGAGCATCGCCGCGCCGGCGGCGTGCGCCGCCGCTGCCTGATCCGTGGGAAACGCGGTGCCACCGGCCCGTACGACCACGGCCTTGCCGCGGGCGGCAAGGCCGGCGTAGTCGGCCGGCGAGCCGCCGCCCGCGAAGACGGCGTCCAGGCGGGTGGTGCCGTCCGGCAGCAGCGCCGAACCGGGCTGCACCACCAGGGCGTCATCGAGGCTCTGCCCGCCGTACGTGATCTTCAGCGGAGTCTGCACGGCACGGATCCGCGTGGTGAAGACGAAGCTGCCCTTGGTCACCTTGCCCTTGGTGGGGAGGGCCCACAGGCTGTCGTAGGCGGCCGAGGGCCAGAAGTTCTCGTGCAGGGCCTGCTTGTCGCCGGGTGTGGGCGTGCGGGAGGTGAAGGAGCGGTAGACGTCGATCCTGCTGGTGGCGATGCTCGTCGGCTTGGGTGTCGCCACCTTCACCTGGCGTATCCGCGAGGCGTCGAGGTCGATGTCCCGGTCGGCCGTCAGGTCGAACTCGGGAACGGTCAGCAGCGCGAAGCCGAGGGAGTGGGGTCCGTGCAGACCCGGCACATCCACCGTGGTGACGGCTGTGTACGACCCGGGGGCCCAGCGGCTGGTGAGCGTGCCGTCCTGGACCCACTTGTCGACGGTCTTCCCGTCGGCGCCCGCGATCTCGACGTCGCCGCTCAAGGGCTTGCCGGCCTGGTCCTTGAGGTGGATGGTGAGGTCGTACTTCTCCGGTTCGACGGAGACCCCCACGGCCGTGTGCACCTCTCCGTGCGCGGAGCGCGCGGTGACCTGGGCGGCGTACTGGCCGGGGGCCAGCCCGTTCGGGTCCACCACGATGTCGACCGTCGAGGATCCGAGCGCCGGTACGGTGACGCTGCCGGCGGCCGGCGTGAACACCCCTGCGGGCGTGTCGCCGTGGTCGGTCGACAGGTCCAGCGTGATCGCCGCGTCGGTGGTGTTGGTGTACGTGATCTGCCGGGTGATCCGCTTCCGCTGCGGGTCGGTCGACCAGCGAACGAGCCCCGCGTCCACCGATCCGGTCGCGATGACCTGGGCCTGGTGGTAGGCGGCGGCCACGTTGAGCCGGCCGCTGCCGGCCTGGTAGGGGCTGTAGTCGGGGGTCGGCACGCTGGTGCTCATCAGCGCGTCCTTGATCTGCTGCCCGGTCCACTCGGGGTGCTTCTGCGCCAGCAGGACGGCAGCCCCGGCGACGTGTGGCGCCGCCATGGAAGTGCCGCTGTCCGAGCGGTAGTAGCCGTCACCTCCGTCGTTCATGTACTGCGAGCGTGCCGCCAGTATGTCCACGCCGGGAGCGGTCAGATCCGGCTTGAGGCCGTCGTCGTCCATGCGCGGCCCGGCGGCGGAGAAGTCGGCGAGGTGGTCGGAGGCGTCCACCGCCCCGACGGTGAGCGCGGCGTCCGCGGTTCCCGGTGCGGTCACGCTGTAGGGGCTGTTGCCCGTGTTGCCCGCGGCGATGACGAAGAGCGCGCCCGTCTCGGCGGTCAGCTGGTTCACCGCCTGGCTCAGCGGGTCGTCCTGGGTGCGCCAGACCGGAGTGCCCAGGCTCATGTTGATCACCCTGGCGTGCTCGGTCCGCGCCGCCCACTCCATGCCCTCGATGATCCCCGACATCGCGCCCGACCCGTCGTCGCCGAGGACCTTGCCCACCAGCAGATCGGCGCCGGGGGCGACTCCCCGCTCCTTGCCGTCGGAAGCGGCGCCGGTACCGGCGACGGTGGAGGCGGTGTGGGTTCCATGGCCGGCCCGGTCGAGGATGTCGGTGCCGGGAACGAAGTTCTTGGACGCCACGATGCGGTTCACCAGGTCCGGGTGGGTGAGGTCCACCCCGGTGTCAAGTACCGCGACCCGGACCCCGGCCCCGGTGCCTCCCGCGGCCCAGGCCGCGGGAGCCCCGATCTGCGCGGTGCTGTCGGCGAGGGTCGCCTGCGCCTTGCCGTCGAGCCACACCTTGTCGACACCGGCGGTGAAGGCCGGCGCGGCATCGGGGGCCGAGGCGGCCGCCGCGTACGGCGCGGTGTCCGCGGTCCCACCGGAAGGCGCCGCCGGGAGCCGGGAGGTCTGCCGCGCGGTGCCGGTGAGGGCGGTCCAGAAGGCGGCGGACTTCGACCGCTTCGCCCGCACCGCCTCCCCGCGCACGGACGGAAGACTCAGCGTGGTCTCCGCCCCCGGCAGGTCCAGGCCGGGCGGCTGGGCGGCCGGGCCCTTGGCGAGGTCGGACCTGAGGGCGGCCGGGGCCTTCGTCTGCGTGACGATCAGCGGGAGTCCACTGCTGTGCGCGTCGTCGTAACCCTGGGCTATCAGCTGGGTGATGTCGAAGAGCTGCTTGTCGAGCCGGTCGGTCGCGACGTAGGCCATGGCCTCGTCGGGGAAGACGTAGGTGTCCCCGTCCTCGACGGAGGTGCGTACCGAACCGGTGGCGCCCGGCGCGCGCTTGACGGCGTCCACCGAGAGGGCCGACCCGTCGGCACCCGGAGTCACCGTCACCTTGTCGCCGGTGATCAGCGTCACGGTGACCGGCGCAGGCCGCGGGCCGCCCGCCGCTGCCGGCGTCGCCGCCGACGGTAGGGGCGGGGCGGCGCCGTAGGCCTGCACGGGGGTGATCAGCGCGGCGACGAGGGCGACCCCGATCGGCACGGCGGATCTTCGGGCGAACGGGAGCTTCACGTTGTCTCCAGAGGTGGCGATCGGCGGATCTGATCACAACGTATGGATGTGACATGACAAGGCCTTGAACTGCCTGTAACCGCCCCGCTTTTCAGGCGGGGTGCGAGCCGGGTGGTCGCGCTGCCGCAGGCGGGCCCCTACGGGGCGTGCGGCGGCGGGCGACGGCAGCCGCGGTATACGCCGGACGCCTGCCGCGCGGCGTTTGACGGGCCGGCCGGGGAAAGGAGTGCGGCAACCGGCGCAGCATGCCGTAGGGGTCGGCCAGGCCGGACAGTTCGGCCGGCTCCAGGCCGGCGTCCGCGAGGACGCGGTGGAAGGTCCGCGCGAGCCCGTCGCTCGGCCGGTCCTCGTACAGCGGGCACAGCGGGCCGTCGAAGCCGAACATCACGCACTTGACGCCGTGGACTCCTCCTGCCCTGGGGGCCGAAGGCGACCGGCCCCCAGGACTCTCGGCTCTGCATCGTGCCGCGCTCTCTGCGGTCTTGGTGGGCCGTCGGGCTGGCCACGCCCCGCCGTTGATTGTAGAATTTTCCAATCACTCAAGATCGGTGCGATGAAGGGGAGTCGGGCGATGGGCGGACAGGGTTCCGGTGCGTCGCCGCCGCGCTGGCGCGGTGTGCACAAAGCGCTTGCCGACCCCTTGCGCATCCGGCTCCTGGAAGCGCTGTGGGAGATGCCACGGTCCGCACGTGAACTCGCCGACCACGCTGACCTCCCGGCTGATCGCCTCTATTACCATCTGGGTCAGCTCGAACGGGCCGGGTTGATCGAGATCGCCGAATACCGGCCACTGGCCCGCGGCAAGGTCGAGCGGGTCTACGCCCCTGCGGTCGCCGAACCTCCCGGGGATGCCGCGAGCCCGGAGGAAATGGTCGGGTTCCTCGGCTCGATGCTGGATGCCACGCGGGCCGACATCAGCGCCGCTTACCGGTCCAAGGAGGCGGGCGGCCGCCGGGAGGTCGATCTGCACCGCGGTGCGGTGCGGCTGACCGACGAGGCGCTCGCCGAGCTGCGCGGCCACATCGAACGGCTCGCCACCCGGTTCGGGGAGCGCGATGCCCCAGGGGTCTGGACGCGGGTGGTCATCGCGCTGGTCGACCTGCAAGATCGCCCCCCCAATGCCGCCACGCCTGAGAGGCCGTCATGAATGACGACGAGGAGCGCACGACCGGCGCGGTGATCCGAGCCTCGGACGCCGAGCGCGCCCGGGTCGAGGCGCGGCTGCAACATCACTACGCGGTTGGCCGACTGACACTGCCCGAGCTCGAAGAACGCGTGGCCGCGGCCTACGAAGCACGCACCCGCGAGCAGTTGGCCGCCCTCGTGAAAGATCTGCCAGACGAAGCGGAAGTACCTGCGCCACTCACTCACGTGATCGACTCGCGCCTGCTGATCATCCTGTTATGCGTCGCGCCGCCTGCGGCGCTCGTCTACTGGCTCATGTCCCGACGCACCGCACGTCGAACGCACTCACGAGCACAGGCGCGGGCTCCGATCCCTGACCTGGAAGACGACACCGCGGCTCAGCCCGCGGTTGGTCCGCGGCAGGCGAACTGAAGTCGGCACCGACGAGGACCTGAACGCCATTGCGTCGGCTGCCTGGTCGCGTCGTGCGGCTGCCAGGATTGCCTCGGGATGAGGCCGCGGGTTCGAATGCCCGGCGCGCGGTCCCGCCGCGCTCTGCCCAACGCCCGCGCCAACGCCCGCGCCAGGGCCGGGCGGCGGGTGGGTGCACCGTCGTGACCGGGGCCGCTGCCGGCGGCCCGCCGGCTCGGCACCGGCCCGCTCCACGGGCACGGCCCCGAGGTCGTCGCGTACGAGGGCACCGCGGCCGACCTCGACGTGGAATACGCCGGCGAGGAGGACGGCGACGGCTACTTCGGGCTGACCTCCCACAAAGCGGCGTCGCTCAGCGAACCGAACGCGTACGACCTTCTGGTCAACGCCACCGGACGGCTCCGCCGGACCGCCCCGCTGCCCGACGGGCCCCTGCTGCTCGTGCTGGAGGCCGAGGGCGCCTGGCAGCTCTCCGCCCGGCCGCTGCCTGATCTTTCGCCGCGGCGAGAGCGAGGCCAAGCTGCGGCTGGAGAACGTCGGCGAGTGGAACCTGCAGGTGCTGCCGATCGAGCAGGCACCCGCGCTCACCGGCCCGGCGGAAGGCACCGGCAGCGCCGTCTTCCGGTACGACGGGCCGCCCGCACTGCTCGGGCTGCACCGCACCACCGGTGACGACGCCAACCTGCTCACCCGTGCATTCCAGGCCGACGGCCGCTCGGCGATCTCCTCCGACTGCACCGGTCGACGGGGGCCACGGTTACGGAGTCGTCCGGCAGGCCGGGCCCGAAGCCGAGGTGATGGTCACGTACGCGCCGAACGGCATGCTCGACCTGCCGGTGCTGTGGGCACTGGACGAATACCTGGAGCCGGTGCGCCGGATCAGCACGGCTTCGGGTCTGCATCGGCTCCCGAGCGGATATCTCCAGATCAGGGGACGGGGCCGCTGGACCCTCGAACCGCAGGGCTGATTCCGGCGTGCCGACCAGGGGCGAAGGACCGGCCGCGTCGGCCGGTCCTGCTCGCCGCCCACCGGGCTGCCGGCCCGACATCGCGCCGGTACCGTATGGCCGGGTGCGGTGCCCGCATGTCAGGGCAGCAGGCGGTCTCGGATCCCGGCCGGATCGGAGATGCCCCGCGGACCGTTGCCGTGCCACCGGGCGAGTTCCCCGTCACGCTGTTGCTTCTGCGCACGACACACGGGGCCGATGCCGCCGCGGCCCGGGTGACGTTCCTGGACGGCCCGCCCCGTGACCGGGAAACGGTCCTCCAGCCCGACGAGGATCGGCCGCACCGACGACGGGCAGGTTGGTCGCGTCGTCGTCGACTTCCAGCTCTGCACGATCCCCCCACCCGCTGCACGATGCCGGTCCCGCGCCGCGATCACCCCTGGCAGCAGGGCGGGCTCAGGCAAGCCCCGCCGCGATGGCCCGGCGGACGGCGTCGGCGCGGTCCTTGATGTCCGCCTTGGCGAACAGGTTGTTGATGTGCGTCTTGACCGTGGCCTCGCTGATGAACAGCGTCTCGGCGATCGCCCGGTTCGGCAGGCCCTGGCCGATCAGGGCGAGCACCTCGCGCTCGCGGGGCGTGATGTCCCCGGGCAGCGGCTGCGCGGGCGCCGGGGGCTTCGTACGGACGGTGGCGAGGAGCCGGTCCTGCACCTCGCGGTCGAGGACGGACTGTCCCGCGGCCGCGGCGCGTATCGCGCGGGCGATGTCCTGGCGCCCCGCGTTCTTGGTGAGGTAGCCCCGTGCGCCGGCGCTCAGCGCGGCCAGGATCGAGTCGTCGTCGGCGAAGGTGGTCAGTACGACCACCGCCACCTCCGGGTGCTTCTCCGTCAGCTGCCGAGTCGCCTCGGTGCCGTCCATCACGGGCATGCGCAGATCCATCAGGACCACGTCCACGGGTCCCGCCGCCACCGCCGCGAGCACCTCGGCCCCGTCGGCCGCCGCCGCGACGACCTCGATGTCCTCGGACATGCCGAGGACCGCGGCCAGCGGCTCGCGCACCGCCGCCTGGTCATCGGCGACGACCACTTTCAACCGCCGTACGTCCCGCGTGGATTCGCTCATCCCGGGATCACTGCCTCCACCTGCCACCCGCCCGCGTCCGGTCCTTCGGTGACCGGGCCCGCGGTGATCGTCCCGCTCAGCAGGGCGACCCGCTCGCGCATGCCGATCAGCCCCATTCCGCTGCCGACGCCCGTGCTCACCGTACGGGTCGCAGGACCGTTGCGTATGGTCAGTGCCGTGGACGCGGCGTCGAACGCCAGCTCGACACGCACCTCGCCGCCGGGCGCGTGCCGGGCCGCGTTGGTCAGCGACTCCTGGGCGATCCGCAGCAGGTCCTGGGTCACGCGGGAGGGGACCGCGCGGACGGTCCCGGCAACGGTGAGCGTCTCGCGGTGTCCTGGGGTGTCCAGCATCGCCGTGAGGGTCTCGACCAGTGGCAGCGCGTCCTCGCGCAGTGCGTGCACGGTCCACTGGGCCTGCTTCAGGCTCTCCTTGACCATGGTGTGCGCCTTCTTGTTCGCCTCGCGGACCCGGTCCAGGTCGCCGGTGTCGATCAGCGCGTCGGCCAGCTCCAGCTGCATGTTGATGCCCGCCAGGGAGTGGGCCAGGACGTCGTGGACGTCGCGGGCGATCCGGCTCCGTTCGGTCAGGGCGGCGGTCCTGGCCTCGGCCCGCGCCGCCCGCTCCGCTGACTCGGCCGCCGAGATGGCCGCGACGACGGCCCGTTGGTGGCTGCGGTTGAGGATGCCGATCAGGACGGGAAGACCGGTGGTCAGGCCCAGCGTCCACGGCAGCAGGTTGTGGCCGGGGCCGAGGTGGAAGTAGAGGACGCCGCCGCACAGCAGGCCGCACAGGGCCGCCAGGGTGAGCGACTGCCGGGGTTCGAGGCGGACCCCGATGTGACCGACGAGGAAGTATGCGAACAGGTAGCCGGACCCGGCGCTGCTGACGCCGATCAGGGCCGCCGCTGCCACGATGCCCAGCGTCGGCCAGACCAGGACGAGGCGCGGCGGGATCCAGTCCTCCGGCAGGTGCCGCGCCGCCAGGGCGATCGAGTTGACCAGCAGCAGGACGGCCACCACCAGCCCCCGGCCGCTCAGGCCCAGCGGCCGGACCGTCCAGAGCGCCGCCACGATGACGATGACGGTCAGGGCCTGCTGGACCCGGGGGTCCCGGCCGGGAACCGGCCGGGGGCCGACCCCCGAGTGCGGGGCCGGCCCGTGATCCGGGACGCTCTGGGCTTCGTGCACGGCGTGACCATAGCCCATGGTCAGGCCGTACGTTCGAGGGCGGGCGCGGGACGCGTCGCAGTGGCCGGGGGCTGCCGGTGGGCTGCTGTCCGGCTGCGGATGAAGATGGTGGCGAGTCGTGTGACGACCTCGGTGAGCGCCATCAGGACGAAGGCCGCGACCCACGCCTGGTCGCTGGTGATGTGGTGGGTGAGGCTGAACCGGGCGACATTGTCGGCGCCGCCGTGGTCGACCCACACCTGGAAGCCCATGCGGGCGCCCATGCCGGCGACCCACAGGATCGCGGAGACCGCGCCCGCCTTGATCAGCAGGTGCCCACCGGCGACCCGGATGCGGGTGTAGACGCCGCCCGCGACCCCGAGCGCCGCGCCCGCGGCCATCAGGGCGCCGATCAGCACGAGGTCGTTGCCTCCCGTCGGGACGCTGTCGAGGTAGGTGTGCGCCACGAAGGCCACGATCCCCAGCGGGACGAGGAAGGACTTCAGATCGAGTCGGCCTTCCCGCAGCTGCCGGAAGACGACGAGGACGAGGGCGATGTCGGTGATCCAGTCGGTCGTTGTCATGCCTCAAGCCTGCCGATCCGGCGCTTTCCGTACCTGGACCCACGGGTGGAAGGACAGGTGGAGATCGGGAACCGTTCCCCTCCACCCCCGGCGCGCGGGCGTCGGTGAATTGCCGAGGTGTTTCCGGCGAATGGTCGACGTATAAGGACGCGTCCCCTGTGCGTCGCCGCCGATCGGGTTCGCGTCCGGACGAAGGAATTCCCTGAGTGCTGACCAGCAGTGTCGTGACCGTCGCGACGCCATACGGGGCGGGAACTGAACGGGTGTCTTCGTGATAGGGTAATGAGTAATTCGCAGGCGCCGAAAAAAGGGGAATGGCGTGAATACCGAGAAGGTTGCGGCTCGACGTCTCACGGCTGAGGAGGTCGCGGAGTTGGGCATCCAGGACGGCATCTTCGTTCCGGCGCGGACGGACGGTCTTCCTGTCGACTGCTACGCCCCGGCCAGCCTCACGAAGCCGGGCCAGAATTTCGAGGGCGGGTCCTTCACCGCGCGGACGATATTCGGTGACGAGATAACCCTCCTCCCTGACAGTGCGGAAGATGCCGGGGTATGGGTCGCCGAAAAGGCAGGGGAGGAAATAGAGGTCCTCCGGAGCGCGGGCGTGCTGCTGAATCTCGCCCTCTTCGTTCCCGGCGGCGACGTGAAATCGCTGGAGGCGCTTTACGCCGCCGCGCGGGACGCCTTCGGCGCTGGGATCGTCCAGCGCTGGAGCGAGGAGTCCGTCGCGGTGCCGGATGTCAAGGTCGACCTGTTCGAGGAGCCGATCCGGGGCCGGAAGAGCGCGGGCAACCAGAACCGCGACCGCCGAGCCCTGGACATCTACCCGCCCCGGGTGCGGTTCCTGGAGCCCAGCGACGGCTGGAAGTTCGTCGTCGAGCCGCACCAGGAGATCGTCGACGACACCCCCACGATCTGATCCGTGGGGAGCGCCCGGCCGGAGTCTCCCGGCCGGGCGTTCCGCACGTCGTCGGTCCGTACGACCCGTCCCGCCGGAGAAGTCGAGTGAGGGGCGTTGACCTGCTGCGTTTCCCTGCGGGGTGACCGGTGCTCCGCGCATGACGGAGGGGCGTGCGCGTGGCCCAGGACGCACCGCCTGCCTGCCGGCCCGCGCCGACCGGGCGTGTCTACGGCAGCAGCACCTCGGCCAGCCGCCGCCAGGCGTCCAGCGGGAGTTCCGTCCGGGTGTCGGCGGTGACGACCTGGAGCGCCAGGTGGTCGGCCCCCGCGGCGAGGAACTCCTGGGCGCGCGCCGCGATCGTGTCGGCGTCGCCGAGCGCGAACACCGCGTCCAGCAGCCGGTCGCTGCCGCCGTCGCGCAGGTCGTCCTCGGTGAAGCCGAGCCGCCGCAGGTTCGTGGTGTAGTTGGGCAGCGTGAGGTACATGGCCAGGTAGTCGCGGGCGGTGGCGCGGGCGCGGTCCAGGTCCGGGTCGAGCACCACCTTGAACTCCGGCGCGAGCAGCGCGTCCCGGCCCAGGATGTCGCGGGCCCCGGCGGTGTGCTCCGCGGTGACCAGGTACGGGTGCGCACCTGCCGCGCGGTCCCTGGCCAGCTCCAGCATCCGGGGGCCGAGCGCGGCCAGGACCCTTCCGGCCGCGGGCACCGGCTCCGGCGCGGAGTCCAGCGCGGTCAGGTACTCGCGCATCGCCGAGTACGGCTTCGCGTAGTCCTTGGCGAGCACTCCGTGGCTCACGCCGAGCCCGAGCAGGAACCGCCCGGGATGGGCGCGTTCGAGCGCCGCCCGCCCGGCGGCGACCTCCTCCGCGCCGTGCTGCCAGATGCTGAGGATGCCGGTGGCCACCGTGATCCGGGGCGCGGCGGCCAGCAATGGCGCCGCGTAGCCGACGTCCGGGCCGCCGCCGAGCCAGATCGTGCCGTAGCCCAGGGAGTCGAGTTCGGCCGCGGCCTCGTCGTGCACACCTGAGTACGCGGGGCCGTCGCCGTTCTGGGCGGTGGTCCAGGCGCTGGTCCAGACGCCGATCCTGCCCAGGGGGTTCTTGTCCTGTGCCATGTGCGTCGTCCTCGCTCGAAGGGGATTCCGATCACCTCCGTTGTACACGGCCCGTTGCCCGCCGTTGAGGACGCGTACGTCGCCGCGTGCGCTGAGCTGCGGGACATGACGAAGTCGCGCGCCAGGGCGTCTGTGGAAGTAGTGATCGTGGGCCGCTGTCGCGGCCGGGCCCGATCGTCCCCGCGGCCGCCGTTCCCGCGCCCGACCACCCCGGGCTGCGGCAGGCGCCGGCGGGCGTCGTCGCGGCCGGCTCGCCCGGGGCCTTCGCGCTCGTGAGCGACCGGGGCGGCGCCGGGGGCACGGTCGGCACGGGTACCGGCGACCTGGCCACCCAGGCGCCGGTGGACCCCCATGTCCGCCGCCCACGTCGCCCAGGAGGAATCCACCGGCCTGCCCCCGACCCCCCGGCCCCGCTGACCCCCGGGTCGTGGACGGGCGGCGCGCTCCGCGGGAGCGCCGGTGGCGGGCCGTCCTGACCACGACTACTCGTACGGTATGCCCGATATTGTGCGAACCTGGCGGGGAGGGGTCTTCCCTGCAGCGGGTCTCGCACGCCCGTCGATGACCCTGCGGGGTCATAGGAGAGCAGACGGTGAGCAGCTCGTTCGAACTGGTGGCGGTGATCAGCGACGCCGGTACGGTGGTCATCTGGGCGCCCGCGGCCGAGCGCCTCTGGGGTTTCTCCGCCGCCGAGGCGCTGGGCCGCCCCGCCCACCAGCTGGTGATGGCCGGCGGCGAGCCTCGGCCCCCCGGTCCGCTGAACGCCTCCAGGCGCTGGTCAGGGCCGGTGGACATCCGGCAGGCCGACGGCCGGGGACGGAACGTGGACTTCCGGGTCACCCCCTTCCTCGTCGGCGAGGCGGGCCACGACTGGCTGGTGTGGGAGGCCGCTCCCGCCGGGCGGCCGGCGCCCTCCCGCCTGGACACGGCCGCGCTGGAGACCGTGTTCGAGCACGCGCCCATGGGGGCCTCGCTGTGGGGGCCCGACCTGTGCTGCACCTGGTACAACGAGGCGATCACCGGCATGGACTTCATCCCCGGCGGTCCCCGCGTGGGGCGGCGGCTCACGGAGCTGATCGCGTCGGGGCGCGGCCAGAGCCTTGAGGCCGCGATGCGGCGGATCCTCGAACGCGGGACAGCCTCGGTGGATCTGCTGTGGATGCCGTCCGGGCCGGAGGGGGGCCCCGAGCCGTCGCTGTCGCTGTCCCTCTTCCGCGTGGACGACGCGGGCGGCCGGGCACTGGGCCTGTGCCTGATCGTCGAGGACATTCGCGAGAGCTGGTCGCGGCAGCGGCTGGGACTGCTCGTCGAGGCGGGCACCCGGATCGGGACCACGCTCGATGTCATGGCCACCGCCCAGGAGTTGGCGGACACCGCGGTGCCGACGCTCGCGGACTTCGTCACGGTCGACCTCGCCGACTCCATCACGCCGGATCAGGAACCGCTGGAGCGCGTCAGCCCCAACGAGGCCGGCAACGCCGCCTTCTACCGCGGTGGCCTGGCCTCCATCCACCCCGGCGTCCCCGAGGCCATCTGGCCGCGGGGAATGCCGGTCTTCGTGCCGACCTCATCCCCCTACACCGAGGTGCGGGTCACAGGGACCTCCCACTTCGAGCCGGTGATGGACCCCTCCGGGGGGACCTGGCGCGACGACGACCCCAGCCGTGCCGCGGTCCTCCAGCGGTTCGGGATGCACTCATTGATGATCATCCCGCTCCAGGCCCGCGGGCACGTCCTCGGCATCGTCACCTTCTTCCGCTCGGAGAATTCGGTGCCCTTCAGCAGGGTCGACCTCTTCCTCGCCGAGGGGCTGGCGGCCCGCGCCTCCCTGAGCCTGGACAACGCCCGCCGCTACAGCCGCGAGCGCACGGCCGCCCTCGCGCTCCAGCGCGACCTGCTGCCGCACATCCTGCGCAGCGGCGACGCGGTCGAGGTGGCCTCGCGCTATCTGCCCGCGGACAAGCACGGCGGAGTCGGCGGCGACTGGTTCGACGTGATCCCGATGTCGCACGACCGGGTCGCCCTGGTCGTCGGCGACGTCGTCGGCCACGGCATCAACGCCGCCGCGACCATGGGCCGGCTCCGTATGGTGCTGAACACCCTGACCAACCTGGAACTGCCCCCGGACGAGGTGCTGGCCCGGCTGGACGAACTCGTGGTCGGCCTGGCGCGCGACCGGCCCGAGGAAGAGCTCACCTCACCGAGCGTGGGAGCCACCTGCATCTACGTCGTCTACGACCCGGCGACCCGCTCCTGCACCATGGCCAGCGCCGGGCACCCCCCGCCGGCGATCGTCACCCCCGACGGGAGCGTCGAATTCGTCGGCCTGCCCCCCGGGGCACCGATCGGCATCGGGCTGGGGGACTTCCGCTCCGCCGAGACGCACCTGGAGGAGGGCAGCCTGATCGCGTTGTACACCGACGGCCTGGTCGAGACGAGGGAAGCCGACATCGACCAAGGCCTCGAACGGTTGCGCACGGCCCTCGCCCGTCCTGCGGCGACCCTGGACGACCTCTGCACCAGGGTCATCGACACGATGCTGCCCGAGGGCGGTTCCGAGGACGACACCGCGCTGCTGCTGGCGCGCACGCTCCCCCTGCCCCGGTGAGCGCGGCCCGCCGCTCCCGCGAACGGTCGCCCGGTCCCGCGAACCGTCGGGCGACACGGATCCCCGCATACTGTGCCCGGCGTTCGGCAAGGGTAGAGGTGTCGGTGTCGTTGCCGGCAGCGAAGAACATCCACCGCGGACCTGATGGCGCGTCACGAGTGGGGGCTAAGGTTGACGGGCAGTCGAGCCATCCAGGCACACCGTGGAGATATGAGTGACGAGCTGGGACTCGGCGAACTTCCGGGAGGCCTCGACGGGCCTGGACGACACAGGAGTCCGCCCGGCGGCCGCATGGCCGCCACGCAACCACCCAGCTCTGACAGCCCGGCGGTCCCCCCGGGCTGGTCCGGAACCACCCGCTCACGCATGAGCGCCGGCACGCCGTTCTCGACGTCGCTCCCACTGTCGAATCCGCTCGAACCGGCCCCAGGCGCGTCCAGTGACGCGTCACCATCCGCCATGCCCTTCGGAGGTTCATCCCGTGAAGATAGGCCTCGGCCTTCCCGTCGAAGATCCTGCCGCCCTGCTGGACTGGGCCCAACGCGCCGACACCGGCCCGTTCAGCACCCTCGGACTGCTCGATCGGCTCGTCTTCGACAATCCCGAACCCCTCATCACCCTCGCGAACCTCGCCGGCGTCACCTCCCGTATCCGCCTCCAGACGGAGGTGCTGCTCGCGCCGCACCACAACACCGCGTTACTCGCCAAACAGACCGCGACCCTCGACCGGCTCACCGGCGGCCGTTTCACTCTCGGCGTCGGTGTCGGCGTCCGTGAGGACGACTGCCGCGCGGCGGGCATCGACATCCGGCAACGGGGTCGCCGCCTCGAGGAGCAGATGGACCGACTGCGCCTCGCCTGGTCCGGCAAGCCCTACGGCGAAGGCGTCGGCCCCATCGGCCCCGCGCCCGCGACACCCGGCGGACCGGAGGTGCTGTTCGGCGGCTTCGTACCGGCGGCAGTCGAACGCGTGGGGAGGTTCGGCGACGGGTTCCTCGGCGCCGGCCTGCCACCGCGGATCATGTCCGGCCTCTTCCGTCGCGTGGAAACGTCCTGGCAGACCCATGGCCGTTCCGGGCGGCCCCGCCTGCTCGCCCAGGTGAACGCCGTCCTCGGCCCGGACGCCACCGTTGACCGGGCCCGCCGCAACCTCCTGGAGTACTACGACTTCACCGGCCACGCCGACAGCATGGTCGAAGGACTCCTCACCACCCCGCAGGCCATCCGCGAGGCCGTCGAGGGCTACACGGACATCGGCGCCGACGAGGTGATGCTGTACTGCTGGAGCTCGGACGCCGACCAGATCGACCGGTTCGCCGACGCTCTGAAGCTCTGACGCCTTTGACGGGCTGCCGGAAGCCGGGCTGCCGGCCGTGGAGGAGTACGAAGGACACGCGCGACGCGCACGCTAGGACGTACGACTGCACGGGCCTGCGCCGTGACCGGGGCAGCGCACTCGGATGACGTGGGGCGTTTCGTTCGGATGAGCTGGTCTGCCCGGTATCCGGACGAAACGCCGCGCGGATCGTGCCGGCCGCGCACCTCTCCACGTGATTGCGGCCGGACACCATGGCCCGGAACCACCCGGCCCCGACCACACCGCAGAGGCCCCACCCCCACCCCCACCCACGGACCGAACCACACCATTCACCCCAGACTGAATGACGACCGAGTATCCTCGATCGCCACCTTCGAACTCCCCCCGCTCCCTACCCTGACGTGTATGGACCTTCCGTTCGCATCGGGCCGGGAAGCCACGCACGCCCCTTCTCCGGCGCAGGAGTTCGGTGTCGAACTCGCCCGGCTCCGTGTGCTCAAGGGCTGGTCGGTGCGCGGGCTGGCCGAACGCACAGCCATCTCCGAGGGGCACATCTGCAATCTGCAAAGTGGCCGGCGCAATCCCACGGCAGCGATTGCGGCGGCCTGCGATGCGGCGCTCAGCGCCGGCGGTGCGCTCGAAGCCCTCGCCGACAAGGCTCGGCAAGGCCGCAGCACCCACATCGACGCCGATGTCCTGGTCTCCGGCTACACGCGGATGTTCGACGAGTTCCGGGCTCTCGGGCGGACCTTGGGCCCGAGCATGCCGGCCGCGCCCATGCGGTCCATAGCCGGTCTGCTGACCGATGCGGCGCCACGCGTCGGTCACGCTCGCCGACGGGAGGTCTGGCTGATCGCCGCACGGTATGCGGAATACCTGGGCTGGATGGCTCAGGAGGCGGAAAGGCCGGCTGATTCGCTGCGCTGGACTGACGTCGCGGTCCGCTGGGCAGCTCTGGGTGACGACGACTCGATGGCCGCCTACGCGCTGGTCCGCCGGGCCTCCATCGCCCAGCACCGCGGAGACCGATCCGCCGTGGTCGACCATGCCCGCCGCGCGGCCGACCATCCGGCCGCGACCCCGCGAATCCTGGTACATGCCGCACGGCGCGAGGCCCAAGGCCACGCCGTCCTCGGCGACTACGATTCGTACCGGCGCGCGTTGGACCGGATGCAAACCCACCGGGCCGAGGCGGCTGCAAGCCCGTCAGGACTGCGGTGGGGGCCGCGTATCGAGAATGGGACCCCGCGCGTGATCGAGGCGTCCTGCCTGGTCGACCTCGGCAGATTCAGCCACGCCGCCGGGATCTTCGCTGCCGAACTTCGGCGTGCTCCCGTGGCGACCGCTGACGCCAACTCGCGGGCCCGCTTTGCGGTGCGGTACGCGACCGCCCAGGCAGGGATGGGCGATCAGGAGGGGGCTTGCCGCACCATCGCGGAAGCGCTGCCAGTGATCAAAAGCGCCGACTCGGCCACCATCCGGGCCGAACTGCGCCGGTTCCTCGGTGCAGCAGATCGCACACCGGCAGTGAGCCGACAGCACAAGGTTCTGATTGCCGTGAGGGCCGTGGCCTACCGTGCCGCGTGACGAACCCGGTGTTGTCGAGGTCGGCGGTCCAGCCAGCGCATGCCAGGGCTTCTTTTCACCGCTGCTGCCCAGGAAGGCCGGCGGGACGGCCATGCCGGCTTCGGCGCCGGAGCGCAGGTATCGCGGCACGGCCGTGTCGAGCCGTTCGCCGGGCAATGCCGCGGGGATGCCGGGGGGCAGGGCGTGAGCATCTCCGCGGCGACCCGGCCTTCGGCACGGTCTGCGCGGATCTGCTCGACGGGCCCGAAGAACGCCTCTCGCGGCAGCATCGCCTGATCCAGGCGCAGGTCGGATGGATCGGGCAGGTGGACCGGCGGAGCCGGGCGCACCGAGGGGTTCATGATCCGTCGGGCCGCAGTTGGGGGTTGCGGCTGGGGCCTCGCCATTCCAGGCACAGCACGGTGGCGTCGTCGGACAGGCGGCCCTGGTTGTGGGCGATGATCGCCAGCATCAGCCGCCGCAGTGTCTCGGGTACGGGCAGGCCTTCCGCGTGGTGGCGGTTGAGGAACTCGATGAAGCGGGCCGTGCCGAACTGCAGGCCGCTGCGGTCGCGGGCCTCGGTGATGCCGTCGGTGTACAGGACGATACGGTCGCCCGGTGTGAGCTGCTCCCGGCACACGGTGGCCTCCAGCCCCAAGCTCAGGCCCAGCGGGTGCGCGGGCTCGCACTCCATGCCGGCCATCCACCGGCCGTGGCGGATGACGATCGGCGGCGGGTGACCCCGGTTCACCCAGCGGAACACGCCGTCGGCCTGGTCGAGTTCGGCCAGTACGGCCGTGGCGTACGTGCTGCCGCCGAACTGGTCCACGAGCGCCTTCTCGATCTCCTCGCCGACGGTGACCAGGTCGGCGCCCTGCCGCCGCTGGTTGCGGAAGGCGGCCACCGCGACACTGGCCGTCAGGCCCGCCGCGCTGTCGTGGCCCATCGCGTCGAAGACCGCCAGGTGGGCTGTCCGTCCGGCGATCGCGTAGTCGAACGCGTCACCGCCGATGTCGTAGGCGGGCTCCGCCGCCGCGGCGATCACCACGTCGCTGTTCGCGAAGGCCAGCGGCGGCATCAGGTTCCATTCCAGCTCGGCTGCCACGGTCATCCGCTGCTTGCGGGTGAGGCGGGCGTAGGCGTCGCTGCTCGGGCGCTTGCTGACCAGCATCAGGCCGACCAGCGACGCCAGCATCTGGGCCGCCTCCCGGGTCTCGGCTTCCGTGCCCGCCGAGGGGGCGGGATCCACCCGGAGCACGCCCAGGCGCTCGGTGCCGTCCAGGATCGGCACCCACCACCTGTCCGACCCGTCCGTCCCGCCCGCCGGCTCCAGCAGCGGCCGGGTGTCCGCGAAGGTGCGGCCGGGCCGCGACCCGTCGATCGAGAAGCGCGTCCCGCCCGCCCCGGCGTCCGGACCGAGTCCGGTCACCTCGCACAGCGCCTCGTCCCGCAGGTCCGCCACGAAGACCCGCGCACCCATCAGACCCGCCAGCGCGGCGCATTCCTCCACGAGGCGCGGCAGCCCGTCGAAACCCACCACGTGCCCGCGCTCGAGCAGCCTGCCCGCCATGTCCAGCAGCCCCGCGGCTCCTGCCACCCCGCCACCTCCTCAGGCATCGACCCGGAGTCGTCCGCGACCGGCTCGCGGTGTCCCCGCATGAGGGAGGCCACATGTCGGCGTATGCGAATGGCATGTTTTACATCGATTATATGAGTTTGTCGCCCTCTTCTGGTGATGCAGCCGGGCAGCCGCGCGCTGGCAGTGCTGGCCGCCCGCATCGGCACCCGGGTCGCGGCCACCGACATGTCCCGGCGTGCGGTGACGAGCGCCGCCTCGGCGAAGGGTGCGGTGCGGTCGGAGGACAGCGTCCCGCCCGCCGCGCCCGCGGGAGCTGCTGGATGTGCAACCGGGGCCTGCCCACCCAGTGCGAGACCACCCAGGTCACGGAGCACGGAATGGGCGCCCGACTCTGTGGCGCCGGTCGAGGCGATCGGAGCCGAAGAGTTCGACGCGGCCATGCGAACGATCTTCTACGGCGCCTTGCGCACCGCTCTTGCCGCGCTACCGCATCTCGCCGCAGTCCCGCGTCACCGGCGGATGCCAGTGCCTTCGTAGCCGGCCACGGCCTCTGCTGTGGTGCTGTAGAGGGCGAAGGCGATGTCGGCCCCGACGAGAGTCAGTAGGCGGCCGATCTGGGCAGGCGGGGCCGCCAGTGCCAGCCGGCCATCGGATTCCATGACCCGCCGCCTCAGGCGCAGCAGGGCGTTGAAGCCGGTGGAGTCGCAGAAGGTGACGCCCGAGAGATCCAGGATGAGATCGGGGTGGTCGCGGAGCAGCGACGTGACACGCACGTACGCCTCGGCGGCGCTGGTGAAGTCCAGCTCTCCGGATATCGCCGCCACCGTGAGACGTCCGCGCTGCTCCACCACGGTCACCTTGGGGTCTTCGCCCACAGCCGTCGCTCCCTTCTCACTGTCCTTGAGGAGGCGTGCTGCCGGTGTACAGCCCGCAGCACCGGCCGGAGCGTCCCTGCGCGATCTCCGAAGGCGCGGCCGTATGCCGTCGCCTACCCGGAATCTCCTGCCCCAGCCACGGCATGTGCGGCAAGACCCGGGTGAGGCCGGTTCCGCCCCGGCGCGTCCAGGACCGGGCCGGACCGCGGTGTCCGGCGTCAGGTCCCGCAGCGATGGTCGCGGCCCAGGCGCGGCCCCCTCTTTACCGCGGTGCCTCGGCGGCGGCGCAGAAGGCCTCGGCCTCCACCCGCGAGAAGCCCGTCGCCCGGCGTTGTCACCGCTCCCTGTTAGCTTCGAGCGGCTCGTGTGGTGCACGAGCCGCAAGCACGCACAGGGGAGGGGCACATGATCGGACGGGGAAGAGTGGGCAGACGCAGGGGGACGGTGCTGGGGGGCTGCGCGACGGTGCTGCTGACCTTGGCTGCCGGTACGGCGTACGGGGTGGACAACCTGCCGCCGAAGCAGCCGCTGGTCCAGGATCTGCAGTCGCAGGGCAGGGCCTGCGCGACCGGGGACGACACGCCGTACGTGCCGTCGCCGCCCAGGCTCAGTGCCAAGCTGTACGACCCGGAGGAGGACAACCAGCCCACCGAGACCAACCGGGTCCGAGGCGATTTCGAAGCCTGGTGGACGGACGCGGCAGGCGTGGAGCAGCGCCGTACTTACACCACCGTCATGTTGCCGTCGGGGACGCCTCAGAACTGGACGATGCCGGGCGACGTCCCGGCGAACACGGTCGTCTCCTGGCACGTCCGCGCGGACGACGGCCAGGCGACCTCCGCGTGGAGCGACGAGGGCGACGGCTCGGTCTGCTCGTTCGTGTACGACGACGTGAACCCCGCGGACGCGGTGATCAGCTCTCCCGAATACCCCACCCCTGACCAGGTGTTCTGGGTGGACGGGGTGGGGGTCTACGGGCACTTCACCATGGACTCGCCCTCCGACGATGTGGTGTCGTACATCTACAACTTCCTGGGCGGCCCTTACGGGACCGTCTCCGCCGAGCGGCCGGGCGCGGCAGTCACCATTCCCTACCTGCCGCTCACTGCGGGGCCCGAGTCGCTGACGGTCCGCGCGCTCGACCGGGCGGGCCGCAGCAGCGGGCAGTCGAAGTACGACTTCAACGTGCAGTCCGGCCGTGCCCCCGTCGCCCGCTGGAAGCTGGACGACCCGGCGGGCTCCCGCTCGGCCGCCGCCACGGCGGGAACCGCTGCCCGTGCCGGCACCGGGGTGACTTTCGGCGGCCCGGCGCCCGCGGGCACCGCAGCCGCCGCCACGGTCAGCCTTGACGGTGGCGGGCACGGCTTCCTCACCACGGGCGCCCCGGCCACCGACATCCGCAAGTCCTTCGCCGTCAGCGCCTGGGCGCGGCCCGCCGAAACCGGCCGGAGCATGACTGTCGCCAGCCAGGACGGCGACGGGAAGCCCGGGTTCAACCTCGGGCTGCGCAGCCAGGGGACCGGCCCCGCCTGGTCGTTCGCGATCGGCGGCGCGCGGGTGTCCGGTGGCGCGCCCGAGACCGGCGAGTGGGCCCATCTGCTGGGGTTGTACGACGCGGAGACGGGTCGCGCGCACTTGTACGTCAACGGACATGAGGTGGGCATCGCGGTGGAGGCGGCACCCGCGGAGGCGGCCGGCGCGTTCCAGATCGGACGTGCCCGCGGGGCTGCCGGCTATCGCGACCGGTGGCACGGTGACATCGGTGACGTACAGGTGCACGACCGGGTCGTCGTGCCCGGCGAGGTCGCCGAACTGGCGCTGCGCAAGCCGAAGCTCCTCGGCCATTGGTCCTTGGACGACGCGACGGGAGGCGCGAGCCCCGAGCAGTCGGGCGGTGCGCCGCTGCGGCTCGGCACGGGAGCGTCGATCTTCCGGGGATCCGACAACTCCTGCATCCCGGACTTCGACCCCGACTGCACCTACGTGCCACCGCCACTCGTCGGCGACGGAAATCTGCGCTTGGACGGCGAGACGGGGTATGCCGCCGGCGATGGGCCCGTCGTGGACACAGGGGACAGCTTCACCCTCGGTGTCGTCGTACGCCTTGCGGACTCCGAGCCGGCCCACCCGATGACCGTGCTCTCGCAGGCCGGCGAGCACACCGACGCGTTCAAGGTGCGCTATGAGCCGTCCACGTACACCTGGCAACTGGTGATGCCGGAGAGGGACGAGGCCGGAGCCCCCGAGAAGGTGGTGTCCCAGATCGAGGGTGCGGACGGCGGTCAGGGGCAGGGGCATCGTCTCGCCGTGGTCTATGACGACGGGACCGACACGATCAAGCTCTACCTCGACGGCTTCACCAACGCGGGCGCCACGGCAAGCCTGTCTGACGGCTGGCACAGCACCGGTGCGCTCCAGATCGGCCGGGCCGGAGTCGGTGACGGCTGGGGCGAGTACCTCCACGGTGATGTGGACGAGGTGCAGGCCTACTCCGGTGCGCTGAGGGACGACGACGTGCTCGGCCTGGGGCAGGACACGGAACCCTGCCTGTGCTGACGCGACGGTGCTGAGTCCGGAGTTCTGAAATCCCGACGGCCCGTCCGAACCAGAGGTTCGGACGGGCCGTCGGGCTCCTGCCGGACCGCCCGGCCGGGGCGGGGTCAGGCTGCCAGCGTGCGGACCACCGCTTCGGCGACCTGAGCCGACGATGCCGGGTTCTGGCCGGTGATCAGGTTGCGGTCGGTGACGACGTAGGGAGCGAAGACCTCGCTCTCCTGGAAGTCGACGCCGAGCTTCACCAGCCGGTCCTGGAGGAGCCACTTGGCCCGGTCGGCGAAGCCGACCGCGGTCTCCTCGGCGTTGGTGAATCCGGTCGCCCGGTATCCGGCGAACGGGGAGGTGCCGTCCTCCCCGACGGTGGCGAGCAGCGCGGCGGGACCGTGGCACACGATGGACACCGGCTTGCCCGAAGCGAGCACGCTGTTCAGCAGCCGGCCGGAAGCGGCGTGGACGGACAGGTCCTCCATGGGTCCGTGGCCGCCGGCGTAGAAGACCGCGTCGAAGGCGCTCGGGTCCGAGGGGTCGATGTCCTCCAGTCGGAGGGGGCTGCGCAGTTCGGTGATGGCGGCCAGTTCGGCGGCGATCCGGTCGGCATTCTCCTGGCCGCCGTTCACGTCGGGCGACAGGCTGCCCGCGTCCACCGTCGGTACGACGCCGCCGGGGGTGGCGAAGACGGTCTGGTGGCCGGCGGCGCGGAAGACCGCGTAGGGGGCGGTGACTTCCTCGGCCCAGTAGCCGGTCGGGTGCTCGGTGCCGTCCGCCAGCGTCCAATGGTCCGAGCCGGTCACGACGATGAGAATCCTGGACATGTCTGTGCTCCTCTGAGCTTCGGGCTTCGTAAGCGTCAAACTCTCTTTGACGCTTACGAGCTAATCATAGGTCCGGCTCCATGTAAAGGTCGTTCGTCGATTGACCATGTCGACGACCCGGGGTCGGTGCCCGCAAGCCTGTAATGTTCGTTGGCCGTATGAGCCTTACGGGCGTAGGATGGATACGACAGCACCGGAGCGAGAGCGGAGTGGACACATGGCTGGAACCGACAACGGAAGCGCCGCGCGGTCCCGGGCGCCCGCCGCGGCGGAGGCGCTGGTGACCCTGCTCAACTCACGCCCGCACGCCGAACCGCCGCTGCCGGACAGGCTGGACGACCACGAGCGGGCCGCCGAGATCCTGGGGAGCTACGGCTTCGCGGAGGCGGGGGACCTGACCGCCGAGCGGCTCGACCAGGTCCGGGCGCTGCGCGCCGACCTGATGGCCGCCGTGGACGCGGCGGGCGCCGACGAGGCGCGGCAGAGGTGGGACGCGCTGTCGGCGCACGTCTCGGGCATCGCCTTCCGGCTGGACTTCGCCGACGGGACGCCGGCGCTGTCCCAGGTGACCGGCGACCCGCTGCTCGGCGGGATCGTGGCCGCCGTCGCGGACGTCCTCAGGGACGGCACCTGGAAGCGCATCCGGGTCTGCGCGAACGACGGCTGCCGGGCGGTCTTCTACGACGCGACCCGCAGCCGTACGCAGCGGTGGCACTCCTACGAACTCTGCGGCAACCGGGCGAACGTCGCGGCCTTCCGCGCCCGTGAGAACGCTTAGGCCTCCGAGCGCTGCGCCAGGGTGCGGCTGCTGCCTCCCGGTGGCCGGCGGTTCGGGGCGGCCTGTCCGTAGATCCAGGGCCGGAAGTGTCGGCGTCAGAGCCTGCCGCGCAGCACTTGTTCCTCGTTGGGAATGGCGCCGCCGAAGCGGCGGTCGCGGGAGGCGTACTCCATGCAGGCACGCCACAGGTCGCGGCGGTCGAAGTCGGGCCACAGGACGTCCTGGAAGACCAGTTCGGCGTAGCTGCTCTGCCAGGGCAGGTAGTTGGAGGTGCGCTGCTCGCCGCTGGGCCGCAGGAAGAGGTCGACGTCCGGCATGTCCGGGTAGTACAGGTACTTCGCGAAGGTCTTCTCGTTGACCTTCGACGGGTCCAGCCGCCCCTCGGCGACATCCCGCGCCAGCGCCTTCGCGGCGTCCGCGATCTCCGCCCGCCCGCCGTAGTTCAGGCAGAAGTACAACGTCATCGCGTCGTTGTCGACGGTCTGCTCCTGGGCGACCTGGAGCTCCTGGACCACCGACTTCCACATCTTCGGCATCCGCCCGACCCAGCGGATGCGGATGCCCAGCTCGTCCATCTCGTCCCGGCGCCGGCCGATGACGTCCCGGTTGAAGTTCATCAGGAAGCGCACCTCGTCGGGCGAGCGCCGCCAGTTCTCGGTGGAGAAGGCGTAGAGCGACAGGTTCTTGACGCCGATCTCCAGGCAGCCCTTGAGCACGTCGAGGACGACGCCCTCACCCACCTTGTGGCCCTCGGTCCTCGGCAGCCCGCGCTCCTTGGCCCAGCGGCCGTTGCCGTCCATGATCACCGCGACGTGCTTGGGCACCAGCTCCGCGGGCAGCTTGGGCGGCTGCGCGCCCGAGGGGTGCGGGTCGGGCGTACGGTACGAGGTCCGGTTCCGGCCCAGAATCCCGCGGGGCGTTGCTGCCCAATTGCGCGACGGCCTTGTCGAGCTCGGCCTGACGGCGGCCCACGATCACGACGGACGCGCCTTCCGCGACGAATCGGGCGGCTGTGGCCAGCCCGATACCGGTGGAACCACCGGTGATGACTGCTACGCGGCCGTCGAGCGATCCGGACATGTCTGCCTCCTTGGAATGTCCGCGATCTGCGGATCGGATGGAACAACAAGATCAGGTGATCCAGGGACACGCCGAGTATGCGACCTCGGCGCCGGGGGAACGGCGGGCTTACCGGCGCCGGCCGGTCGCGGTCCCGGATCGGAAGAACGCACTTTGTCGAACGAAAGGAACCGTGAGGTCACCACTCGTTCCAGTGGGCGAAGGAGGCGGCGTCCGCGCGGGGGCCCTCCTTGAAATCGGTGCCCACGGTGAAGGCGACAGGGGTGAGGGCGACCTGGACCACCGTGTCGTAGGGAATTCCGAGCAGATCTGCCATCTCGCGTTCGTAGCTGAGATGGCTCGTCGTCCAGGCGGTCCCGATTCCCCGCTCGCGCGCCGCGAGCATGAAGCTCCAGAAAGCGGGGATCACCGAACCCCACGCCCCCGCCTGGCCGCGTACCGAATCGAGTTCCGCCCGGTCGCCGACCCGCAGGCAGGGGATGAGGATCAGCGGTACCTCGTGCATGTGCTGCACGAGATACCCGAGGCTGTCCGAGATCCGGCCCCATTCGGCCGAGGCGAAGTTCATGCGGGTGGGCTCGGGTCCGGTGACTCCCGGGGTCGCGGGAGCCGCCAGGCCGCGGCGCCACAATTCCGCGACGGCGGCTCGGGCGCCTGCGTCCTCGACGAAGACGAAGTCCCATCGCTGCCTGTTGCGACCGCTGGGCGCCTGGCTTGCGACGCGGACGCAGTCCTCGATGACGTCGCGGGGTACCGGACGCTCCAGGTCAAGCCGCTTGCGCACCGCGCGGGTGGTGGTGAGGACCTCGTCCGCCGAAAGGCCCAGCCGGAAGCCGGGCGAGTCTTCGGACCGCGGAGCGAATGGATCGTGCACGTGTGACTCCCGAGGCGGAAGGGTTGTCCCGGAGCGGATCTCCGCAGTATCGGATACGCGGCCCCTGCGGGCTTCCGGAAGATCGAGGTTGCTCCGGCACCGCCGCCGGAAACGCGGCGGCGACGAGGGGCACCGGGAGAAGTGAGCGTGCCGCCCTTCCCGGTTGCTCTCTTCGAGCTCACCGGCAATGGTAGGAAAGTGTGGCTTGACCAGCAAGAACGCACTTTTCCGTTACGGAGGAACCTCAAGGTGACCGAGCAGCCCAGTGGAGCGGCGGGGAGAAACGACGAGTCCCGCGCGGACACCATGGCCCGGGAGATCTTCTCCAACATCGCCAACAAGTGGGCGTTGCTGATCATCAACGGGCTCGGGGAGCGCACCCTGCGCTTCTCGGAGATCCGCGCCGTCGTCGAGGGCATCAGCCACAAGATGCTGACCCAGACCCTCCGCAGCCTCGAGCGCGACGGTCTGGTCCACCGTGTGGTGTATCCGGTCGTGCCGCCCCGGGTCGACTACAACCTCACGGAGGCCGGACTGGTCCTGCGGACCACGGTGAACGCCCTGTGCACCTGGACCCGCACGCATGTGGACGAGATCGCCGCGGCCCGAGAGCGTTTCGACGCACGGTGACCGGACTTCCCCGCGCCGCCGTACCACCGCGCCGCCCGTAGTGGAGCCGAGTCCTCACTGGGGCAGTACAGCGACACCAACGGCACCGACCAGCAGGGGCGGATCACCGCTGCCGGCTGACCGACGGAGCATCCGCTCACGGGGGAACCCCGGCCGGAGACGGCCGGGGTTCCTCATGTGGTGGTCAGTGCTGGAGGGTGAGGACACCCGGCCGCCACGGCAGCTGGTCGTAGCTGCCGCCCGCGTTGGGGTTCTTGCCCTGGTAGAGGAACTGGAGGTTGCAGGGGTCGATCGTCATGGTCTGGTCGGGGTTGTTGCGGACGAGGTCGCCGTGGCTGATGTCGTTGGTCCAGGTGGCGCCGCTGTTGGCCTTGCCTGCGAAGGGGTTGCTCTCGCTGGTGGCCTGCGGGGTCCACGAGCCGCTGAGGCTGGAGGCGGTGTAGGAGCGGAAGTAGCGCCCGTTCGCCCCTATCGCTTCGACGATCATGAGGTACTGGTTCTGGTTCTGGACCTTGTAGACCTGTACGGCCTCGAAGAGGTTGTTGGTGGAGTCGCTCATGACGGTGGTGTAGTTGGAGCCGAAGCTGCCGGGGAAGTTCCCGATGGGCATGCTGGCGCGGTAGATCTTGCCGTTGTCGCCGGCGAAGAAGAGGTACATGTTCTGGCCGTCGCCGATGAGGGTCTGGTCGATGGGGCCGGTGCCGGAGCCGGAGATGCTGCCGGTGAACAGCGCCTGGGGGGAGGACCAGCCGTTGGGGTTGGTGGGGTCGCTGGAGGTGCGGTAGATGAAGGGCCAGGCGCCCCACTGGTAGGCCAGGACCCAGATGTTCTTCGGCGCGAAGTAGAACAGGGTGGGTGCCACGGTGCCCTGGCTCATGCCGGTCTGGCCGGCCGATGCCATGTCCGACCAGTTGGTGAAGGGCGTGAACGCCATCGAGCCGTAGGACGACCCGTTGACGTTCGAGGCGTAGACCAGGTGCTTGCCGTTGTAGACCACGTTGGTGAAGTCCTTCAGCGAGACCCACCCGTTCGCCGGCTGGGCCAGCGCACCCGTCGACGACCACCGGTACGACGACGGAAGAGAGCACGTACCACCCGACGTCGGCGGGGTCGATGTCGGCGGCGTCGTCCCGGACAGGCCGGACCAGCTCTGGTTACTGGCGCCGTTGCACGTCCATATCTCCACTGCCGTGGTGTTGGCCGTGGCGGCGCCGGTGACGTCCAGGCACAGCCCTGACTCCACGCCGACGATCGTGCCGTTGGAGTTCACCCGCCACTGCTGGTTCGCACCGCCGCTGCAGCTCCAGATCTGCACCCGGGTGCCGGCCGCGGTGGCGTGGCCCGGGACGTCCAGGCACTTGTTGCCGTAGACGGTCAGCTGGTTGCCGGACGTCAGCGTCCACTGCTGGTTCGTCCCGCCCGAGCAGTCGTAGATCTGCAGATACGTGCCGTCGGTCTGGCTGGCGTTCGGCACGTCCAGGCAGCGGCCGGAACCAGCGCCGCGCAAGGCGCCGCTGGTCGCCGCCTGGGCCGGGTTGGCGACGAGCATCGCCGCCACCACGCCCACGGTTGCGAGCATCGAGGCGAGCGCCACGAGCAGACGCCTGTGGCGGAATTTTTCTCTGTGCATGGGGGACCTCCTGATCCCTGGGTGATCGGTTCCGGACGACCCCGTCACGGAGCGCCCGGGTTGTCGGTGTTGGTGCGTTCGCTAACGGCCCGCGGGCACACCGAAGCCGATACGGAGGGAGGTGACACCCGGTCACACCCTCGGGTGGGTCGGCACGTCGGCCGTCGCAGGGGACAGACGGAGCAACCGCCTCCGGTACGGCTACGGGGCCGGAGACGGTTTCACGATCTGTTAGCGCTCACATAAATCCGCGGATACCAGTCCGCAGGGGGAGGCCGCCCTCGCGGCCGGCAGACGTGGGCTGCGCCCTGTGCGGCGCGGCGGATCGGGGGCGCGACAGTTCACTGGCGCCATAACGACCTCATTTCTTGGTGCTCCGGCCGGGAGCGCCGAACAGGGCGCGCCGGCCTGGATGCGGTGGGGGGACCAACAACGAGGTTCTGGCCGCCACGGCGTGAGGTGCTGTGTGTCACGATGTGGCGAGCAGGCGAAACGGTGGCAAGTGTGGACCCGCTGGGCACGAGGGGTCAACGCCCGCGGTGCGAAAATTTCGGCGCCCTCTCGCGCCGACGACGGCGGCTCTCGTCGGGAACGGCGGCTGACGCCCTGTCTGCAGGTCGCCCGGCACAAGGGTTCCACGGCTTGTCGGGTCACGTCGCAGCGACGGTTCTGCGTCGTCCGGGCGGGCGTGTCCGACGATGTGGATGGGTCGGGACCGGGAATCCGAAACATTCGCGGCGGAAGTGAAATTCCCGGACCCCGGACAGCCCGCGGTTCGCGCAGGACACCATCTTCCGCCCCAAGTCGCCCCGGAACGGGCGAGGTTACTCGTTCCGGTCCGTCAACTGCGCCAGGAGTACCTCCGCCGCTGCGACTGCGCCGACCGCGTCGCAGGCATCGGCTGCCCGGCCCAGAAGACCGCCTGTCCAGGCGCGGCGTGACCGGATGCGCTCGCGACTGTGGGTGGGCTGTGCGATCTCTTGACGGGCGTCAGCGGGCGTCCTAGGGTGCCGCGAAAAGATCGTACGGCGTCCGAGGGGTCGGCTCGCTCGTGCCGCAGGGCGATGTGGGACGCCACGGCAGTGGCTGCATTGGTTCGAAGTGCGAGAGGGAAACCATGGTGTTAGCGCTCACCACCGGCTCGGTCGCTCCGCCCGGGTGGATGGCCGCGGGGGGCTTGCGGGCGTGGATGACGAGGGGTTGGCACCGCCATCGCAACGGGCTATGTTAGCGCTCACGTCGCAGCCCTTCCAGGTGGGGGCGCACATCCCTGGGCGTGATGTCGTGACCCTGGACCTCGGTGTCCGCGAAGCCCGTCCTTCTGTTCGGCCCGTCAGATCCCGACCGGAGCGGTGCAGTCGGACCATGAGAACCCGAGACGACCTCGACGCGGCGGCCCGCGCCGGCCCACCGCCCCTGCCGGCGCCCGGACTTCCCCGGACGCCGGCCGGGAACCCCCGCACGCCGGCGATGACCACGACACCCTCCCTTGGAACGTCGGCCTCCTCACCCGATCCCCCACTACCCGCTGACCACCCCCTGCCCGCGCTCCGGCAGTGCCGCTGCGCGGACCGCAAGGGGTGTCAGCAACCTGCACCGACCCACCTGCCGAATTCCTCGAAGGAGAAGACATGATCGACAGACGCAGCTTCCTCACCGCGGGCGCGGCCGTATCGGCCGCCGGCGTCCTCGCGGCGTGCGCGAAGAAGAACCCCGCCAAGTCCGCCGGCTCGGACAGCACCGGGAGCAAGCAGATCACCCTGGGCTTCTCCCAGGTGGGGTCGGAGAGCGGCTGGCGCGCGGCCAACACCCAGTCGGTCAAGGAGGCGGCGAAGGCCGCCGGCATCAACCTCAAGTTCTCCGACGCCCAGCAGAAGCAGGAGAACCAGATCTCGGCGATCCGCAGCTACATCGCCCAGAAGGTGGACGTCATCTCGTTCTCCCCGGTCGTCGTCACCGGCTGGGACACCGTGCTGAAGGAGGCGAAGGCCGCCGGCATCCCGGTGATCCTCACCGACCGCTCGGTCGAGACCTCCGACCCCTCGCTCTACGTCACCCTGGTGGGCTCGGACTTCGAGATCGAGGGCGAGCGCGCGGCACACATGCTGGAGAAGGTCCTCGCCGGCCACAAGGGGCCGGTCAAGATCGCGCAGCTGGAAGGCACCACGGGCGCGGCCCCCGCGATCGAGCGGGCCAAGGGCTTCGCCAAGATCATGCACGCGAGCCACCCGGAATGGACGATCATCGCCAGCCAGACCGGCGACTTCACCAGGGCCGGCGGCAAGCAGGTGATGGCGGCCTTCCTGCAGGCGCACTCGGACATCGATGTGCTGTTCTCCCACAACGACGACATGGCCATCGGCGCCATCCAGTCCATCCAGGCGGCCGGCAAGACCCCCGGAACGGACATCAAGATCGTGTCCGTCGACGGCGTGCACGACGGGTTCGTGGCGATGTCCAAGGGACAGATCAACGCGATCGTCGAGTGCAACCCCCTGCTCGGCCCGCAGCTGATGGACGCGACCAAGACGGTGCACGCGGGCAAGGGATCGACGCTTCCTCGCTGGATCAAGACCAAGGAGAGCGACTACACGGCGGATCAGGCCGCGGCGGCGCTGCCCAGCCGCAAGTACTGACACCCGTCCACGAGGGCCCCCGGGGTGTGGGGGACCCCCGTCCACGTCGCGACCATTCCACCTAGGAGCGCTGCCATGGCAGAGCCTCGGCCCGTCCTGGAAATGACGGGCATCGTCAAAGAGTTCTCCGGCACACGGGCTCTGTCGGACGTCGACTTCCGACTGTTCCCTGGCGAGATCCACGCCCTTCTCGGCGAGAACGGGGCCGGGAAGTCCACTCTCATCAAGGTCCTGACGGGAGTCCACGCGCTCGACGGCGGAACGGTCGTCCTGGAGGGGCGGCCGGTCCGCATCACCAGTCCGCTGCAAGCCCGGCAGGCCGGTATCAGCACGGTCTACCAGGAGGTCAACCTCTGCCCGAACCTCTCGGTGGCCGAGAACATCCTGATCGGCCGCGAACCGGTCGGGGCGGGCCGGATCCGGTGGAAGGAACTGCGCAGGCAGGCCTCGCAGCTGGTGGCCCGGTTCGGCCTCGATGTCGATGTCTCCGCGCCGCTCGGTTCGTACCCGCTGGCCGTACAGCAGCTGGTGGCCATCATCCGCGCCGTCGGCTCCGGGGACCCCGCGGACGCGGACGCGGGCGGCGCCGCGGTCGGCACACGGGTGCTGATCCTGGACGAGCCGACCTCCAGCCTCGACCGCGACGAGGTCGAGGAGCTGTTCGTCCTGATGCGGCGGCTGAGGGAGGACGGGGTGGCGATCCTGTTCGTCTCCCACTTCCTGGACCAGATCTACGAGGTCTGCGACCGGATGACCGTGCTGCGCAACGGGGCCCTGGTCGGCGAGCACATGGTCGCCGACCTCGACCAGGTGAACCTGGTCAAGCTGATGATCGGCAAGGACCTGGACGAGCTGGAGGAACTCAGCGAGCACCACGGGGAGCCGGACACCAGCGAGCCGTTCCTCAGGGCGGAGGGCCTCTCCCGGCTCGGCAGCGTCTCCCCGTTCGACCTGGAGGTCCGCGCCGGGGAGGTCCTCGGGCTCTGCGGGCTCCTCGGCTCGGGCCGTACGGAACTGGCCCGCCTGCTGTTCGGCGCCGACACCTCCGACGGCGGCAAGGTGTACATCGGCGGGGAACAGGCCGCGCTGCGGGAGCCGAACGACGCGATCGGCAGGGGAGTCGCGTTCCTCTCGGAGAACCGCAGGACCGAGGGCCTGGTTCCGGACCTGACGGTGCGGGAGAACATCATCCTCGCCCTTCAGGCCGCACGCGGCTGGATCCGCCCCGTACCCGCGTCGCAGCGGGACGAGCTGGTCGCCAAGTACATCGCGGCACTGGACATCCGTCCGGCCGACCCGGAGGCGAAGACCGGTTCGCTCAGCGGCGGCAACCAGCAGAAGGTCCTCCTCGCCCGATGGCTGCTCACCCAGCCGAAGCTGCTCATCCTCGACGAGCCCACCCGGGGCATCGACGTGGGGGCCAAGGCGGAGATCCAGAAGCTTGTCGTGTCGCTGTCCGAGGAGGGTATGGCCGTGGTCTACATATCGGCCGAGCTGGAGGAGGTGCTCCGGCTCAGCCACACCGTGGGCGTGCTCCGCGACCGCCGGCTCGTGGCGCGGATGGCCAACGGGCCCGACATCACTGCCGGGCGGGTCCTGGAGATCATTGCGAGCGGAGAGCATCAGTGAGCCTCACATCCCTGTGGCGCGCGGCGACACAGCACCGGCTGTTCTGGCCGGTGGCTGCCCTGGTCGCGCTGCTCGTGATCAACGTCCCCTTCACCCCGGGGTTCTTCGAGATCCATCTGAAGAACGGTCACCTGTACGGCAGCCTGGTCTCCATCGTGCTGTTCGGGTCGCCGCTCATCCTGGTGGCGATCGGTATGACCCTGGTGATCGCCACCGGAGGCATCGACCTCTCGGTCGGGGCGGTGGTGGCGATCTCCGGTGCGCTGGCCTGCCTCGTCGTCAGCAAGCAGGCGGACCAGGACAGCGTGGCCGGAGTGCTGCTGGCCTTCGCGCTGGCACTTGCCGTATCACTGGTGTGCGGCGCGTGGAACGGCCTGCTGGTCGCCCGGCTCGGCATCCAGCCGATCATCGCCACGCTGATCCTGATGGTCGCGGGCCGCGGGATCGCCCAGCTGATCACCAGCGGCCAGATCATCACCGTCAACAGCGACGCGTACTCGCTCATCGGCGGGGGCTACTGGCTGGGACTGCCGTTCTCGCTCTTCGTGGTGGCCCTGGTGGTCGTGCTGAGCGTGGCGCTCACCCGCCGTACCGCCCTGGGGCTGCTGGTCGAGGCTGTCGGCGGCAATGCGGAGGCCAGCCGCCTGGTGGGCATCAGGTCGCGACGCATCAAGATCATGGCGTACGTGTTCTGCGGGCTCTGCGCCGGCATCGCCGGCCTGATGATCAGCTCCAACGTGTCGGCGGCGGACGGGAACACCGCGGGGCTGTGGATCGAGCTCGACGCGATCCTGGCCGTCGTGATCGGCGGGACCTCCCTCACCGGGGGCAGGTTCCACCTCGGTGGCACGATCATCGGAGCGCTCATCATCCAGACCCTGACCACCACGATCTACACCATCGGTGTGCCGACCCAGACCAACCTGGTGTTCAAGGCGGTCGTCGTCATCGTCGTCTGCCTGATGCAGTCCTCCGCCTTCCGGGCCAAGGTGTTCGGCGCTCGCGCCAGGCGTCGCGGCCCTGTTCAGAAAAGCCAGGGCGCGGCCGCCGACGCGGCGCCGCAGATGGAGGTGTCGCCGTGAGCGTGATCGACGGTTTCCGGGCGCGCGGGGACAGACTCCGGCTGCTGCACGACCGGCGGCTGCCCGTCCTGGTGACGGCCGGGCTGTTCGTGGTCATGTTCGGCTTCGGCGCCGTCCGCTACCAGTCCTACGGATTCCTGGACGCCCAGGTCTTCATGAACCTCTTCATCGACAACGGCTACCTGCTCGTGGCCGCCGTCGGTGCGACCTTCGTCATCCTCACCGGTGGAATCGACCTCTCGGTGGGCTCGGTCATCGGGTTCACGACGATGCTGACCGCCTGGCTGGTGGAGAAGCAGGGCCTGCCTCTCCTCCTCGTGGCGCCCATCGCGCTGGGGGTCGGTGCCTTCGGCGGCTACCTGATGGGCTATGTGATCCACCATTTCGAGATCCAGCCCTTCATCGTGACTCTGGCGGGGCTGTTCTTCTTCCGCGGGCTGTGCCTGGTCATCAGCAAGGAGTCGATATCCATCACCGACCCCACGGTGGACAGGCTCGCCCAGACGCATGTTCCGCTGCCCGGCGGATCGTTCCTCTCGATTGCCGCCGTCATCTCGCTGGCGGTTCTGGCCCTCGCCTTCTACGTGCTGCACTACACGCGGTTCGGCAGGCGCGTGTACGCCATCGGCGGGAACGAGCAGTCGGCGCTGCTGATGGGCCTGCCGGTGGCAGGTACGAAGATCGCCGTCTACACCGTCAGCGGCTTCTGCTCCGCACTGTCGGGGCTGCTGTTCACCCTGTACATCCAGTCGGGTGACCCTCTGCACGCGGTAGGCCTGGAACTCGACGCGATCGCCGCGGTCGTGGTCGGCGGCACGCTTCTCACCGGCGGATCGGGCTACGTCGTCGGGACGCTGTTCGGCGTGCTGGTGCTGGGCCTGATCAAGACGCTCATCCAGTTCGAGGGCACCCTCAGCTCCTGGTGGACGAAGATCGCCACCGGGGTGCTGCTCTTCGCCTTCATCCTGATCCAGCGCACCATGACGGCACGAAGCCGGACGTGAATCCCGGCTCTCCCCCTCGACCGCCGACGGGGTGGTCGGACTGGGAAGCAGTGCGGCCCGGGTGGGAACCCGGGCCGCACTCGTATGCCGCGAACTGCCGCCGCGGTACGGCGGTCGTCAGCCGACGGCGATGGCGAAGATGTGCAGCGCCACCTGGTTGGCGGCGGCGTTCGGGCCGATGTTCGGCAGGGTCAGGTAGGCGATGGTCTTGCCTGCCTGCAGCGGAGCGGTGGCGCTGTATACGCTCACCTTCTGCTGGACCTTGCCGCCGCCGTTGTTGAAGTAGTCGGTCGTGGCGAGGACGTCGTTGCCTGTGGAGGGGCTGTTGGCCCACCAGTCGGGGAAGGACAGGGTGAAGTTCTGGGTGGTCCCGTCGGTGTACGTGATCATTCCGGTGCCCGAGGCGTTGCCGTAGTCGGCGGTGCCGAGGAAGCCGATCGTGCTGCCCCCTCCGGTGAACGGGACGGTCTGCCCGCCGGCCACGATGTTGTCGGGCCTGCCCGTGCCGGTGGCGGGCCAGACGAAGGTCAGGCCGTCGTGGCTGACAGTGCCGCCGGAGGTGATCCCCTGGGCGGCGAGGGCTTGCTGTGACAGGCTCTGCCCGCCGCCGTCGATGTTGCCGCCGCCGGGGTCGGCGTCGTCACTGATGCCGACGTTGGTGATGACGTCGTCGACCGAGGAATAGGGGACCAGCAACTGCCCGGCGGCGTCGTCGCTGGCCTTGGCCCCCTGGTAGGTGGCGGAGGCGGCCAGGGCGTAGCTGCCCGGCTCGGTGTCCGCCGGGGGAGTGACGGTCCAGGTGGTGGTGACCGACGCACCGGCCGGGACCTTGGCGAAGGTGGCCGGGGACGTGGGTGCGGCGGTCCAGCCGTCGGGTGCGGCCAGGGTGACCGAGGCGTTGGGCAGCGCGGTGGGGCCGGTGTTGGTGTAGGTGGTGGTCGCGGTGACGGGGGTTCCCGGGGTGACGATGCGCGCCGAGGAGACGGCCAGGGTGTGGTGGACGCGGATCACCGCGGAGCCGGTCACCCCGCGTACGGTCGCGCTGATGGTCGCCACACCGTTGCCGACCGTGGTGACCACGCCTCGGCGGCTCACGGTGGCGACGGAAGGGTCGCTGCTGGTGTACCGGACCGCGTTCTCGGACAGGTCCAGGAACGATCCGTCGTCGTTGACCGCCTGCACGACGTGGTCGGCCGTGACGCTCATGTCGCGGCCGGGCTGGGCGGCGGGGTCGGTGTCGTCCTTGATCCACCGGTTGCGGCCGGTGAGGTCGATGGTGTCGCCGGCGTCGTAGACCACGGACTCGGGCTGCACCGTCACGTACTGGACGTGCGGGGTGAGGCTGCCGTGGACGGTCACCTGGGCCGACCCGGCGGGGGTCGCCGAGTCGGGTCCGACCTCGAAGCGGTAGCGGCCGTCGTAGACGACCTGCTTGGCCGACCGGCCGTCGTGGAAGGCGAGGTCGGGAATGCGGACGCGCAGGGTGATGTGCTGCGTGGCGCCGGGCCGCAGGACCCTGGTCTTCTGGAAGCCGGCCAGGCGCTTGTCCGGCAGTTCCCTGCCCTTGACAGTGAAGTCGCCGGCCGCGTAGAGCTGCGCCACCGTGGTCCCGGGCACGGAGCCGGTGTTGGTGACGTCGAAACTGATCCCGACCGTACCGTCGGCGCCGACCGAGTGGCGGTCGGCCCGGATGTGGGAGTAGGCGAAGGCGCTGTAGCTCAGGCCGTAGCCGAACGGATAGGTCGGGGTTCCGGTGAAGTACTGGTAGGTGCGGCCCAGACCGCCGGTGCCGCTCGGGGAGAGGTCGTAGTCGGAGATGTCCGGCAGTTGGGAGTCGTCCCTGTACCAGGTGAAGTTGAGGTGCCCGCCGGGATTCTGCCTGCCGAACAGGACGTCGGCCAGGGCGTCGCCCTGGCTCTCGCCGTTGTAGCCCGCGAAGACGATGGCGGCGACCTCGGCGCGGTAGGCCTCGATGGCCACCGGCCCGTCGGACTGGATGTCCAGGACGGTCCTGGGGTTCCCGAGGGCCGCGACCTGGTCGATGAGGCTGCCGTAGTTGCCGGGCAGGGCCAGGCCGCTCCGGTCCTT